>CAXXNS010000016.1:0-450617 GCA_963666895.2 Desulfovibrionaceae bacterium | reverse complement strand
CGAAACCAATTAATCCGGGTAAAAAGCCGGTTGGAATGGCGTTTATGATTTCTTTCCAACGTTGGTAATGGTTTAGTTGTATAGTTCCGCCAACTTCTGCAATCAGGAGCGCCAATGTCCATATTCCACAGATTATGGTCAGGCATTTAAACCATTTTTTGGGGATTTTGTCAAAAAGGACGGCAAGTCCCAAAATAAAAAGCGGAGTGCAACATACCATTCTTCTGTTGCCAAACGAGCCTCCACACCACCAGGCTAGATTGCATGAATAAATATAAATCTGTAATAAAATTGGAATTAGAAGTGGAATATGTCTTTTTTTAAGAAAAAGCCCGATTAATCCGAAGGCGAATATCGGCGACCAGGATATCATGCCGTGGAAATCTGAGAAAAGAGTATTATATAATTCCGGTTTAGACCATAAAACGTCACCTGATCTTGGAATCGCCAACCATGAACCATAAAGCGTTTTCCATACTATTATTTGAGGGAAAAAGGTTAAAAATGCGCTAAAAACAATAACGGTGTATTTTTTTAGAAAAGACCAATGATTCTCGATGTGCGAATGAATTATCACTTGATCAAGCAGTGGAACCATGAGGAACAGCATATTATGAGGCCGGATTAATCCAGCTATGCCTATGGAACAACCGATGAGAATAGCGTTTCCGAAACCAGATTCACGTCCAAATTTTCTACACAGATATAGGAACAGAATTATAAAGAAGGCCGATGGCGGGTGTGAATCAGCTGAATTGACAAATAAATGGTAACTATAAGAACTTCCGAGAGTTATAAGCCATGCTGACCATAGCGAGGAATACCATGATATTCCTTCCAGAATACAAAATTCGTAAGACAGCCATAGAGCGCCTGCGCCGTAAAGCAAGGTTGATCCAAGCGTAACTATCCACATATCCAGCCAGCCGAATCCATGGGAGGCGGTTGTTAAGCCAGCTATGGAGCATAAGGCGTCGAAAAACCTGGCTAAAATAAAGAATGGCAGCCATACCACTCCGGTTCCCATAGGCCAGTCATTAGCGGGAACACCCATATTGGTCAGGTAAGTTTCGTGAAAAGCAAATGGGAAATTATCGAAATCATTGGCAAAGCAAAAATCCATATCGTAAGTTATCGAACTGCCGAATGAATAATAAAAGGCTAAATCCGGCGGCGCGATGCGTATTTGTAATATAAATAATAGTATTAAAGCAAGGCCGATATAAGTTATTATTAATATGCGTGTTTTGGAGTTATCGCCCTGTAGCGGGGCTTCGGAGGTGGATTTATTAAGTTTTTCTATCGTATGGTTATTTTCGTGCACGTTGACAGCCTTAGCCTCAGAATGTAAATTCTATCTTCTGTGCATCTATTTTACTTTTCAAGTGATCGGATGCGCATATTCTTTTTTGTTACGCCCAAAGGAGATTACTACGCGATGCAGCGGGCGCCTGTTTGGAAAATAGTATTTATTGTATTCACGCTTCTTTTCTCTCTATGGATGCTTTTACCTACATTGGAATTTTATTCCTACGATCCCTTAATGCGCAATATGGATGAAAGCGAACGGATCGTAAAATGGAAAGAGCAAATAGCGGCCGATGGCGTAGACGCAGCTTCTTTAGATGATGCCGTCAAAGCCCGAAATCGTAAATTCCGTGATTTGAAGAGCGACGCAATTCGTCTTGGAATGGATTTGCAGGGTGGCGTTCACCTTGTTATCGAAGTAGATGACAAGAAATATGAAGCCCGACTGCGAGAAAGCCTTCAAAATCAAGGTAAAACCGAAGACCAGATCAAGTCCAGCGTAAAGTATGGCTTGGATACCGTCTTGGGCAGCGCCGTTGCGGTTCTAGAAAGCCGGGTTGATTCTTATGGCGTGTCCGAAGTGGCTCTCGTCAAGCAGCCGCCATATCGGGTTGTCCTCGAAATGCCCGGCGTCAGTGAACCTGAACGAGTTAAAGAACTTGTAAAGGCTGATGCGGATCTTTCCTTCCACATCGTGGCTGATAAGAACGAATTAGGTCGTTTACTGCCGGATATCGACTCGATTGTGCCAGAAGAATTTTTGGCTCTAACGCCTAAAGTTAATCCCTATATGGCAGCTGTCGCTGTGGAGTTTCCTGATAACTATCTTCTGGTTGATGAGGTAATTAATAGACCTGAAGTGCAAAGAGTTATCCCACGCCAGCTAATGTTTAAGTGGGGAACTAAAAAAGAACCTGACGATTGGTATAAGACGCCATATCGTTATCTTTATTTACTGGAAAAACGAACCAACCTGACAGGTGATCAGTTGCAGGATGCCTATGTTTATGTTGATTCCATGAACAGGCCAGAGGTTGTGCTTGCCTTTGATTCAGTCGGTAAGCGTAATTTCAGCAATATTACCGGAGAACATGTCCGCGACTATCTAGCCATTCTTATGAATGATCAGGTCTATTCGGCGCCGGTTATTAAAGAGCGCATTCGTCATGGCCGGGCAAACATTTCCGGCATAGATAGTTTCGATGAAGCTCGTCAGATATCGGTTGTTCTTCGAGCTGGCGGTTTGCCTGCTCCAATGGAAGTGGCTGAAAGCCGCGTGGTTGGTCCTTCTTTAGGCGCCGACTCCATTAACAAGGGGCTTTACTCCGGGATTATCGGCGGCGTCTTGGTCTTGATCTTTATGGTTGTCTATTATGGCTTGGTAGGCGCTGTTGCGGATTTAGCGGTTATTTTAAACCTCTTCTTCCTGCTCGCTGGTATGGCCATGTTTAAGGCGACTTTAACTCTTCCCGGCATCGCTGGTATAGTATTAACCATAGGTATGGCGGTTGACGCTAATGTTCTTATTTTTGAGCGTTTACGTGAAGAGGCGCAAGGCAAGCGATCCAAAACTGTTCAGTTGATTCTGGATAAAGGTTATGGCCGCGCTTTCATGACTATTTTTGACGCCAACCTTACAACCTTGATTACTGCTTTGGTTCTTTTCCAGTTTGGTACTGGACCAATAAAAGGATTTGCGGTAACCCTATCGCTGGGTATAGTAATTTCGATGTTTACCGCGATTTTTGTAACTCGCGTGGTTCTGGATGTTATGGTTGCGCGGGGCATGAAGACATTGTCTCTTGGTTCGATACACTTTTTCAAAAATCCGCAATACCAGATATTGAAAAACGCCAAAATCTTAATGTTGACCACTGGTGGACTTGCTATTGCCGGTTTTATCTTCCTGATTTACGACTGGGATAATATGCAGGGCATCGACTTTGCTGGTGGAACAGAGATTCTGATCCAGTTTGAAAATGAAACCAATGAGCAGATCGTGCGTGATTCGCTTAAAGACGCCGGTTTTCCCGATGCTACTGTCCAGAAGGTTTTAGGCTCAGAAAACCAGATCATGGTTCGCGTGAAAGAGGGCGAAGTTAAAGAGGCTACTGTTCTGGCTGACGCTTTGCAGAAAGCTTTACCGGAAGGTAGTAAGTTTAATGATGATTATTCTTCATCTTCCGTAGGCGCAAAAGTCGGGGTTGAATTATTGTTGAAGGGGCTTTATTGCATTCTATTCTCTAGCTTAGGCATCCTTCTTTACATTACGGTTCGCTTTGAATTCAGATTTGCTGTTGCGGCGGTGATTTGTCTATTCCACGATGTTCTCTTCACCTTGGCATTTCTGGCAATTACGGGAACGGAGTTTAACCTACCCATAATTGCGGCATTACTCACGGTGCTGGGTTACTCGTTGAATGATACTATCGTTGTATTTGACCGAGTTCGTGAGAATTACACCTCTGCACTGCTCAATTTCAAAGAAATGGTGAATGTCAGCATTAACCAGACTCTCTCCCGGACAGTGATTACTTCTCTTACTACATTTATTGTAGTATTGGTATTGCACCTGTTTGGCGGGTCGGTTATTCATGATTTCTCCTTTACTTTGATGATTGGCGTAGTAATCGGTACCTATTCATCTATTTTTGTCGCTAGTCCTATCCTTTTGATGATGGGTCATAAAGCGCCAGATGAAGCCGCCAAGAAAAAATCAAAGATGGCTATTGCTTCTTAACGGAATCTTTCGCTGTTTTCTATAAATTAGCTAAACGTGATTGCCCGTCTCGCAACTGAGACGGGTCTTTCCGTTTCAGCCAGTTGGTCTTGAATCGTTTTGTTGAGGATATTCCCTCCTGAAACGCAAAAAAAAAACGAGGAAGGATAATTATTAAAGTGATGCGAAATATTTTTCTTATTGTTCTTCTGATTGCTGTTATTGGCGCTTTGGGAACGGCTTCCCTGATAATATATCAACGCAAGATAAATACAGATAATCTTGACAAACTACACATGGCTGAGGCCTTGATGGTGTCGAAAGATTTTGATGGAGCTATTCAACATCTTCTGCCGGTAGTTCAGCGCGGTAAGCGTTTTGATCAACCTGATTATGCGCTGTATCTTCTTGCTCAGGCTTATAGCGGCGCCAAGCATAAAGAGGCAAGCGATCTATGGAAACGAATCGCTGATGATTTTCCTGATAGTCCATATGCTCTAGACGCCAGAATACGTCAGGCTGAGAGTCTTTTGCAATCCAAGCCGGAGCAGGCGCGTGAAATATACCAAAAGGTCATAGATCAAGGCCGTGGTTTATTTCATGACCAGGCATTGTTGGGCGTCGCTCGTTCGCTTGATAATGATAATAACCAGGAAAAAGCGCGAGAAGAATATTATAATATTATTGCATCGGTTACTGATTTTACGGTTGTTTCGGTTGCCAAAGATCGTCTCTCTGAGATTAACTCAGAGAGATTATGGTCTAAAATGTTAGATGAATTCTGTCAGTTGTATACTGTGGAAAAAGGTGATGCCGCAGTGAAAATCGGGCAAGTTTTTAAAACGACTGCCTGGTTTATTGAAGGCGCCAATAAAGTAAGAGCTAATCGTTTGCATCCCGGACAAAAGCTCAAGGTTCCCAAAGAACCTTTCCATATTGTAATCAGTAAAGAACAATGCCGTTTGGAATTACGTAATACCAGCGGTAAATTCATTAAATGGTATCCTGTCTGCGTAGGAGAACAGAGTTATCGAACTCCTGCGGGTGAATATAGTATTATTAATAAAGAAATTGAACCAACATGGTTTAAGCCTGGCGGGGGCGTGATTCAACCTAATGATCCAGAAAATGCTTTAGGCTCTCGCTGGATGGGCATTGGCGGCAGCCTTGGAATTCATGGCACTAATGCGCCCGAAACAGTGGGTTTCGCCAAGAGCGCCGGCTGTATTCGTATGCATAATAAAGACGTAGAAGAACTGTATAAACTCGTTACCTATGGAACTAGAGTGACGATTATTGATGGAACGGAGATCAAAAGTAGTCATGAGTCAAAAAATGCTTCGCCTGGGTCTTCCGAAGGGTAGCCTTCAGAATGCCACCTTGGAATTATTTCGTAAAGCGGGTATTACCATAACAGTCCATGGTCGTTCTTATTATCCTTCAGTGGATGATCCGGAATTATCGATTGTGCTTCTTCGGGCGCAGGAAATTTCACGCTATGTAGAAGATGGCGTCCTTGATGGCGGCATCACGGGGCACGACTGGATACGTGAAAATGATTCTGATGTTCATATCATCTCTACTTTAAGGTATTCCAAAACTACTGATCGTCCCGTACGCTGGGTTTTGGCTGCACCGGAAAAATCGGATATCCACAGCGTTAAAGACCTTCAGGGAAAGCGTATCGCTACCGAACTGGTCAATGCCACACGGCGCTGGTTGGAAGAAAATGGCGTCGAGGCGGATGTTGAGTTCTCCTGGGGCGCCACGGAAGTTAAAGTTCCTGATTTGGTTGATGCCATAGTTGATGTCACAGAAACAGGCTCATCGCTTCGCGCTCATAATTTACGTATTGTCGAGACTCTTTTTGAGTCTCTCACCAAACTCATATCTAATAAAGACGCTTGGAATGATGAATGGAAACGCGATAAACTCGAAAGAATCAGCATCCTTCTGGAAGCCGCTATCAACGCTGGCGACATGGTTGGCCTCAAGATGAATGTACCGTTGGATAAACTTGAAGCGGTGATTGCCGCTATGCCGGAAGGCATTACCAATCCCACTGTATCGCACCTTCACAAAGAAGGTTGGCGGGCGTTGGAAATCATCGTTGAAGAAAAAATAGTTCGCGAAATCATCCCTGATCTTAAACGGGCCGGAGCTGAAGGCATAATTGAATATCCTTTGAACAAAGTGGTTTTTTAACGGAATATTTCTATGAAGGATCGAATCCAATTCTCAGAGCATTTAATCGAAGCGTTGCCCTATATACGGAATTTCTATGGCAAATCCATAGTTATCAAATATGGCGGCGCCGCTATGAGTAACGATACTCTTAAAAAAGAGTTCTGCCGCGATATCGTTTTGCTGGCTTATGTAGGGATGCGTCCTGTTGTTGTTCATGGCGGCGGCCCCCAAGTCACAGAACTCATGAAGCGGCTTGGCAAAGACACCAAGTTTATTGATGGATTGCGCGTTACGGATAAAGAGACCATTGATATAGCTGAAATGGTATTAACTGGCCATGTTGGTAAAGAGATTATCGCTTTGATGAATCAAGAAGGCGGTAAAGCTGTTAACCTTTCCGGTAAGGATGCTAATTTGATAAGGGCGCGTAAAATTGTGCATCGCCGTGTTTCCGACCCCAGCATCGAAATCGATATCGGCTATGTGGGAGAAGTAGATTCAATTAATCCACAGATTATTTGTAATCTTGAAGAAGGCGGCTTTATTCCGGTTATCTCTCCGGTTGGAATTGGAGAAGATGGCCACGCTTATAATATTAACGCCGATACAATTGCCGGAGAAATTGCAGCAGCTCTTAATGCGGAAAGATTGATTCTTCTTTCTGATATTCCCGGCGTACTCAAAGATATCAATGATCCCGATTCATTGATGACCTCGCTGCCAGCCAGCGAAACCATGAAATTAATCGAATCGGGCGCCGCTGCCGGGGGCATGATTCCGAAATTAAAAGCGTGCCTTAGAGGTTTAGAGGGCGGAGTTAAAAAGACGCACATCATTGATGGTCGTATGCCCCATTCGGTTCTACTCGAACTCTTCACCGACACGGGTATAGGTACTCAAATATATCCTGATGTCTAGCAAATCATAAATCTAAATACTTAAATCAGAGAATATAATGACTTTTAAAGTCAAGTTGTTTAAATCTTAATTATGAAGGATCAGTATAATGGCAACTCAAGCAACATCCATACAATCGCTGGCGCAAGAAGTTTTGACGCCAAATTACGGACAACGAAATATGGCCCTCGTCCGCGGCGAGGGCATTCACGTATGGGATTCAGATGGCCGCCGTTATGTTGATCTGCTTTCTGGTTTAGGCGTTAATAATCTGGGACATTGTCATCCAGCAGTTGTTAAGGCGATTCAACAACAGGCGCAAACCCTGCTTCATGTCAGTAACCTATATCTGATTGAACCGCAGGTGCAATTAGCTGATATGCTTATTGAACATAGTCCAGCTAACCGTGTTTTCTTCTGCAATAGTGGAACCGAAGCGGTTGAAGCGGCTCTTAAACTTGCTCGTCGGTATTCATTTGATAACTTCGGGTCTGGCAGACATAAAGTTATTGCATTGAACAATTCCTTTCATGGCAGGACGATGGGATCATTGGCTGCTACCGGGCAATCGAAATATCACCAGGGTTTCGAACCTCTGCTGGAAGGTTTCGTGCATGTTCCACTAAATGATATTGACGCATTAAAGGCAGCTATCGATGATTCAGTCTGCGCTGTAATAGTTGAACCCATACAAGGCGAGGGCGGAATCTATCCCTGCCAGGCTCAATATTTGCAGAGCGTACGTGAACTTTGCGATAAGAATAATATCCTGCTGATTTTCGATGAAGTCCAATGTGGACTCGGTCGCGCCGGAGCGCTGTTCTGCGCAGAATTATTTGACGTTGAGCCGGATATCATCACTTTGGCTAAAGGTCTTGCTGGCGGGGTGGCTATTGGCGCCATGCTGGCTAAGGAAGAATCGGCCAATTCATTGGTTCCGGGAACCCATGCTGCAACTTTCGGCGGGAATCCTCTCGCCTGCGCTGCGGGACTCGCTGCTTTTAACTTTACCGTCAAAGAAAATCTTCCAAAACGTTCCAAAGAGATCGGCGCAAACTTTATCGGTAGTTTGAATGAACTGAAAGATAAATATCCTCAGCATATTAAAGAAATCAGGGGAATGGGTCTTATGATAGGCGTTGAATTGACCTTCCCCTCTGCAGAAGCGATTGGCGCTTTGCTGAATGATGGCTTCATCACCGGCCCAGCTGGACCAAACGTATTACGCTTCCTGCCGCCGCTTATTATTGATGAGCAGATTCTAACATCTGCGCTTGAACGGTTAGATGTTTTTCTCTCCGGAAAAAACTAACCCATATATCTTATAATGACTGTTTGGAGTTAAACCATGAAAAAGAAAGATTTCCGTTGGATTACAGATTTCACAAGAGACGAACTTCATGCGATCTTTCAGCTGACTGCTGATATGAAGGATCACCGGGAACGCTTTATGGATTGCCTGGCGGGTAAGACTATGGCAATGATTAATGAAAAACAGTCATTACGCACCAAGGTCACTTTCGAAACGGGAATTCAGCAACTGGGTGGATTCGCTATCTATCTGACCAACCAGGATATTAACTTAGGCAAGCGTGAACCGGTTAAAGATGTCGCCCGCAACCTTTCCCGTTGGGTCGATATTATCGTTGCGCGGGTTTTTAAGCAGTCTACTATAAACGAACTGGCTGAATTCTCTTCGGTACCTGTTATCAATGCTCTCTCAGATGAAGGTCATCCCTGTCAGATCGTTTCCGACATGTTCACTTTATGGGATCAGCTGCGCGGCCGTCAAAATCTGGATGGATTCCATATGACTTATATTGGTGACGGCAATAATGTATGCAATTCGCTTATTCTGGCGGCGGGACTTTTAGGTCTTCATCTAGTAGTCAGCACACCCGCCGGTTATGAACCGGATGCACGGGCAGTTGACACGGGTAGGCGTATGGCGGAAGAGATCGGCGGCTCGGTTATGTTCCAGCCTGATCCCAAAAAAGCCTTGAAAAACGCTGAAGCAATTTATACAGACGTCTGGACCAGTATGGGTCAGGAAGAAGAAAAAGAGCAGCGTCTCGGTCTCTTCGGAGATTATCAACTTAACCAGTCTCTGCTGGAAAACGCCCCTGATAATGCTGTCATCATGCATTGTCTGCCTGCTCATCGCGGTGAAGAGATCACGGATGAAGTGCTGGAGTCTGAGCATTCCATCATTTTCGATCAAGCCGAAAACCGTTTGCATGGACAAAAAGCCATTATGAAATTCCTGGTTGACGCTTCTTAAGTTAACCTTTTCTTTACTGCAATATTTTTCCTGAATAATATAGTTACCGGGGCGGCGCTGAATCCATTTCATCGCCGCCCCTGATAATTGCTATCTTTCCTGTGCATAATAGTAAAGCCATGTTGCGACTGGATATAGAGCGATTCTCAAAATAATATGCATCAATGCTGTTCTTAAAAGTTCCCTAAAGATGGGAATTTTAACAAATCCAATGTTTTCAATGCGCATATATTTTTGTTAACCGCTATAGACCGCTGATCGGTAATGATTATGAAACGATTTGAGATGCTCAATACAATCAGGCGGCGTCCTGAATTCGTCTGGGATATGATCATCATTGGAGGGGGGGCGACCGGAGTCGGCGTCGCGGTTGACGCCTCCTCACGGGGATATAAAACCCTTCTGCTCGAACAACATGACTTCGGCGCCGGGACATCGAGCCGCAGCACGAAATTAGTGCATGGCGGAGTGCGCTATTTGCAGCAGGGAAATATCACTCTCGTTCTGGAATCTTTGAAAGAACGTGGTTTGATGCACCAGAATGCTCCCCACCTTGTTCATGACCAACTCTTTATCGTCCCGAATTATACCTGGTGGGAAGCCCCATTCTATGGAATTGGCCTTCGTTTATACGACATCCTGGCTGGGAAATATGGTTTCGGGCGATCCATGAACCTTTCGAAAGAGGCGACGGTCGAACGGATTCCTACTCTCGAAACCAAGGGGCTTATCGGAGGCGTCAGCTATCATGACGGTCAGTTTGATGACTCAAGGATGGTGATCAATCTGGCTGAAACCGCCGCCGGGCAGGGGGGCGTTTTGATCAATTACATGAAGGTGACTGGTCTAAAGAAATCGGGTGAGTTTCTTAGCGGCGTAGAAGTGCGGGATATGGAGAGTGGAGACTCGTATTCGCTAAACGCGAAAGTTGTTATCAATGCTACAGGCGCGTTCAGCGATGCTATCCGCAAGATGGATGATGAGCATGCGCAGCCCATGATTGAGCCAAGCCAGGGGGTTCATATTGTGCTGGATAAATCTTTTCTGCCGGGTGAAACTGCCATCATGGTTCCACACACCGATGATGGCCGGGTTCTGTTTGCCATTCCGTGGCATGAATGCGTGATTCTAGGCACGACTGATACTCCTATAAGTGATGTTGTTCTCGAACCAAGTCCGTTGGATGAAGAGTTGGATTTTCTATTCACGCACGCGGAAAGGTATCTAACCAAAAAACCGACCCGCAAAGACGCTCTCAGCGTATTCGCGGGAATTCGTCCGCTTGTTCGCGTTGGCGGGGTAGAGAATACCGCTTCTCTGTCACGTGATCATACGATTAATATTTCCCGGTCAGGTTTAGTAACTATCGCCGGGGGTAAATGGACTACGTACCGGAAAATGGCGGAGGATTGCGTTGATCAAGCGTCGTTTGTGGCTGGTCTGGACGAAGCGCCCTGCGTGACTAAAGAACTCAACGTCCATGGTTATCACAGACATGCGGAGGAATTCGGCGATTTGGCGATTTATGGTTCGGATGCGCCCGCTCTGCAAAATTTGATTGATAGCGATCCCCGATACCAGGAGCGGCTTTATCCTGACCGCCCCGTAACAGCGGGTGAAGTGATCTGGGCTGTCCGTAACGAGGCTGCTCAGACGGTGGAGGATTTTCTCGCCCGGCGTACGCGTTGTCTTCTATTGGGAGCGAAGATCAGCATTCAAATGGCGCCAAAAGTCGCTCAATTAATGATGGAAGAACTTGGGTATGATGACGTATGGCGCCAACAGCAAATCACCGCCTATACGGAATTTGCGCAGAATTACATTCTTGACTAGAATCTGCTAGAGCGATTCTCAAAACAACGTACGTCTATACGGTTGTTAAAATCCCCAAAAGATGGCGCTGTGTACTATTTTCATCCCGATCTCCCGGCTTATAGTTATGGGGAAATTAAAAAAAATATCTAGTCGTTGGTTGATCAAGTCCTCGGAGACCATCATAAAATTCCTGGTTGTCGCTTCTTAAGCACGCCCTTTTTCATTTATAATATCTTGTCATAATCTTATAGTTGCCAGTCGGCAATGATTTTTACTCTTTTCATTGCCGACCCCGAATAAAATACTCTCTTTAACTTATGAAAGAGGCATTCCTATGGCTGGATATAATGCGTCAATTGTACAGCGGATCGAAATATCGCCAGGTCTTATTATTATTCGCGTTGTTCCTGATCAAAACTTATTTGATTTTAAGCCGGGTCAATACACCGTTCTTGGTTTAATGTGCAAAGAACCTCGTCTTGCCCGATCCGGCCTGGATGCTGAAGATAGCAAGTGCATCGATAATCCTGACCGCATAATTAAACGCGCTTACTCAATCTCTTCCTCCAGTCTGGATAAAGATTTTATTGAATTCTATATCGCGCTGGTTGATAGCGGTGAACTTACGCCCCGGCTTTTTAATCTTAAAATTGGCGACCGGCTCTTTCTTGGGCCAAAATCCACCGGATTATTCACCTTACAGGATGTGCCGTCTCATAAAAATGTTCTGCTAATTTCGACGGGAACCGGTTTGGCTCCTTATATCAGCATGATTCGTAGTCTGCTGGATTGCAATAAAGAGCGTAGGTTTGTTGTATTAAATGGCGCCCGCTATTCATGGGATTTAGGCTACCGGGATGAATTGAATTCCGTAGAACGCTATTGCCCTAACCTTATCTATATTCCTGCCGTATCGCGGCCTGATGAGGATCCCACTTGGAAAGGTCTGGCTGGACGCATCCAACCGATTCTTGAATCAGGCGTTGTTGAAGAGCGCTCTGGATTGGAAATAACTCCCGATAATTTTGATATTTTCTTATGCGGCAATCCCGGCATGATTGAAGGAGTTATGGCAATCATGGAAGCCAAGGGCTTTGTTAAAGGTGATAAAAAGAATCCGGGAAATATGCATGTTGAAGAGTATTGGTAAATTTACTCTTGAATAATTATCACTATAATTCGTCTTATATATTTGTCATTTTGATTTTATCTTCATATAGCAAAGGGCTGAGGAATGACGGATAAACCAGAATCTATTAGATATCACTCTCTTGATGCAGTTCGGGCTTTTGCTTTGCTGTTGGGTATTGTTTTTCATGCATCAATTTCTTTTCTGCCAATGAAAATTGGTTGGGCTATTCAAGATCATCATACTAGTCATTTTCTGAGTGTTTTCATCTTCGTCAGCCATTCTTTCCGGTTAGAGATTTTTTTCCTTATCGCTGGTTTCTTCGCCCGATTGCTATACTATCGGCGTGGGATTCATGCGTTAATGCGCAATAGGATAAAACGGATTCTGATCCCCTTCATTGTAGGTTGGTTAATACTTCGTCCACTATTGGTTTTTGGATTTATTCTTGGTTATATGAAAGTGGCCGGCGAAGTTAATTATCTGCAAGCTTTGAAGGGCGGCTTGGATAATCTAATTAGTTTACAATCTCCATTTACCGGTTCTCATTTGTGGTTTCTTTACTATTTGTTGTTGATCTATATCGCTTTCTTTATCCTTAGGAAAATCTTTGTTTTGTGTGATAGTCGTAGTGTGATGCGAACGGGGATGGATCGTTTTTTCCGTTGGCTCATGCACTCACATTGGAGGATCTTGATTCTCGC
Organism: Desulfovibrionaceae bacterium; assembly: GCA_963666895.2. Lineage (GTDB taxonomy): Bacteria > Desulfobacterota > Desulfovibrionia > Desulfovibrionales > Desulfovibrionaceae. Next base: position 437,577 of record CAXXNS010000016.1, on the reverse strand, counting down.
TATTCCAACTGTCTTGTTTTTAATGGGTATGAGTGGTTGGCATGTTGATACGCCGGATAAAACTCTGATACCTCATATTCCAGTTTTATTGCTATATGGTTTTGTCTTTTCGATTGGTTGGATGCTGCACCGGCAGGCTGATCTGCTAGAGTTGTTCGCTAAAAAAATATGGATCAATTTTGCATTGGCGGCGCCGGTGATTATTATGGCTATTTTTATGATACTTAATTATGAGAAAGCTACGGAGCATGAAAATTACGCCTTAATTCGCTTTGGTTATAATTGCGTTTATGCTCTGATGATGTGGCTGTTGGTGTTTGGAGTAATGGGTTGCTTTATTCGGTTTTTCAGTAATTCGAGTGCAGTATGGCGTTATATATCTGATTCTTCTTATTGGTTGTATCTGGTTCATCTGCCACTAGTGATATGGCTGCAAGTTGAATTTGCCCATCTTGGATTGCATTGGACGCTTAAACTGTTTCTTATTAACCTTATTTCATTCATTCTACTGTTTGCAAGTTATCATTATTTTGTTCGATCCACCTTTATTGGCTGGGTTTTAAATGGCCGCAAATATCCTTTCAGGCTTATTCCATTTGCGTCTTCGAATAGGTAATTTTTAAGAACATCCTTATTAGTTTGTTTGCTTCCGTTTCCTATCTGGCGTAAATCCGGCATAATCAAGCTAGTTATTTTCTTACTCTTTGACCGGGTGGGTAGATGAAATGCAGCAGCATGGCGTTTTTGCATCGGACGATGAGAGAGACCGGCTTGTCTTTAGGCTGATTCTGGTTAATAAGTGGTTTTTGATACCGACATCAGTGGCTTATGAATGGATATTATCCAATTCGCCATACCGGACGGCGGTATATAAATTTATCCTGCCTTCGATTTTTTATACGGTAGGTTCCCTGGTTTTTATTTTGCTGCTATGGCTGGCGCATCGTAATTTGGCTGAAAGCGACAATAAGCGCAACCACCGACGCACCACTTTAATTCTCGATTGTCTTTCGTATGGCATTGATGTTAGCTATGTACTTTTTTTAACTTTTATTCCTAGTGCGGGAAATATTTTATGGATTCTATTTCTCCCGCCACTGTCTTTGATATTATTAGCGCCCAAATTGCAACGGTTAAAAAATTGGATTATAGATGGTCCTGCCGCTTTTGTTCTACTCTTTTTTCTTTATGGTTTGATCTTTTCCATCGAATTCCCCATTGGTCCTTTGCGTTTCTTCCAGGCTGATATGCTGTTATGTCTGTCCGGATTGATCTTTATGTGGGTCAATATGAGGCTAGTACGTACTTGGATCGATTCGCAACGGCAAACTATTATAGAAGAAAGGGATTTGAAAAGATTGTGGTGGGAAATATTACAGAATTTCCCTACGGAATTCTTTCTGGTTGATGATCAGGGCGAATTGATAACCGCTTCGCATGCAGCCCGGAAGATGTTGCAATTGCCAAAAGACGGTAACCGGGTGTGGCCCGAATCGGTTCAGTCCATCCGCAATGCATTGCTGCTGAGGTTCCATGCGGAGACGCCGATTGATGAAACCATTACCGTGCCGGATGATAATTTTCCACTTCCTATTAAAATATACCCATCTTATATGACTTTCCACAATAAGCGCTATTGCATCGCCATCGCTCAGGAAGAGAATCCTGCGATTCCCAAGCAGGCGGCGGTTCTGCGTTCAGACCGATTATCTATTGCCGGGCAGATAGCCGCCGGATTGGCGCATGAGCTGGGTAATCCTCTGGGAGTAATTCAATCCTGCGCTGCATATCTCAAGCAGAAAGTTGGAGAAGATAATCCTAACCGTGAAGAGTTCGAGTTGATCGAGAAAGAGACCAAGCGTTGTCAGAATCTGATTGATAGATTGTTGTCGCTTGCTTCTCCCAAGCGTGATACACCGGGATTTCACGATCTTAGAGATATACTGCAACACTCATATTCTTTAGTGAAATATCAAGCGGGCGAGCGTATAATCGAATTGCAGAATCCCAATCAGGAAGTAGGTATATACGCCAACGAAGGTCAATTATCCGCTGTATTCGTAAATCTGTTTCTCAACGCATTGCAAAGTATGGAGAATGCTGCTCCCGAAGCAAAATTGCGGATTCATATGAGAACCCGTGGAAAAGAAGCCATTGTTGATGTAACCGATGAAGGCGAAGGCATTGTTAAAGAGGAACTGGACAAGATATTTGATCCATTTTTTACTAAAAAAGCGCAGGGTACCGGTCTGGGATTATCGATAGTACATCAGATCATTACATCAATAGGGGGACGGATTGACGTCGCCAGCACTGAAGGCGCTGGAACTACGTTCACTATTCGTCTCCCCCTGCATAATAATCTTGATGAAAATAGCGGAGTATAAAATATGTCACGCAAAAGCCGTCAAGCCAAGCATATGATAAATAAGTCGACTACGGCTTCTTATTTGGAATTATTTGTCTATATGATTCTATGTTTCCAGATCATTGGAACCGCTTTGTATTACAATGGAATCATGCATCCATTGATCCATAAAATGTTGCTTGGGCAGGTGCTTGCCTTGTCGGCCTGGTTTATGTTCGGATTGTATTCCATATCTGTACGCAAAGTGACTTTTAGCGCCAGCCCATATTATCTTCCCATACTTGCTTTAACCGTTTGGGCGGGCATACGCTCTTTCACCGCCCCCAATGCAGACGCCATGCGTAATTACTGGGTGTTCTTTAATCTTATCTGTACGTTTCCGTTGTGGGTGACTGGTTTTCGTTATCGATATATAAGAAGTCTATTCTTATGGTCGGTTATCTTCTGTGGAGTTTGTCTGGTAATCGGAAATATCCGGCAACTCTCTACTGCCGATCCGGGTTTTAACTGGAAATTCTTTAAGGCAATAACTCTTTCTGGCGGAAATTACGACCGGCAACGGCTTGGCGCCTTTATGGGGCACAATAACGATTGTTCAGCTTTTCTGGCCATATCAGTCATCTATGCCGGGATGCTGTGGATTCACTATAGAAGGCAGATGTGGTCTTTCTCTTTGGGCGTATTTATTCTGCTAGCTTTGGTTATGATTTACCTCGGAGGCAGCCGGGGCGTAGCCTTGATGCTGATGACAGCTACGTTGGTATTGCTGATGGGATGCGGTATTTATCTTCTTAGAACCAAGGCTATCAGTGGAATCAAGCTTAAAATGCCCGGAAAGCAATGGCTGTTCGGTGGAGCAGTATTATTGTTGATGATGATTTCGACAGGCGTCTTTCTCGTCAGGGCGCCACTGAAGGAAAAAGAGATATCCGGCGTTGTCGCACGCTTTTTGTCGCCTCCAGAGCATCTGGTTTCGGGCACTTATCCCCGCGTATGGCTCATGTCGCTGCTTATGGCCAAACAGAATCCTATCGCTGGAGTAGGCTTCTCGGCCTGGCCTTACCGTTATCCTGAATATCAAAAGCAATGGTTTACTAAATATCCCGATACCCACATCGGATTGCCGATTCTCGGTCAGCATACCCTACGTGGACACAACGATTATTTTCAGTTATGGGCTGAACTTGGTATAGTCGGGCTAATTTGCTTGCTTTGGCTTATCTGGGTTCATTTCCGGTCATTGCGTAAGATTCTGACCCAAGAACCTATCTCCCCATTAGCCTTGTTTGCCATCACTGCAACTCTTGCCACGATGACCAGGGCCTTTTTCGCTTTTCCTTTTCACATGGCGGCCGCCAGTTGCTTGTTTCTCGCCAATGTCGCCTTGGTTTCGTCTCAGATTAACGATAGAGAATGGAGCTGGTCTCCTGAATGGTTTACTCAGCGGGATCATAAAATCCATTGGGGAATGGCTGGCGGAGTCTTTATAATCTTCTGTATTCTCAGTATGCAAAATTGGCTAATGATAACAGCGGATTATTCCGCGCGTAGACATGGGATTTATAATATTGAGGCTAGTAAGAGTTACGCAGAAGGTGATTTGGAAAAATACAACATGTGGAAGGCCGCTGCGAATCAGGACATGCTGCATTCGTTGAAGCTAATCCCCGATCAAGGCAAGCATCTGCATGAATTTGGAGCGGAATTTACTTTCAATGGTCTCGCGAGTATGGATGAAAAGACTCTACTCAAGGCTATTGAATACTTTAAGCGCTCTCAAAAGAGTTTTGGCTTCTACCGCATCCATGAATATATGGGTAAAGCCTACAGGGGATTGTGGGAAATTACCCAAAAACCTGAATATCTTGACTTGTCTCTGACTGAATTTGAAGAAGCGACGGCTATTATGCCCACATACGCAGAGGGATGGATGCAGCAGGCGCTTCTTTTGGGCAAGAGTGGGCGCGTTAAAGAGAGCATTGATCTTTTGAGCAATACGGAATTAAGGTTTCCCGGCATCATCGAACAAACCCTGCTCCATATCGCACGTACAGAAAAGGATATTGAAACACGTACAATTCTCTATGATCTGGCGGCCAGCATCATCCCCGGCAATGAGGCGGTTTTACGCGATATCCTGCTCTTTTATCTTGGCATAGAACGGCTGGACCGGGCGACTTATATGTTCACTCAACTGGCTCAGTATCAAGAGAACCAAAAGATGGTGGTTGAATGGATGAAAATGCTGCTTCAGACCCAATTAGAGAATAGAAAGACCCGGCAAGCCGTCGAAATGATGCGGGAACTCAGAAAACAACCCGCGCTACATTCAATCAAGGAGATATGGTACTATTCTGGTCCGGTTTCCTGGATTGGCGGAGAAACCTGGGCGGCGTCGGCCTATTGGATGGAAGCGCTTGCGCAAGACGTCCAGATGGATCAGTTGGAGCCGCCTTTATCGACCATGATTAATCATGTTCTTACTCCTTTGGTTTTACGATAAAGAGAAGGTAAGAAAAGCCGAGAATAGTATAGTTGAAGTCAAAAGTAATTTGTTATAATAATACTGGTAAATACGTATTGTTATAATCGCTCGATAAAGTGGGTTTGCGAAAGCTTCCCCTTTAGCATATGGCCGCCTACAATAAATATATCGATTATATTGTGGAGAGAGAGACTAGAATGAAATTTCGTTATTATTTTTGGATAGTACTATTTCTGTCGAGTCAAATTATTGGAGGCTCTACCCTTTGGGCTGCCAATTCATCGTTAGATTTTAATACAGGCCTGAATAACTTTTTTCAAGTTACAAAATTAATTCAGGATAAATTTGATGCTGAAACTGATCAGGCAGAATTATATAAAAAAGCCTGGATAAGCCTGGAAAGAGTGCTTCCAGCAACGGATATAATCGCATCCGGTACAATAGTCTCATCAAGTTCAAAAGAAATTCGTAATTTCTATGCCAATCGCATCACAGAAACTCTTGAAAAAACGGCTTCTATCAGACCTGATGACGCCACTCCTACTATTCGTGAATTATGGAACAAAGTGACTCAAGGTCTTGTCTGGTCTCTTGATGATCCTTATAGCCAATATCTTCCTACTGAAGAACATAAGGAATTACAGCGGGTTCTATCTGGCGTGCCGGATAAAGAGAAGCAATTTTATGGCGTAGGCATCAGCGTTGAATGGGATAATGAAAAAGATGAAGGCGTACTCGTCGTCTCTCCCTTACCCGGCACTCCGGCGGATAGAAGTGGAATACTCGCTGGTGACGTGATCGTCGCGGTCAGCGACGAATTTTTTAAAGACTGGGATGGGCCGGGATCAGACAAACTTCTAAAAGCAATTGAAATGATAAAAGGTGAAGAAGGTACTAAAGTCTTTCTGAAAATCAAAAGATCGGGTTCTCCAGAGCTATTAGAATTCAATCTTGAAAGGGAACCGATAAATCCTGATCTCCAGATACGCAAAGAGATGCTGGATGAGGAAATTGGCTATATTCGTTTATATAGTTTTAATGCGCATGCAAGCGAAGATGTCCTGGAAGCATTACGCTATTTGAAAACTGAAGGGATGAAGAAACTTATTTTCGATCTGCGTACTAATCCGGGCGGATATCTTGATCAAGCAGTTAAAGTGGCGGATTTATTTCTTAAGAAGGACGAATTGATTACTTATACTCTCGGGAGAAGTTCCAAACCGCATCATTTTTTTAAAAGCCAATATGTTGGCAAGGATGATTTCAGTGATATTGAGATGGTCATCCTGATGAATGAATATTCCGCCAGCGCCTCTGAAGTTGTTACGGGCGCTTTGAAAGATAACCAACGGGCATTTATTATCGGAAAAAAGAGTTTTGGCAAAGGTTCGGTTCAGGAAGTATTCGCCCTTAATCAAGGCGCCGGTCTCAGATTAACAGTCGCCAAATATTATACGCCTTCAAATATTTGCATTCATGGAATTGGCATACAACCAGATATAGAAGTAGATCACATTACCGAAGAAGAGTGGAATGTAATCAAAGATAAAGATTATCATAATGTTCCCCGAATCCAGGTAATCACAGAACGCGATCCGCAGCTGAAGGTTGCCTTGCAGTATTTACATGGAAAAATATCTTTGACTGATACTAAGGCGAAAAGCAAAACCGACGAAGACAGCTAGGATTATTATCAACAGGAAATCCTGGGCAAACAAATGCCCTCTCCCGTCGGGAGAGGGCAAGGGTGAGGGTGAGGGGAAATTTAGAATTACTTAATTTAATGAATCCGAATTGTGCGGATCGCGTCTTTTCAACCTACCATTTGAATCGTGAAATATTATTGTTTTCATGATACTTTTTCCGTTCAGTGTATAGAATGTATTTTTTGACGACAGGTTTGTCAAGACTATAATTTCTTGCAATGAAAAAAGGAATCCAAACAAAGGCAACTTACTTTCAAGCCACATGGAATCCATTCGATAATCTGGAGTTACGATTTGAAATTCAGCGAATTAGTGCGACTATTGGAAAAAGACGGTTTCTGAATTGTGAAAGAAAAGGGATCCATTCGTTATTATGGGAAACCCGGTTGGAACAAACTCATTCGTCTTGATTTTCATGGTTCGAAAGAAATCCCAAAAGGTGCTTGCTTTAGCATTTTGAAAGCAGCCGGATTAGAAGACAAAGGAAACAAATAGGATGATTGAAATACCTTATTCTTTAATTATCGAAGCCACCTCTGAACCCGATTATTTTGGTTTTTATTCCCCCGACCTGGAAGGATTTACAGGGATCGGTCATTCGGTGGAAGACTGTTTGTATAAAGCGAAGCACGGGATGAAGGAATACGTTGATTTGTTGAAAGAAAAAGGGCTTCCAATTCCTACCCCGAATCTGGAACCACAAATCACTATTCAGAACGAAAAGAAACACGCTGTAGCCTTGTAGGAATATTTGAGGATGGGTAAAAGTGAAGCGACGCCCATCAAAACCACTTCAGAAACCACTTGATTCCCGTAGGGTCGCGCTTTATGACCCACCGGCTGAGATCTATGACCCTATACGACATCACCCTACCCATACGGCCTGACATGCCTCCCTGGCCTGGCGATGCCCCTTTTTCCCGGGAAATAGTCAGCGCCGTTACAGCGGGTGATTCATGTAATGTCTCCCTTTTAAACATCGGCTCTCACTTCGGAACCCACCTGGACGCCCCCTATCACTTTGAGGATGAAGGGATCAGGTTAGATCAAATTCCGTTGGATGTTTTGATTGGTCCTACGCTGGTGCATCAAGTGGATGCGTCTGATATAATAACTGCTAAGCAACTTCCTGATTTAACGCATGTAGAGCGTATACTCTTCAAAACGTCCAATTGTCGATACTTTGATGATGTTGAATTTCATATGGACTATATTTCTCTTGGTTTGGATGCAGCTAAAGCTTTGACTCAAGCGGACATCAAACTGGTGGGGCTTGATTATTACTCCATCGAAAAATATGAAACTGAAGATTATCCGGTACATCATCAACTATGCGGCAAAGGCGTCATCTTGCTTGAAGGCGTGGACTTGCGATCAATCGATCCGGGGATGTATGAACTTATCGTTTTACCGCTCAAGATCGAAGGGTGCGATGGAAGCCCTTGCCGCGCCGTTTTAAGAGACCTTACTTAATTTCTATATCCTTAAGTGATTCTACCAGCGCTTTCTTTTCGCTCTCTGATAAATTCCTAAGGGGTGGGCGAACTGAACCGGCGTCGAGTCCTTTCAGCGGGAGGCATGCTTTGATATATGCAATAGCATGAGGGCCGATAATTACATCAACGAATTTATTGATATTATCCTGATAGCCCTGGGCTTTTTCCCAGTCGCAGGCCTGGACTGCATCTAAAAGACCCCTGAAAGTCCTGGGCAGGACATTAGCGCATGAAGCAACCACCGCTTTACCGCCATTGCGCAGCGTCTTCATCATTTGGGTGTCGTTTCCGCAGACAACTTCGAAATTATCTGATTGATATGGCGCCCATCTTTCGAGCATTTCAGGATCGCCGCTCTCTTTAAGCCCCATGATATTGGAGTGATTCTTTCTTAGTCTTTCAACCGTCTCTGGTTCAAGGTTATTTCTTGTAAGTCCGGGAAGGTTGTAAAGGTACATCGGAAATCCATCTAGGGATTGGGCAATGATAGAGATGTAATTATATTGCGCTTCATTGTCGCATGTGAAAAACCAGGGTTGCAGTAAACTGACTGCATCAACTCCGATATCGCGGACGCGATTTGCCAATTCAATCGTCCCGGGAAGATCGGCGGTTCCAATTTGTGCAAGTATTTTCGCGCGGCCATCGGCAGCGTTAACTGCTGTTTTGAGCACAGATATTTTCTCTGATGCAGAGAGGCAGGGGCCTTCGCCGGTGGTTCCGCAAACGAAGAATCCACTAACGCCGTCATCTATCAGAGAATCGCATAGTGGTTTAATCTTATCCAATTCCAAGGTGAGTCCATCCGCTGAAAATGGAGTGGGTAATGCAGGAAAAATACCGTTAAGCATGGTCTTGCGTCCTTTCCCAAAAGCTCTTTCTTTTTTATTGAAAAACATTATGAATCATGATTATATGAGGATAAGCAAGCTTTTTTATTGTACTAAATAATTGTTATTAATGCGAGCGCAATGAAGCAATCTTTAGGTAAAGATTTACTTTTAGAGTAGTTGTCATAATAATGTTCTGATTGGCGATTCGTAGAAGCCAGAACAGAGTGGCGTCTACGAGGACCAAACGTGTTAATAAACGAATATATTTTTGACAATCGCTTTATGTAATAGTACTTACAATGATCAAAAAATAATTACGCCAATGAGTTTGCGATAACTATGAATGAACTAAGTTCTTATTCAGATACTTATAACAAGCCATCACGATGGATGTTGTTTGCATGGTGCTTCCCGGTTTTATGCGGGCTTATTGCAGCGATGTTGTTAAAGCATAATATTTATGGTTTGCCCATAGATGATGCCTACATATATGTCAAATACATCCAGAATATCGCTGATGGTAATGGTTATAGTTTTAATCCTAACGAGACCAGTTTTGGAGTAACCAGTTTCGCTTTCACGATCATTGGCGCTATGGTCAAAGCGGCAATACCCTGGTTAAGCGCTGTATCCATATGCCAGTGGATGAGCATTCTTTCTTTTCTGATTCTGTTGTGGCTTGCGCAACGCATCGTCTATGGATTGACGGGGAATTTTACGATAAGCCTTGCCGTTGGGGCTGCATTGGCGTTTTGCCGACCTATCTACTTTACCGCTCCATCAGGTCTAGAGACCACTTTTTTTCTCATGGCAACGGCATTGACGTTGCATATTGGCTTAAAAAGCGCTTCGTCTAACTTCTTACTACTGGGCGTTTCATGTTCATTGTGTTATCTGGCAAGACCGGAAGGACTTTTTTTTACACTGATCTTTCTTGGGTCTTATGTTGGCTATCCTCTTTTATTTGAATCTGAAAACGTTTTAAAAGTTTGGAAGCGTTCGCTCACATCCATATTAACATTCATGGCTGGATTTATGTTGTTTGCTGTGCCCTATGTATCATTCGTGAAATGGCATAGCGGACGGTGGATGCCCATGACTTATTATGGGAAACTGCTCAATAGAAGCACTTTTACGCTTGAGCCGTGGTATGGCAAAATCAAGGCTGGCGTCTTCGCTATTCCTGAAGCTTACAAACAAACCCTGGTTCAGGATATTACGCCATTTACCTTCGGGTTGCTTACGTTGTTATCAGTTATCTCTTTCGCTTTTTTCCTGCTGGCCTGTGGGCGGAAAACGCCCAATGCACGATGGTTCTCCATGCGGGTGGTGATGTTTTCAGTATTTGTATTTCCCTTTTTGTATGGCGCCGCCTTTCGCGCCAGCCCCATGTTTGGTGGATATTTCGTGCGCTATATCCAAATCTTAATCGTCATGATGCATATAGAGGGATTAATTGGGCTGCATCATCTTTTCAAGACTTTTGCCAACATTATGCAACAAGAGAGTAGACGGCGTAATATAATTCTATCCTGTTCGATTCTGTTTTTTCCCTATGTGATCTTCATTGGCTATTCTGATTACAAGCGCTTCAATCGCGATAAAGATTTTTACTCTGGCCATGTCACCATCAATGAAGGCGTGCGAAAGAAAGCGGCGCAATGGATAGACCAGAACCTGGAACCAGGCGCCCGCATCCTGACCAGCAACACGGGCTTGGGAGTGGTAGGCGCCTATGCCAACCGCTTTATCCGCGACGAAGCGGGTTTGATCAATTCAGACATATATCCTTTCCTGCGTGGGTTTTCTGAAGGCTTCAACCATTGGCATAAAATGATGGAATATATGAAGCATTTGAATATTGACTACTACACTACCTTTCCCCCGTATGGAGGAGAAACGCGCCATACCGAAACGGTGATAGAGTTGGAAGAACCTTCCTTGAAAGGAACCAATTTTGAACGGTTGATGCGAATCCGCATCTCGAAATTTATAGCGCCTGAGGAATATAATCTGTGGGAGGATTACAAGGACGAAGCGGATCTGGTTGACCGCGCCGAGCAGCCGGATGTCGATGATCGGGTGCGGCTTACTAAATGGAATCAGCAACCAGTTATTGCGGTGCGAACTGGCGCCGATCTGCTTGATATCCGGCAGCGAATGATCTTTCCTTCCAAGGCTCATTTCTCCACCGCTCTGGCTTTTGACTCGCAAAATGAGTTCGGCCTGGAAGATAAAGTTATTGTGGAAATAAAGGTTAATTATGGAGGAAAATTAACTCCGGTATTTACCAAAGAATTTCCATTGCAAGGTTGTCAACGACGTCAACCAACCGCTGAGTTTGATGTTGATCTAGCCGAATTTAATAATAAATTCGCCTTTTTGCTCCTTGGGGTCCGCGCTGTAGGTCCAAATACTCAAGGTTTATGGGTAGGGTGGATGAATCCGAAATTGCAATCTGCCAAATAATTCTATTCAACTTTCAATTTCCGGCTGACTACTGGATACAGAGAGTCTGCAATAATCTCATGGCCCAGGGCATTGGGATGAATCGGATCGCCGGGAACCATGAGATGCTCGAATGGTATGCGGTTAAAATAATGAATCGGTGAAGTCCACGTTCTACCGGATTCTCTGTCGCTTGGGTCGATGTGATGATAATAACGCAATGCTTTCAGCGAATTCTCATAAAGCGGGGCGTCGGCATTCACCGGGCCATTCAAAAAAGCATAATTTATCAATTCCTCTCCGACTGATTGAATTATTAATGACCAGACTCCATCACCGCTTTGTTCATCCCCATGAGAACCGTTATCAAACATATTCTTTTGATATGGCCATGAATAATCCTCTGAGTTTAATAGTAGATAGATGCTGTCCTCAATTTTAGTTTCTTGAGGAACATATACGCGAAACAGCAATTGCGCGTTTTGATTATTATTTGCAGCCGTCCAGCCAAAAGCAGCAATATTGCTTACAGGATAATCATCTTTACTTTTTTCCAGAAATATATCCTGTACATCAATCAAATCGACCTTGAGTTCCTTTGATAATTCATTCAAGGGCTTTTTCACAAAGGTATTGGGCAGGTCGAGATGCAGCAGGATCGCGTCGCCGCCGCTGGAGCGGATGTCGTTAATCATATGACTCAGGTTATTTTTGTATGATTCCTGGTTGACGCGAGGCAGCCAAACATCATCAGATGCCCGGCGCAGCATCTCTTCTTCAATGGCGTTTTTGCCGAATGACTTCAACCGGTTGATAAACCACTGGCCGAATAGTGAATGGTCATATATGAAAAGCGGAAATCCTTTGATTCCATCGGTAAGATTCTTTTGTGATAAGCGGGAATAAAAATCCTTTTCAGAAAAGCGAAATTCATAGGAATCATTAAATCCGAAAGCGAGTACGAGCAAATCCGGCTTAAACTTTTTAGCCAATTGTTCGTAGCGTAATTTGCCATGAAATGATGTATAACCTGGCACGCCGAAATTCAGAACCTCGTATTCTTCTTTCGTCCCGTTATTGAGAAGATTTTCCAGAACTCGTGGATAAGATTTATCTTCGGGAACCATCCAGCCGAAGGTGCATGAGTCTCCCATCACAGCGATGCGTTTTACTCCGGGTGTCGCAGCAATTTTGACATCCCGCATACGCATGCCAAATGAATTGGTCTTGATGGCTACTGCTTCAGGCTGCAATTCACCTGAGGGAAAGTATTCTCTCAAATCGGGGATGGAGACATTCGGGCGGGTGATGCCATAAGAGAATGGATAGGTAAATGATTCAACAAATATTTTCTGCTTATCCGCCCAGGTTGCATTGTGGAAAAAAGATCCAAAACGGAAAATAAATTCAATGGATATCAGAAAAAATAATAGACTGGCCGCTATCAGGATAAAATTAAAGATCAAATTACGCCGGAAGGATTTGGATTTCATTTTATCATTTCAATGCAACAGTTTGGATAAGCCGATGATATTTCTCGAATCTGCTATTTATAAGGATATACAAACACTCTAATGAAAATGGCGCTAGGGGTATAAAAAAGGGGCGTGGTATAAACCACGCCCCGAAAACACTTTATTGTGGGAGGTAGAACAAACGAAATTATTCTACAAGACGTAGTTGATTTTATCGCGATTAATGCCTTTAGAGCCAAAATTAGCTTTGACATAATCTTCGCCGCTGAGAACGTAGTTGCGAAGCACAATGCGGTCACTTTGGCCTACGGCATTCCAATCGAACTTACGGCCTTCTTTTCGGCTGGCGTTTTGTTCGTTGACTTGCTCGCGCAGGTTATAGCGGTCCCAAAGACCAATGCCAACATTTGGTTCAAGAAGAATGAAATTCCAATCGATGATTTTACCTTCAAAGCGTCCTGCTTCATCCTGCAGGATTGGGGTTGATCCGATGCGGCGTCCTTCATCATCAAAGATCGGCTTGATATCGACCAGGCGTCCTCGCTTCTCGAAGACAGGCGTGATGACATAGTCGTTCATCAGGTAGTTAGCCCATCCATAGGAGACTCCGCGAAGGTCTTGGCCGATTTTCTTACCAGTGACTTTTTCCCATTCGGCGCCATTTTTATCCACATAAGCGGTCATGGCTTTCATCAGTTTCGGGCCTTCCGCATGCAATCCATTAAGAATTTGTTTGCGGAATTGTTTCTGGATGTAACTTTCCAGAACAGGTTCCAGAGTGCCGCCGCGGCCTACATTTGTAGCCACCTGAAGACTCATTAACGAAATCGGGAAAGCGGTGTCGTATTTCTTCGAAGGATGAGAAGAAGAGGCCACGATCCGCATGGAGCCGTATATCTGAGACCGGGGATAGACGTCGCGATTTACTGGAGTATTCCAATCAAGCACCTGGCGTTCAATGAAGCTTTCCATTAATTCAGGCGAAGCCCAAAGTTCCGGATTGGTAAAGATTGCCTCCTGAATAACCACGTTCTGACCGCGTGAGATATCATAAATGAAACGGGCAGCTGCCAGCAATTCATCGTCATTGATACGGGCATGATCGTCTTGTACGTCATAGACCTTAAGGTTGCGGGCGCCCGATTCAGCAGCGCCTTTGATCAGGATAATAGGATGATCATGACCGAATGCACGCAATCCCATGAAATTCTTTTCGGGATAGCCATCGCAGATCTTTTCGAGAATAGACTCTTCATTAAGGCCTTTGTTCCAAGCGCACAACCAATCGATTTCCGGTGGAAGCTGAACGCCTGTTTCCTCGGTGAAAATTTGAGGATAAAGCGACTTGTCATAGGAAACATCAGTATAAATCTGAGACTGGATGGTTGCTGGCATTCCTTCTTCTTCAGTCTGTCCGTTGATGTATATCGGTAATCCATGGAAGGGTATGAGGTTTCCTGCAACCACTGGAGCAGGCGCCCCATTCAATGTGAAACGGGCAGCGATGCGTATGCCCTTATCATTTAAGCGACCGGACTCTTTCTCTTCTTTAATGCGGTTCTTGATCTGAGTCTTGTTTAGTCCCGCATGATTCTGTAGTGCTGTGACATACTCATTTTCGCTGATGTAAAGATGAGCGTCGGTAACCAGCAACGCTTTTCTTTGAGCTCCTTCGACATCGACGAATTCATTGTATCGCGTGATGAGGAAGTTGGCGCCTTTGTGCTTTTTGGCTTGCAACTCTTTGTTCAGGGTTGGCCCTTCCCGCAATGCGCGGGATACATGAGTACGACCGATAGGGAACAGGGCGGTCAGGTTGACTCGTTTATCCGCTTCAATAATGGCTGGGTCGAATTCATGGAACACTGGCGGGAATTCGAAGCCGTCGGTTTTTAAGAAAGCCATTTCACGAAGTTGATTGTAAGCGCGCCAGCTTTGCTCTGCTTCAGATGGGGCGTTGGCGCCAATGGCGACTATCTTGTTCTTGCCTGAGAAATTACCCAGCAATGCATCACAATCTTCTTCTGAGTATTCAGACAGTTCGGTGCGATTGATGTAAAGCATACGGGTGTAATCGTATAACCATGCATGGCGTTCTACCGCCAAGGCATATCTTTCATCGTCGGGGATGGCATTGAAGCCGACTCCACGGGAGTAAGCCCAGGGCCAGTAGTTATACCAATGGTCGTTGATCGATTCTGCAAAAAAATCAACCACGTTTTTCCAGAAGAGAGCCGGATCTATTTCATCTCGTGTTTGAAGAGCAAACTCAAGCGTCTGTCCTAAAGAGAATGTAATGTAGAACATCTCGATAGATTTGGCGATTATAGCGAGTTTTTCGCGGTCGTCCTGCGCTGATTCGGCCAGTCGCGCAATTGCTCCGATGTCTTCATAGCCGCCCATCAGTTTCTTCAGGTTTTCGAGAATCAGTTCACGGCCAGTGTAGGCCTGCGCCAGGTCATCAAGAATCTGATGCTTGACGGAGCGGTCATTTGAATTGGCTTCAGGAAGCATATCGATGAACAGGCGATGCAATCCGGCGCGGGTATGACCGATGAATTCTCCAAAGGAATGGTTGATCTTCGATTGAAGTCCAGCCCGGTTTTTGTCATCATCATCCATCTTGTAGAGTTTGGCTAGATTGGACTGAATGGTCTTGAGGCATTTTTGGGAAGTATCCCAGGTCTCGACGAATGAAGGATGAGCGCCTTCATGGAAAGAGCAAAGGAAACCATCTTCGCGGTCATTGAATGCGCGGGCGCGTTCGGCGCGGACTTTAAGCGCCTTGCGGCGCTCGAGAGCTTCGCGGGCGGCGATTTCACAGGCTTTGCTGGAAGATTCGACCAGCATTTGCTGAGTGAAGCGTTGTGATTCAGGAATATACTCTGGTCGAAGAATATTTTTGAGAAGAGCGGTTTTTTCGTCATCCGTGAAATCTTTGACTTCAGCGGCTTCGTTGGCGTCTGTGTACTTTGCGATAATCTTAAGAGATTTCGCCCAGGCATCCTGTCGAGCCTTGATGCTTTCTTTTGATTCTCCAGCGACGACGAACATGCCGCCGATGCCAGCCACCCATGCTCCGAAGTCGAAACGTTGTAATGGCAGACCAGCGCTTATTTTCGCCAGGGTCTGGCTGACGTAATAATTACGCGGTTTCCATTTGTTATAGCGTTTCATTTTTTCTTCTTCGCGCAGAGCCTGTCCGGCTTCATCCGAAGCTGTAATCGATTCACGTAAGTACTGATAATGATTCAAGGCTGCTTCTACTGCTTTTTCCTGTTGCGCCTTATCTGCTTCGGCAACAGCTGCTATTGATTTGTATAGTTCAATGGCGCGTTCACGTTTGCGATGCATCTCTTCACGTAATCTTTCAATGTTGTGCGCTCCAAGTCCGATAGCGCGATAAACTCCACGTCTTCCGACCTGCTCGCAGGAAGCAAAGAATAATTGAATATCCAGATAGGTCAGGCAGCGGCGGGCGCGGCCAGCGACGCCATCTGTAATAGCCAAAGAACTGTTGGGGTTGCCGTTCTGCATTAGCGCAATGACTTTCGGCATATCGTCCAGCATTTCCAGCAGCTCAGGGAAATCAATGCCGGTGTTTAATACATCGACGCCTTGAATGTCTTTTTCATAATCACGGCCAGGGCCGCGCATTTGAAGAACCAAAGCATGAATGTCGCCTCCGATGTGGGCGATCAATTCATCGCGTTCTTGCTTTGGCAGTTCTTTGATGCCCGCCCATTTATGCAGCCGACCGCCGAAAACTGTTGCGTTAGCCCGGATCTGATCTTCGGTCAGGCCATAGTCGCTCAGCGTTACCTGTACTTGAGTGGCGATTTCCTCTAGTTTTGCATCACTGGCGTAATGGAGTAAATCCTGGGTGGATGACATCGTAACCGAGGACATGATGATATCGCCTGGAGGATTATGCGGTTGGAAAGATTCTTCCAGACGCTGGTAATCATCTTTAGTCGGTTTATCGATTCTTAATGCTTTGAAAACCTGCTGGATGGTGCGCTTTCCGATGGGATTATCAGTTTTGGCGTCAAATCCATGGAACATAAGGTGAGCCAGATTCTGACCTTCTTCGTCCAGTGAGTGGAACAGGTGATCGCCGGTTTGAGCCAGTATTTCAAACAAGCGCAGACCGGTGGAGAAACGAATGTCCTGCACAGGTTTATATTCAGCTGTTAGAGCGATGACGGCGTCTTTTTCTTGAGGGCAGCCCGGTTCATGCTGGTTGGCTTCGCGGATCGCGTCGTAAATGCTCCAAGCCTTGTAGAAGACCATGAAACGGTTGACCTGCTCGGCTCGGATGATCATCTTGTCGACGCCCCACTGCGCCGCTAGGTTGGCTACCAGTTTGGAACCTTGAGTGGTTTCATGCCAGGGCTGACCTAGGTTTTCGACAGCCAGGGCGATTTTGTTGATGTGGAAGACCAGCAGATCGTCTTTCAGGTCGAAGTATTTTTTCAGGGTGTTATAGGTGAGCAACTTTTCCGCCGCCCAGCGTTGCCATTCGAAATGACTTCCAAAATTATTTTGCTGAAGCAAGACTTCCTTAGCCAGTTTCATTACGCCAGCGTGATAACGTTCCGGAACGCCGATCTGGCGAAGTTTAACTTCGTTGCCCAATGAAAGCACGAAGGCCAGGAACAAGCCGTCTTTGGGAACGCAGTATCCGCCGTATCCCTCGCCTGGAGGCGGGATCATGCGGTCATTACGCAGGGTCATCTGATCGGCCATATCTTCGGCGTCGCCTTCCAACACGGCCATGCACAGCAGAGCCAATGCGTTTGACCCGGCGAAGTGCGTTACGCAGAGGGCGTTTTCAGAAGTCTTCTGAATCTCCGCATAGGCCAAAGCGGGACGTTCTTCAACGCCGCCTTCGTTGATCTGGCTATAGAATTCAAATCCGGCTTGCGCAGCCCAACGGTCGGCGCCGCCTACCCATTGCCGCCATTTAACAACTGAGTCGCGTTCGCGGTGTCCCAGGTTAACGCGGCTTGGAGTGTAGAGCAGGTTGTAGCGTTTGTTGCCGCCAGCGGACTGATAGTAATAAAGCGGGTGCTGGGTCAGCTGGTTCAGTTTATGCTTGGCGATCACGCGGCGACGAGCCATGGATTTGGCCAGAGCGGTATGAGTACGGATATAGGTGCTGACCTGCTCCATCAGAAATTGTTCCGGGTTAGCCTTGTCCAGTTGCTCTAAAATAGCGCTGCGTGCATCAAAGCGGAGCATGGCATCCAGTTCTTCGGCGAAATCTACTTCGCTGGCGATGGTTTTCTTCTGTAGTTCGTAGAGGCTGGCATTTTTGTTAGTTGCTTTAATTTCCTGTAAACGGAAATCAAAGGCTTTGCCGTTGTTGGCCGCTACCTTTGGAACAGCAGCTTTCATTAGTTTAGTGCGATTCTTGGTAAGATAGTCTTCAACCTCTTTGGGATCTTCAGCTTTATCGTAGTTGATTTTAACTTTTTTACCTGCTTCAGCCTGTTCAATCAGAACTGCTAATTTGGCTGCTTCCTCCATAACCGGCTTATAAGAAATCAAGACTGTCATGACAGCGGCAGGTTCAGGTAATCTCTGTTGCGCCATTACCTCTTCGATAACGACGCTCATGCCGAATTCATCAATAACTTTTCGCGCTACGGCCTGAATTCGTGAACGGAATTGGTTCATGCATTGGTTTACTTCATCTTCAAGACCTTCGTGACGGATTACGTTGAACAGCGCCATCTCTTCTTCGATCCAGGTCTGTACGTATCCTTCAGTCATGCCCGCCGATTCTGTAGTCAGAATATGAAGACTTGATGCCGGTCTGGTAGGCAGCGTAACATACGGCGCCAGGCGCAGAGTTTCTTCTTTAGTTTTTTTGTCCGCCGATACTTTCTTAAGGGAACTGGCGGTTATGGCTGAAGCAGAACTGGCAGAAAGCAGTTTAGCAAGAGCTGATTTGGCGTCGCCAAAGATCACTCGTTCCGCAATATCGATACGGGGCAGGTCTTCGGTATCGATCAGGCAGTTGATTGCGTCAATTTTATTGCGGTAGGCTTCGGCTATCAAAGAAGCAAATGCAGCAATTCCCTGGTGTAGATCGCTCAGCGGCTCAAGTACTGCGAGCGCTGCGTCATCATCAGTGGCATCCATATTTTCACTGCGATAGGCTTCTGCTTTAGCGCTGAGGTCTTTGTCGTTTTGTACGATCAGGCGGCGAGCCAGGCCGACATGTTGTGAATCCATTACGGCTTCGATATTACGCGCCCAGAATTCCGCATGGAGGCGGAAGAACATTTCCATGGCTTCCTGATCAACTTCGGTCTCGATCACTTCAACGGAGACTTCTTCGTTGCCAACCATCATGGTGCGATTGACTACGCGCTCATGAATGAATAGGGGAATCGCTTCGATCCAGTCATCGACCTGGATGATCCAATGGGTATCGCCGCCGCCGTCTTCTTCAGAGATGCGGCCCATACCGGGGCTGCTGTAGGTGTAATGACCGCCCTGTCTAACCAGGTCGCGCAGATCTTCTTCTTTGCCCGGATGAACATCGCGGTGCAGGTTGGCGTTGGCCAGGTTGACGGTTTCCGCAGGATGAAGCCGTTGCAGGAAAATTATATAGGCGGCGGGATCTTTTTGAGTTTTTTCTAATTCATCGCGGAAAGCAGCCGCTACTTTATATAATTCCCGGATGCGATTTTGTAGTTTATCAAGTACAACGCCGCAACTCTCTGCGTCTGGACGACCAATCGCCCGGCGCGATGATTCGTCTTTTTCTTGCAGCATATTCTTGAATTCTTTGGACTGATATTCAAAAAGGGCTTCTTCAAAAGCATTCAAAGCGCCGACTGTTTGAGCAAATGGAGTCTGTTTACGCTGTTGAATAAGATGAAGCAACCGGGTGGATTGGGTTTGTAGTTCTCTGATGCCCATGCTGGCTGAGTGCAATGCTTTTACATAAGGCAGCAGACCTTGCTTATCGGCCAATACTTTGGCGACAGATAACAAATGAGCCTGGTTGCCGAAGGCGCGGCTTAGGCGGCCGGCGACCATGCGCATTCCGCTTTTTCGCGCCTCGGTGGAAATTCGCTTGATATTCCCACCCTCGATGTTCATATCATAAGTGGAACTGATTGCTTCGTTGATCAGAGCGCGCTTCTCATCAACGTCTTCAATATCTTCAGCCATCAAACGAACTACCCGCGTCTGGTTATATGGCATATCCAGGCGCCACTGTCCCTCTAGCCAGGAAACCCAACGGTCGCGCCACTTAATAGTCTTTTCGAGCAATTCTACGGAATTGGAATTAATAATTCCATTGACGCCGGGAAGCGTCTTGATGCAATCTATCAGCGCGTCGACTTCTTCTTTGGTAACGCTTGCCACGCCATCTGTAGAAACCATTTTGCCCAAACACTTGGCGTAATCGACTCCGATGGACTCTCCGTCGCTGCGCTGTTTGAAGAGTTCGTGTTCCAGGCGGTTGCCTGCATCGTATAAAACACAAGTTCTAACGCCGTCGAATGCATTCAGGTCGAACTGCTCCAATTCCATTGCGGCGGCAGTATCGCAGGCGCCCTGTAGGAATAGGCAGAAGGCGTTGTTGCAGTCAATGATTTTATCTTGCAGCACTGCGCAAACCGCTTCGCGGTCAGCCTCTGGGAGAATATTAGTAAAATCAAGAATGGCGTGCAGCGATTCGCGTTGTGATTGTCCGGCGATGGCTGAAGCCAGTCGCAGCATAACAATGGCTGCGATAACTGCTAATCCTCTGTCTTTAGGGGAATCGGTTTGATCTTGATCCTTGAAAGCTTGCGCCCATCTGCAATCCATCTGGGCGATAGGGGCGTCATCAGAAAGAACTTCCAAAATGGAGTTATGATTTTTTATCCAGACTATATCGACAGTATTGTTTTTTTCTGAAGCTGCTTTAAATAAAAATCTTACCGCAGGAGACTCAGAATAAACATCCAGAACTTGCAGACCTCTATGTAGTAATTCTACAACGGCATCAACTGCAGCGCCTCCATCTTGTCCGGAATCTATTGCAGTGGATGACGGTGCGTCGCCAATCTTGATTGAACCCTTGCCAACAAGAGTTCCCGGTAACCGATAGGCTTTTTGAACATTAGTTTTTTCATTGTTGAAATCAACAATGCTGACAGGAAGATAATATCGAGTCATAGCTTCTGAACCTCTTCTCCTTTTGAATTTCTTAATTGTCCTGCGTAAGGGAAAATGTTAGGAATAATAAATGCTTAAAACAGGAAAGAATTCTCTCCTGGTTAAATTATACGAATAATACTATATTGGTTTAAACTAACATCAATCTAATCAAACCAATAAAATTTTTTTAATCAAAAATATACGATCCTGATATCCCTAGACAATTAACGTTGCGTTAACGTTAACGTTAATTATCCTATCTCAGCATTAAATCGTCAATAGATAAATACTATTAAATCGAACTTTTATGTTTTTGTGATATTTGAGTGTTTTCTATCATGGATTCTGATTTGGTCATAAGTGGCTGGAAGGCGAAATTTATGTAACATCGCGTAGGTTATTCTTAGGAATTAAATTGCACACCTTGATTGAGGGGATTTAGTATTAAAATATGCATATATTTAAAATAGTTTTATATTTTTAAGTATGATTCCAGATTCTCTTTAGCGATGCGGAAATCTTTATTTGTTTGTAACTGCAAGATAATGATATATGACGAAACTGGATAAAGTCTAAAACGTTATTTTGTGAAGTTATCTAACTCCTGTATTTCATGGATACTATATGATTCTTGGATGAATGAAAGTTAGGAATAAATAGTGCAATTATCAGCAAATCGTTGCACTGGACGAATGTCTGGAATGGGACTACCTTTTCTTAAGTTTGTATAAATAAAATCAATCGATTAGAAAGCCGATTACAATGACAGAAAAAACTTTTTTACCTGGAAGCAAAAATATAGAAATATGCAACCCAACCATCGAACGGGGAAACGTTCGACATGTCGTTTTCGATTTTGACGGCACCATATCGCTGATCCGCGAAGGTTGGCAGAACATAATGATCCCTATGGGCGTCGAATTCATCAAAGAAACCGGCACAGATGAGACGGATGAAGAGATCAGAGCCGTAGTTGATGAGTTTGTCCTCCGTTTAACCGGAAAACAGACCATTTACCAGATGATTGAATTGGTCAACGAAATTGAAAAGCGCGGCGGCAAAGCCAAAGAGGCTTTGGAATATAAGCACATCTACCTTGATCGCCTCTGGGAGCGGATCAAACACCGCGTGGAAGGATTGAAAGCAGGAGAAATTGGCGTTGAAGAATTTCTTATGCCTGGTTCTTATGATCTTCTCAATGCCCTGAAAGAACGCGATTGCACTATGTATCTCGCCAGTGGAACCGATGAACCTTTCGTCCTGGATGAATCAGCAGTGCTTAAAGTATCCGATTACTTTGGCAAACATATCTACGGCGCACAGGATGATTACAAAAATTTCTCTAAAAAAATGATCATCCAAAAAATCTTGAAAGAGAATAATCTTGCCGGCTCGGAACTCTTAACCTTTGGCGATGGTTTTGTTGAAATCGAAGATACCAAAGCAGTTGGCGGCATCGCTGTGGGCGTCGCTTCTGACGAAGTCGGCCTACAGGATATTGATGAGTGGAAACGCAACAGGCTGATGGAAGCCGAAGCGGATATCATCATTCCTCATTTCCGTGAAACGGAACAACTTATCAAGTACATTTTTAATGAGTAATAGTACGGGGAACAGTAACGATTCATTAATTATATGGACGAGGAGTAGTAAACGTGCCATTTCCAATGTTTGACCGCAGCAGATTATTGCTTAAACCTTTATCCGAGCGGATTCATGATCTCGATTTCGATACCATAATGCCGCTTGACGCTCCTGCGCCGGATTTCAGCCACGAGGCGATTCCTCAACTGGCCGATGCGGTACTGAAAGCCAAAGAGGCGGGATCTCAGGTTATACTATCCATGGGGGCGCATGTCATTCGCTCCGGAGTTTCTCGTCAGATCATTGACCTAATGGAAAAAGGCGTTATTACCCATATCGCCATGAATGGCGCCGGGCCGATTCATGATTTTGAATTCGCCTTAATTGGTCAAACCACCGAAAGCGTTGAAAAATATATCCAAGTCGGTCAGTTTGGTTTATGGCGCGAAACCGGGCGCATCAATGAAGCCATCAATAGCGGCGCTAAAAGCGGTATCGGGCTTGGTGAATCTATTGGAACCATGATATTAGAAGAAAAGTTTCCTAATGCCGACATCAGCATTTTAGCCGCTGGCGTCCGGCTTCAGGTTCCCGTCACGGTTCATATCGGCATTGGTTATGACATTATTCATGAACATCCCAATTGCGACGGCGCCGCTTTAGGCGAAACCTCCTATAGGGACTTCATGATCATGGCCCACACTGTTTCCGGTCTGGAGAATGGCGTTTTTCTCAATTTCGGCACAGCTGTAATGGGGCCGGAAGTATATCTCAAAGCTCTGAGCATGGCGCGTAACGTCGCCATTCAGGATGGCAAAGAGATACGCCATTTTACTACCGGTGTTTTCGATCTGCATGACATTAGCGGCGGAGTGAACCAAGCGGCGCCCAAGACTGATCCACGGTATTATTACCGCCCCTGGAAAACCATTCTGGCGCGCACCGTGAAGGATGGCGGGACCAGTTTTTATGTCCAGGGCGAACATCGTAATACGTTTCCGGCGCTTTATCATGCCATAAAAAATAAAATGTAATTGGGCTTTACAAAAATTAAACTACCCGGGGAAGAATAGGTGTAATGGACGGCAAGCGAATTCAAGAAATACTTTCAAAATTTCCACAGCAGCGCATCGTGGTTTTCGGTGACTTTTTTCTCGATTATTACCTGATTATCGATCCTGCTTTGGATGAGATATCCATAGAGACTAACAAGACGGCATACCAGATTGTGGAGCGTCGGCCTCAACCGGGCGCCGCTGGGACGGTATGCAACAACCTACACGCCCTTGGCATCGGAACCATCACTGCGTTGACTGTAATCGGCGACGATGGCGAAGGATACGCATTGAAAAAAGCCTTGACTCAACGCGGCGTGGATATCGGCCATATTATCCAAACCGAAGAGCGTTTCACCCCTACTTATACCAAACCAATGCAAATTACTGCTGATGGCGAAGTGGAGATGAACCGTCAGGATACCAAGAATCGCTCTGCATTGTCGTCTCATATTGAAGATGAACTATGCCAAAAGCTGGAATCCCTGATTCCTGAGCATGATGCAATTATCATCGCCGATCAGGTTCAGGAGAGAAATTGCGGCGTGATTACCGATCGGGTTCGGGATGCTTTGGCGGAATTGGCCAAAAAATATCCTGATATATTCATCTTCGCCGACTCGCGGGAGCGCATCAGCGAGTTCCGTAATGTCATTATCAAGCCTAACCGCTTTGAAGCAGTCAATGCCGTACGTTCCGGCGTGGAAGGTGAACCTGAAACCAGTCTGGCGCAGCAATGCGGCAATGAGTTGCGTGAAATTACCGGGAAGCCGGTTTTTCTAACTTTAGACAAGGAAGGCGTTTGTCCAATTTCTGATCAAACCGGACCAATCGTTCCCTGTCCTCCGGTTGATTGCCCCATTGATATTGTCGGCGCGGGTGACAGCACTACCGCCGGGATACTTTCATCATTGGCGACTGGCGCTAATTTGCATGAAGCGGCGGTAATCGGCAACCTGGTCGCTTCGATTACCATCAGGCAATTGGGGACGACCGGAACTGCTTCTCCCGGTCAGGTGATAGATGCATGGCAAGCCAATCAGGAACTTTATCAGGATATTTCTTGATGAAATTCTTCAGCGCTATTAAAGAATTATGGTCGTTCAAGCAGTTGGTCAGACAACTGGCGGTGCGCGACCTGAAAGCGCGCTATAAAGTATCCGTGCTGGGATTTTTCTGGAGTCTACTGCGGCCACTGCTTACTATTGTTGTTTTATCTGTAATTTTCTCTTCCCTGATTGGGATGAGAAGCGATACCTATAATACGCCATACTACATAATTCTTTTGGCTTCATATATGCCCTGGTTTTACTTCTCAACTGCGCTTCTGGAAGGCGTTCATTCCCTGCTGGCTAATGCTAATCTAATTCAGAAAGTGTATTGCCCCAGAGCGGTGTTTCCCGCTTCAGTGGTTTTATCCAACCTGGTGAATTTTCTGTTCTCCATCATTGTTGTTATCCCTGTGATTTATTTATTAAGCGATGCCTACCCGACAGCCGCTCTATTGTATCTGCCCCTGATTATTGTGGTGCATACGGCTTTTTTGTTTGGCTTATGTCTAATGACTTCAGTGCTTAATGTGCTTTATCGAGATACAACGCAAGTGATGGAATTCCTGGTCTTCGTCTGGTTCTATCTTTCGCCGGTATTGTATGACGTCTCTCAAGTTTTTGTGAAAGTAGGAACTTCGGAAAAGTTCCTTCTGTATTTTCTTAATCCAATGGCGGGCATATTGGAGTGGTATCGTTACTCTATATTAGCCTCGCATTTCAATGAAGTCGGCTCTGATCCGGTAGATTTGGCAATGCAGCATCAAGTAGTTTTCTCTGCAGGAATCCCCTTTGCTGTTGTTGTTTCAATTCTCACCTTGGTTATTGGATTTTTGATTCATAAGAAACTCGAAATACGTGCGGTTGACGCTCTATAATACAATCGATGCTTGCTTGTTTTATCTTCGCATTCTCAAATAATCCTTCCCCATGCACTATACTCATGCTCCCCTCTTGATTTAGGATATAAGCGTCAAAGTATACGCGCACAGTTATTATTAGATTTTTGATTTTGTATTATTATTTAGAGTGATTATCTAGAGCGGTTAACATAAATATATGCGTATTAAAAACGCACTGACGCACGTTATTTTGAGTATCGCTCTAAATGAACTCCATAAAATATCAGGAGGTATGCATTATTATGACAGCGAAATTATCTATCGGTTCATGGGCCTTTGCATTCGGACCTTATGAAAAAAATCCGATTCCCTTTGATACCGTTGTGCGGACATTGGGACAATATGGCTTTGACGGGATTGAGATTGGCGCATTCAAGCCTCATGTCCACCCGGATGATTACCCAATGCAGGCGGACCGGGAAAAACTGCTTAATCTGATCTATGTTAATGGTTTGGAAGTATCCGGCTTGGCGGCGGACTTCTGGGCTTATCCGGGTCCTGGGACGGAAGAAGCCTTGAAGGATGATTTTTATATCAAACTCTTCAAAAAAAATATCCAGCTCTGTCTTGATCTGGAGTCGCCGGGCATCCGGGTTGATACGGTCTCTGGTCCGGACGGCGTACCAGGCGTAGATGCAGAAACCGTACGAAAACGCATCATCGAACAGTGGCGTACTTGTGCAGAGATCGCTCAGGATAATGGCGTCAAAATGGTTTGGGAATTTGAACCGGGCTTCTTCCTTAATAAACCCAGTGAAGTGGTTCAACTGGTTAAAGACATTGATCATCCAAATTTCTCGGTGTTGTTTGACACCTGTCATGCCCATATGTGCGCTGTTGAAGGCGCCCGTCAAACTGGAGCGAAGGAAGTGCTTAAAGGCGGCGTGGCTGAATTTGCGCAGATGCTCAAAGGACATATCGGCCATATCCACCTTATCGATTCCGATGGCACGCTGCATGGCGATGAAACCAGCACCCACCGCCCCTTCGGTGAAGGAAAAATAGATTTCGATGAAGCTATTTCAGCGATTGTTAATGATGCAGGATTTAATGGCGAATGGTGGACTATCGACCTTTGTTTCTGGGCTGAAGCCTGGGATGTAACCCGCAACGCCAAAGAATTTCTCAAACCATACATGGAAAAATATGGTTGATCAGGAACGCAATTGACTTGATAATATGATTTTAAGCGAACCTTATTGCAAAAGAAATACAGGATTCGCCAACAGAAAACGAAGCATTTTCGGATATAGGGAGAATAAATTATGGCTACAATGGCCGCGCAAGTTTTTTACGAACCAGAAAAGATGGAGTTGAAAAGCGTCGATGTTCCCGTAGTGGGGGATGATCAGATTCTTGTCAAAGTTAAAGCCTGTGGCATCTGTGGATCAGACGTTGCTTATTATTATGGTATGAGTTCGCTCGAAACTTCTGATGGGAAAGGCCCGTTGATTCTGGGACATGAATTTTCCGGCGAAGTGGTTGATGTCGGTTCAATACCTGAAAAACTAGGATTATTCAATAAAGGCGACCGCGTGGTTCTTGATCCGGTGCAGTATTGCAATGCTTGTGAAGTATGCAAACGCGCTATGCCCAATCTCTGCGAAAAGAAAGAGGTTTTAGGCGTCTCCAGTAATGGTGGATTTGCGGAATACTGCCTATCGCATTACACCGGCGTTCATATGATTCCCGAAGGCGTCAGTTATGAAGAGGCCGCTCTGACTGAACCGCTGGCCTGCGCTACATACGGCGTATCAAAAATGGATATTCATCTGGGTGATTTCGCTATAGTATTTGGCGCTGGCGCTATTGGCTCCATGATGATGCAATTGGCCAAATCCAGCGGCGCGGGAAAAGTTCTGGTGGTTGACACAGTTGATTACCGCCTGGATATTGCCAAGAAACTTGGGGCTGACATGGTTTACAATGTCGCCAATCAAGACTCGCCCAATTATACTGCTAACCTCAAGAAAACAGTCGAAGAACTGACCAGCGGTAAGTTCGCTGACGCCTGTATCTGCGCTACCGGCGCTGTTCCCGCTATGGAGCAGGCTTTTGAGGTGACGGGACGCAGGGCGCGAATTGTATACTTTGGGCTGCCTGCAGATGACGCAGTGGTCAGAATTCCTGCATTGCAGTCAATTTTCTGGGATAAAACTATCCGCTTCTCATGGTTAGCGCCATATACCTGGCCAACTGCATTGCAAGCTATCGCCAATGGTCTGGTTAAACTGGATCATATTCGTTCGCATGATTTTGCTCTGGAAAACCTCATTGAGGGACTAGCCAATGTAAAAGAGCAAAAAGGCGAGCCGATGAAGGTTGTTATTAAACCGTAATACGTTGTTTATAATATCTTGATACATATAACCACCTCTATTCACTTATGGTAGAGGTGGTTTTTTAATAGCGCAGAATTTTGAAAATGACTTTTTCAGGGGTTTTATTTTAACAATCGCTCTAAAATAAAACATAAAGATTTTTGTAACCCTACAATAGAAGAGGGATTCGGCTAAAATCTGCATTGCATAAAACAGGGAGGAGTGTCCGAGTTGGCTTAAGGAGCACGACTGGAAATCGTGTAAGCCCCGTAAAGGCTTCGAGGGTTCGAATCCCTCCTCCTCCGTATTCCTGTTCTTCTCAAGAAAACCTTAATTCTTCTTTATTTCAACCATTTTTCTATAACATTAATCAGATCGTTTTCGTCTAATATGGGTTTAGTTAAATAATCGTCAAATCCGGCCTTTAAGAATCTTTCACGGTCGCCAGACATTGCATGCGCCGTTAAAGCTATAACAGGTAAGTCTTTAAGGTTGTCGTCGGCGCGAAGATTTTCTAGAACTTCCGTCCCATCCATTTCCGGTAAAGAGATATCCATAAGTATCAAATCTGGTTTATCACCTTTTAATCCTTTAAGCGCTTCGATCCCATCTTTATATTCGATAACCTCGTAACTATCCTCAAGAATAGCCTGCAACAACAGACGGTTATCGGGATTATCTTCCACGACAGCTATTCTTTTCATTTAATAAGCCTTTCCTGCTCTATGCTTAGATCGTTCCGAACATGATCTAGTGATTCTTCAAGTTCACGAAGCGCGGGAGAAACGCCTTCGATTTTTTCTTCGCGGATTAAATTCTCAATTTGAGAGCAAAGCCCAAAAAGATTGTGCGCGCCAAAGTTTCCTGCACTTGATTTTAATGAATGGACTGCTCTGAATACAGCATCCCAATCGTTCTTTTCTTCACCATTTTTGATCTCTTCGATCCGGGAAGGTATGTTTTCGAAGAATAAACCAATCATTTTTAATACTAAAGTTGAACCGCCGATATCATATAATCTAATCATTTGATCTTTATCGATATTTACTTCGTCTTTCATCAATCTTTCCTCCTGGAGTGATTGGCATATTAAACGAAAATATTTTTGAGACTTGATCTAATTAAACCAGATTTTTATACTCCATATACTGAATATGATATATATCGTATCCTTTGTTATAGTATACGTCTTTAATTTAAAACGTGTATAGGAAATTTATTTTATTTATAACTGGACAAGTTGACTTTATGTTTGAAGAATTTGACTATATTGTTGATTACCTTATGAATATATATATGCCTAAACGGCGCTGGACATCGATTCAGCCTTCGTGTACGTTATTATTGTTATGATTTTTGTATTTAATCTCTTTTCGTTCTCAAAATAGTTAAAAATTGGGATCATTTTGAAGAGGGTAACAGGAAATGTTTTTGTAAGTCATTGTAGAGTAGGATTTTATATGTAAAATTAGTAGGTTTTTAACATACTCAGGTATGGTAATTATACAATATATGTTTTAGGGAGAAAAAAGATGCCCGATCTCAGCCAACTATACGATTCAATTCTAACTGGCAACGATAAAATATCCGTCTCTATTACCGAAGAAGCATTAGCTGCCAATATAGATCCCCTTGAACTGGTGACAGAATATATGGTTCCAGCAATGGATGAAGTTGGCAAACGTTTCGAGGAAGAAGAATATTTTATTCCCGAACTGCTTTTATCAGCGCGAGCGATGCAAAAATCTTTAGTGCTTATTCGTCCCAAATTGGTTGAAACAGGCGCTGAACCAGCTGGACGCGTCGCTATTGGCACTGTAAAAGGAGATTTGCACGATATTGGTAAAAATCTGGTTTGCTCCATGCTTGAGGGCGGCGGATTTGAAGTCTACGATCTGGGCGTGGATGTTTCAAGCGACAAATTCGTCGATGCAATTAATGAAAAACATGTTAATCTTATATGTCTTTCGACCTTATTAACTACGACTATGCCCGCCATGAAAACCATTATAGAAGATCTAAAAGCCGCTGGCGTCAGGGATCAAGTAAAGGTTCTCATCGGTGGAGCGCCCATAACTCAAGATTTCGCCGATGAAATCGGCGCTGATTTCTATGGTGATAATGCCCGGACGGCGGTTACCCTTGCCAGGCAATTATCGGTTAATTAATGGATTGTTAAAGCATTTATCCACTGGTTTTATTTTGATCATATAAAGGATTTCGTTATGAATCCCGTCATCCAGGCATTACTAAATACAAAACCCGTTATTACTGATGGCGCATGGGGTACGGAACTCCAGTCGCGCGGTTTGCAACCCGGCGAATGTCCCGATAGTTGGAACCTTTCTCATCCGGAGGAAGTTGAATCGGTCGCTCGTGCGTATGTCGAAGCGGGCAGCCGCATTGTTTTGACAAATACTTTTGGCGCAAGCCGCTTGATGTTGAATGGGCATGGATTAAGTGAAAAAACCGCCGAGATCAACCGCCTTGGCGCTGAAATTTCTAAGCGCGCCGCCGGCGATCAAGCCAAGGTATTTGCATCTATGGGGCCTTCCGGCAAAATGCTGCTGATGGGCCAAACTACCGAAGAAGAACTCTTATCCGTCTTTCAGGAACAAGCCCAAGCCCTTGCCGCAGGTGGAGCGGATGGCCTTGTTATTGAGACTATGTCTGATCCGGCTGAAGCTGTCATAGCTGTTAAGGCAGCCTGTGAAACAGGTTTGCCGGTGGTTGGCTGCATGGTTTTCGACACTGGTAAAAATAAAGACCGCACCATGATGGGAACAACTCCCGAACAAGCGGCGCAAGCCATTGCTGAAGCGGGCGCCGATGTGGTTGGAACGAATTGCGGGCAGGGGATTTCTGGATTCATCCCCATTTGCCAACGGCTCGCCGCTGCCTGCGACCGCCCTATCTGGATCAAAGCCAATGCGGGAATTCCAGAAGTGATTGATGGTAAGGTTGTCTATCAAACCACTCCACAGGAATTCGCTTCATATATCCCTCAATTGCTTGAAGCGGGGGCTTCTTTTATTGGTGGGTGTTGTGGAACTAATCCCAATTTTATCCAGGCGGTTGCTCAATCTCTCTCGGAGTGATTATTGCCATAAATCATGGAGAATCCTTATTGAATGCGAAGCGAATCCAAAAAACTTAAACTGATTAGTTGCGAGATTTTTTACCGCGAAATGTGTGCGGCAATCTCCCGTTCACCTCATAAAATAGATATCGAATTCTTCTCCAAAGGTCTCCATGATATCGGCGCCCCGAAAATGTTGGCTAAACTTCAACAAGCCTTGGATGGCGTCGATCAATCAAGGTATGACGCCATCCTGTTTGGTTATGGATTATGCAACAACGGGCTGGTGGGATTGCAGGCGACCGAAATTCCCCTTGTCATCCCCCGCGCCCATGATTGCATCTCGCTTTTCCTGGGAGGCAAAGAACGCTACCGCAGATATTTCGACGCCAATCCCGGCGCCTACTATTTAACCACTGGATGGCTGGAACGCGGCGAAAACAATGATGGCGAATTACAACAGATTTCCATCCCCACGCAATATGGATTCGGGCAATCCCTGGCGGAATTGACGGAAAAATATGGCGAAGAGAATGCGCAATATCTCTTCGAGCAATTAGGTGACCTTACCCGTAATTATACAAAATACACTTTTATTGAAATGGGCCTTGAGCCTGACAGCCGCTTCGAAAACACCGCCCGCGACAAAGCGCGGGAAACTAATTTAGAATTTGAAAAGATGCAAGGTGATATGAGTTTAATGCATCGTCTGGTTAATGGCGTTTGGAACGATGATGAGTTTCTGGTTGTACCGCCGGGATATCAAGTGACGGCCTGTTACGATGATAAATTCATCATATCCACAGAGAGGATAAAACAATGAATGGACGGGAACGTGTTCTCGCAATGATCAATAACCAGCTGGTTGACAGGCTGCCGCTTATGCCGATAACCATGATGTTCGCTGCCGATCAGATTGGCGTTAAATATGGTGAATACGCCAAAGATTATCGCGTCTTGGCTGAAGCGCAAATCCAGACTGCTGAAAAATTTGATTTCGACTATGTGTCAGTCATATCCGATCCGGCCCGTGAAGCTGCCGATTTAGGCGCTGATATCAGGTATTTCGAGGATCAACCGCCCGCGATTGATGAACAGAACGCCTTATTAGCCGACAAGACCAAACTGGCTTCTCTTAAGACGCCCGATTTAACCAGCAATGGAAGAATGCTTGATCGCATCAAAGGCGTAGCCTTGTTGAAGGAACGCGTTGGAGATCAAAAACTGATTGAAGGCTGGGTGGAAGGTCCATGCGCTGAAGGTTCTGACCTACGCGGCATCAATACTCTGATGATGGACTTTATTGATGATCCAGATTTCGTTAAGCAATTATTCTCTTTTGTGATTGATATGGCTTTAGAATTCGCCCGCGCCCAAATAGAAGCCGGAGCGGATATTATCGGCGTTGGCGACGCCGCTGCATCCCTGGTTGGCCCATCTGTCTATAAAGATTTTGTTTTTCCCGAAGAGAAGCGCCTGGTTGATGGCATCCACCAGATGGGAGGTTTGGTCAGGCTTCATATCTGCGGCAAGACCAAGAAGCATTATGAAGGAATGGGGCAACTGGGTTGCGCTATTGTTGATCTTGACTGGATGAATCCCATGGATCAGGCGCGTCAGGTCATGGGGCCGGATCAAGTACTGCTGGGCAATATCGATCCTGTAGAAATATTAAAAAACGGGTCAGTAGAATCCGTTCACTCCGGCATCGCTGAGTGTCATCGTCAGTCAGGTCATCGTTACATAATTGGAGCAGGTTGCGAGGTTCCCAAGGGAACGCCTAATGAAAACGTTATGGCCATGACGCACTACGCCCATTCCCACAAACCGGGAGATTTTGAAGCCGCGCTATAATATTTGAATTATTCGAGTTACTGAGGAGCGCTCGCTCCTCAGCAGAGAGAGTCGCCCCATCATGAAAAATCCTGTTCGCATAACATTACATCCTCTTGGAAAAACTCTACATGTAGAACAAGGCGCGCCTCTTCAAGACGTTTTGTTCGATTTTGGCGTTGAATTTCCATGCGGCGGCCATGGCAGTTGCCGGGGGTGCCGCGTTAAGATTATTGAGGGTCATGCTCCGGTTACTCTCGAACAACAAAAGGCTTTAAGTGAAACAGAACTCCAGGCTGGCTGGAGGCTGGCTTGCCGCTTAAATGCCGATAGCGACCTTACCTTTGAATTGGCGCAGTGGCAAACGCCTATTCTGGCAGATGAGTCGACCTTTGATTTCACTCCCTGTGATGGTTATGGAATCGCCGTCGATCTGGGTACGACAACCCTCGTCGTTCAGTTGGTTGATCGGCGCACTGGCGCTATTCAGGGCGTGCGCACCGCATTGAATCCGCAAGCTCAATATGGAAGCGACTTGATGACGCGCATCGAGTATGCTCTCTCTGATGATGGGCAACAGCAATTATGCCGTTTGCTCCGGCAATCAATTTATGGGATTATCCGCGATATTATTGAATCCAGTGCAATCGATATGAGCGAGGTCGCTATCATTTCAATTGTCGGAAATACCGCTATGCATCATCTCTTTTGCGGTATTGATATTGCTCCCTTATCAGTATTTCCCTTCGAACCGGTAAATGATGGATTAATGCGATTCTCGCCGGATGACCTGGGGTGGGATTTATCGTCCAATACGGATATCCGTTTTCTACCCAGCATCGGTGGATTTGTGGGCAGCGATTTACTCGCTGGCATCATGGCGGTTGACATGGCGCATAAAAGTCAAATAACTGCTCTCATTGATTTAGGCACTAATGGCGAGATTATTGTCGGAAACCAGGATCGCATTCTCTGCGCTTCAACCGCTGCTGGACCGGCTTTTGAGGGGGGGCGTATATCCAAAGGCATGCGCGCCTCAACCGGCGCTATTTATCAAGTGAATCCAGTAGGCGATTCGCTGAAATGCAAGGTGATAGGACATACGGCGCCCATTGGAATATGCGGCAGTGGTTTAGTCGACGCCGTTTCCGCCTGTCTCGAGAATGGCATGATTGATGATTATGGCCGGTTTACTAATGGCGAAAAATCAATAGTTCTTCAGTTGCCTGTCTCTTTAACTCAAAAGGATGTACGTGAACTGCAATTAGCTAAAGGCGCCATCGCGGCGGGATTGGTGATTCTCATTGAACAACTTGATCTTACTATTGATGATATAGATCATCTATACCTCGCCGGAGCGTTTGGCAATACTATAAACAGTCTCAGCGCTTCCCGTATCGGCTTATTTGGCTGCTCTCCTGATAAAGTGGTTCCTGCCGGGAATACGGCTTTAATCGGCGCTAAAATGTCTTTATTTTCAGATGCAGGCGATAAATCGGATTATACTGATATTTTGAAACGTTGCGAACATGTCGCCTTAAGCGGCAATGCTAGGTTTCAGGAAGTATTCGTTGATCAGATGATGTTTCCAACCGATTAACGCGGCGCTGAATCACGCTCGTCAATTAGTAATTTGAAGCGGTATGGAAAGGAAATTGGGGATGAAGAGCGATATTGAAATAGCAAGAAGCATCAAGTTACGCCCCATTCTGGATGTAGCTGCCGAGTTGGGTTTGGCGCAAGAAGAATTCGATTACTATGGCAGCAATAAAGCCAAAATTCACCTGGATGTCACCAAGCGACTTTCTGGCAGACAAGATGGTAAGTTGATCCTGGTTACGGGCATGACGCCAACTCCGGCGGGTGAAGGTAAAACAGTCACCTCAATCGGATTGTCGCAAGCATTTGTTAAATTGGATAAAAAGAGCATCGTATGCATCCGTGAACCATCGCTTGGTCCTGTATTCGGCATAAAAGGAGGCGCTGCGGGCGGCGGCTATGCGCAAGTGCTTCCCATGGAAGAAATTAATCTACACTTCACCGGCGACATTCACGCGGTTACATCCGCTCATAACCTGTTATCCGCCATTATCGATAACCATATCGTTAAAGGAAATGAATTAAATATTGACCGGGGGCGTATATGGTGGCCCCGCGTTATGGATATGGCTGATCGTCAGTTGCGTACAGTGGTGGTTGGTTTAGGCGGCCGGGCTAACGGTTTCCCGCAGGAGACAGGCTTTATAATCACCGTTGCTTCAGAAATAATGGCTATTCTGGCCTTATCGGAAAATATGGAAGATTTAAGGACGCGGCTTTCAAATATTTTAGTTGCGTACAATAAAAAACGGGCGCCAATTTACGCGCGTGATTTTGGCGTTGTCGGATCCTTGATGGTGCTGCTCAAAGAGGCGGTCAAGCCTAATCTGGTGCAAACTCTGGAAGGATCGCCCGCTTTGATTCATTGCGGCCCCTTCGCCAATATCGCTCATGGTTGCAGCAGCGTTATCTCGACCAAAATGGGAATGAAACTGGCCGATTACTGCGTCACTGAAGCGGGATTTGGTACTGACCTCGGCGCCGAGAAATTCTTCGATATCAAATGCAGGTCAGCGGGGCTTTCTCCAGCGGTGGCAGTAATTGTGGCCAGCATCCGCGCCTTGAAAATGCATGGCGGCGTTCGCCTGGAGAATGTAACCAAACCCAATACCGATGCTATGCTCAAAGGATGCTGCAACCTTCGTGCTCATATACGTAATATTCAGAAATTCAGCGTACCTGCGGTTGTCGCTATCAACCGATTCCCTCATGACTCTGAAGAAGAAATTAACGCGCTGAGAGATTATTGCGTTGATTTGGATGTTCCAACGGCTCTTTCAGAGGTTTGCGCTAAAGGGGGTGAGGGCGGCGTCGAGTTGGCTCAAACTGTCTTGGATACTATTGAAAAGCGTCCAGCTCGTTTCACTCCTTTATACAGTTGCGACCTTTCTATCCGGGATAAAATTAACCGGATCGCTCAGGAAATTTACCGGGCGGGAGATGTGGTCTTTTCCGCTAAAGCAGAGCACAGTTTAAAGCGTATAGAAAAAGCCGGGCTGTCTGATTTGCCCATCTGCATGGCTAAAACCCAATCGTCACTGACTGAAGATAAAAGTAAAATCGGCGCTCCTACAGGTTGGACTCTGCATATTGAAGACCTTCAGCCGCGAGCTGGAGCTGGTTTTATCGTGGCCATAACCGGTGATATCATGCTCATGCCGGGTTTGCCCCAAACTCCAAACGCTATGAAAATTGATCTTTTGGAGAATGGTGAGATTGAAGGATTGTTCTAGAGTACTTTGTAATTAACTACTCAATACAAACAACACAATATCCAGCGCCATTTTCATGGCTTGTTCGCGTATTTCAGGCGTATCTTTGGGGTGGACGCCTGCGCTTTCAAGCCCATCGCCAATATCGGTGTTGAAGGTATATAACACGGTTAATCTTCCATTGACATAGATGCCGTACAAATTCGGGGCGCCGCCGTAATGTTCGTGAATCTTGGGCAGCCCTTTCTCGAATTGGTAATAACTCGAAAAAATAGGATGATCGAATGGAACTTCCTGTAAAGGATTATCGGGAAATATCCGGGCGATTTCTTTTCTGAATGTTTCATCCATTCCAAAATTATCGTCCGCCCACAACACGCCGCCTCTACGGAAATACTCTCTTAATTGGGTAATATCTTTGTCGGAAAATTCCACCGTGCCATGACCTGTCATATAAATCAACGGGTAGTTGAACAATTCCGCATCTTGAGGAGCAACTACCGCTTCTTCTTGAGTCGAATCTATATTCAATCGTTCTCTTAATTCGCGCAACAGGTTAGGTAATGAGGTTGGATTGCGGTACCAGTCGCCGCCGCCGGGATATTTCAAGCGAGCGATGGTAAACGGTTCAGATTGCGGGCCTGCGCCGATGATGAATAATGGAATTATCAGCAATAATATTTTATTAAATTTCATAATGTTTTAAGTTGTCGCTTCTGCTCCAAGAGCAAATTTTTTAACTACAGTGTAAACCGGGCCGCTTTGATGTAGAACGCTTTTCATTAGATAAAATGCATTAACCTCTATTTTACCCGCTGACAGGTTGGCGTAGGAGTCTAAATTATTAAGTTGCGCTTTTTGCCCCTTTCTTCCCCGGCCAATGGTTAAATGGGGAGAGAAAGGCTTCTTGTCAAATTTGATCCCACATTCCACAAGAGGATTTCTGATCGCTTTCTCTAAATTGCGCATCTCTTGATTGCCCTGATCAACGCCAATCCATAATACTGACAATGGATTGCGAACTGGAAATTGCCCTATGCCTTTAAGTTCCGCTGTAAACGGTTGGATAGTCAGACCGGCGTTTGTTAAAGCAATTGATAGCGGTTTTACGGTTTCTTCCGGGATATCTCCTAAAAATTGCAAGGTTAAATGACAATTCTCTGCACGGGTCCAGCGAATTCCAACGGCGTTAGTGTTTAGACGGTTTTGTATTTTGCTTATTGACTGGTGCAGCGCATCTGTCATATTAATGGAAATAAAGGTTCTCATAAATATTGTTCCGCCAAATTTTTATTCGAGATGTTGTTGAGAAAAATTTCGACTCATATACTTTATCTATACGCTAATATCTTACTACCTTTCCGGTGACTGGTCAGCGTCTTTATGTCTGATAGGTTTATCCTGCTTGACCAAATGACAAAACTCACACACTATTCAAATTCAGATGCTTTTAATGCAAATCAATAGAACTGCCATTAGTTAAGGATTAAGTGAATGTCAGTATTAGTGTGGATTGTTCTGTTCTCTATAGGCTTTTATGCGCAAAGCCTTATCCTGTCGTACAACATTTTAGCGGGATTTGCTCTTTATCTTTTGGTTGGATCTCTAGCCGCCTGGTTTTGGTATTATCGTGATGAAAAAAAAACCATAGAGTGGATCGGGCGCACCGCTAGTGGGTCCAATTCGCGGTTTTGGTTGATTCGATGGATCGTAATAGCGATTCTGATTATTCTGCTTGAAGGTTATGCGCTTTATTTTGTAAGTCTTGGTGCGCAACCAGGTAATCCTCGTCCGGAATGTTTTACTAACGCCTTATACCTATGGTTGGTTCTGTTAACGCTGCTTTTTTCTAATGCCGCCTGGATTTTTTGGCAGGATATTAAATCTTTCCCTCTTCGTTCGCTATATCCATTGTTAGCATTGATTTTAGCATCCTTGGCCATAGGTATGTTCCGTTTGACGGACGTTCCGGTTACTGTTCATGGCGACGAGGGTATGGTCGGGCTTTTTGCGCGAAAAATCCTCAACGGCAATATCTCTACTTTTTTTTCAACATCTTGGTACGCCATTCCTCAGTTTTTCTTTTTCATCCCTTCATGCGGTCTTTATCTTTTTGGAGACAATCTATGGGGCTTACGCATGAGCACTGTCATTATGGGCGCTTTATGCATGATTCCTTTTTTCTTGTTGGTTCGCGCCTGGTGGGGAACTAGAGTGGCTTTTCTGACTGCTCTACTCTTGATCGCTAATCACTGGTTTATACATCTGATGCATTGCGGTGTAAATTATGTCCAGGTTTCATTCTTCACCATCACAGTGCTGGCTTTATGGGCCTATGCCAATGCCCGTAAATCGATTGAATTACTTTTGGTTTCCGGCGCGGTGTTGGGGTTGTCTCTTCTTTCGTATCAGGCGAACCACTTGCTGCCGCTTTTGTGGATTGCTTCTCAACTATGGTTGCTGATCCTGCGCAAGATATCATGGAGGTGGTTTTTGGCCTCCATAGCGCTTCCATTGTTTATTATGACGTTGATTATCGCTCCATTGCTTACCCACGATTATATTAAAAGCGGGAAAACAACCATGTTCAGTTCCCGCTCAAATGCTGTAGTGATCTGGTCTCCTCAAAACCAGCGCCACTTAAATGGCGTTTATAGGGCTGATGACGATGTTTCGGTTATCTGGCGTGAACAAACCAAACGCGCCCTGCTGTCGACTGTGCTTTATCCTGACGCCAGCGTTCAATTTCATGGCCACGCTCCCATGCTTGATTGTGTGACGGCCATCTTTTTTATGATTGGCATTGTGCTGGCCTGTTATAGATTTTTTGAACCTCGATGGTCGGTTCCGGTTGGATGGATGCTAGCAATTTTGCTGGTTGGAGGGGCGTTAACCGTCGATGCGCCTTTCTATCCCCGATTGGCTGGCGCTTGTACGCTGTTGTTTTTTCCGATTGCCGGACTTTTATCAAATTTACTTTCTCAAACAAGGCGAAATTCGCATATCGCGGGATTGGTTTTTTCAGGAGTATTTATCATCGCGGCTGGATTCTTGAATCTGCATCAGTATTTTAATATATACGCTAATCAGATAAGCCCCAAAAGCGTCCATTACATTCAAACAAAAATGGCTTATGCTATTGCAGAACGAGACCCGGAAGAATATATATATGTCTTTAAAGGTTCTCACTTGGCTTATAATAGTGGAACCGTTCTCTTTCTTGCTGGCAATCGCCCTGGAGAGGATTTGATGGATATTCCTTCAAACTGGCGTTCGGATCCGTTCTCTGTTTTTGTTGATTCAAAACGTGATGATATTATCCCCATCTTGAAAGAAAAACTTTCTACCTTTACGATTACGCAACACAAATCTTCGGATGGGCAATTATTATTCAATTCTTTCACAAGGAATTAATTCTGATGAACTCTTTTAAAGTATTTTACCGTAATGTATTTAAGCAGTTGCAGACTACCGGCTCGATTGCGCCCAGTTCCAGATTTCTTGCCAGAGCCATGCTGCATTGTATGAAAGACCTGCCCCGACCTTTAACTATACTTGAACCCGGTTCTGGCACCGGCCCGTTTACTAAACCATTAGCCGACCTTCTTACCGATGGTGATGTTCTTGATCTTTGTGAACTCAACGATGATTTTGTTAAACACTTAAATGAATTATTGGAGGTGCATCCTTCGATGTCGCAAAGAAAGGATCAAATCACCCTGCATCATAAGCCGGTTCAAGCGCTTGAGGGGCAAAATGTATATGACGTCATTATATCAAGTTTGCCTTTCAATAATTTTGAACCGGAACTGGTTCAGGAAATTCTTGATAAGTATCTGGATTTAATTAAACCGGGTGGTTGTCTCTCGTTTTTTGAATACGCTGGCGTCCGTAATTTGAAAAAGTTAATCACTCCTTCTGCTGAACGAAAAAGGATTGATGCAGTTGGAGAAGTTCTGGCCAAGTTTCTCGCTCAATACCAAACCGGGCAGATTTTTGTTCCACTCAATATTCCACCTTCTATAGTACATGTGTGTCATTTTAAGTAATCAAATATTGGCGGCCAAAAATATATGCGCCATTTTATTTTACAGAACAAAAAATGGATTATAAATGCGATTGTGTGCGTCATGATCGCAGTGCACTTCATTCTTGCTTATACCAGCGCCAGGATTAAATCCCCCACTATTGATGAATACACCTATATTTCAACCGGATATTTATATGTAAAAACAGGCGACTTCCGGTTGGATCGTACTCATCCCCCTTTGATCCGCCTGTTAATTGGCCTTCCACTTCAATTGCTTGATATCAAGCTGCCTGAACTACGTCAGGATGAATGGGATGATCCTATAAGTTATGAGTTGGGTTATATTATCGGGTCGGATATGTTATTGCTTAAAAGAAATAATATCCAGCAGATTCTGATTTTCTCCCGTCTTCCGATAATGCTTTTATCATGCCTGCTGGCTTGGCTGCTATTTTACTGGGGCAGGGAACTATACGGTGCAGCGGGAGGCTTGACGGTTCTATTCCTTTATTGCTTCTCTCCCAATATTCTGGCTCATGCGCGGTTGGCGACGCTCGATTTAGGCGCCAGTTTTTTTATAGTCCTCGCGCTTTTTTCAGTTCATGGTTATATCAAATTACCTTCTCTGTTTCGTTTGTGCCTGGCCGGGATTGCTCTGGGCGCTGCGTTGGTCGCCAAAGCAACCGCTTTGATTCTGCTTCCGGTTTATATTGCCGCTTTGGTTTGGGTATTGGTCAGGTCTGTCAAATCGATTTATGATTTTCCGGTGGTGGAATGCGCTAAACGATGCGTCCTGCTTTCTGGTTGCGTCTTAATAACTATGTTTGTGGTGTATGGATATCCATTTAAGCCATTTTATTATTTAGACACGCTCAATAATGTCTTCACCAAATCGCTCTCATCCGGCAAAGGAGGCGCTGCGATTCCGGGGATGCCGCATCGGAATCATGCTTTCTATCTCTTAGGCGAATATTCTACCGATGGCTGGCCTTATTACTATGTGGTCGCCATGGCGCTAAAGACTCCCTTGGCTGTTTTCGCTGCTTTGGGGATATTCCTGGCCTTTGGCCGTCGTCGGCGCCGTGGCGCTGCTGATGCTCTGATTGTTGGAGTTATTATTATCCTCCACGCGCTAGCTGCTTTCAACCGGGTAAATATCGGGCTGCGTCATATTCTGCCTTTTTATCCATTGATGTTCCTGTATCTGGGGAGGGTGGTTGAACTAAGAAGCAAACGTTGGTTGTCGGTCGTTTTACCTGGTATCGCGATTTGGTACGCTGCATCATGCGTCTCAATATATCCTGATTTCCTCTCTTATTTTAATCTAGCCGCTGGCGGGCCGGACAATGGCCATGAATTGCTCGATGATTCAAATATCGATTGGGGGCAGGATTTAGGGCGTCTGGGTTTCATCAAGCATGAGTATCCCGGCGAAGACTTATATATTGCTCATCAATGGCTTTTTCTCCCCGGTCCCTTTGGTTTTGATGCGCGGTTGCTGCAAAAAGAGCAGATATCCTCTCCACCCAAAGGTATTGTGGCGGTCAGTAAGCATTGGGCTATTCGCCATCGCATCAGCCGACGTTCGCCTGATTATTTTGACTGGCTTGATAAATATGAGCCGATAGGCGAGGTTGGTCATTCACTCTGGCTGTTTCGTTTTGAATAGAAAGTATGTATACAAAAAGACCGTCCAACTGGATTTTGCTTTCCAGCAGGACGGCCTGTGTATTTATTTAAAAGAATGAGCAAACAAAAAACTGTTTGATCAGTAAATTTGATCAAACCTTAATAGTCTTGCCTGTTTTGGCTGATTTATATGCGGCCAGCGCCACTTTAATCGAAGCGATTCCAGCGTCGATTCCCATCTCCGGCTGTTCGCCTTTGCGGATTAAATTGATGAAATGGTCTATTTGGATATCCCATCCACCTACCAAAGGCGTTTTATCAATCATTTTTTTGCGGTTTACCTGTTCGCCGTTTGGCGACTTTGAACCGGTCAACAGGTAAGCGCCCTCAACGTAATCATTGATAATAGCTGCTTCGCTGCCGTGAATTTCCACTCCGGAGAAGCCTTGCTTGCTCGACCAGCCCGCTTCGGCGTAACCCAGGCGGCCATTTTCAAACTCAAATTGCAGAAGCACATTATCTTCCATCTCCATTTTCTTTTCCAGCGTCGCGGTCATGCAATTTACGCGGGCGATGGGGCCGAAATAATAGGCGCTAAGGTCAATGGCATGGATTCCCATATCGAATAAGGCGCCGCCGCCTGCTTTACTGGGATTGTAGAACCAGTTGCTCATAGCCCAGCCCGACATGGGGCCTTGATGCGCGAAACGGATGCGGATCATATAAGGATTGCCGATCTTGCCGTCATCCAGCCACTTTTTGGCTTTAATATTTCCACGGAAGAACCGGTTGGTGAACGCCACCATGAAGATGGTTCCCGCCTTATCGGCGGCGCTTTTAATCTGCTGCGCTTCTTTCAAAGAAAGCGCCATCGGTTTTTCGCACAATACATGGCAGCCGTTTTGTAGAGCCAATATCGCATGTTCGGCGTGAAAGACATTGGGTGTGGCGACGCTGACCAGATCGATCTCTTCATTCTTGAATAATTGGTCTATGGATTTATAGCCTTTTTCAATTTCGAATTTTTCGCAAGCCGACTTCTGGTTCTTGGGTGAAGGATCAACTACAGCAGCCAATTCGCAAAAACGGTTTTTCTTGTATCCTGGTATATGGCAATGATGGGCGATTGCGCCGCAACCAATAACTGCTGCTCGTAACTTTTTCATCTCTGGTTCTCCTTATTTTCCTTACTTGTTTAATCAAGTATTAAATAAACTGAGATAGTTTAACGTCTATCATATTACCTTTTAGTTAAAAAGTCTCTAACAGTCATGTTAGATATTTACGGAAATCCATATTTTTGAGATAATGGCGCTTGAAATTTCGTTTTCGTTATAGGTTTGTTATGGATATTGAGTCTTGTGCGTTTTATTTTCATAAGCAGTATCCCGTCTAGGTAATAGATTAGATATAAGAAAGATGTTTGAATAAATGGATAATCCCGGCATATTATTTGTCATCATAATTCCCATCGTTCTCGCCTTTATGGTCTTCGGCATAATCCAGGCGCAGAAACGGCGGGATGAACTGCGTAAATGGGCTGAGGCTAATGGTCTATCATTTTCTTCGACGAAAGATAGAGGCATGGACGACCGGCATCGAGAATTTTCCTGCCTGCGGCATGGCCATAGCCGTTATGCGTATAATATTATCCAAGGTCATTATAACCAGCGTCCTCTTTGTCTGTTCGATTATCATTACGTCACCGGCAGCGGGAAAAACCGTCAAACCCACAATTTTTCCGCCGTCATGATCGATACTCAGTTGCCTATCAAACCATTATTTATCCGCACCGAAAATTTCTTCGATAAAGTCACTGAATTCGTCGGTATGGACGATATTGATTTTGAATGGAAAGAGTTCAGCGACGCCTTTTATGTAAAGTCGCCTGATAAAAAATGGGCTTATGACGTGCTCCACCAAAAAACCATGGAATTTTTGATGCTGGCGCCTCATTTTACTTTGGATTTTCAAGGGCCGCTGGTAATCGCATATCGCAATAAACGATTTTCGATAAGTGATTTTGAAGAGGCTATATCTGTAATTGAGGGAATCTTAAATAATCTTCCCGATTATCTGATTCAAGAATTGAAAGGAGTTTCACAATGATAGGCGTGTATATTTTTTTGGGTTTATGTGTGATTGGTATTCTGTGGTTTATCGGTTTATACAACGGGCTGGTGCGCATCAAGAACCATTGCGACGAATCCTGGTCGGACATTGATACCGAACTGAAACGTCGCTACAACCTCATCCCCAACCTTATCGAAACTGTCAAAGGCTACGCCAGCCACGAGAAAGAGACCCTGGATCGCGTGATACAGGCGCGTAATCAGGCTATGGCGAATAATGGTTCTCCCCAGGAGCAGGCGCAGGATGAAAAC
Organism: Desulfovibrionaceae bacterium; assembly: GCA_963666895.2. Taxonomy (GTDB): domain Bacteria; phylum Desulfobacterota; class Desulfovibrionia; order Desulfovibrionales; family Desulfovibrionaceae. Next base: position 393,420 of record CAXXNS010000016.1, on the reverse strand, counting down.
ATCCTCATCGGCGGCTTGCGTCAGTTATTCGCTCTGTCGGAAAGTTATCCCGACTTAAAAGCCAACCAGAATTTTCTTCAACTACAAGAGGAATTAGCCAACACCGAAGACCGAATCCAACGCGCCCGCCGTTTCTACAATGGCAACGTCCGCGACCTGGCGAACCGCATTGAGGTCTTCCCCTCCAACATCGTCGCCGGGATGTGCAACTTCAGCAAACGTGAATACTTCGAGTTGGATGATGAAGCCCAGCGCGCCGTTCCCAAGGTCGAATTTTAATTATCCCACAGCGGGCGGGGATATCCCCGCCCGCTTAATAATCACTGATGCATTTTATTGGGGAGGGTTGATCATGAAAAGAAAAACCAGACGGTTGTTAATAGAATTCTGCGTTGTAATGACAATCCTCGTCGTTCTCTCGATTATTATGATTCCAAAATTTCTCGATGCGCAGAATATCAATACGCCGCGTCGCATCCCCGATCCGGTTTTTCGCGCTTACCTGGAAGATATTTTGAAAATTGAACCGGAAGGTTATATTTCCAAGGTAAAAGCATCGGAGATTCAAATATTACAGATTGAAGGGATGTCCCGGGATATTACGCTTACGGAAAACATATACGCCCAGGGAATCAAGAATGGAAGAGTATACATAGCGCAACAGGCGCAAAGTGGAGTACAAACAAAGCCTTTGATAAAAGTCAAGGCGAAAATCTCTGACCTGACTGGATTGAAATATTTCAGTAATTTGAAAGAACTGGATTGTAATAAGAATGAAATTATTAACTTGGATATTTCCAATAACCCTAATCTGGTTCGCCTGAACTGTAGAAAAAATAACCTCAAAACTATTGATGTATCAAATAATCTGAACCTGGAATTTCTTGATCTTTCTTACAACCAATTAACCGATATGCCAGATCTTCGAAATCATGTCAAACTTGAAGCTTTAAGCGTCGAGTTCAATAACCTGAGTGAAGATGATCTACCTGGGATCACTGTTTTGAAGGATCGATTTACAGGGATGTGGTGCATCATGGGTGATAAAGTTAGAAAAGGTTTTTTCTACGAAGAACAGAATAATTATGATTTCGCCCATCACTTAAAAAGAACTGAGTAGTCGCGCATTATGAAAAGAAAAACCAAATGCCTATTAATAGAATTCATCTCTGTAATGATAATCATGGTTATCCTGTCGGTTGTCATACTGCCCAAGTTTCTCGACGCACAGAGCATCAATACGCCAAAGTGCATCCCCGATCCGTCTTTTAGGTTTCTGCTGGAGAGTGCATTGGGCGTTCAACCTGGGGATGTGATCAGTCGGCGGCAGGCCGCCCAGATCACAGAATTAAAACTCGATCCAGGTGAATACTTCCACAAACAAATAAGACTATTGGAAACGAATTCACAAAAATCTTCTTTTAAATTAAATCCAGCCAAGTTGGGACAGTTTATGGAAAAAATTTCTATTAAAGATCTAACCGGCTTAGAATACTTTAATAATATTAAGCAACTTAATATTAATGGAAACCGGATAGATCATCTGAATCTTCCCCCAATTCCTTCATTGAAATCTTTAAATTGCCATAACTGTCAGTTAAAAACGCTGAATCTTTCCAATAATCCCCAACTCGAAATTCTTCTATGCTCCAATAATCAATTAACTTCGTTAGATATCAGTAATAATCTAGAATTACGTCATCTTAATTGCAGCGATAATAAACTGAAAAAATTAGATCTATCTCAAAATCCATTAATCTATGCGCTTGAATGTAGAAGCAACCGTTTGATAGCGATAGATTTTGCTGCTAATTCAGATTTACTAAAACTGGATATATCTTATAACCAACTAGCATCAATTGATCTAACAACTCCTTCCCGTCTTGAGAACCTCAATATCTCTCACAATTTATTTAAGCAAATTCCAGACATCTCAAATCAAAAGCAATTGAAAGCGATCAATCTTGAATTCAACTACCTGAAACAGGATTCGCTCCCTCAGATAAACCAATTAATACAACGTTTCAGCGGTTCCTGGAAAATCTTGAATAGTAAAGTATCGTATGGCATCCTTTATCAGGAGCAGATTAAGGGTAGGTTTGTGGATGGCGTGTTTGTAGACGCAGAATCAATATCAGGAAAATAGAGAATGGGATTGATTGCAAGAAACTCGGTGTGTCTACGATGAGGCGGCTTCGACTTCAGCAATGGTTTTGGGAATGCTTTTACCCAATATCCGGCAGCCCTGATCCTCGACCAGGATATCGTCTTCGATGCGGATGCCGCCGAAATCGACGTACTCTTCTACTTTATCATAATTGATAAACTCAGCGCATTTCCTTCCAGCCTTCCATCGCCGGATCAATTCAGGGATAAAATAAATCCCCGGTTCAACTGTAATCACGAATCCGGGTTCCAATTCACGACCCAACCGTAAACAGTTCCAGCCGAATGCCGGATTGCGTTTAATCGAATCGGTGTAACCCACATAATCCTCGCCCAATCCCTCCATATCATGAACGTCTAAACCCATCATATGTCCCAGGCCGCATTGAAAGAACAAGGTATGCGCTCCAGCCTGAACGGCTTCTTGCGCATCGCCTTTCATCAGTCCAAGTTCCTTAAGGCCGGAAGAGAGTACAGTGCTGGCCAGACGGTGAATATCTCTGTATTCCACGCCTGGTTTTATGGCGTCAATCGATTGCAACTGAGCATCCAGCACAATGCTGTAAATCTCTTTTTGTTTGCTTGAAAACCTGCCGCCTATGGGGATGGTGCGCGTAATATCGCTGGCGTAATGTAAATCCGTCTCCACGCCTGAATCGTTGACCGCAATATCTCCGGCTTGCATCAGGTTGCTATGATCGTGGTTATGCAGCGTCTCTCCATGAATCGAGAAGATAGTTGGAAAAGCCATCCGGCCTCCGCGCGACAATGCGATGCCTTCCATAGCCCCGGCGATTTCTCTTTCATATATCCCCGGCTTAGACAATCTCATGGCGGCGGTGTGCGTCTCATACGCTATATCCAAAGCGGCTTCAATCTGTTCAATCTCTTCTGGCGCCTTGATCGAACGTTGCGCGACAATCGCCCTGATCAAAGATTCCGACGCGCCTGCATCTATCGCTGATGGATTAACCTTGAACCACTGCGACATTTTAATAACATTACCCGCCCGGTACTGGGGAAGATAATGAACCACGCGTTTCTGTTGGATGATTTTACGCAACCGTTCATTCAATCCAGGCAATGAATCCGTATCATTAACGCCGACTTGTTGAGCGCATTCCTGCAGTGCCGGTTTTGGACCGGTCCAGATAATATCATCAACCGTCAGGTCGTCGCCGAAGACGGTTTCGCGTCCTTCATCAATATCGATCAAAGCCGCTAAACCGGGAGCGTCCAGTCCGAAATAATAGAGAAAGGAACTGTCCTGCCGGAAAGAATAGCAATTGTCAGTATAGTTCATCGGGCTTTCATCATTACCCGACAACAAAATAACGCCGCCCTGCACTTGCTCTTTCAAGCGCCTTCGTCGTTCAACATATATCTGCGCAGAAAACATAACCTATAATCCTATTTATTCCCTAAATGTATTTGTCTTATTCGTGGTAATCAAACTAACCAACACCAAAGACGCCATTGAAATTGTGATGGCGGGCAGCACCGCATCTAAATCCGCTGCGGCTGTGGGGAGAATGTCTTGAATAAAGGTAAATTCCGACCAGGTCAAGGTGATAATGGTTCCCGAAAGAATAGATGTAATGGCGCCAGCGGTAGTTGCTTTCCGCCAGAACAAGGCGGCCACAAGACACGGTGTAATGGCTGATCCATATATAGTGAAAGCGTAGAGCGACTTTTCAAATATAGTCTTGGATTCAGCGAAGGCCAGGGAGACCAGATAAGCAATAATGCCTAAAACCAAAACCATTAACCTGCTAAGAAATATTTTCTTCTTTTCGCTGGCGTTGGGATTAATCAAGTTTGAATATACGTCTCGGATAATGCAGGTCGAAGGCACCAGCAAAAACGAATTGGCCGTCGAGATAATAATGCCAACAACTGTTACTAGAAATAAAGTCCCCAGGGCGAGCGGCATGAAGTTTTTCGCTGCATAGAGCAATACATATTTGCCATTAGCCATCTCAGGAATCATGCTTGAGCAGATCCAGGCTTCCAGGATAATCAGGCTTTCGATTACTAATACCGCGGCAATCATTATAGTAGTGGCCAGTTTGGCGCCTTTAGCATTTTTGCTGGCGAAAAACCTTTGGTATTGATTGGCGTCGCCCATGATCAGCAGGAAGGGCGGCAGGCAATAATTAATTATCTGGGTCTTGGATAATACGCCCCAGGCCTGCATGTGCTGCGGCTTGTCTCCCATCGCGGCGAACGCAGCCTCCATACCGATCCAGCCGCCTGCTTTAATCCACAAAACGGGAAAAGCGATAAACAGCGAAACCGTGATGATAATCCCGGTCACGATATCGGCGTAAGCCACGCTCATTAGGCCCGCCAGTATAGTATACAAAATAATGAAAGCAGCGGCGATGATAGTTGCAGTCTTAGCCGTTAGCATTGATTGCCCCGATGCGTCAGTCAAAATAACTTCTAAAACAGCTCCACCGGCGTTGAATTGGTAACTCACAATTACCATATAAGCCATAACCAACGCCACTACTGATAACAAGCGGGCTGTTTGTCCATAACGCAGGCCGATGATTTCCGGCACGGAATATACATCATAGTTCCGCGCTTTCCCGGCGATCCGGGTTAGGCATATCATCCCGATTACGCTGCCCATAGGAATGAATACCGCCGCTAAACCTATGCGGTAAGTCTCTCCGGCGTTGCCCACAATTGAGCCGGTTCCGATCCACACGGCCAGCATAGTGCACACCAATATCCAGGGAGACAAGGTGCGTCCGGCCACTGAAAAATCGGCTTGATTCTTAACCTGGCGGGATTTATAAATCCCAATTCCGGCTAAAAGAAATAAGTAACAAAAAATGGCGGTAAAATAAGTCATATTTTCCTCGATTGGGGGATCAAAAACATTATCTTAGCGGGTCCAAAAAAAATAAATGCCCTGTCACTAAGTCCCCTTTCCTGCCGGGAGAGGGCAAGGATTAGGGGGAGTAACCAACAAATTCAGCATCTCCAGCACAATAAATTTTAGCAGTAGAGACCAATTATTTTAGCACAATCACTGGATATACTTCATACTTGTGGGATTACTCTAAGGCGTCATGATGTGGATTTTGCTTTTCGAGCTTTGAAGGTTACATCTATCGCCCACCAAACAACCAATCCGACGAACAATCCCGTCCAATTGAGAAAGACGTCATTGATATCCAATACTCGATCAGGTGAAAACGACTGCATCCACTCGTCGCCAACGCATGCAATAGCGCTAAGGCCAATCGCCAGGAAACGGTCTCTTGGGAAAGCTGCACAAAAAAGAATAGTACAGATAGCGAACTGAGGAATGTGGATTAACTCAGTAGTCAATAGAATTGTCCAGGGAACGATAACAATGGAGAAAATTGCTCCTGCAAAAGCGATGCTTAGTTCGGTGATTGATGGCCAATGTACCAGTAAACGGGATAGAACAAATCCAATCACGCCGAAAAGCAAAATGTATAGTATAGGGAAGAATAGCCTATTAAAATCATCCCAACCGTTTTTACCAATGTAACTAGCGATGGACGCACTTACCATAGAAACAAAAATAAAACCGCATATACAGAATAACACCGCTAGGATTAAAAAAAACATTTCGATTCTTTTCACATCAAACCTCAGAATTAAGTTGTTGAAACAGGGATATCAATTTTTAAGGCTAATACTTTGTCAAACAAATAATCTTAGTAACAAGGTTCCCTCGCCCACCGGGAGAGGGCAAGGGTGAGGGATTTCAGCAATTAACTAAAAATACGCTGGTTGATTTAACACCCGCATTTCTCTATCGGATACCCAGATATTTCCAGAACTAACCAGACCATTGGACGCATTGTATATAATGACGCCATAACTTCCATTGAAATAGGTCTTATCCGGTCCATAAGAACATGCCCGCCAGTCGCCATAAAACTTATAGAAACTTACAGGAAAACTGTTGCGCGGAATGTTGAACGCCATGCTTTGATAAGTATAGAACTGTTCACTGCGCGCGATAATGTCTGGATCATGCTGGTCAATGAATGGGTCGGGCAGATAACCGTTGTTCAGGTAAGAGACTGGAGTGGTTATATTAAAGCGCAGGTAACCGACATTAACGTCTCCCAGAGCGGGGTGGGTGCTAAGGGGAGGTTGATTATGATCTGCTGAATACATCGAAACCGCTTTTCGCACCGCATCAAGATCAGCGACTGCGCGGGCGACTTTGGCGCGAATTTGCGCATTGAGGAAATTGGGGACTGCGATAGCCGCCAATATCCCGATAATCGCAACTACGATAAGCAGTTCGATTAAAGTGAAGCCTTTCAAAAAAAATCGTATAATCATTTCTCTACTCTAGTACTATTGCTTAGTCATAAATGCTCTTTGTTAAAGTATCTCTATAAAACCGTAGGGGCGCTTCTTGTGGGCGCCCAAGCCATCCACGCACAAAAACATCACTCAATATTCCGGTACACACCCTCATACGGATTTATATCCAACACCGGATAATTCCGCCATTCAGGCGCATCGAAATGCCACCATTCCTCTTGAAGAGGGATAAAACCCTGCTCTACCATGGCATCTTCAAGGATTTGACGATTTTGTATCACTTCATCAGGCAAATCAATAAAATCACGGTGTGCGCGTGCAGAGAAATCACCATATTCTGTAGGCATAAGGCATTGATTTTTATTACTATCAACCAAAGTGCAATCTAACGCGCAACCGCGATTATGACGTGATCCGGTTTTGGGATTCGCTATATAACGGTCGTCGCCGATTATATTCCACATGACTTTTTGTAATGATAACGGTCTGTATGCATCCCAGATTAGAAGTCCCATGTTCTTTTTTTGTAAATTAAACTGAACTTGCGTCAAGCGTTGAGCTGCTGGTTTCATAAGAAATAACTGGTTGGCCGGATAAATAGCCGCTTTTAGAAAGGTATCAGGCGTGTAATAGGCCGCTTTTATAAGCAACGATGGATCAAACTCTTTAAGATTTATTAGTTCAGGAGGAACAATTTCCATATTTTCGACTACCAATAAGTATATAGACTTTGTTATGCATCTCTGGACACGGGAAGCATCATGCTTAATGATAAAGGCATCTTAAATATACAGGAGGGGCGCAACCTATGTCCACTCACACTAATAGACGGGTATTCCTCAAAACCGGAGCGCTGGGAGCGGGCGCATCGATTCTTGCATCACAGGTGAAAAGCGCTCAAGCCATGGCGCCTATTAAACGACCATTCGGGTCGCGAATGAAAACAAGCGTCGCCGCCTATTCGTACCGCAAATATTTAACCAATACCAAAAATGGCGCCGCCATTGAACCAGGCTCCATGACTATTGAAGGCTTCCTGGACGAATGCGCTAAAATTGGCCTTGGAGCAGCAGAGCCAACTTCCTACTATTTCCCCAATCCGCCTTCGCGTGAGTTTTTATTGAAATTTAAACACAAAGCCCACCTACTGGGTCTCGATATTTCAGGGACTGCCATTGGCAATAATTTCGTTTATCCACCGGGAGAAGAACGCGATAAACAACTAAAATATACCAAAGATTGGATTGATTATTCAGTCATTTTCGGCGCCCCATGCATCAGGATTTTTGCTGGGAATAAACCCAAAGAAGCATCAACCAAACAGGCTATTAAATGGGCCATTGAAACAACTCAAATAGCCTGTGAGTACGCAGCCCAAAAAGGCGTATTCCTGGCTTTAGAGAATCATGGTGGAATCGTATCAAAACCTGAGGAATTGGTAGAGATTGTTGAAAGCATCGATTCCGATTGGTTTGGCATCAATTTTGATTCGGGCAATTTCCATACTGAAGATCCATATAAAGATCTAAAAATGATTGCGCCATACTCCATCAATGCGCAAGTTAAAGTCGAAATGATTTCACCCAGTGGTGACCGTACTCCTGCTGATTTGAACCGTATTATAGATATCCTTGGCGAAGCCGATTATCGAGGTTATGTTGCTTTAGAATATGAAGCCAGCGAAGAACCCAAAGAGGCAATTCCTCGCCATCTGGAAGCATTGCAAAAAGCAATCGACCAAGCGGGATAATAATATATAATCATGAACAAAATAGTTTCAAAACTTGGAACATTAGAAACTGGAGGAATATGAGAATGGGAAAAGATATTAATCGTCGGGAAGCAGTCAAAACAACAGTGGCGGCCAGCGCAATTTTATCGGCGCCTCTATTCGTATCAAGTAAAGTCTTCGGGGCCAATGACAAGATGATTATGGGCTTGATCGGTTCAGGAGGACGTGGACGGGATGTCATGCGTATGCACCAACGCCACGATATCAAGTTTGTCGCTATCAGCGATGTTTCAGAACCGAAAATTGCTGAGGGCGTCAAAGAAGCCCAAAGAAATAACGACGGCGAAATTAAAGTTTATGAAGATTTTAATAAATTACTGGAGCGTAAGGATATTGACGCCGTCGTAATCGGTACCCCGGAGCATCAGCATTGCCGCCAGATGGTTTTGGCCGTACAGGCGGGTAAAGATGTGTATTGTGAAAAACCCATGTCTCACTCCATCGAAGAAGGCGCCTGGACTGTAAAAGAGGTGCGTAAAACCGACCGCATTGTCCAGATCGGCATGCAGCGCCGCAGCGCGCCATTAATTCATGAAGGTTTAAAGGTTATGCGTTCAGGTATATTGGGCGATGTCACCTTCGTCAAAGCGCAATGGAACTGGAACTCATCCGGCCCACAGAACAATAACCCCTTGGGATATAAGGTTGATTGGGACCGATTCCAATGGCCCCATACTGATATCAAATTTGAACCGAAATATGTTAGAAACTGGCGCGTATTCTCCGATTTCGCCGGCGGCATCTCCAACGACCAGGGAACCCATATCATGGATGTCGTTCAATGGTACATGGGTCAGGTGACTCCGCTTGAAGCGGATGGATTTGGATATATTAAAAATTATATTGGCGCAGACACGCCGGATATCTTCACCACGACGCTTCAGTATGAAAAATTCATCGCCACATGGACCATCAATTACACCAGTAACTTTAATGATTGGTGGCACATAATGTTCCAGGGCGTTGATGGAACCATGCACCTGCATCGCAATGGCTTCAACGTTTATCTCGATAAAGATAAGCCCAAAGACAGCGACTTCCCCGGCAAACCTCACATCGAATTCAAGGGTGATCTGCCCAGTCAGCCTCATGTAGATAACTTTGTTGAATGCGTAAAATCTCGCAAAGAGCCAAATGCTCCCGTCGAGATCGGCCACACTGCCGTATGCGGGCCGCATTTGGGCAATCTGGCCTACCGCAATGGTAAAAGAGCCAAATTGAATCCTGAAGCAACTAAAACATCAGTATAACCAACTGTGAAACAGCAATTTATCTCATCGGGCGAAGCATGTTTGCTTCGCCCGTTTAGTTGAAATAGATACAATAAACGTATTAATGTTAACAAATATAATATTATTTTTGGAGTAATTTGGGAGAAGAAAAATTATAAAAATCTCAAAGACTTTCAATGCAATTGCTCTGGGTCTTGGATAGAACCAAAGAAAAGATATAATATCAATCTCCAAGCAGAGATTAAATATGCGCTGGTGGCTCAATTGGATAGAGCACCTGACTACGGATCAGGAGGTTGCAGGTTCGAACCCTGCCCAGCGTACTCTGATTTTACTTGACTTAAACTTAATTTCCCCCTTTACGCAAAACCTCTGCGTCAACGAGAGATCGATTTTTTTAAGACCTTTTACCAGCCATTATTTTCTATCTTAAAACACGGATTTTTCAAAGTCACTCAAAATATCTAACAGAAGTAAGGATAGAATGGGTTTTGCGCAAATATTGAGCCTGTTTCGACGTTTTTATTTCAACTTATCATAGAAAAATTATGATGTTTAAATTTTTTCTGTTACTGTTATAAAATTCCCCGAGGCTTTACTCTCTTCTTATGCTAAATAGCGAAGAGGCTCTTCTTTTATGAGCGTCGCTGCATCTACCCATAATCGGGAAAAATGAATTCTGGACAAGGTTGTTGAATCGCGGCGGCTTAACTGCACCGTGAAAGATATCGAGTAAGTTTTAGGTATCGAACCGTATCGCGTTTCTTGCGCAATTGCTGTTCATCGTTTTGACCAGGCGTCCGTCTATTCGGGGATGAAGGCCATTGATGTTTGCAATGAATATTCGCAGGTGCATCCCGAACTTGATTCGGGGAGCAATACCAGACCTCCAACTGGAATGATATTGATAAAACAACCCGGCCGGGTAACTTTGGTCAATGGGCGGGTTACAACGCGTGATGATCCGTATTGATAATAACTTGGGTTGCTTTCGCGTGCGAAAAGGAAACCTGAAGAGGCGGAATACGTCCCACAGCGTCCCCCTTTGCCTAGAGTAAAACTCTCTCGTTCGCCCGTTTGCAAGTCAAAGTAGTAAGGGCGTGAGAAGATTGTCCCATTCATAATAACCGGATGTTGCCACTGTTCGCCATGAGACCCACCTGGATTTTCGCCGGAATCATAGTCGTCATTCCACTTTGGTTGGCCGTTATTTGAATCAAATGCAAACAGCGCATAATGGCAATCCGCATTTTGATTATAGGTTCCTGTAGTGATGATAACCCCGTCGGCGTAACTGAGGTACATCATTTCTGTGAAGGGCAGATCAACCCGCTGTTCCCATACTTTATCGCCTGTCTGCAAATTCAAGGCTACGATGTAAGTTTCATTGCCACGCGTAAAATTACCAACCCAGCGTCTTCCCGGGCCTTCCCATTGACCTTGCGGATTGGGCAAATTGCGGTTTTCAGCGAAGTAAACGCGGTCTCCACCTATGGCGATAGCGCTTTCCAATATTGATCCATTACGATAGGTCCAAAGCGTTTCACCGGTGCGGCGGTTTTGCGAAAAAATAAAATCGCTAATCATGCAAGCGCGATTGTCGCCTTCAAGCTCATTGCAGTTTCCATTGTACGTATAGTCATAAAACGGAGTCCCCATCTTGTGTCCTGTTCCGACAATACGATCATCGACGCAAGCGAGATATCCCCAGTCCAGTTTTTCCTCTTCTACATGTTGTGGAACATGCAAACTGAACGCAGGCATTCCGCTGACCACATCCACGGCTTGGCACTGATTGTTCTGAGCGATGTAGACGTACTCATCCGTAACGACCATTTGAGCGCTGCCCTTAAAGGCGCCCATGCGGCGCGATCCTGGTACGCTCAGATCCCACTGTCGGGTTCCATTGTAAGCGTCGATAGCGATTATGCGATCATCGGCAGGAATGAAAACACGCCCGTTCTTATAAAGCGGCGACATCGGGCGGCTGTGGCGATTGATAATCAACCTTGGACCTGGGCGTCCATACCAAAGAGCATGCATCGGCGCTTGTACTTGCTGATCCTGGCTGCAAGCGGTATTGCTAGGGTTCGCGTAGTGATGAGTCCATTCGCCGGAATTAGCGAGCGGCGGCCTTTCATTTTTGATCCAAAGCCCACTGGAATCCTCGGTCACAACGTTCTCTTTTATCCCGCCAGAAGTCAGCCAGGTTTCCATATTTTCACGATTGATTAGATTAGGGGCGTTCTTGGGTTGGCCCAAAACAATGACTCCGCCGCATGGACGTAGGACGCGAAACATTTCGCTAGCTGAACCGACCGGTTCGCCTGTCATGAGAAACTGTTCAGACACGATTAGATTTGCAAAATAATTACTGAAAGGCAGATTGGACAACGAGCCTTGAGAAACAGAAATTCTATTTCCATAGACGCCCGCCGAACGCAAACATTTTCGCGCAGCAGCAACCTTATCCGCATCCTCCTCAATACCAATGATTTTAAGATTTGTTCGCCGGGCGATTTCGTAAGCCAGACGACCTTCGCCAAAACCAAGAACAAAGCAATATCCTTTGTCAACTTTAGATTGTTGAACGATGGTCTCCGCCGCCGATTCAAACAAGAGCGTTAAATCATCCTCCGGGAAGGGCGAGGACGCCTGGGATAGTTCTCTGGGAGTCCCCTCAAATGTGGTGTCAAAAGAAAATGTTCCGCCATATAATTCCGAACCTCTGATGGTTGATTTGATCGAATAATCGCATTCGGCGCCCTGCTCCAAATCCATCATAACTAGTTGATGTTTGGTTTTAGGGGCGGGGTCTTCTATCCGGTTATTTCCGTTTGCATTGTCATAATCAATAATGGAAGTTCCTGCTTCCGCTGTTTCCCACATAACCTGCGCTGAGGTTTCATCCAGCAACTTCACAAAGGGACCATTTGAAACAATGGGTTTTGGGGTTGGCGTAGGGATCGGCGCAGGAGTTGGCGTTGGCGGGGCTTCCATAGAAACGCTGATGTTATCGATAGCCCAATACCAATTGTTTTTGGCTTTCGATAATTCCCATGAAAGGAGCATGTCGTTATCGGTTTCAGGAGCGGGTATGGCAAGGACAACATGTTCATTCTCTTTATCCCCCCCATGGTTATCAGAACTTGATTTTTCATTATATGTAAGCAACACGCTACTAGGTTCGCCATTGAAAGAGACGCTTACCTGGGCTTGCTGTTCGTTCTCTTGACGATAGTGGGAATCAAAATAGAGATAAAGTTGTTGACCTGCTGCAACGCGTATCGGAGGCGAACTCAGAGTGCTATTGAAAAAACCGCTTGCGCTGGGAGTGTTCAAATCATCCCATTCATCAGGATCGGCGATAGCTAGAACACCTTTGCTCAGCGAAAAATTGCCGCGATTTTGCGTGTCGGCGCTGGTCCAGAATGTAAGGGTGGCGAAACTCCATCCCTGCCACTCAGGCATTCCCGTAGTGCTCCCCATTTTGGAATTATCAATGGTCCATCCCTCAGGCGGGGTGTGGGTCCAACCAAGAATTGAAGAGGGAATGGGTTCGCTTACAGCAGGTTTCAGGATATCTGTAAGCGCGTCGAAATCCTCTTCCAAAAGGGTTTGTGATTGAGCAGAGATTGAAAAAAACAGAACGATTGCAAGTGATTTCACGATGATATTTGGATTGATTTTCATTTAAATTACACCTTGATTTCTTTCATGACAAAGCATTTCGAGTGGTTAACTAACCAATTGACGCACTTTGTTTTGAGAATTGCTCCAGTACTCCGACCAACTCATTGTATCTGACAAACTCGTCCCCTCTCCCGGTGGGAGAGGGCCAGGGTGAGGGGGCATTACAGAACACCACCTGACAAAAGAAACTGGTCTTCCTACTAGCCTAATTATTGGCATTAATAATATTGCCATTTTGTGACATCTGTGTTGTTGGTGAAACGATGAATTGCTCCACGGTCTGTGCTTACATATAGGCTTCCATTCGCAATGGCCAGTCCATAGGCTTTACCCATCACGCTTCCCGTCCAAAGAAGCTCGCCATTGCTGGCGTCGTAAGCGGCGACTTCATCATCTCCTCCAGCGAAAATCAGATTTCCCGCCACCACCAAAGAATAAGGATGCTTGCAGGAAACCGACCATGTTAACGCAGCATTCTTGGCTTCAATTGCTTCATCCAGGCTTGTTTTCACAGACGCAATTTCGCTGGAAAGTTTATTGATCTCTTGTGATCTGGTTTTGGCGTCAAGTTTTCTGATTTTCGCAATTATCTCGCTTTGGCGGTTGAGTAAATTGTTCTCTTGAACTAAAGCGGCATAGTAAGACGGGCGATCCAGCGCGCTAAGTTTGTCATCCGTGTGAACATAGGAGACAGTTGCCGTAACCACTAGATGATTGCCTTGAACAGAAGCAATACGGGCATTTGATTGAGGATCGTAGGTGTAAAGCCAATCTGAACCGTCTTCTTTGTATCCCGGCCCTGAAACGATTTTGTCACCTATGATTATCGCGTAAGTTCCCCCCGAACGCCCGGAACTCAATGATCCCAGCATCTTTCCTGTTTTCGCATCGAAAAGATATGGATTTGTTCTGCCCGTGGGAACAATGATGCGGTCCAACATGCTCAAAAGGTATCCTTGTGGGGATATGGATATGTTTTTCTTCCAGATAACGCTTCCATCATCCGCATTCAGTGCGCAGAACGCAACGCCTTCGAGGGGAAGAATCCCTGCGCCGAAATAAACCGTTCCATCCTGAACCAATACCGACGTGCGAATCGGCCAAACCGATATCATTCGTCCATTCCCGAGGATTCGTTTGTCTTCAGGGAAAGGTTTATAGTTCCAAATTAATTTTCCATCTTTTGCATTCAGGCAATAAACCCAGCCATCGTCAGAACCAAAATAGACTTTTTGATTGTAAATTGTTGGCGCCATTCGAACCGGCCCGTCTGTGAAGAAAACCCATCGTTCTTCGCCTGTTTGGGTAGATCTGCAACAGATCATGTCGTCCGATGAGGAGCCGAAATAGAGCGAATCGCCAACAACCGAGACATAGTTCGTTTGATCAAACAGAACCCTGGGTTTCAGGTTTTCGAATCCATGCCAGAGGTCGCGTTTGGCTGGAGATGCGCTCCAAGCCGCATGAGGCGCTTGCCTGGGCGCCAGAATCCACGGAGAACTCAGGGGCAGCGATAGTTGTTCAGAGGTGACGCATGATCGTTGGTTGTCGCTTTGATATGTAGGCCAATCATCAGTTTGGCCGAAAGAACAAAAAATCAGCGCGAGCGTAAGTGGCATTAGATTTGCGCAGGCGCGACGGATAAATGAACGATTGATGACGACTGCATAGAATTTACGATGTTTCATGAAGACCTCTCATAATTATCTGTTACGATAATCTAATTCAGCAATATAATACTGTCTCCATTTAATTCGAACACGTTACGATGTCAACGTATCCCATCTCATTCACAAAAATTCAATCAAAAAAATACTAAAAGCAGAGAACTGTATTAAATTTTGTATGTTTCACACAATATTCAAATGCGATATGACTGTATAGGGATATTTATGGTCTTTATAAGATAGGTCGGCTCTAGCATGTTTATCATACTTATATGATATCTAACTTGCGCTTGATGTTGGGTGTTGAAGTATAGTCTGGAAGCCACGGCGCATCACCGTTCATCTGTCTCGGCTTGATTGAAGGATTATTCTTACGGTTCTATTGGTGCAACGCCGGGTAAAGCTGAAATGTTGCTCAAAGAAATGAAAGATAAAAATCAACCGGAATTTGCTTTTATGGAAACATTTCCTTCTGTAAATAAATACGGGTACGCGATGTTGGTTGCATTACCATTGTGTAAGATTATGTCCCAGGCGCAGCAATATTGAGATCAAGCGGAGGCAAAGAACGTGTTTAAAGAACTGAACAATGGATTGGACTCGGCTTTATTAAGCATCTATAAGTGGTAGTCTTTGTTTTTGAGATTGGTGATTCCTGATTATCACGCAGATACCTTCACGAGTTGCCCGATTCCACTTTATACAGTGGCTAAATAAACTCATCATAGATGAAAATCAAATGAAATAAATTTTGTCATAATTATGCCATAAATTGGAGGAAACATCGGTAAATATAGGTAAAAAAGGAGAAATTCAGTGAGACGGAAGCATGGTATATTCTTTATATTATACTGAAATATTTATACTTTTACTTACTGATACTTACTTCTGTTTTTTACTATGATCTTGGCTACGGATCAGGAGGTTGCAGGTTCGAATCCTGTCCAGCGTACTCTGATTTTACTTGATTTATGTAAAAATATCCTCAACATCAAAAATCCTGCGCAAGCAATACGAACGCATCTCAAACCGAAAAACAGAGTAACAAAGCGTAGTGTGCGATATTGAATTTCAGACCTCCTGAGCTCACCCGTGGTTTGCGGTTCTCGCGGGATTTTGTTAGGATACTGGAGGGAAGGCCAATCCTGCAGAGTATGAGGGAGTTAAAAAAATGCCGCAGACCTTATTACCTCTATTCGCATCAGGCGAAGGATTCATATCCGAGTTGATTTCCTATCAAAAAAAAGATGGATCGGTGTACTACTTTCATGCCGGATTACCGGTTTTCAGTCATGGGGAAACCGACCTGAAAAGTTTCCGCATGTTCACCAGCCAGTTGGCGGTCAGTGGAGTCTGCCGCCAAGTTGACATCGTTAGAGCCTTTGGCATCAGCGCCATCAGTATGAAGCGATGGGTCAAGAAATACCGCGAGGAAGGCCCGGAAGCATTCTTCAAAACTCCGCGCCGACGCAGCGAACATGTCCTGACGCCGGAGGTGTTGCAAAAAACCCAAGACCTCTTATCGCAGGGCGTGAGCCGTTCCGAAGCAGCGAAGCAAATGAATCTAAAATCGAATACCTTGTCGAAGGCGATCTGCGCAGGCCGCTTGACCGAACCGGTAAAAAAAAAGACCTGAACGGCAGCAACAAAAGCCAGCGCAGCGCGGCGGATCATGCCGCTCCCATGGGGATGGGATGTACGCGGGTCGTGGAGCGGGTCTGCGCGGCGACGGGGCAACTCAGCGAAGCGCCCACCCGTTTCGAGACCTCGCTGGACGTCTGCAATGGCGGCGTGCTTTGGGCGCTGCCGGCGTTATCGGCCAATGGATTGTTGACCAAAACAGAAGCCTTGTTCTCCCTGCCCAAAGGTTATTATTCCTGCATTCATATTTTCCTGCTGTTAGCTTTCATGGCCTTGATCCGGATCAAGACCAACGAACAGTTGCGCTATTTTCCGGCGGGAGAAGGGGGCAAATGGCTGGGATTGGATCGAATCCCCGAAGTGCGGACCTTGCGGGAAAAGATCAAAATCCTGGCGGCGCCCGAATCGGTCGCGCAATGGAGCCGCATCTTGTCACGGCATTGGATGGATAACAATCCAGAGGCGGCGGGAGTTCTGTATATCGATGGACACGTACGCGTCTATCACGGCTCGCAAACCCCGCTCCCCAAACGGTACGTGGCGCGCGACCGCTTGTGCATGCGGGGCACGACCGACTATTGGGTAAACGATCAGCAGGGCGATCCGTTCTTCGTGGTGAGCACGCCGTTCACCGCGGGATTGCTGGATATGTTGAAACGCGAGATCGCGCCGCAACTGCTGCAGGATGTTTCCAACCAGCCCAGCCCGCAACAACTCGAAGCGAATCCTTATTGCCATCGGTTTGTCATGATCTTTGACCGTGAGGGATACAGCCCAACCTTCTTCGCGGAGATGCGGACGCTCCGCATCGCCTGCCAAACCTACAACAAGTATCCCAAAGAAGATTGGCCGGAAGCGGAATTCACCGAGGTCAATGTGGAGATGCCCGGCGGCCATTCATCCCGCATGAAATTGGCTGAACGAGGGGTGTTCCTGGGCCGGGTTTTGTGGGTGAGGGAAATCCGGAAACTCACAGAAAGCGGTCACCAAACCTCGGTGATCAGTACGGATTACGCCTCTGATTTCACCCGTATTGCGGCGCATATGTTCTCGCGATGGTCACAGGAAAACTTTTTCCGTTATATGATGCAACACTATGGAATTGATCGGCTTATCGACTACGATCTCGTCAAGCCGGATGATACCGTGAAAGTGGTCAATCCCGCCTATCGTTCTTTGGAAGGCCGGATAAAAAAACAAGCGGGACGATTGGGAAGAAAGAAGGCGGAGTTTGGAACTTTGGCGCTGACGGAATCCCAGGTGGAGGAGAAAGATATCTTATCCTTTGAACAAAAAAAGGGGGAAATCAAAGAAGATATCGAGCAGTTGGAGCATGAACTGGCCGGGATGAAGGAGGAACGTAAAACGGTTGACAAGCACTTGCCGCTTAATCAACTGCCGGAGCCGGAACGGTTTTTGCAACTCGCTCCGACGCGCAAACAATTTCTCGATGCGATTAAAATGATCGCCTATCGGGCGGAGACGGCCATGGCGATGATTGTGCGAACAAAATTGGCCCGAAGCGACGATGCCCGCTCATTGATTCGGGAAATATTTGCGACGGAAGCGGATCTCATTCCGGATGAGGAAAACAAAACCTTAACGGTGCAGTTGCACCATTTGACCAACCACCTATCGGATCAAGCCGCCCGCAACTTAGCAGCGAATCTCAACGCCACAGAAACCATCTACCCCGGCACGGAATTGCGACTAATCTACAAACTGGTATCGGATGAAATTCCACCAGATCAGGAGGTCTGAATTTTGGCAAATGCACAAGGTACTGTGTTTTTTATAAAGGAATCTTGGCTATAAACCCAAATGTTGCATTAGACATGGGAATGTCGTTAATCCTAAGTGAAAGGGCGTTTTGTCTAGAGGATGTATCGCCTGAACGATTTCTCGATGGCTTCCACGTCATGCCGTCTCAATCGTAAATGAGAAAAGCGCTCACCTCCTACCATGACTGTTAAAAAGATTCCATTTTAAATAAACCAATACTACGGCTTTTCTACTTAAAGAAGTAGCGTGGACTTTTGAGCGCATATTCCACATTCCCTTTGTAAATAAAAAAGAGGATAAGTATATCCGGATGCCAAAACATTTGACAGCTACACAGTGGTTCATTTGACTGATAATAATTCTTGGTATATATAAACTTAAAACTATGCTAATATATTTAACGTGTCGGGTAATGATATTTTAAAAATATTTTATTTGTCAATCATGGAGACTAAAATAATGGGAAACACATCGTCATATCGGCAATTATTCGGATTTCTACTCATAATAGCAATCTGCTTTTTTGCAATCAGCAGTACTAATATAGTCATAGCGCAGGAAAGTAATATATCAGGCGACATCACGCAAGACGGCGTAGTGGATGGCCGTGATGCGCTGAAAATTATGCGAGTAGTGGATGGCTTTGAAACCGCCACTGAATCGGAAATCCTGCGAGGGGATGTCTATCCATTGCCAGGATTAGATGGCCGACGAATGGGCGATGGAAAACTTACCCGTGAAGATGCTTATAAGATTCTGCAAAAAGAAGTTGGCTTGATCCCCCCAGGAGAACTTTCGGGCGACTACACTCAATCTCAACCCGCAATAACCGATTTTAGCCCGCGCAGCGGTTCCATAGGAACGCGAGTTACCCTTGAAGGCAAAAATTTCGTCAGTGCGCTCGGAAATGAAAATGTAGTATATTTCGGCGGGATGCAGGCGCCAATTTTACAAATGAGTGGAACCCGCATCATGACCGAAGTGCCCGCAGGAGCGCAATCGGCGCCAATCCGGTTGCGTACGCCAGGCGGCAACGCAGAAAGCAGCGGCGAGTTTTTTGTCACGACAGAAACTTCTGGCAAGTTGCAGGTAGGTAATGGATTAAATCCTGCAGATTTCATTATCGTCAACCGGTATGGTGAAGCCGCCGTTTCAGCGGATGGATCATTTGACATCCCGGTCGGTGATGATGGCGTCAATGTGCTAGGCGCCGCATCCAATAGTGCGGGCAATAATACCTACATGTGCATTCTCACGGATTATGATCCGAACGATGTGGTTATCATAGATGCGGAAAGCACCGCCAAATCTCTTATCCTGATGCATCCCTTCTTCTTTACCCGCGACAAAGCCGCGATAGATATGGTTTTTTCGCTACTTGACGCGCTGCCAGAGTATAAGTTATTGATTAATGTAGTGGATGTGCGTTACAGCCAAGGCGCAGACGGCTTGGAAGACCCCGAAGTCAACGCTGTATGGAGCGCCTGTATCACCGCCTTACTAAAAGCAATGCCCCAGGCTCTGGTAAAAAATGTCGGCGGCGCCAATCAAGCGAAAACTCTTCGTTCTTTTTCTGACTGGAATAATTCTCAATCAAACCGACGGGCTATCTCGGGAACCGGATCATCTGCAGAATCAGTCTTTCCTCTAGCGGAAAATAACGCAAATCCTACAGTTAAGATATATGGCGTTGACCGCCTGTTTATCGATGCAACCTATTCTGAAAAGGATAATTCGATCACTCCGAAACTGGATAATGGCTACAGCCCGCTCGATTGGATCGTCGCATTATACCGCCTACATCCGGACGCTTTACCTCAAGGATTGAACACTCCTTTTACGCATATCCAATCACATGGCCTGAAACACGCAGGATATTGCCAATCGACTATGTTAGCCGCCAACCAATGGACCGCGAAAATCGATATCTTACGTACAGGAGTGGATTCTATTTTAGGTGAGATGTTTGATTGGATGAAATCGAATGACACGCTTTATCTTGAAGATCGCGAGCAAAGCGCTTACATCCTCCGTATTTTCAGCGGATCAATTCGTGATTTCGAAGGTTGGGATGATGGGGCTATCAATACCATCGAGGATGGCCCCCGCATGGCCCGTTCAGCAACAATCGTCAATCTTACTCTTTCCCTAATCGACTTATGGAGCCTGGTTGGAGGAGATGAAGCCGGCTTCACTCAAGAAGCGATTAAAAGTGGTTTCAAAAACGGATTCACCTCTTTTACTCAACAGTCAGGCGGCGCTCAGCTAAACAAAATGAGCGAAGAACAAGCCGTTAAAATTCTGTTTAATGTTCTGATTGAAATTGGTAAAGGAATCGCTGTAGCGGCGGTTGATGAAGGGATATCTCAAGCACAGCAAAAACTTCAGGGCACATTACTTGCAGCAGTAAAAAATGCCAGTGTCTTACTTAAATCACTCAGCATGATAGCTAACGTTGGAAAAATCGCCGAGCGTGTGGCTGGACTGATGGGCTATTTACTCAATCCGCTTGATATGGAGATATCGCCCGGACCAACGCCGCTGGAGACCATGCTGGTTATGGTGGGCGACCCCTATGATCCTGTCCTTTATGCTTTCTCACCCGAATCTGGTGGAGAAAATACGGAAGTTACTTTGTCAGGAAAGAACTTTGCCATCAATCCAAAAGAAAATGTGATTATGTTTGGCGACAAGAAAGCAGAAGTGGTTTCGGGCGACACGGAAAGCGTCATCGTAAAAGTTCCAGCGGGCATTCTGGGCAGTGTTGCTCAGGAAGAAGAAATTTTTATCACTATTGAAACTCCTGCTTCCAATAAAATACTTCGTAGTAAAAGTTCCTTTAAGGTATTGCGAACACCTGTAATTAATAGCATGGAACCTATTATAGGCTATGGCGCTTCACCGGGAATAACCGAAGGTCCATACGCCAACTTCAAGGGAACCCAGATCCGGTTGACAGGTTATTACATGCAGCCTCTGCAAGGTTACAAGGATTACGTTGCTTTCGTAGGCGGCAAGCGGGCTGAGATCGTATACCAGAACAACAACTACATGGATATCATGGTTCCAGAACTCACACCGGATAAGTGGGATGTTTCAGTAGCTGATCCTAACACCGGACTGGAAGTCTTCCCCGGAAAATTCACCGTTCTGGGAAAACCAGATATTACCTCATGCGAACCGAAAAATGTCCAAGCAGGTGAACTGATAGAAATCAAAGGCGCCAATTTCCATCAGGCCGCCATCATGATCGGCGATGAATATATCACCGGAATTCAACACAGCAATGACCGAATACTGATCCGTTTTCCATCAATCGGCGAACCGGATGACGTCTTCCCACTGAAGATTTATAATCCAGCGGGAGAAACATCATCGATACTGCTCAAACGCGAAGCAGGCATCGAAGTTACGGCTGTGCCATCTCTGCCACAGGGATTTACATTCAAGGTGACAACCGGAAAAGCGGGAGATGTCGAAGATGGAAAACTCTCTCTTGACGAAGTGAACCGCTTTATAAATAAAGAATACAACATACTTGAACGAGATGATAAAAACCAAAAATCTGTTGAAATCTGGTATCAGCGAAGAAACGCCGAGGGAGAACTATATTGGAAATTTTCCAACACCATAACCGAAAATCCGGATAGGGAAAATAATGGACCAGACGGACATGAAATTCATTATATGTGGGAACGCAGAATAGACATTGATAAAAATGTTTCCGAAACCCTAAAAAATATGGTTGATCTCGATGAATTTCCGGCTGATATGGAAGAAGCGGACTACATCAGTTTCCCAAGCGCCGCAATACCCGATTATGATACTTTTTATAATACTTTCGACGCAAATCAATATCAAAACACCATTAACATATTAACCGAGGAGACGGTTGTAACCATCACTGCTATCAAACTCTCCAACCAGGATAAACTGATCACGCCTCGTGGACTACCTATGACCATCTATTATGGTATCTCGGTCGGTGAAGGTTGCTCTCTGGAACTGGGTGCACCGGAACTTCGTCAACCGATTACCTTTACCGGTAGTTCCGCCATACTAAAATCCTGCACCATCTCTCTGGCGTTGCAAGAAGCAATAATCATTGATAACGGTTTTGGCAACACTGTATATGATGGTGTGGTTCTGGTAGATGGTAAAGCCAATGGAATAGTAGTTAAAAAGGGTGGCGCCAATGTCGTCAATGCCGCAATCCTACAATGTGCAGGTAACGGAGTTTCTTGTGAAAACAGCGAGCAGAACCAATTCGAAAACCTGGATATTCGTCAATGCGCTAACAACGCAATAACCGTCAAAGATGGAAAATTCAGTAAATATAAATCAGTTATCATTAGCGATTGTGAATCAGGAGTTCATTTTGAAAATTGCATTCAGGAAGAATTCCTTGGTTCAATTATCGATTGCAAGAGCACGGCTTTTAGAGTTTCTGGCGGTAGCGGTAATTCACTCTATCAGGTAAATATTCAAAATTGTGGTGAAGGCTTGGTGTTAACCAAAACCAAAAACAATATCATACGCTGGATGGAAATTGAAGACTGCACCGGAGACGGGCTGCACATGGGGCCGGACTGCTCATATCACCAGTTTGAATATTACTTGAATCTCTATAATAATGGAAACGGTCTTGTACTTGAGGGAGAAGGAACTCATTCCAATTCCTTCGATAACTCGAATATCGGAATAATCCAAAACGATGATAACACCTGGAGCAATGGAGGTAACGCTCTAAACGGGATAAAGATTATTGACGGCGCCAACCGGAACACATTCTCATCAGCACGTATATCAGCCAATCTGGGGCATGGAGTGATGATAGATGGCAAAACAACTCATTCCAACAAATTCTGGAATTGCTCTATCGGTTATTTTAATGTGAATTATCAAGAGATACCTGGAGAATTGGGTAATGGAGAAAACGGCGTTTTGATCCAAAATGGCGCTCATCACAATGCCTTTGATGCCTGCTACATATCTGACAATGGAGAAAACGGGGTATTCATCCAAGGCGCTGGCAGCGATTTCAACCAGGTCATCAATTGCAAAATAGGTTCAGATCCAGGCAAAACATACGGCGATTCTATCATGAAGCCAAACCAGGGCATCGGTATTTTTGTTGACGACGGCCCGAAAGGGACCATCATCAAAGGTAACGATTTATGCTTAAATATTAAGGGTGGAATAGTCATCTCCAAAGTTCAGGAAAAACCGGACGAGCAAACCCCTTCAGTTACTATCGAAGATAACAATGTGAAAATTTATCCCAAAACATTGGATGCTTATATTGATGCAGGTTATGAATGGGATTCAATCGGTACAGGAATAAAAATCGATCATTCAAGTAATATTCATCTCATACATAATTACGTCAGTCGATTCAACAAAGGGCTTCACATCAGCGGCGCCAACACCGGAAATCATTACCTGAACAGAAATTACATCAGCAAATCACTACACGAAAATGTGCTGATAGAATTTTCCGAAAATGATACAATAGAGACGCTTTCTGCGGAAACGGGCAGTGATAATGCAGTAGTACTGTCGGAAACTATTGGTACAATCATTTCCGGCCTTATAACACGCAGCAATAAGAAAAATGGATTAATCATTGAAAAATGCCAAGATATAGTTCTTGAAGATGGAATATTTAATAACTCATCTGATGAGAGCAGTGGGATAATTGTTGACAACTCAGAACATATCACTCTCCGTGAAATCAATATGAATTCAGTCGGCAAGAAAGGAATCCATGTATTCAATGAATCCAAAAACGTATTGATAGACGATATCGAAGCTGGATTCTGCGGTGAATCGGCTATTGTTATTTCAAAATCTTCTGGAGTAGAAATAACTGGACTTCCACCAAAAATCGACGACGGATCAACTCTGGTAACTGGCGTTCATTCAAGCAAAACCGGCGCGGGGATTGTGATTGAAGACTCACAGGATATCCGCCTTGGTCATAAGAAATATCTGTTGGAAATATCACGCAATACCCAACAGGGCGTACTAATAACCGGGGATTCCACCCAAAACGTCGAATTTATTAATTGTTATATCCATAATAATGGAGAAGAAGGAATTCGTATTGAAGGAGGGAAATCAATCAGTATAGGAGGCAGCACTCCTGAATTCGGCAATCATATAGAACGTAATGGCAAAGAAGGCATTCTAGCACAAGGAAGTGAGACTGGCCTTTCCATTACCAATTCCGTTATCGGATCAAAAGATTTTATGTATTACGGTATAAATGAGGATGGAATTGTGCTGCAAGACGGGATTCATCATGTATTGATATCTGGTAATTCTATAAACGGTTCCTACAATAATGGAATCATTATTCGTGATGGGGCGCATCATAATTTTATCGGCGTCAACGAAATTACCGTAAACAGAAGCAACGGCGTTCTGGTAGAAGGAGGTTCATCACTCTTTAACCAGATCACCAGAAACAATATAACCCGCTGCGGCGATAAGGCTATCAATCTATCCAATGGCGGCAACAATTCCATAGAAGCCCCAGAGATCAATTATTTCAAAGGTAAATCGCAAAACATCTCAGGACATATAGATGCACCTGACGGCAGCCGCATCGAAATATACAGCACGCCCTACAAAAATGGAGAATCACTCATCGGTACGGCGGTGCTGCGGAATAAGAATTTCTACGCAACTGTCACGGTTCCAGAAGGAAAAACCGTATCCGGCATTATCATTCATCCAGATGGCAACACTTCAGAATTCGGCTCATCTATCACCCATTTATCCCCCGCATCTCCATCTGGCGGCGATAAAACTTTCGTCTATACCTCTGATCAAATGGGCGATCAGAATATTTATATCGTATCACCTTCCAGTAACATGCCTGTGCAGTTGACTTCCAGCACAGCGATGGACAACAATCCTGAACTATCACCGTTCCAGTCCGACGTAATCTTCGTATCCAACCGAACCGGTAACCGTGACCTATGGGTCATGTCTAGGGATGGTAATGAGAAAACTCTGGTTACTAGCGACCCGGCTGATGATTACCAGCCTTCATGGAAACCGGGAAGCGATCAAGTCGCCTTCACTTCCGAGCGAGATGGCAATCCGGAAATTTATATGACAACTGTAGACACTAATGCAATTCTTGGCGAAATCTCCTATGGCGCAGACGATCCCAGCACTTACAACGATCCTTACACCGGCAACATAGGAGACGCCATAGGCGTGCATTTCTCAACCACGCCAGGATTGTTATCTCATTTCTCAATCTACATCGCCGCCGATCCGGTTCCATTTGCTTGGCAGGTGCTATCATGGGAAAATGGACAACCCGGGCAAACTATTCTCGCTCAAGATCAAGCGACCCCAAGCGAAATCGGCTGGAATATTGTTGAGACCGATAATATTCCTGTTCCAGAAGATTACGTTATCTCCGTCTCTTTTCTCCAAGAGGGAAAACCTCAAATCGCTTTAGCCAATGGAGGACAAAGCGGCCGCTGGTGGACCTATTCCGGAACTGAACAGGTATGGAGTTATAAATCCTATGTTCCGTTCATGATCCATGCTTTTGTAAAACCGATGCCGCCGCAACGCATCACCAATAATGACGCAGCAGATATGGAACCCTGTTGGTCATCCAATGGAAATCAAATTGTCTTCACATCAGATAGAGGTGGGAATCTTGATTTATGGATCATGGATGCCGACGGCGCCAATCCCCGTCAGTTAACCGACGGCATCGGCAGCAATACTAACGCCGCATGGTGTCCCTACGATGATCTAATCGCTTTCGTCTCCGACCGTAATGGCAACCCTGATATCTATACTATCCGTTCTAACGGCAGTGAATTGACTCAGCGGACTACTCATCAAGGCGTTGATATCAATCCCGTATGGGATTCCAGCAATTTCATGCTCTTGATATCTTCTGATCGGGATTCAGGTATGGAAATTTATTCTATGATATTTGGATCAAACAGATTAAATCGCCTTTCGGTTGACAGCGGAGATTCCATCGAACCGCATGTCGCCGTTGGATCTGGACAATCAGGCAAAGTATTGGCAGCTAAGACGCGATATCGGCCATATTCAAATCAACCGATGGTTGACATCCCTGAAGCGCAAGCGTCTATTAACCAAGGCGAAGGAGAACCGGGAGATATTGTTTCTCTTGAAATCAAACTGGAAGGCGCCCAAAACCTGGGCAACCTGGCTTTCGACGTATTGTTCGACCGCTCTCAGCTGATCCTGGCCGATATGACGCAGGGGGATTTGTTGCTTGATTCGCTTTTCGCGCTCAATCCGGAAATCGTTCCAGCGGATGCCGGAATGATGCAGTTCAATTGGGTTAAGTCATCTGGTTTCACAGGCGACAGCCAAATTATGACTTTGGAACTGGAGATCAAACGTCAGGCCGGGCTGGAAGAGGTTCCTGTCTCTTTTCGCGACCTCCAGGCCTTTGACCTCAACCTGAATGAAATTTCTATTAGTGGATTAGATGGTCTAGTTACTATTAATGGTAATTCAACCGACGTTAAAGCATGGATGTTATTTGAATAGAACATTGGAGCATCGCTTATGCTGTAAAATATAAATAAAGTTGATGAAGTACATTAATACTCAACAGGCGATAGTTGATTTTGATCATTGAATATGATACAAAGTCATTATCGCCTGTGTTTTTGTGACTTTAGTCGTTTCAGCATACAAAATTCTAATGAAGGCTTATACAATGAAAAAATTCTGTTATCTTCAAACCCCCAAATATTTCGGGCTGGCTTTAATCACTTTTTTCTCATTAAATGCTATTGCTCAGGAACAAATTAACTGGATCGATTTTCCTGATCCGGCTTTTGAAGTGAACGGTCTGCCCTGGTATGAAGAAAACAAACCCGATCTGTTTCGTCTGCCAAAACGCGTTGAATCCTTGGTGCGCGAAGCTGTATGGAAACTGGGTAAATCCCCCAGCGGCGCCCGTATTAGATTCAAAAGCGATTGCACCACTCTTGGCGTATGCATTAAATATCCAAGATTATCCGGCATGAATAACATGCACGTCTTCGGCCAAAGCGGAGTTGATCTTTATGTAGACGGTAAATACACCTCAACAGCCATTCACCAAAAAAAAGTTGAAGTCGAGCAAATCCTTTTCAAGACCGCCATTCCAAAACTTCGGGAATTCGTTTTGTATCTTCCATTATACAATGGCGTTGAAATTCAAAACATCGGAGTCAATCCTGATGCGGTAATCCAGCCGCCCCGTCCATTCTCGATCCCTAAACCTGTCGTGTTTTATGGTACATCAATAACCCAAGGCGGTTGCGCCAGCCGTTCAGGCATGAGTTATCAGGCCATTCTGGGGCGCAAATTGAACATCGATTTCGTCAATCTTGGTTTCTCCGGTAATGGTAAGGGAGAAAGAGAATTAGCCGAAATCATCGCCGAGATCGACGCATCATGTTTTGTCATGGATTTCATGGCCAATAACCGCTCTGCTGAAGGCCTAGCTGAAGTATATGAACCTTTTATCCGCATCATCCGTGACAAACATCCTAAGACGCCTATCGTCGCCATGACCCGCATTTACGCAATACGCGGCAATGCCCCTTTGTTCAACGAGAATAGCGAAGCAAAACGTGATGTGATAAGAGCGGCGGTCGCTAAACTACAAGCGGAAGGGGATAATAATATTACCCTGGTAGAAGGATATGATCTGCTTGGCCCGGATTTGGCGGACGGTTTAGTGGATGGTTCACATCCCAATGATCTTGGATTTCAAGTTATGGCTGACCGACTGGCGCCAACCCTGGCTCAGGCGTTAAACCTTCATCAACCGAAGACTTTGACGCAATAAACGAACACATTTTTGACAATTGCTCTAGTTCTTTTTTGGGGAAATATCTTTGCGGCATACACTTAAGGAATACGTGGCCCATTATCGCCAAGAACGTCCGGGTAAGTATAAAGGCAAGGTAGTGCTCATTCCTAAGTTATGCCCGTTTATATAAAGAATCCTTTCTTAAAGGAGAGAATGGATGGATATCGAATCTTCATAGCATACCTTAAGCAGATCGGATTATGCATAAACCATACGAACAGATAGAAATGATACAAATCGTATCCAAATATTAACAAACAAGGATTTTTGTTTAATCAGCAATTGTTCCGATAAAGATTATCACCAAAAGGCATACCCGATTTAGTAACTTCTCTAAGTCCACGAGTAGTTCCGTGAACTCTAGTTATTCATAACCTGGTTAATGGAATTTATAAAAGATTCTGCTTCTATAGGTTTAGTCAGGTATGCATCAGGTTTTGAAACTTGACCGTTCTCTGAAATCCGTTTAAAGAATTCATCATAACTGCATAAACCATGAGAATCTGTGTCCAATCCAGTCAATATTACAATTTTGGTATTATGGAGTTCTTCTCGAGTTCTCAATTCACGGTATAGTTTAATTCCTGTTTTTCCCGGCATTAACAGGTCGAGGGTAATCAAATCCGGAGTGAACTCCTGAGTCAAACATAATGCTTGTTCCGCATTAGACGCAACTCGCACGGTGTAACTGTGATCTTCTAAAACCGTTTTCAGGAAATTAGCGTACTGCGCCTCATCTTCTACGATAAGCGCCGATTTTACTTGAGCTGTTGATTGAGTAGTGGATGAATCTGTTTTTTCTAGAGAGATTGATGTATTCATGATAAAACTCCTTTTGATCTATTGAGTGAAAGAAGAATCCTGTTTTTTGAATATCACATCTGGCGCCAATGCATCTACTGATTGCGGGGGGACGCAATCTAATAAAGGTAAACGTAAAATGACTCGACTTCCGCTTTCATGTCTTGATTGAATGATAATTTCCCCGCCATGTTCTGACATGATTTTTTCGGTAACCGCAAGCCCCAATCCCGTTCCCGATTCACCTTTTGTTGTAAAAAAGGGAGAGCAAATTCGAGATTTAATATCATCTGGAATTCCCGGGCCGTTGTCATCTACGTAAATATCAAAGTCATTATCATCTCGTTTTATTGAACCGATTGTCACAACTCCACGATCAGCCGGACACGCATCAATGGCGTTATCTGATAGATTTATCAACGCTTCCCGTATGCAGGTTACATCTACAATTATGTGGGGAAGCAACGGATCAAGAGCAACGTTTATCTGAACATTTTTCGCCTGTGCTTTGGTATGCAATACAGAAATAACTGATTCTACGATTTCAGATATTTCAACTTCTTCATATCGGGGATCGTGTTCCCTGCAAAGCGCCAGCATTTTCATAACCAAATCAGAAATAAACTGGTTGCTGGTTTTCACCATTTTCCAGCCTTCTTGAATGCGGTTGATCTGGTTTGATGAAAGGCCGCTTTCAACTAAATACTCTCCTCCTTTGACCAGCCCCAACATGTTCTTGATGCTGTGAGCAGTTCCGGCCACAGTTTCTCCGATTATTGAAAGACGCTCCTGTTGCAGCATCTCTTTTTGCATTTGCCGGCGTTCAATAGCTGAATAGCGCAGACGGTGAATAGCGTTATTGAATGAATCAGTTAAACTGGTTAATTCATCTCCCCTATGTTTGTCATAGACCATACATGCTTTGCAATCTCTGATTTTTTCAGGGAAGCGATCCTGCACAGTACCCATGCAGAGGGTGTAATCCACAAACCAGCATTTGTCTTCAGTTTTTCCATAGGCCGGACAGTCGTAACGGTCGCATTGCAGTTCTTCCCAGCATCTCACCTTCGATCCAGAATCCAGGTAAACATCGAAATTCCCCAGGCTCAATTGATCCGCCGCCAAATTTAGAGACTGCAATGTAACAATCATACGATGCGAGATAAACCAAGCTAAAATAATTGATATAATTACAGTCAATAAAACCAGAATTACTGGTACGATAGCTTCCTGTATAGAGAGATTCATTGCTAGCAGCAATAAGCAAGAAAGCGGGACTCCTATAGACAAACATGTAAACCACAGAAATTTAGAGCGCAATTTCGTTTTGTTCCAATAGTCGATGATGGTTTGGGCTATTGAAAAATGAATGTCATTACCTTTGGGCATAGCGGCCGGTTGGGAAATCATAGTTGTGCTCCTTCCTGGTAAAGTGGTAACTTCTTCGTCGGTGGCTTGATCAAGGGCTGAGCGCAATGCGCTCTTGCCCTTGGCGTCCATAGTGTTTTTGTTGAATCCCCCTCACCCTAGCCCTCTCCCGGTGGGAGAGGGGACATTGGCTTTCGGCGGTATTTTTATAGTAACTAATGGCAATATGTACATTCACTCATGTCTGGGATATTGCGTTGAGGGCCTTCTTTGTCATGGCACTTTATACACCGAATGTGATAGGCTTCTTTTAAGGCGATTGCTCCGGAATCCTGATTGGATCGATACATGTCGGTATGGCAAAAAGCGCATGGTTTATAATCTTCATTGGTTGTAATCGTGATTTTCTGATCGGCGCCGCAATGGCATTTGGCGCAGGAATCATCTCCACCCAACATATCAACCAGTTTTTTATGAGGAAAATCAGAGACGTCTTTTCCCATGCGGTCGCCATTGAGGGTAAACACGTCAGGCGCTTCATGATATATATAAGAACCATCCGCCGTTAAATATTCGCGATCAACTGAGGGTGAAACAGGTGAAGAAAGAACTCTTCGTCCATGAACCGCGACGCTAGGCAAAGCCGCAGCGGTTAATCCGGCGCCTATAACCATGATAAGAGAAATCCTGTATAACCGTTGATATCCGACCTGCCCCGGTAAGGTTAACGACAAGCGCTGTTCCTCTTCAGGAATCATTTTACGGTATTTGTGTGAATCTTCATTATCAATAAAAACAGGAAAATATTTGACAATGTAACTGAATAATAAACATGACATAGCCACTAACATAACGGAATAGGAAATTTCCATCCATGTGGGAAAGTAAGTTGATCCGGTGGCGGCGAATGTTCCAACTAATCCTACATTCATGCGGTTCAGGACGATTCCAAAAATAATGGCGAATCCAAGAATTACTACAGCTTTTGTATTGCGACGAACAGGACGGAAAGAAAACAGGATGGCGGGGATTAATCCCAAGCCGAACAGTTCGACAAGAAATAGTAGGCTGTATCCAGATCCATCAAACAACCTTGTTAATTGTCCGCGTGAATATAGATCAAGAATTTTTAGAATGGTATAGCCATATAAAACAAACGAGACGGCCAGAGCCAATGGCGCAAATTCATCGGGACCGAATTTACGTTTCCAATACCGTGCGGTTGAAATCCCCAGCAAGGTCACAACCATAATCCCTGCCGAGATTGCCGAAAGCAGAAAGAAAAACGGCAGCATCTGAGTATACCAAAGAGCGTCCAGTTTGCCTTTCATAATCAAAAACAGAGCGCCCAGTGATGATTGGTGCAAGGTGGATAAAGCAACTCCCGCAATAACAACAGGAATAGTTATAAACTTAAAAAAACGTTCAATGCGCCGCCAGCCTACTCCCTCGCAAACCACTGGCGTAAATTCTAAAAACAAGACGGTCATATATAAAATAACGCACCAGGCTACCTCGAAGAGCACTGAGTGAATTTGTGGGTAAATAAGGATATGCCAGAAACGTTCTGGGCGTCCCATATCAAATGCAAGGCCGACGCAATATAGCCCATACCCCAGACACGCGCTCAGAACCGCCAAGCGGGCGATTGGTTTATAGCGTTTAATTTGGAAAATATACACAACTCCGGCGATGGTGAAACCACCCGCCGCTAAAGCGATGCCGCAGGCCACGTCGAAGACGATGCCCAATCCCCAGGGAGTTACGTCATCCAGCCGGGTGACGGCGCCCAATCCCCGCCAGAAGCGGAATACAGCTACGGTTACGCCCATAGCAATAAGCAGCCACAACACTTCATGTAAGTGTGGAAGTTTATTTTTTCTCATTGGCGTCACCCCCTTCTACATTTTCTTCACCATTAGCCAATTCGTTTCTTCGATTGATAATCCAGAATAATCCAGAGAAAGAAATTGCCGCTCCTACTCCGATTGGGGGAACTTTAACCAGCCATTTATGAGTTTGGGTTGGTAGGGATTGAGTTCCTAAATTCTCGTTGAAACCGATCAAATCCAGAGGTACGCCTGGCTTGGTAATATACAAGACGGATGTGCCGCCCGCCTCGGTTTCACCATAAACATGATTGAGATACTGTTCAGGATTATCTTTAATCCGCCGGTGCGCTTCGGCGATCAGTTCATCACGATCTCCGAAGATAGTAGCTTTTTCCGGACAGGCTGCCGTACATGCAGGTTCTTGTCCTTCTTTTATTTTATCGAAACATAAGATGCATTTTTGCACTACAGGAAAAGGCGTACCCCATTCATAGCGGGGGATGCTGAAGGGGCAGGCGTACATACAATAACGGCATCCGATACACTTCTTCGAATCATATACCACAGCTCCGGTTTCAGCATCTTTATGAAAAGCCCCGACCGGACAGACCGCGACGCATGTAGGTTCCAGGCAATGCAAACAATGTTTCCTCACATATCCGGCATTGGGGTTATCTTTAACATTTTTATCAGTTATTTTGGTTGGACAATCTGGATAGTCGCGGCCATCAACATAGAGTCGTCCCTGGTCGTAAAGAATGATATCCGCCCAGTTCATCTCAGACAAATCATCTTTAGCGTCTTTACAGGGATGAGCTACTTTTCCTTTATTATTAAGGTTATAACAAGCATCTTTGCATTTGTTGCATCCGATGCATTTGGTTATATCGGTTAATATTGCTTTCATGATCCGCCTCCTTCAGACAGTGGAGACTTGTAGAGATATTCAGAATCTGTTACAAGTTTAGAACCTAATTCAGCGCATAAACGGCTGAACGGGAAGAAAATGCAATGGGATAATTTTGAAAATGGAATCGTAATCATTAATGCTTCTGCGCTGAGTATATGAATCAGCAGCATGGCGTTGTATGAAAGTGGATTCCAGGATCTGCCAGCCAGTAAACCGGAAAGAAATGGAACCAGGATCAATAGAAGCGCAACGTAGTCTTCTGTTCGGGTGAAGGTTCTAACCAAGCGGGAGACTATACGTACTACAAGAAGAATAGATACTCCCAAAATTGTAACTATGGTAAAAGTATCTGCAAGCAATTTGGGTAATACCGGAAGCGCAAGGCCGCTTGACGCCGTCCATAGACTTACATGTTCCATCAAAAAAACCGGAACCAATATAAGTCCTATGTGAAAGGCGTATGATACAATAGTGAAAATATCCCTGGACCGCCAGACATGTCCGATAGGAACCAACCATACCCCGATATCACGAAATATGGACGCCCAATGTAAAGAGCGGTCTCTTGCTCGAAACCATGCGACAAACATAGGCCAGGCAATCAATACAAAGCGGCGCATTAGCCCGGCAATCAATATAACAAACGCCAACCGGAATAAGGGGCCTTGGGCGAAATCTAATGCTTGTTCCATTGAAAAACTCTCCTTTCGATTATGCAACGTTGGGCTTTTTTTGTGGAGGAATTTCAGAAGCCAGAGCATTCGCCATTAAATCGTGAATCCCGACAACGCTAACCGGCAATTTATAATAATCCACAACTTCGCGCAGCATTTTTTTGCAATTCGCACACGGCGCGCAAACAATTTCTGCGCCGGATGCTTTGATTTGATCTGCTTTGACTTTGCCCGGAACCTGTAAGCGGAATTCTTCCAAATCTTCTGCGATTACGATTCCTCCACCGCCTCCGCAACAATAGTTATAACGGCCATTGGGGGTCATCTCGACATAGTCGGAGGAACATGCCTCTAAAATTTCTCTCTGCGGCTTGTAAATTCCACATGCACGCACGATATTGCATGGATCGTGAAGGACGATTTTTTGGGTGTTCTTATTCCTATTTGGTTTCACCAACCCTTTATGCAATGCTTCTGACGTAACTTGCAGAATGCTTTTCACCTCTATGCCTGCGCTATTGAGATGCGATTTCCAATAGCCCAGCGCAGCCCGTGTGGCATGACCGCATTCGCCGATAATAACTGTCTTGACTTTCAAACTGCGGGCTTCTTGAATAATTTTATCGAGAACCGTCATCAGAACCCGGTCATCATAAAACAGACCGTAATTGATAGCGTCGCAATATTTTGTGCTAACAGTCCAATCCAAGCCCATCTGATCCAGCACCATGGAAATTCCCATCAGGGTCTCGGCTTCCATCATATAATCACTAATGGGAGATATCATCAAATAATCGGCATTTTGTTTATCGCGGGGTATTGTGCATTCCACTCCGTAGGTGTCGTAAATATCTTCTTCAAGAAAATCGAGGGTATCAACGATCGCCGCTTTTGGGAAAGAACTTGTATTACCCAATCCAAAAATCTGCTCGACGGTGCTGCTGCCCATATTTTTAGGAACCAATCCCATTTCGCTGAGAATCTGTCGGCCAAAACGTGCGACCAAGCGATGATCGATTCCCATCGGACATGCTTCAGTACAACGCCGGCACAAGGTGCATCGATACAAACTTTCAATCAGATCCTTCAGATTGAAGCGCTCGCGTTCTTCCTGAGTGGCGGGACGTTTTAATATTGATTGACCGTTTTTCTCAGGCAAAAAGAACTCGCTATACAATCGAATAATCTCTTCAGTGCGAAAGTGAGGCGTATCACGGAAATCGCCTGTTTGTTGAAACACCTGGCACTCTTGCGAACAACGTAAACATCCCGTACAGGTTTGTGCGTATACCGATAAAGGCAATCCATAATTGCTTTCACTGAGAATCTTGCCCATTGCGCGAATAAATTCGTCCAACGTGTCATCTTCCACTGGTTTCATTAATCGCGGCCAATATTCCACTTTATCATTCATAGTTCTATCTCCAGTCATCAAAGCAGATTGAAATGTCAGGTTACTTTGATGAAATTGTTTCGTCTGGTTTTATTTTCTTACTAGTAAAGACTTCCTCTTCTTTCATTTTCATGTTGTTCCATTTTTTGTAATATTCACACTTGTCGCATGATGAAAAATGCCATTGTAAGTCAGGAAAAAGAGCACGAATGAAAAAACAATTAAAAGCCATAGCCTTAAAAGCCAGGCATGATTCACAACTTGAATCCGGTATGGGTTTCCCCCTGCATAAATGAAACTCCCAACAATAGCAACGGGTTTCTAATTCTTGATCCAATAAATCGGTACTCATTCCATGGCGGTTCAAAAAATGGCGTAAGTCATCTACTAGAATACGGTACTGTCCACCGACGGTTCGTTGCGCCGGAAGACATTCCGCATTTATCCAATTCAGGATGGTATCAGAGGTTACAAAACAATACCGTGCGGCTTGTCCTGTTGTGAGAGCGTATAAATCTTTATCCACTTATATATACCTTTTTGTGGCGATTATTTGTTTTCTCGATTTCCGCGCTTTACTTTAGTTTTTGGCGTTATTCTTGTTTCTACCGAATTCGGGAATTCGGTGAATTCGGTGTTTTTAGATAGCATTGCGTGTGCCATCTTTCGTTCTACTGGATGAATAAAATTTAAATACAAAGAGATAAGGAGGTTATAGGCAAGAATTATTGTGATAATTTGAATTTCGAAAAAAGCGTGATATTGCGTTTTGCAAGTTATGGCCAGGAGGTATTGCGAAATGCATGATTATTCTATGGAGAAAACTCAGGAATCATTCGATTCTTCTATATTATATTGCTTGATCTTTCGCCAGAGGGTTGAAGGATCAATACCTAATTCTGAAGAGGTTTTTTGTCGGTTCCATTTATTTCTGTTCAGTGTATTCAATATGTGTTGCGCTTCCATTTCAGCCAAGGTCGCGCTTTGCAATGTATCTGCTTGTACCTCCGCCGAGAATTTACGGGGAAGATGATGCAGTTCAATTTGGCCCTCATCACAGAAAATATATGCTTGCTCAATAGCATTTTCCAATTCACGGATATTCCCCAACCAGGAGTTGTTCATAAAGCGTTTCATCACGCAAGTACTAACGCCGGTTATATCTTTATCTTTTAGTTTGTTGAACCGCATTATGAAATGAGTAACTAATAAAGGAATATCATCCAATCGATCACGCAACGATGGCAGAGAGACCTGTACTACATTTATTCGGTAATAAAGGTCGTGGCGGAATCGTTTTTCTTTAACTAGCGACAACAAATCTTTGTTGGTAGCGGCCACCACCCTCACATTAGTGTGAATTGATTCAGTTCCGCCTAGAGGTTCGTAGCGCTTCTCCTGCAAAACGCGCAATAAGCGTACTTGTAGTGCGGGAGACATATCACCGATTTCATCCAGGAAAAGCGTTCCCCCTTCCGCCATGGCAAACCGACCGATTTTTTTGGTTTTAGCATCAGTAAAGGCGCCCGGTTCATAACCGAATAATTCCGATTCGAGCAACGTGTCAGGCAATGCGCCGCAATTGAGGGAAATAAAAGGCATATCTTTACGGAAACTGAGTTTATGAATGGCTTGGGCAACCAGTTCTTTTCCGGTTCCACTTTCTCCATCAATAAGACATGTCGAATCGCTTTTGGCGATTTGCGGTAGTATATCAGCGATTTCTCTCATTTTCTGATTGCAGCTGATAATATCGCCGATTCGAATCTCTTTCTGTAATTCTCTTCGTAAGTCTTCGATTAATGATCGATCCCGGAAGGTCTCTACTCCACCAATAATCTCTCCTTTATCGTTTTCGAGGATCGCAGCGCTAATGCAAACGGGGATTTTTTTTCCATCATGAGAAATGATTGTTACATGCTTTTTCACAATCGGATTACCTGTACGAATGGTCTCTTTCAGCGAGCACTCTTTCTTACAGATGTTGGCGTTAAATACTTCACAGCAGGGTCGATTGATTGCGTCTTCACGTTTGATTCCTGTGATCTGCTCTGCCGCCTGGTTGAACCAGGTAATGCGAAAGTCCATATCAACCGTAAACAAACCATCGGCGATTGAATCTAAAATCACATGAATATCTTTTTCTTTGAATCTCATTTCAAACCGTCTTTCCCCGGCCTGGCAGCACAGAATGTTAATATAAATAATGCAGGTTTTGCATATTGCCTTATCCAATGTAATACCAGATTCAATATTGTTCCAGGCGAAAGAACGATGTGATTTATCCGCAAGCATACAAGAGATCAAAGTCATTCTGTCTGCTCTTAAAAAGAAACTTCAAAATCTAGGATAAATGTATTCTGTGTATATAACGCTAAATTGAATTCCGTTGGTTCCAGCGTACGTCGAGGATGTCTCTTAATCCTTCCCCCAGCAGGTTGAAGCCCAGAACGGTTAGCGCCAGGGCTGCTCCGGGGAAAATGGAGACCCAGGGCGCGATGCGTAATGCGGCAGAGCCGTAATTTATCATACCGCCCCAGCTGGGGGTTGGCGGCTGCGCTCCCAATCCCAGGAATGATAGCCCCGCTTCAGCCATAATGGCCTGGGCTAAACCCATGGTCCACCAGATCAAAGCGGGGACGTAACTGGTGGGTATGATATGGCGGGTGATAATCCTGAAATCCGAGGCGCCGAAAGCCCGCGCCGCAGTGACGTAATCGCGTTCCTTGACCACCATAACCTGCGAGCGCATTAAACGCGCCAGACTGGCCCACATTACCGCGCTTAAGGCGATCAACACGCCTAACAGGTCTTGCTCCATCTCCGAGAAGATAACCGCGATTGATATTACGATAAGCAGAAATGGAAAAGCCAGCGTCATATCGACCAGGCGTTGCAGTATTAAATCCGTTTTGCCGCCATAATAACCTGATATGCAACCGATCAGCAAGCCGATCAGCAATCCGATAGTTCGGGCTGATAAGCCGATGCCCAGCGATATGCGCGTCCCGTGGACCGTACGGCAGAACACGTCGCGTCCCATTTCGTCGGTGCCGAACCAGTGGTTCCAGGATGGCGCCTGATAGCGGGCTTTCAGATCAATGGCGTCGGGTTGGTAGGCGCTGATCCAATCGGCGAAGATCGCGGTCAGGACCAGCAGGATAATTATGGTCCCGCCGAATAATATGTATGGATGACGAAGCGCTCTCATTGGTCGTACCGGATGCGTGGATCAAAATACGCATAAAGAAAATCTACGATTAAATTGATGGCGATGAATATGGCGCAGAAAAATAATACCGTGCCGTTAATGACCGGATAGTCGCGTTGATTGATGGCGATCACCAGATGACGACCTAATCCGGGCCAGGAAAATACTTTTTCGGTTAATACTGAACCGGAGAGGTAACTGGCGAAATCCAGCCCGATAATGGTTATAACCGGAATGATGGCGTTAGCGAAGGCGTGTTTGGTTACTACCCGAAACTCAGAGGCGCCCTTGGCGCGGGCGGTTTGCAGATAATCTTCGCTTAATACTTCCAACATGCTGGCGCGGGTCATTCTGGCTAGAAAGGCGATTGATTGGGCGCCGAGCGCTATAGCAGGCAGGATTAAATATTGTACGCCCCCATTGCCATAGCCCGATGGCGGAAGCCATTGCAAGCGCATACTGACAATATACATCAGCAACAAGCCCAGCCAGAAAACCGGCGTTGAAATGCCTATCAGCGAAAAGACCATAGCTAACCGGTCTACCCAGGTATTGGGCATTAATGCGGAGGCTAATCCGGCGCTGACTCCAAGCAAGACCGCCACTATCATGGCGCTGATGGCCAATTTGGCGGTATAGGGGAAGCGCTCCATAATGATTTCTGTTACTGGCCGATGGCTGTCATACGACAAACCCAGGTCGCCGCGCAGCAGGTTGAGAAGATATTTTCCGTATTGGATATAAAGCGGTTTGTCGAAACCGTATCTTTCGGTGATCAATTGGCGTTGCTCTTCGCTGGCGCGTTGTCCGGCCATAGCGTCGGCTGGATCGCCCGGCGCTAACCGTCCCAGAAAAAAGGTGATGGTGACCACGCCCAGCATGACGGGAATCATCCATAGTAATCTTCTTATAAGATATGTTCCCATTGCATCAGGCTCCAACTGGTTTTGGAAGAACTATTTCTTCTTCTAAAAAACGGGTTCCATTAAAAATCAGCGGCTCGCTGTAACCGCGCAGCCACGGTTGGGAAACAATATACTTGGCTTGATGCCATAAGAACAGCGCCGGGGCTTTTTGGTATACCATACTGTTGGCTTTTTGCAGCAGTGTTTTTCTGGACTGCTGGTCAAACTCGCGTTGCGATTGCTCTATGAGTTGATCGGTTTCCGCATCAGCGAAGCGCGACATATTGCCCTGCCCGATTTGAGACGAATGAAACAGGGGATGCAGGAAATTATCGCCGTCGGGATAGTCGGCGAACCAGCCCCGGTAGGCGGCGTCGAATTTTCCTTCACGCAACGCTTGCCGGTAAGTTACCCATTCCAAACGGCGCAGCCTTACCGGGATGCCGGTTTGTTTCCAGATAGCCTGGATTGCTTCTCCGGTAGTACGGGTGAAATTTTCCCGCGCAGGCATAATCAGGTCGACGCCCCGTTCCAGCAAGCCTGATTGATCTAGCGTTTGATCAATTTCGGCATTATTCATTAGTTGGGATATTTGGGATTGATTGCCATCCAATCCAGGGGGGATCGGACCGGCGCTATTGCTCCCCGCGCCTTCGCGGACGCATTCCAGCAATAGTTCCGCGTCAACCGCCTGACATAACGCCTGACGCACCTTTACCTTGTTTAAGGGAGCGCGCTGGCAATTAAAGATAATCATATCGGTATTCAATGTCTGTGCGCGATGGGTGTAATCCCGCCACTGCGGGTGGCTGCGCCAGCGGGGAATCTCTACTATCGGGATCGGGTTGATGGCTGCCAGACGTCCCGTTTCAAATTCTGCAATAGCTGTGAATGGATTGCTGATGATCTGGATTTTGAATTTACCCAATTTGGGTTTTTGAGACCAATATGCGTTATTGCGCTCGAATAGGATATGCTGGTCGTGAAGCCATTCCTTAAGCAGCCAGGGGCCGCTGCCGATGGGGTGCTCTCCAAAGGGGATTTCTTGCTGCTCGCATTTTGCAATCTCTTCTTTGGGAACGATTGAGGCTGCTGGCATGGCTAATAGATTTATGAATGGAGCGAACGGCTCTTTTAGTTGTAGTTCGATGGTGTGGTCATCAATAATGTTGATCTGTGAGATTCGTTCAATTACCCAACCGGATGGAGAGGCGACCTTGGGATCTCGCACCCGCTCAAATGAATAACGGACGTCATTGGCTGTTAACGGGCGGCCATTAGAGAATCTCGCCGCAGGATTCAATTTGAAATGATAATTCAGCCCGTCATTTGATACATTCCATTGGCTGGCGAGATCGGGAGTGAGTTTGGCTTGATGGTCGAAGCGGATCAGGTTGGAAAAGATTAAACCCGTCAACCTGCCATCCAGGAATCCCCAGGACCGCGCTGGATCAAGGGTTGGCGGATCGGCGATATCGTACAATGTTAGCGTATCTGGTTGGTCTGGAAGCATATAGAAACCGTCGCCCGAACGCACGGCGCCGCAACCCATAGTTAATGCTGATGCGCTGCATGATAATAAAAAAGAGCGTCGCGACTGATGGCCGGTTAAGTTCACTGTATTTCTCTTTCAGCATTTGGGAAAAACCTGTCAATAGCGAATGCTGTCAGCATTGTAGTTAAAGTACCAGCGGGGACGAACCATGTCCAGAAGACGCCGCATAACGATATGGTCAGAACTACCGCTACTCCCATGAACATGCCGATGGATAATGCCGTTTCGTTTTTTAACCGGGTGAAGATGCCGAGTAAGAAAGCGGCCAGTAAACTGCCTGAAGTATAACCGGGAATGGTTAATCCTGTCTGAAGGATGCTATCTGATCCACTGGCCAGTATGGCGATAATGATTAATACCACCATCCAGAAAACGGTGAAACAGCGGGAAATCATCACTAACCTTTTCCCCTTAGGGGGATTTTTCAGTATGGTCAATACAAAATCATTAACCGATGTAGATGAAAGAGAGTTCAGGGCGGACGCAGTGCTCGATAATGCTGCTGACAGTATCGCCGCGATTACCAAGCCAGCCGCCCAGTGCGGCATGTGCTGCGCTGCGAAGTATGGAAAAATTTCATCGGTCTTGGTTATCTCTTCAGGGAGTGCTCCGAAAAACGTAAAGAGCATGATTCCAAGAAATAAGAAGAAGGCGAACTGGCAGAAGACGAATAAGCCGCTCCATACCATAGCCGATTGGGCGCTGCGTAATGATTTGCATGATAAGAGGCGTTGAACTAGGTCTTGATCAGCGCCATGCGATGCCAGGCTTAAGCAGGTTCCAGCCAAGACGCCAATCAACAGCGAGTATTGACCATCGCCGCCCCAATCCCAGTGAATCATATCCATTTTTCCGGTATTATGCGCCGTCTCCATAATTTGCGGCCATCCGCCGGGTATCAGTTGCAGCAGATAATAGAAACCCAGTAATCCACCTGTGATCATAACTAATAACTGAACTACTTCGGTCCATATAACAGCAGATATGCCGCCCAGCGCTGCGTAAACGAATGATATCAGGCCGGTTAGAATGATAGCCGTCATCAAATCATAGCCGAATACGCTGGATATAACTAAAGCCGCAGCATAATGCCGGATGCCGGAGGCCAGGGCGCGGGTAATGAAAAAAAAGATGCCTGAGATTTTCTGCGACCTCTTGCCAAAGCGGATGCCCAGGTATGAATATATGGTTACAATCTCGTGTGAGAAAAATTTAGGCAAAAAATAGAGCGATAGAATTACCCGCGCCAGAATGTATCCCAGGGCCACTTGAAGAAACGACATATCGCCGCCGTCCTTAAATGTCATGGCTGGAGCGCCTATGAATGTTACGGCGCTGGTTTCTGTAGCGACTACCGCCGCCATAGCGGCCCATGCCGGGATTGAGTTGCCAGCCAGGAAAAAATCGTTGACTGATTTCTGCTTCTTTGAAAACCATAGGCCGATGCCGATCAGCATCAGGAAATATATGGCGAGAATAATTAAACTTGTTGGTTCCATAATAATATTATTTATTTAATTGTTTTAGTTTTGCAAAATATGCTGATGTATGCTCCTATTGCTACCCCATATCCGTCAAGCGCCATTGATCAACTTTCTCATTTTTGGTATTGGTGGTATGGTTCAAATACATATTAAATGTGATAGCGAATTCTGTAATGGCTTAGAGCGATTGGTGGTAAAGTAGATTCAAAGAAAGGTTAAGATCAATGAAGCGGCGAAATTTCTTTCTGACTGGTATGGGAATAGGACTGGCGTCAAAATTGAATCCACAATCATTCTCTACTACTTTATCGCAAGAAGAGAATGCGAATCAGGTAAAGGGTGAAAACATAGTGGGTAAACCGGCAATTATTGACCACAACCGTTTGACTGGCCGCAACCGCGAACGCTCTAGCGTGGCTTGCCGACGCGGCGTCTGCGCGACCAGTCAATCAATCGCATCAACGGTAGGAGTAGATATCCTCAAATCCGGAGGCAACGCAGTTGATGCCGCGATCGCCATGAGCGCCATGATGGGCGTTGTCGAACCGATGAGTTGCGGTCCCGGTGGGGATCTGTTTGCTACAGCATGGATCGAGAAAGATAAAAAACTCTATGGTCTCAATGCCAGTGGACGTTCCCCATACGCCTGGAACCTCAATGAAGCGAAAAAACTGGGTTACTCGACCAACCTTCCTGAGACAGGGCCTCACACATGGTCTGTTCCCGGATGCGTCAGCGGGTGGGGCGCCCTTCAACAAAGATTGGGGAAATTATCATTCAATGATCTTCTGGCGCCTGCTGCGCAGTATGCGCGAGAGGGTTTCGTTGTTACTGAGATTATAGGAGGATATTTTAGCGGCGCTGCAAGCGCGTTTAGTGATTATCCCAATGCGGCCCAAACATATCTTAAAAACGGAAAACC
The DNA here is from genome assembly GCA_963666895.2 of Desulfovibrionaceae bacterium. Lineage (GTDB taxonomy): Bacteria > Desulfobacterota > Desulfovibrionia > Desulfovibrionales > Desulfovibrionaceae. The sequence goes on along the minus strand of CAXXNS010000016.1, from coordinate 350,183 downwards.
CCCAAAGTATGGACAAATTTTTTCAAATCAGGATATCTCCCGTTTTTATGAAATCCTCATGAAAAACGGAGCGGGTGAATTCTACAATGGGGAAATCGCCGACCGGATCGTGCGCTACTCTAAAGAACGGGGCGGCTATTTCTCCAAACGGGATTTTGCCGAACATCAAGCGACTTGGGTAGATCCGGTCTCTAGCAACTACCGTGGTTATGATGTCTGGGAAATTCCTCCCAACGGTCAGGGCATCGCGGCATTACAGATGCTGAATATGCTCGAAACTTTTGATATAGGCTCAATGCAGCCCAATTCGGCGGAACAATTGCACCTTCTTATCGAAGCCAAAAAACTGGCTTTCGAAGACCGTTCCGTATATTACGCCGATATGGATCACGCTGACGTCCCGCTAAAAACTCTTATCTCGCGAGAATATGGCCAAGAGCGGGCTAAACTGATTGATCCATTACGCGCATCAGTTGATGTTAAACCCGGTTCGTTAGATGGTTCCAACGATACAATTTACCTCTGCGCTTCAGATGCTGAAGGAAATATGGTCTCTTTGATTCAGAGCATCTATTGGGGTTGGGGATCGCGGGAGACGCCTGACGGACTTGGCTTCTGTCTGCAAAACCGTGGGCGCGCTTTCAGCCTCGATCCTAAACATCGCAATGCTCTCAAACCGCATAAACGTCCATTTCATACCATCATCCCCGGTTTTGTGACCAGGGATGGGCGGCCTCAATGCGCTTTTGGCGTTATGGGAGGCGACATGCAGCCTCAAGGTCATGCGCAGGTGCTAATGAATATGATCGATTACGGGCTTTCTCCCCAACAGGCTGGCGAGCAGCCGCGTATACAGCATTTCGGCAGTTCAAATCCCTGGGGCGGCGCAATGCAAGATGGCGGCAGCGTTGGATTAGAAGCCGGGGTTTCTGATGAGGTTGCTCAGAAATTAGAAGCGTTGGGGCATAAAATAACTTCACGGAACACTGGTATGTATGGCGGCTATCAGGCTATCTGGCGCGCAGATGAACCGATGCGGTATTTCGCTGGATCGGATCCACGGAAAGACGGTTCAGCTGTTGGATATTAGAGTAGTCAAATATTTGCAAGAGAATAACTAGGAGTTTCTCATGAATAAAATTATGTTGCAAGTAATCCTGTGTTGTTTCGCAATGGCCTTAGTACCCTTTAGTAATGCTGATGTCCTTCCTGTTCGTGGGATACATTTCGGCGTGCCTGGTAAGAGCGACCTTCCTTTATGCTTGAAATTCATTAGAGAGGCCTTACCTATAGAAGGCGTCAATACGCTGGTATTGGAGTTCGACTATAGTTATCAATATAAATCTCATCCCGAACTGGTTCCTGATAGAGCCTTAAGTCGTGAGGATGTTAAACAAATCGTGTCCGCTTGCCGTGATGCGAAAATCGAATTGATCCCTCAGATCAATTGCTTTGGTCACCAGTCATGGGCCAAGCATACTTCCAATCTCCTCAGTACTTATCCTGAATTTGACGAAACGCCGGGGAAATATCCTGACAACAAAGATATATATTGCAGAAGTTATTGTCCCTACCATCCAAAAGTACACCCGATAATGTTTGCGCTTATCGATGAATTGAGTGAAGTCTGCGAATCTAAAGCGGTGCACGTCGGATTGGACGAAGTTTTTATTATTGCTGATGAAGATTGTCCGCGTTGTAAGGATAAAACTGCTGCTGAAGTTTTCGCCTATGAAGTCAATGCGCTGCATGATCATCTTCAGAAATCCGGTAAAACTATGTGGATGTGGGGTGACCGTTTTCTGGAAGGTAAGATCAGCGGCCTTGGCAAATGGGAAGCCAGTACCAACCACACCGAATCAGCGATTGATATGGTTCCCAAAGATATCATGATATGCGATTGGCATTATGAACGCGCCGAACCGACCGCCGCCTTTTTCGCCATCAAAGGTTTTCAGGTAGTCTCCTCACCCTGGCGTAAATCCGAGGTCGCTTTGGGGCAACTGCAATTGATTAATATGCTTCGCAAAGACGCTAACAGCGAAATCGCAATCCGTATGCGCGGCATGCTTCATACTACCTGGTGCGGTATGGTTCCGTTTGTTAAAGAGTATTACGGCCAAGGCGACAAGAAGAATGAAGCCGCTATTGAATCAGTCGATTGTTTCAAAAAATTATTCGCTGAAATGGCGAATTGATATTGTTTCTACTTATTCAATAGCAGGTTAACCTCTGAAGCGCATGTCTTGACTTTTATTCTGACTAGGGTCTTTATAATTAATTGACCTCATTATTATTCTCTTTGTTATAAGTAATAGGGGATTTGTCGTGAATTGAAAATTTCAGGCAAGAACTTGAGTTTTTTTTGTAATAACGTATAAATACTTTATAGTTAAGGTAGGGGAAAATTCTATTCTTGATTATTTGATCTTTTTATAAAAATTATAAAAACTGGTTGAATTACAATTTTTTTTTAATTATCGCGACGTGTTTTTACATGTCGCTTTAATGTTTTTATTATTATAAAGGAGAGGTTTGAGTATGAGAAAAAGTAATTTGAAGTGGCGTTTTGTAGGCGCATTACTAGTGGTTGCATTAGTAGCGCCGTCAGTGTTCTCACAGCAAATTGGGGATGTGTACATGTGGGAATTTAACGAAGGCAGCGGGACGACAGTAACGGATAATAGTGGAAATTATACCGCAAACATCGGCATAGCTATTGATCCCGCTTCAGTTCCGGTTGGCGAAGCCGATTCCCCCTCCGGCGCCGCAGGCGACCGTTCCGTTCGCGCGAATAGCGGCCTGATTGCTGATGATTCTGCTACAACTGCATTGGCTCTTGAGGGTGGTCCTTTGACGATTGAAGCGTGGATCAAACCTGATGAGTTGGGTGGATACCGCGATATCATGCGCTATGGCATCTCCTATAAACTGGGATTCTCAGGTAATTCTTTTGTTTTTACGTTTCTTGCTATAGAAGATGTCGTAACAGATTTCACGATGGAAGCCGATGGCCAATGGCATCACGTTGCCGCAGCCTGGGAACCGGGCGCAGGCGTCAGCTTTTATTTTGATGGTGAAATGGTTGAATACAAAGAGACAGCCAACTCAGGCCGGGCATTACAGAATAACCTGCTCAGCATCGGCGCCTCCGAAGCTGGCACAAGCCCTCTCTATGGTTTGATTGACCGTTTCCGCGTTCATAATGCTGTATTGGAAGCAGGCGATCTGGATAGTGATGCAGCCGCTCCTAAAGGCTTGTTATCTGATACTGTAGCTGCCTACAGTTTCGACGAAAACGCAATGCCTTACCAGAACAGCGCAGCTACTGATCTTCCTGCAGTTAGTTTAACTGCAAGTACAGCTGAAGAATCTTACGCCCAATTCACCGCAGATAGTCCTACGGGCGATGAAGGTGATTTCTCCCTGAATTTCGATGGCAACGATCGGGTTATCTTCACTGACGAAGAAGATATCATGCAGTTTATTGATGAAGATTTCACCTTTGAAGCCTGGATGAAATTTAATGCAGTCGATCAGGTTGTGAGTCGTGCGGTTCTCTTTGCTTATGGTATTGGGGGCCAAAATGGCTACTCATTGTCATTCCGTATTGGCGGCGAATTTCCTGCTGGCGTAGCTGATTCTCCTTCCGGTCAAGCAGGCGACCGGTCTGCTGCTCCTAATAGCGGCCTGATTGTTCGGGATGAAGAGGCTCCAATACTTAATATTACAGATGGTCCGATCACGATTGAAGCATGGGTAAAATTGGATGAGATCTCCGATTATACCGATATCGCGCGTTATGGCAACACTTATAAATGCGGTTTTGGCGCTGGCGGCAGCCTTTTATGGACTTTCCTCGGCATCGAAGATGTTACTTCTGATTACGTAGTTGAGCCTGATGGCGCCTGGCATCATATCGCCTATGCATGGGAACCCGGCGCAGGCGTAGCATTCTTCTTTGATGGTGAACAAGTTGATTACAAAGAAACAGCCAATGGTAACCAAGATGTTCAATATAATGCTTTGAATATTGGTTCTGATAACAGCGGCGGAAGCGCTATGTATGGATTGTTGGATCGCGTACGGGTACACAACGCCGTTTTGGGCGCCTCTGATCTGGATAGCGATGCGGCTAATGTCAAGGCGCCTTTGGCTGACACTGTTGTCGCTTACAATTTCGACGAAGATTCTCTTCCTTACGCCAGTGCAAATGGTGTTGATTATCCTGCTGTTAATAGATCAAATGGCAGCACTATCACTGTTACAACCTTTGGCATCATTGATGCGCATTCAGAAGCAGCCATTCCTGATGATGGCGGCTGGCATCATATCGCTGTAGCTCATGAAGCCTTTGTCGAATTCCGCTTCTATGTTGATGGTGAACTGAAAGAAACCATGCCATACGAAGGCGGCGTCCGTTTCGCTGAAGTGTATGATTTCCTAATTGGAAGCGAAGCCAATGGCGGTCTTCCTTATGTTGGATTGCTAGACCGAGTCAAGATTACACGCGATGCTCTGACTGAAGAGGCGCTTGATTATTTCGAACCAACTGCTTTACCTAATTGGTCGTTGTTCTAAAATGATCAATTGTTGTTGAGTTGATTATGCAAAAAAATGGAGGGATGCGGTTGAAAGATCGCATCCCTTGTTTTATTATACGCTTAGTACTTGATGTAGTACTTTTCCAATTTCTTCATATTTATAGGGCTTGCAAATTACGCCGCAGAAGCCAAATTTCTTATAATTCGCCATAATTGGATCTCCTGAGTATCCACTGGAAACAATGGCTTTAGCGAACGGATCGATTTCAAGCAGTTTTTCAATGGCCTCTTTTCCTCCCATGCCGCCGGGGATAGTAAGGTCCATAATGACGGCATCAAATGCATCAGTTGTTCCCATATTTTTTTCATACTTATCAAGCGCTTCAGCGCCATTCTTCGAAGAGTCTACTTGATAACCAATTTCTTCGAGTATCTGGCCAGTAATATCTCTTATCATTTCTTCATCGTCCATGATCAGGATTCGGCCTTGTCCGGTTAATATTTCATCCTGAACTTCTTCTTTAGGAGAGGGTGGGGTATTTTTTGAAACAGGAAGAAACACATTGAAAGTGGTTCCTGATCCTACTTGCGACTCTATAGTAATTGTTCCCTCGTGGTTTATTACGATGGAGTATGTTGTGGCTAATCCCAAACCGCTTCCCTCTTGTTTAGTGGTAAAATAGGGATCGAATATCTTTGGTAGGTGCTCCTTTGAAATGCCAATGCCTTGGTCTTTGATCGAGAGTCTTAAATAGTCGCCTTCTTGTAGATTTAAATCACGTTTTTCATCATTATTTGAAATGGTGATATTCTCACCTTTTATTTTGATGATTCCACCTTCCGGCATGGCCTGATTAGCATTAATCACCAGGTTTTGGATAACCTGGCTGAACTGACCTTTATCAACATCTACCAGCCAGATATCTTTGGGGAAATCAAATTCACAAAAGACGTTGGAACCTCTCAAGGAAAATGTCGCCGTATCTTTGATGAGTTCAATGACATTCGCGGTTTCTTTGACAGGGGCGCCGCCTTTAGAAAAAGTTAGTAATTGCTGAGTAAGGTTTTGAGCTCGATTCGATGCTTTTTCCGCTTTATCCAAGCATTCAATAATTCTGTTAGGGGAATAGGAAAGCGTCTTTGCTAAAGAAATGTTACCGATAATTGCCATGAGCAGATTGTTGAAATCGTGCGCTATTCCGCCAGCCAATATTCCTACCGATTCCAATTTGCGGGCTTTCAATAATTCTTCTTCCATTTTCCGTTTTTCTGTTATATCTCGACCATTGAAAACAATACCATTTATACTAGGATTATCGAGGAGAGAGGTGAAAACTCCTTCCACATTAATCCAGTTTCCATTCTTATGGCGAATCTGAAAATCTTTAATAACTATCGTTGTTTCTGGATGATGAATTGAATTATTCCACGATTCCTTCAACGATTCTAAATCGTTGGGATGGACAAAATCATGCGGTCTAAGTCCGGTAATTTCATCGGGATTATAACCGTGTGTTTTTGTAGATGGATTGGAATATATTATTTTTCCTTCAAGGTTGATGATTAGCGTGACATCATTGATATTCTCTGTCAGCGCACGAAATTTTTCTTCGTTGTCATGTAAATTACGAAGATGAAGCGTGCTGCTTAAAGCATCAGTAATACGATAACCAATTTCCTTAAAAAGGTTTTGTTCATCTTTAGTCCATATACGTTTATGTGAACATTGATGTAGGCCAAAACTCCAAGGTTTTCCAATATTTGGATAAATGACCATAGCAATCATTGATCGAACAGAAAATAAATCTTCAACATCCCAAGAAGCCTCCCCTGGGTCATATTCTTCAATTAATGGATGAGCATAATTTAGCAAGTCACGAAAACGTTGAGCCAGTCCAGGATTCATAGGGAGTTCATGGGTTATTTCAAACGCGCCTGGATAATCCGGTTTTGTTTTTTCCATCGGTACCAGGTAGGATTTGGCATCTGGATCACATGGGTACAGCAGCCATGCACGGTCACAGTTGAAAATTTCAAGCGTACTCTCTAATACATTGCTCATCATCTGATCGAGGGAGTTTGTTTCATGGATTACACGGTTAATTAGTTCCATGTTTTGAAGAAAAGATAGATGTATTGCATGCTCTTCTTCGGCTTTTTTTCGCTCTGTGATATCGCGTGTGATCCCCAAAATCTCCACGGCTTTATCATTCTTGTCGCGCAGGAAAGTCATTTTGACTTCAGTCCAGATTGTGGAACCGTTTTTACAGAATTGCTCGATCTCAAGCGTTCGAGACCGGTGTAGGTCCTTGTTTTCGTTTTTTTCGATATCCATTTCTTCCGCAATCACCTTCATGGCTGACTCGAAGGATGTCGGGGTAATCATCTGTTTAAGCGTTTTGGGCATATGTTCTTTATTAGTAAAGCCTAGTAGGCGTTCAACCGAGGGGCTGAGGTAGGTGTAACGTAAATTCATATCCGCCTTCCAGATGACGTCTGATACATTATCCGCAAGGATTCTGTAATATTGCTCGCTTTCTCGTAATGCTGTTTCTATTTGCTTCTGTTCAGTTATATCAGTGACAAAGGCGAAGGAACCCAGTATTTCGTCCGAATCGTTATGGAGGCGTGAGGCATTAAGCATGACATGGATAGTATTTCCTGATTTTGAAATCAGTGATAACTCATATTGGCGGTTAGGTATTGTTGCAACCATAGAGAATTGCTTCAGAAGAATTTGCCGGTTATCTTCATCCAGTAATTCCAGAGGGCTGTGGCCTATCATTTCCTCACGAGTATATCCCAACATGTTGCAGAGGGATTGATTGACATCTATCGTTATCTTATCCGTATTTATAATCCATAATCCTTCCGAAGTTGTTTCGACAAGCATTCGGTAGTTCTTCTCACTTTTAATCAAAGCTTTTTCCATCAGCTTTTGCTCGGTGACGTCGATTACTGCGCCCTCCATGAAGCCTTCTTTAGGATAAGATTTCACCGATATGGAAAATGTTTTCTCCGCGCCATCATCAAGTGTAAAATCAGTTTCGAAACCATTTACTTCGCCTTTTTCTTTCAACTCTGAGAGTAACCTGGTTCGTTGATCTAGATTCCTAAATAGATCTGTTGTGCGTATCTTTCCAATGATCTCTTCTTTTGTATGCAGCAGTAACTCGGCGCCCTTGGAGTTTATTTCAAGAAATAAGCCGTCAGATAAACGTGAACGGAAAAGCCCGACAAGTGCGTTTTCAAAAAGGTTCCGGTAGCGTTTTTCGCTCTCTTGGTATTTTTCTTCATGATCCTCAAAACGCTGATTAATCTGTTTAAGTTTTATAACAAAAATGCAAAGCAGCAGAATGCAAAGTGATAGCCCTACGGGGAAAATACAATGCTTGGTGATGGAAATATACCAATCGCTGATATCGATATCCATTCCCATCACCGTAATAAGATTGCCTGTTTCCTGGTCAATGATCGGTATCAGAAATGTTACCCATTCGCCCCAACGGTCCGTGATCGGCCCCACCGTCATTTCTTGTTTCGTATTGAAAGATAGCAAGTAATCATCAGAAACCTCATCATAGATTTGTCCAGGCGGCGACTCGTCTTTTGAACCTGTCGGCTCGGAATCCACGGAAAAGAATACTCTACCGTCTGTATTGCGACCCATCAAATAGATAAAGCGACATTTTGGATTAGCGCTCCGGGCGTTCATCAACTGATTCTTGAGCCTTATGTAGTCCGGTTTATCCAGGTCAGTTTCTGTTCCGCTCAATGAAACCACACGCTCAAGGTTTATGCATTGGGCAACTATGCGAACATGCTGAAGCAGGTCATTCCGCATCTCCAGGTAGGTTCTATGCGCTGTCCACCAAGTTAGCAAAACTCCGGCGATTAGCACAATAATTATTGGGAGAATATAATTTTCCTTACTTATTCGCTTTATGCATTTGAGTTTCATTAATTCTATTCTGCCTCTCGTGTTTCCAGTTCTCTTTATGGATTCTTGACTATCGCACGGAATCTTTTTTCCTCTATTTATGAATAAGTATAATTGTTTTGCGCAAATAGGTGAGTTTTCTGTAGTCTTCAATGTTTCGTATTAATAGATTTATCGTAAAATAATATGGTCTTTTGCTAAAAATGTTATTTTCAGTGAAAAATATGATTATAAAAGAACTTGATTTCAAGAATCGCTTTAGCGGGAGGGGGGGAGGGAACAGTTACGAATTCAATTTTGATGATAATATATATTTAATTGGACGGAAGATTAATATAATATAAGTGAGGGAATGCTTCGGGTGCACATTAAACTATGCACTATAATTATATCAATATCCTTTCTATCTTATGCATGATAATATCTTAATTTATAATGACTTATAATTGATTATTTTATTAACTGTTTAGAATCTCGGTGAAGCGCTGATTAGATTCATCAAAATACGCAGCCAACCGGGTTTTGATGTGTTATGTATAAAATCATGGTTGAAATTTTCGTCTTCACCCCGGTTGAGAAATTGTTCACCTTCCTGCCCGATCAGCAAACTGAGTGACAATTCTTGTTTTGGCAGTTCAAGACGTTGTTTCTTTTTATTCATGGTTCACCTCTCAGTCAACAAATAAAACATCCGCCATCTGGATTTATTCGTATTTTTTAATAACTGTTCAAACTGTATATACTTGAAATTCTCATTGCTTTACAAAGATTTATGAAAACCGTCTTATATTACACGAAATATAATCGGCGGCAAATAGGGAAACATTAGGACTTTCTGTTGATTAGAGTAGTTATCAAATCATTTTGCTTCGATAACAAACATAATGCATTAACTTAAAAGTATTATGTTAGATCATTGAGGTTAATTGGTGGATAGATGAAATAATATGATCTGGCTTGATTGGTGATTGTTCTAATAGTTCTTTTCTATATTTGCCAGTTTTGACCAATATACCTTTTATTCCTGCATTTTGAGCGCCGTGGATATCAGAAATAAGATCATCTCCGATCATGACTATTTTTTCCGGAGGTAAAGCAATATCCATTATGGCAGACTGATAAAAAGTCTTGGATGGTTTGCCCATCACTAAAGCCTCCTTGCCGGTGGAATATTCCAGCCCTGCAATAAATGCGCCGAATTCGATATGTAAATCCTTTTCTCCCATAGTGTACCGATCTTTATGCAACGCTATTAACGATGAGCCATTCATGATAAGGGTAAACAGTTCATTCATCAGGTCATAACTCCATCGCTTCCCGATTTTCCCGATAACGATGAAATCCGGATTGTTCCGGGTTATGCGAAACTCGGCAAAATCTTCCTTGGTTTCATCCATGACTTCCAAGAGGATTGATGGGTTGCCTTGTTCTCTTAAATACTTCGCTGCCGCTCCGGGAGGGCTTATTATCTCATCCCTGCTAACGGGAATCTCCAAACGCTTCATCTTCTCATATAATTTCTCCCTTGATCTTACAGTTGTATTGGTCAGAAACCTGCGCTTAATCCCTTTATCCTTAAGATGTTCAATTGCTTCCACCGCTCCGGTAATTAACTCATCTTCAATATACATGACGCCATCAAGATCAATCAAAACGCCCTCAATATTGCTAAAGTCAACATTATTCATCAAGGTTTATCCTTACATTTTTGAAAACCATTTAATTCTACATTATCTGGAATATAGAGAGATATTCAACTGAGGGGAGAATTTAATAATTCAGCCAAGGAGAAACAAATTTATCTAAAAGCCAAAGTGCTTCAATTGTTTCTCCTATGATAACAACATGGAATCTGATAAATTTAAGTATTGGTTCAAATAGTTAATTAGAGTTTTTAAGGGAATGTTCATGAAAAAATGGTTGCTTTCAATTCTGTTATGTCTTACTTCAATCGGCGCCGTCGCGGCTAAGGATTCTGATAAGATGCAACTTCCAGATAGAGGTGTATGCGCTCATCGTGGCGCTATGTCCACTCATCCTGAAAATACACTGCCCGCTTTTAATGAAGCAATCCGCCTGGGCGCCCACATGATTGAGTTTGATGTTCAGCTCACAAAAGACGGTCAACTGGTCATTATGCATGATTCAACCTTAGAGCGGACAACCAACGGCTCGGGAAAAGTTTCGGATCTAACCTTGAAGCAATTGAAGCAACTGGATGCGGGCATAAAGAAGGGTGATGAATTTAAGGGTACTAAAATTCCAACTTTATTGGAAACTTTGGAGGTCATGCCGGAAAATATCTGGTTAAACGTTCATCTTAAAGGAGATGGGGAACTAGGTGAAAAAGTCGCTGAATCTATTCTCCTGGAAAATCGTCAGCATCAGGCGTTCCTCGCTTGCGGCGCCGCAGATATAAAAGCAGCCCGTAAGGTATTTGCGAATATCATGATATGTAATATGGATCGCCAGCAGAATTCTCTGGATTATGTTAATGCTACAATCAACGCCAAGGCCGATTTTATTCAATTATTAGGTAAAGGCGAGGTTTTGGCTGAATCTATTAGCCTGCTTAATAAAAATGGAATTCGCATTAATTATTACCGCGCAGATTCTACAGAAATTCTCTTGAATCTCTTTTCCCAGGGAATCCAATTTCCTCTAGTCAACGATATTGAGCCAATGCTGAAAGCGGCATTTGAAATTGGTGTAAAACCTTTGCAGCCAGTTTTTCGTGGGAATTAGAAATCACGTAAGCCCAGTATTTTGGTATGAAATTATTTTGACGGGATAAATGATTTATCGCAGTATATATTGAAATGTTTTACTAAATGGTGCCGGAGGGGGGAATCGAACCCCCACATCCCGAAAGATACCAGATTTTGAATCTGGCGCGTCTACCAATTCCACCACTCCGGCAACTATGTTGCATTCACTGAAAGTATACAGTAAGTTGGATATTCTAGAACTCTTTACGTTCTTTTCAATCTCCCCATAATCAATTTTCGAAATTTATCTTTTATTGTCATATTTCCAGAAGTTTTCTTAATCAGAAAATGAATCAAAATATATTCCCTTCGTTTCATTTTATGGATGATTTCCCAGGAAAATATCAAAGTGCAGAGATATATTATTTTATATATATAAAATAAAAATTTATATATTATGGTGATTTCATTTACTATGTCAAGTATATTTATTGTGAGTAATCTATCTATCGATTTAATATCCAGGGAGTAGATGGGCTTTTCTTATTCTTAAAAAAGGATTATATTATATTGTCGACTTTATTGGTCTTTTTAATAATGTTTGGTATAACATTTATTTTTTCATGCTATAATGCGATGTATTTCTATAAAAAAAACAGGATGTATCCTGCTTGACGTCATTTTTCATGGATATAGAATGATGAAAGTTAGGTTGATAAATTTTTTTCATATTTTTTCCTATAAATATTTAAATTTCTACATGTTAGGTATATTTTTCTCTAATATCTGGTTTTTTTATTCCCTAATTAGTATTTCATTCCTAGAATTCTTTATTCTTGTTCGCTTTGAAATTATAGATAATCTTGCAAGTAAGGAAATAATCATCGATTTTTCGATGTGTATGCGGTCGTTAAAAAGTGTGTTCATTTATATTTGCGCTTAGTCAGAGAATAAGTCCAGCAACGCTTGCGCCAATTGGCGATATCGTTTGATGGACTTTTTTTATTAGCGTATAAATTAAGTGGATAGCCTTTTTAGCGGTCACTAAAGAAGGAGAAATGCCCATGAGCGAAAAATTGGGGCAGAGGAAGATAAAGTATCAAGCCGAGTTAGATCATAACTTCGGAAAAGAAATAGCCGAACGCTATGGGGGAGAAAACCTTCATAACTGCATCCAATGCGGAACCTGCAGCGCAACTTGTCCTGTTAGTCTCTATATGGATTATACGCCAAGACGTCTGGTTGCTATGGCGCGGGAAGGCTTTAAGGATGAAGTGCTTAAGAGTTTCACTATTTGGATTTGCGCGTCATGTTACGCCTGTACAGTAGAATGTCCCAAAGAAGTTAAAATAACCGAACTGATGTATGCCTTTAAGCAAAAAGCAATGGATGAAGGCGTGTATCCCAAGCGATTGGCGACTCCTGTTCTTGCTAATGAGTTTTTCAAGAATGTTCGCCGCTGGGGGCGCAGTAATGAGGGGCTTCTCCTCACTATGATGTTTCTTAAAACTAATCCATTCAAACTTATTAAGCAGAGTATTCTTGGATTGAAGCTATTGCTTAAGGGACGCATGGTTCTAAAAGTGGAAAAAATCAAGCGCATGGAAGAACTGACGCCTATTTTGGACGCGGTTGAGAAAGATTAATTGGTTATATTCAGCCAGAGAAAGAGGATGCTATGAGATATCTCTATTATCCTGGATGCTCATTAAAAGGAACCGGGCGGGCGTATGAGGAATCGATTTTGTCGGTTTTTGATGTGCTTGAAATCCCGATGGAGGAAGTGGACGATTGGAATTGCTGCGGCGCCACTGCCTACATGGCGGTTAATGAGCTGAAGGCATACGCACTGGCCGCGCGAAACCTGGCGTTGGCCGAAAAACAGAATAATTATGAAGAAGTTAGCGTAATCGCGCCTTGCGCCGCCTGCTTCTTGGTATTGTCTAAAGCGCAACGTTATCTTGAACAAGGCGGAAGCAATGGCGATAAAATTCGCAATGCTTTGAAAGCCGGGGGTCTGGAATATAAAGGCGTTGTGAAAGTTCGTCACCCGCTTGATGTTCTGGTGAACGATATCGGCGTTGATAGAATCAAGGAAAAAGTTACCAGACCGTTAGAAGGAACAAACGTCGCCAGTTATTATGGCTGCCAGGTCGTAAGACCTTATGCTACCTTTGATGATCAACATAATCCACAATCAATGGATAAACTGATGGCTGCGCTGGGCGCTGAGCCGGTTGATTGGCCGCTTAAAACCCGTTGCTGCGGAGGAACCTTAACCGGTGTTGTGCCGGATGTTGGACAGCGTTTGAGTTATATCTTGCTGCGGGAAGCGCAATTTCGCGGCGCCGACGCTATCGTCACCGCCTGTCCTCTCTGTCAGTTCAACCTTGAATGTTATCAGGGCGAAATGAGCAAGCGTTTCGAGAATCCTGTTAATATTCCCCCCGTTTATTTTACGCAATTGATGGGAGTGGCGCTCGGAATCAGTGGTCGTAAATTAGGACTGCAACGTCAGTTTGTACCGCTCGAACCCGCATTAGCGGCTAAGTAAGGAGGATATCATGTTGGACCAGAATAGTAATGGAAAGACCAATGGAGATATCCCCCGGATTGGGGTGTATGTTTGTCATTGCGGTATTAATATCGCTGGCAAAGTTGATTGCGAAAGCGCTTCTGAATTTGCAAAAAAACTCCCTAATGTGGAAATCTCCCGTGATTATAAATTTATGTGTTCTGACCCAGGTCAGGAGATGATTCAGAAAGATATTAAAGAACATAATCTGAATCGCATAGTCGTAGCTTCATGCTCGCCTTTGATGCATGAAAATACTTTTAGGAAAGCGTGCGCCGCGGCGGGTATTAATCCATTTTTCTTCCAGATGGCTAATATCCGCGAACATGTCAGTTGGGTTACTGATAACAAGGAAGACGCAAATGATAAAGCTAAAGCGCTTATCGCTGCGGCGGTTCATCGCGTCAGTCTCCATGAAGCTTTAGAGAAAAGGCGCGTTGACGTCCATCCAGATGTGGTGGTTGTCGGTGGAGGCATCGCCGGTATTCATGCTGCTCTTACTATAGCTAATTCCGGTAAACACGTCTATCTGATTGAACGCGAAGCGACCATTGGCGGACATATGGCGAAGTTTGATAAAACTTTCCCTACCCTTGATTGCTCTGCGTGCATTCTTACTCCTAAAATGTCTGACGTTAAAGATCATCCAAACATCACTCTTTGGTCTTATTCCGAAGTTGAAAAAGTGGATGGCTTTACTGGTAATTTTAAGGTTCAGGTTAAGCGTAAACCGCGTTATATCATAGAAGATGAATGCATTGGCTGCTTGCTTTGCGTTGATGCATGCGTGTTTAAAAAACCTAAGTTCGACGATGAATTCAATGTCGGCATGGGTAAGCGCAAGCCTATTTACATGCCATTCCCTCAAGCCACTCCACCTGTGGTTTTGATTGATCCAAATCAATGTCTGCAATTGTCGAAAGGCAAATGTAAACAGAAATGCGTCGAAGTTTGCGAGAAAAACGCCATTGATTTCAACCAGCAGGAAGAAATCATTGATATCGAATGCGGCGCTATTATTCTCGCTACCGGCTTCAAAACATTCGATGCCGCTCGTATACCGCAATATGGCTATGGCAAATATGCGCATGTCTATAACAGTCTCGAAGTAGAGCGCTTGATCAATGCCGCCGGGCCAACTGGCGGTGAACTGATTTTGCGTGATGGTACTGAGCCTAAATCGGTGGGCATCGTACATTGCGTCGGATCGCGTGATAAGAAAACCAATGCATATTGTTCCAGGGTCTGCTGCATGTACTCGCTAAAACTGGCGCATCTTATTAAGGAACATTCCGGTGCGGAAGTTTATAACTTCTATATCGACATGCGAACTCCGGGTAAAGG
Source organism: Desulfovibrionaceae bacterium (assembly GCA_963666895.2). Classification (GTDB taxonomy): domain Bacteria; phylum Desulfobacterota; class Desulfovibrionia; order Desulfovibrionales; family Desulfovibrionaceae. The sequence goes on along the minus strand of CAXXNS010000016.1, from coordinate 335,072 downwards.
ATACGATGAGTTCTATGATCGTCTTCTCTCCGAAGGCACCCATTTTATTCGTGGACGCGTCGCCGAAGTCACCGATTGGGCTATGACGCCCGAAGAGGCCGGCAAATTAGTTATCCGGGTTGAAGATACCCTGGTTGGCGTTCCGCGCCGTATCCCGGTGGATATGGTTGTGCTTTCAGTTGGTTTGGAAGCGCAGGATGATGCTGATGAAGTTCGCCGCAAATTTGGAATTTCTTGCAGTCATCAAGGGTGGTTTACCGAACGGCATCCAAAATTGGCGCCGGTTTCAACCGCCACTGATGGTATCTTTCTGGCTGGCGCCTGTCAGGGACCCAAAGATATTCCCGATAGCGTGGCCCAGGCTGGCGCGGCTGCGGCTGAAGCGATGGCCCTAGTGGATAAAGGTTATGTTGAACTCGAACCCAATACCGCCAGCATCCATGAAGACCTTTGTTGTGGGTGCCGCACATGCGTGGCGTTATGTCCGTACACTGCTATCCGCATAGACGAATCCAAAGATGGCGAAAAGAGCGTTATTAACGAAGCATTATGTAAGGGATGCGGAACATGCGTCGCTGCATGTCCCTCCGGCGCCATCATGCAGAATCTATTTACTGATGACCAGATATTCGAAGAGATTGAGGGGGTTCTAAGCTATGTCTAATGGCCAGGAAACACCTAAAGAATTTGAACCAAGAATCGTAGCCTTCTTCTGCAACTGGTGCACTTATACTGCGTCAGACCTGACTGGCATCTCACGTCTCCAATATGCTCCGAACGTTCGCGTCATTCGCGTTATGTGTTCCGGGCGGGTTGATCCACAATTCATCCTGGCCGCTTTGCGCGAAGGGGCTGATGGAGTTCTTATCGGTGGATGCCACCCGGGCGATTGTCACTATCAGGAAGGCAATTACAAAGCTTTGCGCCGTTTCAAATTATTGAAACGCTACCTGGATCGAATGGGGATCGAAGATGAACGCGTCCGTCTGGAATGGATCGCCGCTTCGGAAGGCGATAAAGTTCAAAAAGTCGTTAATGAAATGACCGAGCAGGTTCGTAAACTGGGACCGCTTAAACTCGCGCCTATCACTTCTCCCGAGGCTTTCGAGCGAGAAGCGGATAAAGAACTGGCTGCTGCCGGCGTTGAAGGAGCATAATCATGAGTAAACCTAAAGTCGGCTTTAATTGGTTAGCCTCCTGCGGCGGATGCGAAGAAGCTGTCGTCGATCTGGAAGAAGCTATACTGGATGTTGTCGCAGCTGTTGATATCGTCTTCTGGCCTTGCGCTATGGACTTCAAAAAAGACGATGTCCGGGCTATGAAGGATGGTGAAATGACGGTCTGTTTCGTCAATGGCGCCATTCGCACCTCTGAAGAAGAGGAAATGGCGCATCTTATGCGTAAAAAAACTCAATTGCTGGTTGCTTTCGGCAGTTGTTCTCACATGGGTGGAATCCCCGGTCTTGGTAATTTTTATTCCAGTGAATCCATTCTTAAAAATAGTTTCCTGGAATCGCCCAGTACTATTAATGAAGAAGGCGTAATGCCTAAAACGGAATTCAAGGCGCAAGAGGGAACCTTAACTCTTCCTCAATTTCTTGAGACCGCACGTTGTCTCGATCAGGTAGTAGACGTTGATTACTATCTTCCCGGCTGCGCGCCTCCGGTCAATTTGATAACTGGCGCTATCCAGGCCATTCTCGAGAATAAACTTCCTCCTAAAGGAACCGTTTTGGCGCCGGATATCGCTCAGTGCTCTGATTGCGACCGGCAGGAAACCAAGCCTGACGTGCTCGAAATCACGACGTTCAAAAGGCCCTTTGAAATAAAAATTGATTCAAAGGAATGCCTGCTGGCGCAGGGACTTATGTGTCTGGGGCCAGTAACGCGCAGCGGCTGCGGCGCTGCATGCATGAAAGCCAATATGCCTTGCACTGGTTGCCTAGGACCAACAAGCCGCGTCCATGATTTCGGCGCGAAAGCTATCTCCGGCTTCGCTTCTCTGATTGACAGTAAAGATGAAAAAGAAGTAGAAAAGTTGCTCGATTCCATCGTGGATCCTGAAGGAACTTTCTATCGTTATAGCCTGCCTAAATCGTATCTGCATGCCATATGTAATACCATGCGGAACGGAAATGGAAAGGAAGGGGCGTAATTATGAGTCGCCGAGAAATTATTATCGATCCCATCACGCGCCTTGAAGGACATGGAAAGATAGACATCTTTCTTAACGAACAAGGTGATGTAGATAAAGCCTATTTTCAAATCCCCGAACTACGCGGATTCGAGAAATTTGCTCAGGGCCGCCGAGTAGAAGATATGCCGCAGATTACATCCCGTATCTGCGGCGTCTGCCCGATGGCGCATCACATGGCCGCCGCCAAAGCTCTCGACAATGTATATAAAGTTGATCCACCGGCTGCCGCCAAGAAAATCCGTGAGTTGTTGTATAACATCTTCACCATCGAAGATCATGCCCTCCACTTTTATTTCCTGGGCGGGCCTGACTTCGTTGTTGGTCCAACCGCCCCGAAAGCCGAACGCAACATTCTTGGCGTTATTGGCAAAGTTGGTGTAGAAGCAGGTAAGCAGGTCATCGGTTTCCGCAAGAAAATGCGTGAATTAATGAAACTGACTTGCGGGAAAGCGATTCACCCGGTTTTTGGTCTCCCCGGCGGAGTCTCCAAAGGCATCTCTAAAGAAGATCAGAAAACTTATATCAAGTATGCCAATGATGCTGTTGAGTTTGGAAAATTCAGTCTCAAACTCTTCAACGACATAGTCCTGGAAAATAAGGAATATGTCGATGCCATCGTCTCTGACGCCTATACTCACAAAACTCATTATATGGGTATGGTCGATGAGAATAACCATATCAACTTCTATGATGGTAAAATGCGGGTAGTTGATCCTGAAGGTAAAGAATTCGTTAAATTCGATACCAATGATTATCTTGAACACGTCGCCGAGCATGTTGAACCATGGAGTTATATCAAGTTCTGTTACCTGAAACAAAAAGGTTGGACAGGATTTAATGATGGCGTTGACAGCGGCGTTTACGCCGTTGCTCCCTTGGCGCGTCTTAATGCGGCTGATGGAATGGCCACTCCTTTGGCTCAGGAACATTATGATCAGTTCTACAAAACTCTGGGCGGGAAGCCGGTTCATCACACGCTCGCTACGCATTGGGCTAGATTGATCGAAATGCTCTATGCGGCGGAACGTATGAAAGAACTTTCCGAGGATGACGAGATCACTGATCCTAATTATCACACGATCCCTACTGAAACTCCTTCAGAAGGCATTGGCGTGGTTGAAGCTCCCCGCGGTACTTTATTCCATCATTATAAAACCGACGAAAAAGGCTTGGTCACTATGGCTAACCTTATCGTTGCGACTCAGAACAACGCCGCCCGTATCGCCATGTCAGTCGATAAGGCCGCTAAAGGCTTGATTAAAAAAGGTGAAGTTAACGACGGCATCCTTAACATGGTCGAAATGGCGTTCCGCGCTTATGATCCATGTCACGGTTGCGCCACCCACGCTTTGCCTGGACAGATGCCTTTAGCCGTGCGGGTTTATGATCACGACAAAAATATGGTTCAGGAAATCAGGCAAAACTAGGCATGATTTACAATTGTAGTTTTGTTGAAAAGGTAGATTTACCCTGAAAAGTCTTTTATCGTTTGGCAAAGCTCTTGCATTAGGGCTTTGCCAAATTTTGTTTTAGAGCATTTTTATTTAGGATTATTATGGCTAAAAAAGTATTAGTTCTCTGTTTAGGAAACGATATTATCGCTGATGATGCAGTAGGCATTTACGCTGCCCGGCTGTTGTCTGAACGCGTAGCCCATTTGGCTGATATCGAAGAAAGCGCTGTCTCCGGCGTGGCTCTGCTGGAAATCTTCGTTGATTACCAGCGGGCGATTATCATTGATGCAATTTATACTCAAAAACACCCGCCTGGAACTATTATTGAAATGAAACCCTCTGATCTTGATAGAGTTATCGCTCCTTCTCCGCATTACGCCGGATTGCCTGAATTGATGGATATGGCAAAACAGATGGAACTCGAATTTCCTCAAGATATCGTTATCTTCGCTATGGAAGTTCAAGATCCCTTGACTATTGGCGCAAAAATGACTCAACCGGTTATTGATTCTTTACCTAAATTAGTAGAGAGAGTGGAGCAACAACTTGCCTTATGGGCGGATACTGATAATGTATAAATTATTCAGGGGAAAATATTAATTGTTTACTCTGAATGGTTTGATTTTAGACTGGCGGAACTTTTTTGATGAATAGCATACAATGGTAAACTTGAAATCACTTCCAGTTAATTCCGAAATTGCGGATAATTTTTATTATTATCTTGGTGATTTAGAAATAATTCGTTCTCATCATGAGACAGGTGAGGATTCTCGCGTTATTGTTCGAGAGATTACTGAAACAACCGATTCCCTTGTACTTAATCTCCTGCTGGAACATTTGATGCGTATTTTGAAGCAGGATGAACTTCCTAAGCATATTCTTCTTCTTGCTCAAGGTGGTTATGGTCGCAGGCATCAACATCCCAAATCTGATCTCGATCTGATATTTCTACACAAAAAGCCTCTTGCTCCAGCCGAACAGCAACTTATTGCTGAGTTCTTCAGGACTTTATTTGATCTCGGCTTTGTGGTTGGGCATTGCTGCCGGAATTATAAAGAGTCTCTTGGATCAAATCAGGATTCTCATAGCCAGACCGCTATGTCTGAAAGCCGTTTTTTGGCCGGGGATTGGCGCCTTTTTGAGCGCTTCAAGCGGGAATTGTGGTCTGTTATACAAAAAAACCGCTGGGAGCGTATACGGCTCAAAACCGAAGAACGCCAGGAGCGACTTTCGCGGCACGGCGCTACTATCAATATCTCCGAACCAAATGTAAAAGAGAGCCAGGGGGGATTGCGCGGCTTCCATTACGGATTATGGATCGGATCGCTGATGCAAGGGCGCACCATGAATCTCTTGCATCTGAAGCGTAGCCATATCATTGATGATCAGACCATGGATCGCGTGGAGAAAGCGGTCTCTTTCCTATGGCTTCTGCGGAATGATTTACATTTTCTCACCGGTAAGGAACAGGATGTTCTTGCCCTTCCCTTGCAGCAGGATGTTGCAAGAAGGCTAGGTTATAAAGACGGCGCCGGTCGCCTGGCCGAAGAAAAAATGATGCGTGACTATTATAGCCATGCGCTTACTATCTCCCTCTTCGCCGACCAGATGGGACGATTGGCGGTTCCGAAACCTTTCTGGTCTTTTTTACGTTTCACAAAGCATAAATCTCTGTCTGATGGATTCACTTTATGCAATAATCAAATCCATAATCCTCAGGATTTTCACTTCTTTGAACATAATCCTCAACGGTTGCTTAAGGCCTTTGTTTTGGCCGCTGAACATGAGGCTAAAATATCTGATGAATCTGCGAATATGATTCATGATAACCTGGATCTGATTGATCAGGCTTTCCTGCATGACAAGCATAACGCCGAAATGCTGCTGGATTTCTTCTCTTTGGATTGCAAAATCGAACCGGCACTTCAACAAATGCGCAGCATTGGTTTTTTCGAACGTCTTTTTCCGGAATGGAAAGCCATTTCCTGTCTGGTGCGTTATGATTTGGTTCATCGCTATACGGTTGACGAACATTCTTTGCTTTGTTTATATCATCTCGAACACCTTCTTGATGATTCCATGAACTTCTCTGAAGAAAGGTTTGTTTTATATCGTGAGTGCGAAGATAGATACCTTCTTCGTTTGGCTGTTCTTTTCCACGATATCGGTAAGGGGCGCGATGGCAATCACGCCAATACCGGCGCCATGTTGGTCGAAAAAATTGCTCGTAGAATGAGGCTTCCAGATAAACAGGCCAAGCGCCTGGTGTTTCTAGTAAAACTCCACCTTTTGATGAGCCATACCGCCCAGCATCTTGACCTCAGTGATCCGATGGTCGCGATTGATTTCTCTGATGCTTTTGATCGTGTCGCCGACCTCGACATGATGTATCTGCTGACTTATGTTGATATGCGTTCGGTCGCTCCCCATTCCATGACGGAATGGAAAAACAATCTTCTCTGGCAACTTTACCTGGCTTCACGGGATATTTTCCTCAGCGATTCGCCTTCTTCTTTCGATCATCACGCCCTTGAAATTTCTCGTAAAGAGATCATTATCAAGACTCTTTCCGCCGATTTTGATCGTGATATAATTGTTGAACATTTAGATCATTTACCGCCCAGCTATCTACTCAATCAATCACGGCGCAATATCCGTCAACATATCGAAATGGTGCGCGATTTCGATGGCAAAACTCCTCAAATCAGAATACTGTCTCATCTTGATCCCAGGTGCAAACAACTTGAAATAGTATTTCGTGATAGTTTGGGGCTGTTTAATCGTATTTGCACCGCCATTATGCTGGAAAACTTTAGTATTGTTGAGGCGAAACTTAACACCAGAACTGACGGTATTGTTGCTAATAATATTATCATACGCGATAACCTGAGCAGTGAAATTATCCCAGAATCGCGCCTGGAACTTTTACGAGAGAGAGTTGTGCGTATACTTATTTCCAATGAGTTGCCTCCTTTGCCTCCTAAATCCATTATCTCAAGCAATATGGGGCGAAGCAGCTTTGAAAGCACTGTTAAAATTTCAAATGATAGTACCGCCCGTTTTACCGTGATTGTGGTTCGATGCGCTGATAGACATGGTTTGCTGCAGGATATTACGTCGGTCTTTTCGCCGCTGCAAATCAATATTCACTTTGCGCGCATTATCACTGAGGGAAACCGGGTAACTGATGTATTATATGTTGCTGATTCGGTGGGAGAGAAAATAACTGATCCAGATATTATCTCTTCTATACACAAAGATTTAATTGCTAAGATTGAACCGGCGGATGACAATGGCGCCCGATGACTTTTTCCCGCATATTCGCTTTGTCGATATTGCAAGAAATCCTAACCTGCTTGATCTCTATGGGTGCATGCGCCATTTGCTTCCTGATGCGCAATGGTGGATCACTGATGAAAATGGTCATCGTATTCCCTTCCTTGAAGATGATTCTTCCGCCTATTGTATAGAATCTTCTCTGGCACAAAATAAAAACCAAGACCTTTGCGGCGCTGGATTGGATATAATTCAAAAAAATCTTCACGCTTCTGACGGCTGTATCCTGACTAAATGTAATGATTTCCATCAGGGTCTTGCTGGTTGCTGGTATCGCAATCAATTCCTTGGCGGCATCGGCATCTGCCATGTGGCATTAGATAATTATAAATTACTCGATCAGACTCTGCGTATTATTCATGGATACTTATCTCTTCTGGCTGGCGCTATAGAAGATCACGACGATCTCGAACTGGTCCATTCCGTCTGGTCTCAAACCATTACTAAAATCAATTTAGATGATCTTCTCCCACGATTAATAGACGAAATATGCATTGCCGTTGGACTTAAAGGTGGAATAATATTTCTTTTTAATGAAGATGGCGAATTCTTTCCTGCCTGCATAAAGCATTACCCTACTGAACTTCTTAAAAGGAAAACCCTCGAAATTACAAGACATGATTATAGGGAATGCCTCAAGTCTGATGAACTGATCGCTTTCGATCTCTCCGAAAATGATCCATTTAGAAAATGGCTTATGGCAGAGTTGCCTAAAGTTAATTATCCGCTCTTAGAGGAAGACGGATCATTTCTCGCTGTCCCCTTTTTTCGTAATCATGCTTTGGTTGGTATTTTTGTGTCGACCGAGGAATCTCTGCGACCTTTAAGCGTCACAAAATTAAGTTTGATTCGTCTGCTCGCTACCAGCGGCGGCGCCGCTATCGATAATGCCCAGACTGTCCAGCGGATGGATAAGCGGCGCAAAGCTCTTGCCACCATTCATGTCATTCACCGTTTGATTTGTTCTTGCATCTCATCCAAAGACCTTTTACCGCGCATCGGTCAGCTTACCTGCCAATTGCTAAAAGCCAGGAAATGTTCCATCATGCTCCTTGATCCCGAAACGCAACGGCTTATGCCGGATGTGCGCATCGGGCTTGAGGAAAACGAAGTCGGCCAGGTCTCTTTAGATTTGGGTGAAGGTCTTCCCGGCTGGGTAGCGGAAAATCTCAACCCTGTTTTTTATCATCCCAAGGGTGAATCGAAGCCGCCTTGGGTATCCGTTGGCGAGACTTATCCTGCTGATTCATATTTGGCTGTTGCTCTTTTTGATACGGATGTTGAAGGCGTTATTGTTGTCTCAGGCAAAGATGACGATTTTAATCCGGGAGACCGTGAAATTCTGCTCACTTTTGCAGAACAAGCTATTATCGCAATCAAAAATGCTCGTCTGCACGAGGGCGAACGAACCATCACCATTAACGCTCTGAGAAGTATAGCCAACCTGATTGAGACTCAAGATCCCGAGCGGGAAGGAGTCGCCGCCAAGACGTGTGAATGCGCACAACGCATCGCGCGGGTGATGAATCTTAGCAGCATAGATTTTCAAAATATTACTTATGCTTCCCTTTTGCATGACATCGGGATGGTTTTATCTAATGGCAATGCGTCTAGTGATGAGTTGCGCATGAAAAAGCCCAGGATCGGGCTTCATTTTGTTGAATCCCTTGGTCTGCAAAAGGAAGTGGGAGAAATTGTTTTTCACTCCAACGAAGCATGGAACGGACAGGGTTATCCAGAAGGACTCAAAGGGATCGAGATCCCTCTGGGATCAAGGATTATTGCAGTGGCTAACGCCTATGCTTCACTCATATATCGCTGGGGCGGCGAAAGCAGCGAAAACGCAAAGAAATCTCTTGATATAATCTGGCGGCTATCGGAAAGATCTTATGATCCTGATGTTATTAGCGCGTTGCAACAATCTATTCAGCAACAAAACAATTTTGAAGCTTAGGTCTTTCCAGGTTCAACACCCTTTTCCCCATAATAAATCGTTTCATCAGTAGTTCATCTTCATAGATTCCGCTGATAATTACTCCCTTGCCGCCTTTGGCATGAATAAACTCTATATTACTTAAAGCCATGCCGACATGGGATATTCCACCATATTCACCAGAAAAGAATAACAAATCGCCCGCAGCCATACTTTTTGTATAACGGGGGATAGCTGATATAATCCCGCATGTCAATTGTTGATCGGCATCTCTAGGTAAATTCATTCCGATAGTTTTATAAACAAACCTCGTGAAACCGGAACAATCAATGCCTTGCTGAGAAACTCCGCCCCACACGTATGGCGTACTCAGGAGTGATTTTGCGCTTGCACATAATATTTTTTGAGTCGGGCTATGTTTATCTTTAAGCGAAATATGATCCATCCATTCTTCTTCGGTGATAATTTCATAATCATCATTATTCACCCAGCCGATATAACCGTTCTCAACATGAACCAGCGAGAACTTATCCATTCGCCTAAGAATAATCAAACTATCTCCACTTGTTGCCGTATCTGATCTCTCAGGATGATCTATCGCCATGCATAGCGGAGATTCACTCTTATTCACTCTACCGAAGATGACGCCATCCAGGGGAGTCTGTACTTGTGATGCCTCACATGATTCCCTGATAGATTCTGCGGCGCGGATCAATGCTTTAACGCTATGCGGATTGGAGACGAATCCACTTATGCGGAATGGCTTGATAGATTCAACTTCTATATCCCAAGCCAGCATACGGACGTCTGGAGTAACCGCATATCCGACGTAATCGCACAACGCTTGGGCGTCTTCGGTGGTATTTATTTGCCGCACCGGCAAATTTTCAATTACCCGTTCAATTTTTCGTGTTGGTATCAGATAAGTCATGTTAGATCAGTTCTGGTGTATGTGTTTTCAGTTGATACTACAAAATCAACATCGAATCTCCATAAGAGTAAAAACGAAAACGGTTTGTTATAGCATGTTCGTATGCTTCCCGCCACAGTTCCGTCCCCATAAAGGCTGATACCAATAATATTAGTGTGGTTCTTGGAAGATGGAAATTGGTGAACATATTTTCTACTATCTTAAACTTGTAGCCGGGGTAAATATATAGTTGCGACCTTCCTTCTCCCGCTTGCAGCATGCCATCTTCACCCGCCGCTGATTCAAGCGTTCTCACCGCTGTAGTGCCGACTGCGATTACCCGGTTGCCTCGTTGCAGCGCCTGGTTGACTCGTTCGGCGGTTTCTGGTGGAACCATATAAGATTCAGAATGGATGGTATGTTCTTCAACCGTCTCGCTGCGAATCGGCAAAAAGGTATCCAATCCAATACGGAGAGTTAAATGTGCCGTTTCTACTCCGCGTTCTTTCAATTTAGAGAATACCTGATCGGTGAAATGCAGGCTGGCGGTTGGCGCCGCCGCTGAATCGTATGTCTCATTATGCTTGGCGAAGATTGTTTGATAGCGTTTCTTGTCTTCTTTAGTGGTTTTGCTATCTGACCGTTCGATATAAGGCGGCAGTGGTATATGGCCGTGCTGGTCTAATGCCTCATCCCATGAGCTCTCCCAGAAAAATTGCACCTGGAACTTACCGTCGCCAAGTGGTTTTATCACTTCACAATAAAAGGTCTCTGAGAATACTACGCGGGTTCCTTTTTTCAATCTTGAAGCGCGGTAAGCAATTACTTCCCACTTTCCTTCACTGAGAGATTCAAGCAGCAGCATCTCAATAGCCGCTCCGCCGGGTTCTTTATGACCTAATAATCGCGCTGGGAAAACATAAGTATCATTCAATACGATAAGGTCGCCTGGGTCAAACAATTCAGCTACGTTAGCAAACGAGCCTTCTCTGATAGAGCCGGAATTTCTTTCGGTGATCAGAAGCCGGGCCAGGTCGCGTTGCGGCGCTGGAGTTTGGGCGATCAATTCCGGCGGCAGGTTATAATCAAATACTGATAAATCCATTTTAATATCTATTTTTCCTTGTTGTGTTAATAACTTCCATATTGTATCTGCGTCGCCTTCATATCATTAGATAATCGATGCGTTTCTTTGATTTTTTGGATGTTGGGGAATTCCGCATTGTTGCGAGTTTATCAGTGAACTTTAGCAATTTATAATAAAACAGGGTGTACAGCGCCGGAAATCTCCCGTTGCCTGTCCACCCTGTTAATCATTAATCGCAGGTTTTACTTGTTCTTAAGTTCTGGTTTCCCGTATTGGATCCCAACCGATTCTCTCGCCGGTGCGGTATGAAATATTGGCTAAATGGGCGCCGATTATAACCCGGTGACCAGTCGCTACTGGAGAATTAGTCTCCTGACGTGATTTGATGCAATCCAGGAAATTCTGCATGTGAGCAGTACCCTCATCACCATATTTCCATTCTTCAAGAACTTTATTCTTAGTGTCATACAAACGGAAGAATCCGTCGCGTTCTTGTTGGATGCATCCCTCAGTTCCGAAATAGGCGGCGCCGTCTCCATCGAAGCCGTTCATGAATTGAACGTCGAACACGATCGAGAAAGTGGCGCAATCCAGGATGGCGTGTACGTTATCGGGCGTTTCCCAGCGTGGATAATGATAGTTTCCGCCGTTGCAGACAACGCTTTTGGGTCCCTGGCAGTCAGCTAACCACATAGCCACGTCCAGCATGTGAGGGCCGATATCGGTCATCAGGCCGCCGGCGTAATCCCAGAACCAGCGCCATGCCGAGCAGCGTTCGGCGTTGAATGTACGTGATGGTGCGCTTCCGAGGAATCGTTGCCAATCAATACGTTTGGGATCATATAGGTTTTTATCTTCAGCGCGGGCTTGATAGGGATCGATTAACCTGTACCGGCAATCCCAGGTGCGGATCCATTTCATTTCGCCGATTTTTCCTTCAGCGATTTTTTCACGGGCGATAGCCCAATGCTTGCCGCTGCGGCGGTGGTTTCCGACCTGGACGACCCGCTTGGATTTCTCTACGGCTTCCACCATGTCGTAGCCTTCTTCTATGGTGCGGGAGAGAGGCTTTTCTATATAGACGTCTTTTTTGGCTTTGAGTGCGTCTATTAGCATATCGTGATGCCAATGATCGGGGGCCGCGATAACCAGGCCGTCAATATCATCGCGCGCCAACAAGTCGCGGTAATCAACATAGCGCGTGGTTTTCTCTTCGATGCGGCCTTCGCAACGGTCTAGCATAGCCTCGTTGACGTCGGCCAGCGCCACGATTTCCGCTCCCAGGCGTTTGGCGGTTCGCAGGCGGTCTGAGCCTCTATCGCCGGTTCCGATTCCCCCGATGCGGATTCGGTCATTCGCACCGATGACGCTCATTGGCGCAAGGTTAGTAATAGCAAGCGCCCCGGCGCCTACTGCGGTTGATTGTTTCAAAAATGTGCGGCGGTTTTTTTTGGTTGTCATATTATTTTTCTCCCGAGTTCACCCCTATAGCCATCAATGATTGGCTAAGTATTTTGTTAGAGTATATACGCTTGAACTTTTATTGTAAGATAAATTATCTCAAAGAGTAGGCGTGCTGTCTACTCTTTCGGCAATGCAATATGAAACATTTTTTCTTAATTGTAATTAACCATATTGGTCAATTAATTTAACTAATAAAACTGGAGAAGGAAATGTTATTTCAATCATTTCAAAGACTATTCGGCATCGGTTTTATCCTTGTATTACTGATGGCGGTCAGTGATTCCCAAGCGCAAAACGGTGTTTTATCGTTCGATAAGGAATTACAAAACCGCACTGTTAATGATCCTAGAGTCCGGCAATATATCGCTCCCAAGCGCATTGTCTGGTTTTCAGAAAATAATGGCTGCAAGGTCGAAAATGCAGAGGCTTTATTAGAGCAACGTAAAGGGCAGGTGACTTTGGATGCGCATTCGCCCTGCGTTTTAACCAACCAGGACGCTCAAGCGGGTATTTTGCTTGATTTTGGCCGGGAACTGCATGGCGGCGTGCAGATCATGGGCATCCATTCCAAAAACAATAAACCGGTCCGGTTGCGGGTGCGTTTCGGCGAATCGGTCAGCGAGGCCATGAGCGATGTAGGCGGTTCGAAAAATGCTACTAACGATCATGCCGTACGCGACCAGACCTGCCTGCTGCCCTGGCTGGGGACGCACGAAATCGGCAATACCGGATTCCGCTTCGTGCGCATTGACCTGATCGATAAAGATAGTTTCGTGCAACTGAGAAATGTCAGGGCGGTTTTTGTATACCGCGACCTGGAATATAAAGGTTCATTCCGTTGTAACGACGAACGTTTGAATAAGATATGGATGACCGGCGCCTACACCGTTCACCTCAATATGCAGGATTATCTATGGGATGGCGTCAAGCGCGACCGTCTGGTCTGGATCGGTGATATGCATCCCGAAACCATGACTATCCTAAATGTGTTCGGCGCTCAGGATATTATCCCCAAAAGTATGGATTTAATCCGCGATGAGACGCCTTTGCCCAAATGGATGAATGGCATCAGCTCTTATTCTATGTGGTGGGTGTTGATTCATGCTTCCTGGTTCCAATTTACTGGCGACCAGGATTATCTATTAGAACAGAAACCGTATCTTACGGGGTTGCTGCAATTATTATCTGAAAAAGTAGATTCTGATAATCGTGAAATCCTTCCTCCAGGCCGGTTTCTGGATTGGCCGTCAAGCGGAAATAAACCTGCTATTCATGCGGGATTGCACTCTCTGCTCTGCATGACCCTCGAAGCCGGATCGAAATTATGCGGAGTATTGGGCGAAAAAGAGTTGGCTGAAACCTGCCTCGCCAGCGTTAAGCGCCTGCGTCAACATATACCTGATCCAAATAACAGCAAACAGGCCGCAGCTTTAATGGCTCTGGCTGGTTTGGAAGATGCCAAGAAAATGAATCAAGAGGTCATGGCAGTGGATGGCGCCCAACGTATGTCGACTTTCTATGGCTATTATGTGCTGCAAGCCAGAGCGATGGCGGGTGATTACAAGGGTAGCCTGGATTGCATCCGTGAATACTGGGGCGCCATGCTGGATATAGGCGCTACGACTTTCTGGGAAGATTTTAATCTGGAATGGATGGAAAACGCCGCCCGCATCGATGAGCTGGTTCCTGAAGGCAAGAAGGATATTCATGGCGACTACGGCGCCTACTGTTACAAAGGATTCCGCCACAGCCTGTGTCATGGCTGGGCTTCAGGCCCCACCGCGTGGCTCAACGAACATGTACTGGGAATAAAGATTATGTCGCCCGGCTGCAAAACCATAAAAATTGAACCGCATCTAGGCGATTTACAGTGGGCTGAAGGAACCTTCCCCACTCCCTACGGCGTAATCTCCATCAAGCATAAAAAGATGGAAGATGGTTCTATCAAGAGTGAAATAGAATCTCCATCTGAAATTAGAATTATTCGACTATAGAACGGGGGGCGCCATAGAATGGGGAGCATCGGCTTCTAGCCGGTGTGTCAAATAGTATAGATGAATCCCATTAAGCTGGGTGCCAAGGGTAGTGTCTTTTCTACCCTTGAAAACCACTTACGATTAAACACACCATCTAAGGGGAGAAAAAACTAATGAGATATTTACTATCTTCTTTTTTAGTATTCAGTTTCGCATTAACCTGCATATCCGATGTGACGCCACCAAAATTCACCGATGTCAATGCATCCATCTCCTGGTTGACGCAAACCTCAACCAAAATGATCCGTGACAGTCGCCGCGAAATGCCCAATGGTATGGCGGCATTCCCGCCCCAGGAGGGAATCGGTTACGAAGCGTTCTGGCTGCGCGACTACCTCTATATGCTGGAGGGCAATATCGACGCCTTCAGCGATAAGGAATTAAAAGACGCCTGTCGTTTTTTCATCAAGGGCATCCGTGAAGATGGCGCTGGCGTGGACTGCATCAAATTCGATGGAACGCCGATCTACAAACCCGGTTTTGGTTCTATGGGCGAGAATCCTGTCGCCGACGGTTCTCAGTTCACAGTCGCTGTCGCTTACTATACCTGGCGTAAAACCAAGGATGATAAATTACTATCGGAAATTATTGATCCCTTGGTAAAAACCATGCGCGCTTGCCCTAGGAATCCCAAAACTGGTCTGGTGCATATTGATCCCAGCAAAGAATATGACCGCTGTCCCTATGGATTCACCGATACGGTGCGTAAAACGGGTGACCTGCTTTTCAGCAGTCTGCTCTTCGTCCAATCAGCGCGGTATATGGATCAGATGCTAAACGCCGTTGACCGCAAAAGCGATGCTGCCTATTGGAGCAATGAGTCTAAGAAGGTTGAAAAAAAGATACTGGAGACTTTCTGGGATGAAAAAACCGGACTGTTCCGCGCCGCAACCGTTCAATGCAAGGAGCATGATATCTGGGGTTCCGCCTATGCCGTCTACCTTGATGTTGCCAATCAAACGCAAAGCGAACGCATCGCGCAGTATTTCAAACAGCATTACAACCAACTAGTTCAAAAAGGGCAGTTGCGCCACAATCCAGGCGGCGTCTATTGGGAGGTTGCCCGTGAGCGGGATAATTACCAAAACGGGGGATTCTGGGCGACGCCTATGGGCTGGTTCATCTACACCCTGGACTATGTCGATTCGGAAATGGCTGATCAAGCCATATTGGATTTGGCCAATGGTATGAGGGAACAGAATTTACCTGAATGGGTCTTTGGCGACCGCATTCAATTGCCAAGATACAACGCCAGCGCCTCGTTGCCCCTGGCCGGAATAAGAGAGATGATAATTCGACGTAGGAATGTTAAATAATATGCAATCAATTCTCCCCCCAAGTTTGGGAAGAGTTAGAGCGGGTTGCGCTTCGATGGATCAATCCCCACCTAACCTCCCCCGGGCTTGGGGGAGGGAAACGATCTTTAAATATCTGATTTATTACGCTTATTTCTCAATTTTCAAAGTAGCCTTGAACACATCTTTAGCTGCTTCAACCTTCTCTTCATTGCCATAAACGCAGAATGCATCCTGCTTAAGGATATCGCTGACTAAGTCCTTCAATGCGCGAATATCTTCTGGCGTAGTGGCCAAAATTTCATCGCGTTCTTTCTGAACGTCTTCGCGTGTAATATTTTGCAAGTAGCGGGATGTGGCTGTGTTGCCTTCATCTGATGGCGTCATTGGCTTGTCGATACCGGCGATAGTTCCAATTATAAAGCGCGTCATGGCGTATTCCTCCGGCTTGAATTCGCTCAGAAATTTCGGGGATCCATCAAAGTTATCCAGCGTCTCTTGCAAATTGGGATCGCGGTATGATCCGAAATAAACTTGACCGGAGTTTGAGAAATTGCAAAATCCTCCATAAGCGCCTCCAATAACCCTGATTTGATTATTGAGCCATTCGCGTGACAATACTTGCTTCATCACGCGAATTTTGCCATTCCAGTCATAGCCTAACTTTTTGAAATCATAACCTTGCAATACATATTGAACTTTGGAAGCGGTCAAAAAGCCTTCATTTTTATGATCAAAGTCAAATTCCCACTTCTTTAGTTCCACTTTGTCGTCAGATAATGCGTTTGTGAATTCTTCTAGTTCTTTATTGAAAGCTGATAAATCTTTCTTGTCGCATGTTACAGCTACGGATAGGTTGTTTTTGTTGAAAATAAGTTCCGCAGTCTTTTTCAAGTTTGCGATAATTTCATCAGACTTTTGGCCATAATTATTGGTTAGGTCAGTAATAAACCAATAATATTCAAAGCCTTGGGTCAATTCATTGAACATGCCGCTGTTTGAATAATATGAAGTCAGGCGGGTTCTGGCATAGCCTAATCCATCTGTTTTCACTCTCGAATCGAGTCTTGATTGATGTCTGGTCAACACGGTTTTAAGGCGGTCTTTATCAGAAAAAATTGAATTATTAATAACCTCTTCGGTCAACTCGAAAAGTTTATGCACTTTGCCGTTCATCGATTTTGTTGATACCTCGAATTTGGGCATCGTCTTTTCATCTTTTCTATCTTCAAGATAAGTACTCAGGTGAGTACTGAAAGCGCCGGTATGGATATTCAAGACGTTATCCAGGTCGCCGTAAGAATAATTCTCCGTATTTAAACTACCGAGAACTTCAGCTAGAAGTGCAGCGTAGGGAATCATCTCTTCAGGAAGGATTCGCGCATCAAACAGGAACTTGGCGTAAACAATATCATTAGTGAAAACATCATAGAATAATTCAGGTATACCATTAACTTCTTTGGCATCAATTTGATACCATTCCGCTTTTGGATTAATGTCCTTCAATCCCAACATAGGTATAGTGGCCAGCGCTTCAGGAGTATCTTCTCTTTCCTGATATTTTATCAATTCTTCAGTTTGTTTAACTAATGCTTCCTTTTCAGCATCAGAAAGAGTTTCTTTGTAGGCCGCGCACTCAGCTGTGATTGCTTCTTTTCTTTCGCTTTCCAGGCCGGGTTTTGGCGCCATCGTAAATAGCAGTGAATGAGGATTATCCAATATCTGCTCTTTAATTATTGATTCAAGCATGTCGCTGGTCAGAGATTTTTTAACTTCAGCCAGCGGTTTTTCCCATTCAAGGCTCAAAAATGGATCATCAGCATAATACCATCCACTATAAGACTGGGAGATGTATTGCAGGCCTTTTTGTGCATCGTTGCCTTCGCGCAGCCTGAATTCCATTCGGTTGAGGATGCCTTGTATTTGATCCTTATCTAGACCTTTTTCCTCTGTTTCCCTCAAGGTTTTAGTTACAATCTCATAAAACCTATCCGTATCCGCAGGATTGGCGTTCTGAACTCGAATAGCAAGAACATTCTGTTTTTGGCCGTGATAATAGGATGAAACATCCTGGCCAATACCGGCTTCTTGCAGCGCCACGCGGATTGGTCCTGCTTCATGGTTAACCAGCGCATCGCTTAAAACATCCAGAGCCATACCCAAGGCTTGATCCTTGCCTTCTCCAATTACCCAGTTCAGACTTAAGTACGTTTTATTTTCAGTATCGCTTCCTTCGGCGACTGGGTAATAGCCGCTTGCTTTCTTCATCTGCTTAAAAGGCTTGTGTAGAGGAATGGAAGCGATATCAGTTGATTTTTCATAATGCGATAAATATTTCTCATCGATAAATGCAAGTTCTTCGTTTAAATCAGCGTCCCCATACAGAAAGATATAACTATTGGATGGATGATAATATTTACGGTGAAAATTGAGAAACTTTTCATAGGTCAACTGTGGAATCGCTGTAGGGTATCCACCCGCAGAGAATCCATAGCAATTATCCGGAAACAGATTTTTATCGACCTGATAACTTAATTCACGGATCGGCGAGGAATAGGCGCCCTTCATTTCATTATAGACAACGCCTTTATATTCAATTGGTAGGTCGATGGCTTTGAGTTCATAATGCCAACCTTCCTGCATGAAAATACGGGGATCGTCATAAATCAATGGATTCAAAACTGCATCCAGATAAACATACATCAGGTTGAAAT
The DNA here is from genome assembly GCA_963666895.2 of Desulfovibrionaceae bacterium. GTDB lineage: Bacteria > Desulfobacterota > Desulfovibrionia > Desulfovibrionales > Desulfovibrionaceae. The sequence goes on along the minus strand of CAXXNS010000016.1, from coordinate 316,646 downwards.
AATCTTTGTCGTTCATGCTGGCTACTGGATAAACAGTAAGATCGCTGCCCGTCATCGCATTCAGGAATGTGTTAAGCGATCCTTTAGCCAGTACGTCAAACGGGCTTTTAACCGGGAAACTTTTGGAACCATTCAAGACCGAATGCTCCATAATATGAGGCGTTCCACAGTCAGATTCGGGAGTAGTCTTAAATCCAATGCAGAAAGTTTTATTGGTGTCGTCCGCTGCAAACTTTATAAGCCGGGCGCCGCTTTTGATATGTTCAAAGTAATAACACTCGCAATTAGTCTCTTTCACAAACCGTTGTTCTATCAATTTGAAACCATGATAGGACGAACCTTCTTTATACTGTGCTGTTTGACACGATACTAAAGTAATAGCCATTATTGTAAGTAACGCCTCCAATGCGAAAATTCTGAATTTCATAATATCCTCCAATGAATTTTACCCATTTGTTATAAGATCATAATGAACAACACGATATTCTTACAATAAACCATAAGATCAGGCAAGTCTATATAATCACGTTTTATCTTGTATAAAATTCACTTTACGGGGATTTTAAAGCGAAAAAATGAATGTTATCCTAATAGAATATCCTATTTATTATCAATTTCCTCTATGAAATTTTCTATCTTGATGGTTTATAAACAATCTAAAATACACTGGATCAATCTAGTTAATAAAAAAGAGCGTAATTATTCTTTTAAGTAATAATTATCTAAATTACCTAAGAATCCCGTTCGCCGTTGTATAAATATAATAAAATATGCTATAATCGCTGATAATATATTGGATTAATTTAAGATAATGTAAGGAAAACTGATGCATAATTAATAATATTCAAACTATTTATAATATGACTAAACATTGATCCTTTCACGGTCGATTATATTATTGTTCTTTGTTTTTATATGATTTGTTGTCTAGGCCTTGAGTGTACGGTGGAAGTTGCAACAATCAAGTTTAATTTTGAAAGATATTTGGATTTCACCTGAATTAACGATTTATTTGTTTTTTCGGTATTTTTTAAGATGTAAATAAGATTTTTACCTTTTTTGTGTGAAAAAAATGAGTTTTACTATTATAATTTAACCTAATTGCTTCTGAGATTTCCATTTACAACCACTTGAATGGAAATTAAATTGCATGTAAAGCCTTTTTTTTTCTTGACATTGTTGCATTTTTCTTTAATCTTGTTGTATACTATGGCGCACTTGCGTCTAGCTATCACTTGTGAGAAGATGAAATATATTAAACTTTGAAATTAAAGGGACTGAGGATTATTCTTTTCAGTCCTGGTATGCATCCGTACGTGTAATAAAATCACGTGTTCGGGAGAGGAGCAAGATACCCCATGAAAGTATCAAATTTTGTAGTCCTCGGAACTCTGGCTATCTTGATTGCCGCAGTTATCCCATGTAGTGCGCAGGATGAAGCGTGGGATTTCGTTTATAACGGAGATCAACTGCCGGAGCAGATTGTCACAGATGGCGGAACCGATTGGCAGCCCCGAGAGGGTGAAACCAATGGTCGTCCAAAATACGAGTCGATTCTTGAAAGCGATGACGCGCAGGTTGGCGGCATCTGGTCACGCCGTGATGATAATTCCGACGACCCTGATGCGCCTGGCGCTGAGGGATGGGCGCGTGGGTATCTGTTCGGCGCTGATGTTTACGATCAGTTTACCGGCAAAATGACGCTGGTATTACGTGTTAAGGATTTGGGCACTACCAGTCAGAAATCCGTCATTGATATTAAAAATGCCGAAGGTGACGTAACATCTGATTATTGGACTCTCGGTCATGTTATTGCCAGTGCTGATGGCGTCGCTGGTTGGGAATTTGGACAGACCGACGATAGTCGTAATGGTAATGGCCTAAGTAATGTTCGTACAGGTGGTTATAACGAATGGGTTATCATTAGAATCGTTATCACTGATACTGTCGCTGGCGACGGATTATCTCGAATCCGCGCATGGCAGGATGGCGTTATGGTTTACGACGCTGTTCGTGGTGATGATATAACCTCTCTTGGAGAAATTGCTTTCCGCCGTACATCCGGTGGAGGCGAGCAGCACATGTTGATCGACTGGATTCGCATGAGCTTTGATGATGCTTACTCACCAGGCACAGGTCCATCCTCTCCAAACGGCGTCTATGATAAGCCCAACTGGGACTTCGCTTATTACGGAACCGAACTTCCTGAAGATATTATTTTGAGCGGTAGAACTAATTGGCAGCCTCGCGAAGGCGAAACCAATGGTCGCCCGATATATGATTCCATTAAATTCAGCGAAACTGCTCAAATTGGCGGCGTATGGTCGCGTTTAGATGATAATTCGGATGATCCTGATTTCCCCGCCGCAAGCAACTGGGCGCGTGGATATCTTTTTGGTACAGATTCCTATGATCAATGGAATGGCCGCATGACTCTGGTTATGCGTGTTAAAGATTTAGGAACCACTAGCCAGAAATCAGTGGTTGATATCCAAAACTCCGTAGACGGCGTTAAAGGTAATTATTGGACCCTCGGCCACGTGGTCGCCAGTGCTGACGGCATTGCCGGATGGGAATTTGGCCAGACCGACGATAGCCGTAACGGCAATGGTCTTAGTGATGTTCGCGTAGGTGGATTTGAAGAATGGTCCATTATTCGTATCACCATTGTTGATGATGTTGCTGGAGACGGCGGCTCTCTGATTCGTGGTTGGAAAAATGGCGTTCTGGTTTATGAATCCCAACGCACAGACGACATCGCTGCTGATGGATTTGGCGAAATTGCTTTTCGTCGTACATCTGGCGGCGGTGAGCAACAAATGGAAATTGACTGGATTCTCATGGAATTTGGAAATGCCTGGTCACCAGGCGCTGGGGCGCAAACCCCGGCTGGGCTGCTTGACGCCGCTGGCGCCAATGTAGTCAATCTTCCTGATACCGGCTTGGTCAATGGCGCTATAGGTTCTGATTCCCTTGGTCTGGTTCGTTCCATCCATGATTCCTCCCAAGGCTCAGGCCTCAATCCTCTTTTTGCCGTCGATTCCAATAATATTCCAACCAAACTGAGTATTTTCTATCTTGGCTTCGATGCAATTCGAGACATCGAAGTTGCCGCTAACGATAATGGCGTTTTAACTGGCGTTATGGCCTTGGATAAATATGCTGTGGTTCATACATATTCAATCGATGATCCCGGCGATGAAGTCTCTGGTCCAACCGTACCTAACAATCCTCCGCAAATCGATTACGCTGGCGCCGTTGCTAAATACAATGCAGTTAATAGCGCCAATCCTGTAATTCTGCCCTTCTTCGGTCGTTTCGATGACAGCGGCGCTTTCCAGGGCAATGATCTGACTGCTCTGGGTTATACAGAAAACACTGGCGGAGATGACGGTATCGCCCGTGATATTGAAGTGGCGGTTGATTGGCATTCTACTACTAATGCCTTCCAAGGCTACTACATGCTCGACGCATTTGGCGGTATCCACTACGTTAATAATCCTGAAGTTATGGCATTTATTAATGCTCCCGAGAATCGCGGCGTAACCGTTCCTCGCGCTACTGATTCAACTGGCAAGGTTATTGTTGAAGAATCTGTCGGCTATCAGAAATTCCACGATATCTTCGGCTTTAAACCCAAATATGGTCAAAACTATGCTGGTCAGAATCCAACCGATGAAGAACTTGAAGCGCGTTCTCGTGCACCATACTTCTACAATCTGCCTATCGCTCGCGATCTAGAAGTAATGGTTCGCTTCGATAAAATTACCTCAGCGGATGGCGATGACCTGGTTATCGATTCCATGACTCGCTATCAAAAGGCCATTGATGAAGGCATCGCTGCTGACAATCTCTTCCAGCCGATTAAGATGGATCCGGATAGGAAGAACCCAATGTCATCAAAATTCACGCCGAAAGTCGCTGTTACCAACGGCTATGCTATCCTGGATGCCTTTGGTTATGTTCATACCATGATTGAAGATAAAGATGGCAATCCTATTCCGGCGCCGTGGGAAACCCAAGAAGATGGGTTGATGGATCCAGATGTTGATGCGCCTTATTTTGGATCGATTGGTCTTGCAATTGATTTGGAAATCTTCCCCAATGGAAACGGTTTTGCCCTGCTTAACCGCCTTGGACAGGTCTTCATCGTCAATGGCAACGGAACCACCTCCGCAGATAACTTTACTGTAGCCGATATGGAGCAGGACCTGCCCTACTTCGGTTTCGATGCAGCTCGCGATCTTACTCTGGTTAGCGGCGCGGATGGTAAAATCGCTGGTATGTATGTAGTCGACCGCTTTGGTACTGTGCATGCCGCTGGACAGGTTCCGCAATTGCCCAGTTCGGTTCTTTTCTTCCCGAGCGGCAATGCGCTTGACATGGAAATTTCACCTTACTCTCGGATTGTTTCCCCCCAATAAGAGGAGCGGAAATAAAATCTGATCTGCATCTTGCTTTTTTTTGTGATGGAAAGTAACTTGAGACCGGCGACTAAGGTTGCCGGTCTTTTACTTTTTGGGTTGGGAATTTGGAATTATAAAAGATAATGATTGTATGAATATTCCGATTTCTTATTTGTCGGTTATATTAATAGCCAAACATTTTACCTTTTATTAGAAGGCATTTATTTATATTGAGTTGGTACTTGACATGTTAACACGTGAAGAAAAATTTGCATCCGTATCTCTTACTTTCGACGATGTCCTATTGATACCGGGGTATTCTGAAATTTTACCGGGTTCCACAGATGTCAGCACACGCTTTGCCGGTAATATTAAACTGTCTATTCCTCTCTGTTCTTCAGCTATGGATACGGTTACCGAAGCCCGCTTGGCCATCGCTTTGGCTCAGGAGGGCGGCATCGGAGTAATCCATCGAAATATGTCCATTGAGGATCAGGTGGATCAGGTGGATCAGGTTAAACGATCAGAAAGCGGCATGATTGTCAATCCTATTACTCTCCCGCCCAATGAACCTGTTGCCACAGCGTTAAAACTTATGTCTCGATACCATATTTCTGGTATTCCTGTAACCGAAAAGAATAAACTGGTTGGCATCATAACCAACCGTGACACCCGCTTTATAGAAGATGTAAAAAAACCGATTTCTGAATATATGACCAAAAAAAAATTGATCACAACCACTGAAGGCACTACGCTTGATGAAGCCGAAAAAACGCTTCATCTTCACCGTATAGAAAAACTGCCGGTGGTTGATAACAAGGGAGTTCTTAAAGGTCTTATAACCATAAAAGATATTGAAAAGAAACGTCGCTATCCTTATGCTGCTAAAGATAGTATCGGGCGTCTTTGCGTGGCTGCCGCCCTGGGCGTAAGCGATATTGATATTTCTGAACGAGCTGGAGCATTATTGGATGCCGGCGTAGATGCTTTGGTTATTGATACTGCGCATGGTTTCACATCACGCGTCGGTAATGCCGTCAAGCAGATCAAAGTCAATTATCCCAAAAGTATCATCGTTGCTGGTAATGTTGCTTCCGCCGATGGCGCGAAGTTCCTGTGCGACCAAGGCGTTGACGCTGTCAAAGTAGGCATGGGGCCAGGATCAATTTGCACTACCCGCGTCATCAGCGGCGTGGGAGTTCCCCAGATTTCAGCTATTTATGACGCTGCGTGCGGCGTCGAATCATACGATGTAACAGTAATTGCTGATGGCGGCATCAAATACTCCGGTGACATCGTAAAAGCTATCGCTGCCGGTGCCGACGCCGTTATGATCGGCAGCCTTTTCGCCGGCACTGAAGAAGCTCCAGGTGAAACTATCATCTATGAAGGCCGTACTTTCAAAGTCTATCGGGGCATGGGATCAGTTGGCGCCATGCAAAAGGGAAGTAAAGACCGCTATGGCCAGGGCAATGTCTCTGATCCCAAAAAACTGGTTCCTGAAGGCATCGAAGGACGCGTCCCATACAAAGGTAACCTTTCCGGATATGTATTCCAGTTGGTTGGTGGATTGCGTGCAGGTTTGGGATATTGTGGAAGCAGTAATATTAAGGAACTGCATGAGAAAGCTTGTTTCACCCGCGTTACGCAAGCCAGTTTGCAGGAAAGCCATCCTCATGATGTGGTTATAACCAAAGAGGCGCCCAATTACCGCTTGGGCGCATAAGGCGTGAAAATATTTCCTTTTTCTATTGTGCTTTGGTAAAGGGAAAGCCTTTTTTGAAGGTTTTCCCGATATCGGTTAACAACACTGTATGCATATTGGAAACGTTGGACTTGTACAAAGTCTTATTTTGGGTGACTTTATACTACCGCATTAACGCATGAAGATTCCGTATCGCTCTAAACGCTTCTAAATTGGAAATCTCTCCGTAATGTACTGCGTGTTCCTGGCTTTTTGGGGATGCTTATACCCATGCTTCGCTGAACAGTCTCTTTATTGCCATCTTCATAATCCCATTTTATCATAACTTTTCCGTCATCTTCAGTTAGTTCTATTTGATCCAGTGAATTTGCTTTTTCATTAACATGCGTTATTTGAAAAGCGAAGGCTAGATAAGCTTGCTCTAACTCTGCAAAACTGATTTCTTTTTCTATGCCTGAATAGGCTGCCGCGTCTATCCAATGTTTATTCTCATCTTTGCCGATTTCCCAGGTGAAGCGCTTATCTCCAAACGGATCGGCAATGGGGCGAATTTGTATCTGAACATCTCGATCTTTGGCGTACAGCGTAGCTGAGACACCGCTTAAAGGAAGAAAGACCAAATTATCGGTTGCTCCACCAAACTCAAATCGCAGCCGTAGGTCTTTAGCGCGTATCGCGCCATTTTCTATTCGGGTCAGGCTGGGGTGGGTGTCTCCATAGTCAGTTGCAAAGACAATGCCAGTCAGCGCACAACCCTTATTTTGAATTGAGAATGGCAGTGCGGAGCAGTAGTCGTATCCGTCGTGTAAAAAACGTAACTGTAAATAGGTTGGTTCATCTTTTGTTCCCCAATAGGCTATAAATGAGCGGCGTTGGTTCCAGAAATCTCCCTGGTTTACCGTTCCCAATGTATAACCGGGATGCAGATAGGTTGTTCCAACTGTATCTCTTCCGATTTTAGCCTTTGTGAAGGATTCGGTGACTGTGCGTGGTTCTTTAAGAGGTTCGAAATACTTAAAGCAGGCTTTTGGACATTCTATAGGAAGCCGGTAAGCGTCCATACCCAGTGATATATCTTTATCTTCCGTAACCATGCCTCTCTTGCCGGTTGCCGCTTCATAAAAGTGAAGGTTTTCCTGGCTCATCAAAGTTCTATAACACCGGCTATGCGGGCCGGCCCATTGTCGGGTTGGTTCATGATACCGGATTGCGGCGTGCTTCCATGCTAAATCTTGTATTTCACGGATCAACTGCAAGTCTTGGTTATCACGGACGTGCATCAACATTCTCGTCAGTTCCTTTATGGCGACTATGGTATAGGTCGGGCTGTTGTACTCGTTGAATGATCCCTGATCGAAGATGTATTTATGATAACGGCGCAAACGGTCTTTGGCGTATTGCTGGAGGTTTTTCAGTTCAAATCGGTCTGCTGCCGTCAGGGTGACATAGGTTCCCATAATGGCGATGTTGGTATAACTAAGGCTGACGTTGCGTTTTTTGATGGAAATAGATGCATGAATAATTGAATCGCGCACCTTGTCGGCCAATTCTTCTCCCAGGCGATGCTTATGATCAATCCAGGCGGCCAGCAGTTGCACTGCGCAGAAATCAGCCCAATTCCAATCTGGCGGCGACATCATTTCCAGCGGCTCTTCCAAATACCATGACCATATGCCATAGGTCTTGTTTTCGGGATTCTGGTCTTGCAAAGCGATTACACGGTTCAGTATATCTTTAGCCCTCTCCAATCGCTGCGGTTCTCCTGTATCAAGCAGGGCTACTGCGTAATCAAAAGAAGAGCGCGTAGGATGCACCATGCCGCTTTTCAATGTTGTGTGATAACCCACTCCTGAGATTGATGATTTGATCAGCTTCTCTTGTGGATCATATCGTTTGTCGGCTTCTTTTAGCGCTTCTATTAATGAATAACGTTGCAGATCATCAAGTTCAATTCCGCTTGGTTCTGAGGCGCCGCATAGTGATGATAAACCCGGATTCCAGGGGCCTAATAAAGAAGCGCCGCCAGCTATAAGCGAGCGGCGGCTGATTGATATCTCTTGCATAATAATTGATCCTTATAAATTTACAGCAGACGATTTACCGGCGGCAGGCGGCCCATTCAATCGACTGCGCGATAATTTTCCGAAACATCGGCGGACTGCATGATTTGACGTCATGCCCCAGCGCGAAATAAACGCATCGCGCATTATGGACATAATAGGTCATTAACATCGGTTCTGGAATCGTCTGCCCGAATAGTTCTTCATTGGCCGTCATGATGATATTCATATCCGGCCTCATCAGTAGATTGTAATAGAGCTCATCATCGGTATGGAATGGCTTAACGCCTTCTACAATGGGATGCGCTTCGTTTTTTATATCAACCCGGAAATTATGATATGGGCCGTGGGTTGATTTGCCGCTTACCCACATGGCGCCGAGTATATGGATTGAATCGCGCCATTTCTGGACATTGGCTACTGCGAAATGAGAGACCACTAATCCTCCTCCATTTTTTAGGAATTGCAAAATCCCCTCTTTTACTGCATCAGGAGGATCGCCATCTTCTGTCTTGATCTGCTCGATCATCAGAACATCGTATTTTTTAAGATTGTCATATTCCAGCGCAGTAAGTTCTTCTTTTTCGACCGCTGTAATGTGCACCGTGGGGTATTTCTCATTAATATCCTTAATGGCGTCGTTCAATATGCCGGTATCACCATGCGGCTCTTTGCCGATCAGCAGGCATTTCACCGGCTCTTCCGCATAAACCATTCCGATAGCGCTCAGGCATAGCAGGCTAATTAACAATAACGAGGTTATTCGTTTCATTTTTTTCTCCATTTTTCGCCAACTCATCTTCTATGAGTGACATAGTTTCAGATTATTAATCGTAATTATAATATCTCATAAATCATTGTGGGGGTGAATATGAGTGAGTAACTTATTTTATATTAAAAAACTTATAATAATTCTTTGATTACGGCGCCTCTATAAATTTGTTCGTTTATAATCTCGTTGTACATCGTGAATCATTTGCTTTGGTGCTGTATAATGCTTATCTTATAGAGAAAAAATAGAGTTAAGCAGGCTGATGGCAGCCAAAGATATATACAACTATGACCAATCGCCTTAAACCTTTATTAACCTTAGCCGCGTTTGTTGGACTGGCTGCATTCTTGTGGCTGCTTCGGTCCTGGAATCTGGAGATCGGTGATGGAGAATTCTGCTGCAAACAGACCAGCGGAATAACAGCCTTTGCGGTAACCATGTCGCGCAGCATGCTCTCCTATTCGCTGTATCGCTTTCTATTCTTTTGGCTTAATCCTTTCCTGGATTGGTGGGTTGAAGATATAATCGCGCTTTCATCCTGCGCCGCTGGATTGGTCTATTTCTTTGCTCTGCATCGTCTTGCCGTCGCGACCATGAAAGATAGAACCGGTTATTGGCTGCTGATCCTTTTCCCGTCGACTACAATGCTTCTGCAAATATTCTGCGGCCATGTGGAGTTTTATCCCTGGACCTGCGCATTTTTGATGGTTTGCCTATGGTTATCGTGGGAAACTATCCACCATGATCGTTCAATTTTATGGCCCAGCGCCTCACTGGCTCTTGCCGGGGCGTTTCATTCAAGCGGAGTGTTTTACTTTCCAACCCTGCTTTTGCTGCCCATATTATCTCGTAAGTGTAATAATAATCTTAAAGTTAGTTCTTATCAAAATATTTATAATGCTAGCCTGATGTTTGCTATTTTTATCATGGCGGCGTTGATGCATCGAAAACCCACTCACTGGATTTTTATTATGTTGCTGGTGATGGGATGCGTGCTTTATACCTATAAAATTCCCCGGAAATGGAAAGCCGGACTGGCGCCATGGTGGAAAGTAATGATTCCCTGGTTGGCGATGTTTGCCGTACGCGCTGTTATGGGGCTTCGCGCTGAGCCTTTGTTAGAACACCTTCCCCCTCTGCGGGAACCATACGATCATGGCGCCTATCTATATATGGCGTTTTCGTGGGATCATCTATACGACAAGGTGATGTTCCATCTATGGCTTACTCCGCTGGGTTTGATTGCGCTGTTGGGATTTCTGGGCTTGCGCTGGAGCAAAATAAAGGAAAACCGCTGGTTGTTGTATATCTGTAATTGCTGCCTATGGGCTATGGTGTGGAGCATTTTATTCTACCCTCAATTGCGCACCAGGGATTGGGATTTATTCGCCACTATCTCTATTCCTCTTAACCTGTTCGCCTTATACGCCGCATTCCATTTTTGGCAAGCAAAATATTTCAAAATCATCACCTCTATGGTAATTATTTTACATTTGGTTATTAGCATGCCGATAATTTTACGTAATTCGTCGCTCTTGTCGGGACGTGGATACGTCACGGTGAAATATGAACCAAAACCTGTTTCGACCACTGCCTATATCCGGGGCTTAAAACTTGGCATCACCCCATTAGAGAAGAAGAATATCCGGTCGGGTAAAGCGAAAGCTCGGATGATTCCCAATGTGCGAGGCTATAAATCATGGTCAGTTGAGATGATGCTAGAACCGGGGAAAACCTATTTCTTTAATGATCAATTAGAAGAGGTTAATAATTTGCTTACAGAACCTAGGTCGGAAGACTTTTAGAATTTATACGGCGATAATTCTCCTGCATCGCTTGATTCAATTCAATTCATATCAGATACTGAATTAATCATAAATTGCTTAAGAAAGGTATTCAAAATGAATAAGTTATTCGTATCCTTGTTTTTATTGTTAGCTTCCTGTTTCACAGTTATGGCTGATGTTACTCTACCCGCTATCTTTTCAGACAGTATGGTGCTGCAGCGCGACAAAGAGGTTTCTGTCTGGGGAAAAGCTAATCCGGGTGAATCGCTTACTGTTTCCATCAAAAAGAATTCTGTCAAAACAACCGCCGATGCCGATGGCCAATGGCTGGTTAAGTTAAATCCTATGACTGTTGGCGGCCCATACACGCTTGAAATTAAGGGTCAGAATACAATAACCTTCAAAGATGTTCTGATCGGCGAAGTATGGCTTTGTTCTGGACAATCGAACATGCAAATGCCGCTTGCTGGATGGGAAAATCAGCCGGTTGAAGGTTCAGAAGAGGCTATTGCCGCAGCTGATTACCCTAATTTACGCTTATTTACTGTAAAAAGGACAATGGCCGCTGTTCCCCAATACGACTGTGAAGGTCAGTGGGCGGCATGCACGCCGGAATTAGCCGCAAAATTCAGCGCAACAGCTTTCTTTTTTGGACGTAAACTGCTGAAAGAATTAGATATACCCATAGGACTGATTCATTCCAGTTGGGGTGGAACTCCTGCCGAAGCCTGGACCAGCCCTGATTCTTTAAGTCGTATGGATGAATTCAAAGAAAAAGTTGAACAGGTTCGCAACGTTAAAGATACAACTAAAACTACAGATATCTTTCATTTTCAAGCCCCGACTGTACTTTACAATGGCATGATTCAACCGTTGGTTCCTTATGGCTTGCGGGGCGCGATTTGGTATCAAGGCGAAAGTAATGCATCTAATGCCAAACTGTATAGAAGGTTATTCCCCAATATGATCGCAAACTGGCGAGATGTCTTCCAACAGGGCGATTTCCCGTTTTACTTTGATCAAATCGCCCCGTTTGATTATGGTGAGAATACCAAAGGCGTGGAACTCCGTGAGGTTCAGCGCGAAACTTTAGCCAAAGTCCAGAATATCGGTATGGCCGTTCTGATGGATAAAACAACCCTGAAAAATATTCATCCCCCCTACAAAAAAGAGGCGGGAGAGCGCATGGCGCTTTGGGCTTTAGCCAAAGATTATGGCAAGGATATTGTTTATTCCGGGCCGTTATATAAAAAGATGAAAATCGAAGGAAATAGCATCCGGCTTTTCTTTGACTATACCGGCGGCGGTCTTGATTCAAAAGGTCAAACATTAACGCAATTCACCATATCCGGCGCCGATAAAGTTGCGCATGAAGCCGACGTGAAAATAGATGGCCATACGCTTGTGGTCACTTCGTCAAAAGTCAAAGAACCTGTTGCCGTGCAATATGGGTGGAGCAATGTGGCTCTAGCCAGTTTGTTTAACAAAGAAGGGCTGCCAGCCTCTTCTTTCCGTACTGATGAGTGGTAATTGGAGTTTCAAATCTGATGATATAAAAAAGCGGACTGGCATTTTTGTCAGTCCGCTTTGGCATAAAAAACTGAATCATTACGTCAACTTCCGCGTAGGATGGGTCACGCCTTATCGACCCATCAAAAGGCCACCCGCCTTCGCGTATGTCAGTATCGCCTATCTATCAATCACTACCTATTCTTTCAGCAAAACAGTTAATTCCCAAGGTAATACCGTGACTGTGGTTTTATTGCAATTTCTTTTAATGCTGGTCTCCTTTTTATGAGGGAACCGGGGATGCAATGTGAATGCTTCTCCATCATCCAGAATGTTCTCGATCTCGCATTGAACCGGCTGCTCGTTGAAATTTGCCAAAACTACCAGGTCATCATCAAAGATATAAACGCCTACGTTATTGGGCGATTTGAGGTTGATTCCCCATAAAGGCAATATCTCCTTACGAATTTGATTTACTTTATCTTCTTTCCATTGGGTGACAGGAAGAGGTCTGGGAGGTAGGAACATCTCTTTACCGGGCGAAAATTCCTCAGGACGGAAAGTCTGTAAATTCAATAGGCAAAGCGTCCCTTTGCTTTTCTTAACTTCAGAAAAAACAGCATCTTCCTCCGGTTTATCAAATGGAATACCAGTGGCGGTTAGGAAATCCGGAGTTGCAACAACTTTGATTCCCTCATCAAGCCATTTGTTTAGTTTCTGCTTGATTTCAGGATCATCAGCGGCCTGACGGGGCAGAAAAATGCACTTCGCATGTTGTGGAACTTCTGCGACCGGAAGAGGCGCAAGCCCCAGTGCGGCGATATAGTCGTAAATATAGAGATTCGCCGCCCCATTGACGTCGCTTCCATTACTGTTAGCTGGCTTATAAGCGTGCATTCCTCGGGGTACGCGATTATCTAGGATATCACCCAATGAGAATAATGCCTCGCGGCGTTCTAAGAATGGTTCAATACATGGATTGAGGTTAACCACACTGCCCGATTCAAACAGAACCAGTTCCTGCGCTCCCGCTAAAACAGACTGATAGGCTTGCATTAGGTATGGCAGGGGAGCGCAATCGCCGAAATCAAACCAACCACCGCCGATTTTCTCTTTGGCGATTGATTTTATCCAACTAAAGTTGATGTAACCCTCAGTGGGCATAACATATCCGAAACGTTTGGTATCCGGTTTACGCGTTTCAGTACCGACCCAGATGCGCTCGAAAATTTTTGGACCATCGATAATGTTATAACCGAATACATGGAAACGGTCGTACCATTGGGGAAACTTTTCAATAATGGTGATATCGGGATTAACTTCACGGGCTGGTTTAATGATATATTCCTGGGCGAATTCAGTCATCAGTTTAAGTCGGTATTCAGACCAAGATTGATTTCCCTTTGCTTTCAGGGAAATTTCAGATTGATCATCTGTTGCCAGAAAATCGTCGATCATCAGTTCGTCGAATAACGGGGCGATGGATTTTACCAAATCTCGCATGTCGGACTGAGTTTTCGGGTGTTGGTAATTCAACCATAGCTCATTATTGGTGGACGGCTGGCCGAAATCCTTGCCGCAGGTAGTGGTTATTCCAGTTGATACTTCAATCTGGTTCTCTACCAGGAAATCTCTGGCGGCTCGGAGTGAATCTAAACTGGTAATTAATCCGGAGCGTAATCCCTCAAGATAAACTTTCCGGATGCCGATATCCTTATAAACTTTAAGAGTTTCGGCTCTTTGTTGTGGGGTAGAGAACAGTACTTCGACTTGAGAGGCGGTGACATATGTCTCCAATTTAGGAATTGAATCGCTAGATTGGCATTGATTTAATCCACAAGTGATTGAATAGATGAAAATGGTGAATAAGAAAAAAAATGGCCGATGCATTGATGATCCCCTTTTCTAGAAAGTGATTGTTGAGTCATACTCATCCTATCAAATAAACAGCGATAAATTTAGTTATAATGAATTCAAAATCTAATATAATAATTTTGGCTGTATGGATAGCACTTGCGCTTATTTCTTATGTGGGGTTCCGGTTCCTTTCTTCAAGACCTGATCTGATGTTGGCGGTTGAGAAGCATCATTCCTCTAATGCCTACCTGTTGGGAAGAGAATTGCTCGAACAAGGCAAAACCACTGAAGCTATAACCGTGATTAACCGGGGTATCAAATTTTTTGATAACCTGTATCAAGAAACAAAACAAAGGCGTCATGGTCTGCAATATGTTCAGGGACTGCTTGAACTGGCTAGGATTTATGGGCAGTTCGATGATCCAGTCAGTTTACAGAATGGTTTAGACCTCTATTCCAAAGCAACCGCATTTGAGCCGCGCTATGCAGACGGACAACCATATCTGGCTCAGGGAATGATTCTGCGTAAATTAAATCGATGCAAAACAGCGGTTGAGGCTTATTCGGATGCCATAAAATATGGCGGCGCTTTAGTTGCTCTAGAAGCAATTTTCGAGCGCGGCTATTGCTATAAACAACTTGGAGAGTATGAAAAGGCCTGTGAGGATTGGTATTATTTTGTGCGCTTCCAAAAAAATATTTCCGATACGGTCTGGGATGAATTGAATTCTCTGCCCGGCGATATATGCCCCCGACAACAATATCTTTTGGCGCGTATTGCTGAAATCAAAAACCAAAAACCTAAAGCTTTGCAATACTGGAAGAGTTATCTTGAGAATTATCCGGATGATCGAAGCGCGGCCTATTATCATAATAGGCTTGCTCAATCGCCGGTTATTGTCAATCAATCGATAATTTATACGCAGGAATTATTCCCTCAAAAAACGGAAATACCTTATACTTGTTATTCTATGCTGCTGGATTTTTATGAAACTCAATCGAGAGAATATTCCTTGCAAATGGAATTATCGACTGAAGATATTATTCTTGTTCCATTAAAGTTTCAGTTGTTTCTAAACGATAAATTAATAGATGAGCATATGATGCGTTCATCTGATTTACAAACTTATAAGGTCTCAATTATCTTAAATGCGGGAATGAATGCGCTTCGCCTGAAAATAGATGCAGGTAATGATGCTAGGCAGAATATCCCTATAATTATTCATTCAGCAAAACTTCTACCTTTATCAGACGTTAAATAGGGTAAAGTCTTTTTGTGATTAGTGATTTTTTGTTGAATCATTTCTTGTTATAGCCGATTACATTGTCTTCCCTGTTGCAGTGAAGCGATGTTTAATCGGTTATTCAGAATATGATTATCACGCATTATAAGAGTGAAAGGAATTGAATTGACAATGAAATGTAAGTCAGTATTAGTATGGTCTAGTTTGTTCGCGTTGGGTTTCGTAATAATTCCTGTTTTAATGATTGGCTGCGGCGGGGCCAGTAAAAATATCCAAGCCTTGAATATTAAAATAATAGATGTCGATGGAGAACTTAAACCAGATATTCTGACCAGCGCCATCGAGCAATATAAAACAGCCCATGCTGGTCTTGTGGTTAACACAACTTTTGAAGTTGTCTCTCAGGATATTCTATCAAATACCTTGACCGCAGGATTCGCAGGTTGTGATGTTGTAATTACGCCTTCATTGTTGAATTCCAAATTCGACGGTCTATCGAATGTTTTTTATCCCATATCCAGTGCAGAACTCTCTATCCCTCCCTCTTTGCATGCTGCATATGAATCTGGATCAACCGGGAATCAATTATGGGCGGCGCCTTTGTTGCTTGATCAGTTCATTATACTGGTCAAAAAATCCAACCTGAATGACGATTATAAGCCTGGCAGCTGGTTGGATCTCCAGTCTCGAGCTCTAGGAATGGACTATGCTCAACCATATCTATTTGTACAAACGGGCCGATCATTGGGATTGGCCGACTTTGTGGCTTGTCAGCAATTTGCCTATGGCTATAAGAACCTCAACTTTCATGATACTCCAGTTGATCCGGAAATGACTGAAGACGATTACCTTGGCGTATTAGGCAGGTCTTTGTCGAATATGAAGCGCTTTTTATTTGAATCGGTTGATGATCGTATTTCAACAATTCCACAGATCAAGGACCTTAATAAATTCCTTTCATCTGAAACCTATTTTACGATAGTGCGCTATTCTGATTATATGAATTTGGATGAACTCTCTCAAAAAAGATTGTTCATACTTCCTATTCCACAATCGGGCGCGCCCGTTTCTCCCTGTTATGTCACTGCTGCTGGAATCCCGATTCAATCCGGCAATCCCGTTCTCGCCGAAGATTTTATCCGCTTTCTAACCACGCAGGTTGACGCTTTGGCTAAAGTACAAAATCAATTACCCGCTCTATTGCCGACGGATGAGAAAAAGGGGATTGGCTTCTATTCTCGCGAAACAGCTTTTGTTCCTCGAGTGGCAAACGTAGCCTTAAGTGATAAGATTATAATTGATGCGATCAATGGCGATATTTCAATAAATGAGTTGAATAATCTGTGGATTTCCGGCTTTTTTGTACCAAAAGCAGGAAATTGATTACCTTAATGCTTGAGTAGGCTTGATTTTTATCTTTAACTTTTTTAAATTCAGCGTTGACACTACTCTTAAAGTGTGTTAAATTGATTTCATCTGTGCTTAAAGTCTATGGTACTGAAGACTTTATAGGCAATACGGAAGGGAAATCGATGCCACAAGTGGAACAATTAGAACATAGGATATAACATATTGATATACCTGCGTTTAAGCTTGTGGGCAGGACTGCCTTCTATGGGGATTATATTCCAGAAGGCGGATATGGATAATAGGGCAAAACAATAAAATAAGCAGTAAAGTATTTGATTTTATTGTGTTTTGGTGTTCTGGGTTATGGTTAGTGTATTATTGGCACGAAGACTGCTAAATAATAATCATTTGTATGAGAGATTTATTTTTATGAGGTTTAAATATTTTTTGTTATGATTAATTGTTGGCATGCTCTTATGGGAAAGCGTTTAAATTGGAATCAAAATTATATAAGAAAGGAAGACTTATGCAGCGCTGAGCAATGTTAAGCAATCTTTGCTCTGAGTTGCGAAGGAGGGAACCGATGTATGAACCATATAGGAAATCCATGTGGTCGCACGTTACGGATAGATATTACGCAGGAAAAGGAGAAATCATGAGAAGAGCAATCGTCGGAAATTCGGTGGGGGTAAGAGCGGCAATGATGCTCGTGCTTGCCCTGGTTGTCTTGATCGGGGCGGGGCCTGCCATGGCTGCGCAAGATCCTTCATTCAAGACGATCGGAATTGATTTTTACAAATTCGGATCGACTACGAATAAGGATGCTGCTAAAGCGATTATAAGCGCTTCAGCGATTCTGTGCGCCTCCGATGTTGATAATGACATTTTTGCAAACGCGCGTGATGGGAAATTAGATGTCAGCAGTGGTGTTGGGGTTAGCAACATTTCCAGCGCCAGTAGAGTTGAGATCCTCAAGACCCGCATGCGTCGTCCAATTATGGCTAACTTTGAACCGGGCGATAACCTGGTTTTGGCCACTCTTATCGAAGGTGTTACTGCTTCGATTGTGACAGACCTGCGCAATGGCCCGCAAAGCGCCGCCTCAAACACAGCCATGCAGGAAATCATCAGTTGGGTTACAGCCGATTTTTCCGCTGGCCTTTTTGCTGATCATACTGCTAGCAGTGTTTATTCTGATCTCTCGCCAACTTACGCGACAACGACGTTTGGCTCGGAGAACTTTCTTAAACTAGTTCCTGGAGCCGTAACGCATTCTTCGACTACCGTAGTTGTTTTCTGGGAAGTCCCGGGATTGGTTGTGAGTGCGACTGATTCAGCCAATACCGCCATGAGTTATAGCGCAACAATGGCTCTGTTTGGCGGCGTTAATCCGCTTAAGGTTGGTAAATCAAACTTCGTCGGCATTGAAACCGGCCTTAATTCAGCTCCGACCATTGATAGCAGCTGGGAAAATGACACGATGACTGGCGCTGCCTGGACTAATGGAGTCGTTACTGGCCTCGCTTGGCATGATATGCTTGATTATACCAATAAAAAAGGAACTAAACCTGGCGTTTCAATTGGTATTCGTGTTAGGGACGCTGTAGATACAACAACAAAGCCTGCTTATGGCTTATCTGGAACCTATAGTCTGAATCCTTCAGAATACATAGCTTCTAGCCCGGTAAACGTACCTTTCCAGTTCCGTAAAAATGATACAATGACAATCGAGTTGCAAATCGATGCTAAAGAATCTCTTGATGGTGAACCTGATGAATACTTCGGATTAAAATCAGATTCTCTTAACTTGGCCGCCGATGGTACAGGCGTTACTACTGGTGATTCAAGAGGCGCTAAAATCGTTGTTACCTCTGAGAAGACTGACGATGGGCAGCCGGTTTTGAAAAGTATTACTTTTGATACTGTCGGCAACCCGACTGATGGTTCTAATCAATTGCTTGATATTACTGCTGCTATTAGAGATACTGTAGTAACAAGCGGTAGTTATAAAACCTTTAAAATTAAAGCCGCAATCACTGATGAGGTTGGTTCTTCTACAGATGTCAGTGTGAATCATTACGTTGATACAGCCGCCCCAATGATTACAGCTATTCGCGCTCGCGCCAGAGATGAAGCCCTGAAGGGTGGAGACATCGGTGGCAGCGGATCAGATGCTGATGCAATCTTCGGTTTCGAAATTGATGGAAATGGCGAAACTAATCAGACGTCTTATGTTAATCAATGGCTTGGTATGTCATTTGAGAGTGTGTCTAAAAATTATTTAGGCTATACAGGTACAACCGCATGGAACACTGAAACCTTCGGGCAACGCGTTAATCTTGCTCATATCCCTGCGATTGATTACAACGTTGTTCAACCTATCGCTAAGTCTGTTATCGCTAATATGGTTTCTAGCATTCCAAGTAGTAGTCCTAAGATTCTGGGCGCGTCCGTTACAATCCGCATCCAGAACAACGTTTCTACTACTATTAACTCTGGTGGACTTATCGTCAGCGTTAGTGATGATGCCCGTAACATGGCCGTTGTCTATGCTGATAAAATTGGCACAAATCCGCAGACTTTGATTGATACTACTCAAAAATGGTATTCAGTTACTGACTTTAAACTTCAGATAGCTAATGAATTAAAACCAGCTACAGTTGAAATAGATAACTCTGCTCCAGTAATAACGAATGCTTGGGTATCTGTTTCTGGTCTGCCTTCTGGTTATTCGAACGGCGGCATTGATACAGGCGCCGCATTTGAACTGCTCCGGTCTTCTTATGAGAGTGTAACTGCTGCAATCACAACATATCCTGGTGATCTTACTCAGGTTATTCGCGGTACTGCAGCTATTGCTGGTTCTCAGGCAGGCAGTCCGCTTCGTTTGGTTATACAATTTGATCCTTCCGATAACCTTGATGACACGGATTCTATACCTTGGACATCTTCAACGGTAGCAGCAAACGTTGCCGCGATGAATACAAGGTATGACGTTAATATTACAAGCAGCAATCTTGGTTATACGCAAGATGGCAATGGCGCCAATGTAGATTACCTGGGCGCAAGCCGCTGGAGTCTGGCTGATGCTACTATTGTTGTTACTGGCAACAATTACGCCGGTGCGGTTGGTTGGGCTACATTCTATGATACCGTAGGCATACCCAAGAGTGATGTAAGTGCAAATGGGTTGCCTTGGGATGAAAGCTCTAGTGAAGGATTGAGTGTTACTCTTACCGATAGAGCAGGAAATGATGTTACAGCAAATACTGTTAACGGTATTATTCTTGATACTCGACGAATTACTATTACTGGTACGCCATATGTTGATGTTGCTGATCCTGCTAATGAAAAACTCTTCCAGGCTGATGCCAATGCAACAGAAGCTCCAACCCTACTCGCTATTGTTAATCAAGGCGGCAATGGAACGGAACTTACTAATGCGCAAAAGTTAGCTTATTCCGTTGAAGCGGCAATTGATGCTGGTTATGTGAAGAATCGTATTTTAGGTAAAGTTGCCGGCGCAACAGCAGTTGAAGTGCGTGCTGGTGATACTATCATCGTTGGCGCAAACTTCAGTGAAACTGAAGATGGCGCTGGCGCTGGCGGCGCTGATCGCTTCTTTAATCAGGTTGGCGGTGATGAGCCACCCACAATCGCTACAGCTGGATTCCCATTCTTGATGAACATTAAAGGTATTGTTGCTCCTGATGCAAGATTAATTGACGCTGCAGCAACCGAATATGGAACTGCTTTCAAAACATTATCCGCAGACTTCAGCGACTTTATAAATTCTGATGCTGCAAAAGATGTTTTGCCAGATGTTTCATATGTTGTTGCTGGGACCGCCAACATTAATACTGCTTTACCAGGCGATACTATCAATGCTAAATGGTTCTTCTACATTGATGGCGCTGAAAGCCTGAATCTTGTGGCTTCAACCGACATTCGACAGGTTACATTGGCGGCGCGCGATCTTTCTGGTAATGTTTCTCGTTATGAAATCAAAGTCGGAACGGCAGCCTTCGCTAAACCTTTAGTAACCGTACTTGATTATGAAATCAATAATAAAAAGCGGGGCATATCCCGGGCTGTAATACAAAGAGATAGTAGTTATCTCGGTGGCGCCAATGTTGCGGCTATTTCTCTTAGCCAGGCGACAATGAACATCAGTAACGCCACTATCATGCTAGTCGCAAAAGTTGGAGATGGCTCAAGCAAGGGTGGACCATTCACTCAAACCGGTTTCCTCTATGCTAACCTTAGTAGTCTTGGCGGCAGTGCAACCCAAGCTCCTACTCTAGTTACTAACGCTAATGGCGTAGCCATAACCGATGGACGCGCAGTTGGCCCAGCTGATATTATTTACGCTACATGGATAACTAGTACTTTCAATACCCTCGCCAAAGATACTGCCGGTGCTGCGAGCGCAAAAATTAGCGTTCATGCAGTAGCATCTTCTGGCGGCGTAGGTGATTCGGCTAGTACAACTGGAATACAAGTTGACTTTATAAACCCGGATCTCACAACAAGCGATATAACAGAAGCAAATTATAAAGGCGTTTCGACTGCTCCCACTGGCGATGTCGTTGGAGATGGTATAGTTAGACCTAACCAGATTGTGACTGTCTCGAGCTCCTTCGCAATGGATGCTGCTGATAAAGCTAAATCATCTCTTATTCAATTCAATTATGATTTTAGCCAGATAGGATCTGGTATTACTCCTGTTGTTTATACTTGGTCTCAGGATACGATTCCGAAATCTGTTCCTGTAAACAATGATGTTAGAGGCGTTACCTACGAGTTTAGGATTCCGACTAATACCGAATCAGGATACTATAAGGCGATTGTTCATGCCACTGATGCTGCTGGAAACGATGATTGGGATGAAAGTGATAATTTTGTTACAGTTATCTCTACTCAACCTTCAGTTCAATCAATCATTGTAGCGGCCTCGAACGTTATCAACTTCGCAACTGATTCCCTTGGCCTTATTGAGGACTTCCGCGAGATAAGCTCACGTAATGTTGCTGATCCGGCCAATACAGCGGGTATATACGAATCTACTACTATCGTTCGTGGTGGTGATATCCTCCTTGTAACCACAGTTGTTAGGATTAATGATGATGTATTCACTAATCTTGATATTACTGCTGACTTCAGTGAATTCTCAGGCTCCGCATATAAAGCGGTAGTTCCGGCTCCTTATCCTGGTGTTTCAGATTATCGAATCATGCAGGGTACTCGGGTTTCTGGTAATGTCGTTTATGCAACATGGGTGCACCATATTCCTGCTGGCGCTGGACAGAATGTTGTAGGCGCTTCGGTTCGTATTGATGCTGTTAACCCTGTTGGAATAGCAGCTACGGGTCCAACAATTTACAGTTGGCCATTGATCTCTGATAATGCTGGTCCTGAAGTATCAGCCAAGATTGTTTATAGCAAAAATGGCGTACCTCAAACCGGTGCTGAGATTAATCCAAACATCAAAATCGAAAAAGGTACTGCAAAAGCCCTGCAAGTTGGTAATGCCACAGCACTGATTGTTGTTAGCGCCACTTATACCGACGCTGACACCAATCATGGTTATGCATCAAGCATCTTGTCCGCCATGTTCCGTGAAGGTTCTGATGTTAATACTAAAGTCTCACAGGATGTTCTGTTTGATCTCAACACCCAGGGTCTAACGGATAATGGCGATCCAAGTGCAACCTACTTTGCATTTAGTGATAAGTCTGGCGTCTATTCAGATAGCGGCTCAAGCACTGATGGACCTGTTATAACATCAGCAAGCGCTTTCTTAGGCGCAGATGCCGCTAATTCCGCTCAACTGAGAAACGCTACTGATAGCGTCCTCAACGTTTGGTATGGATTTAATCCAAAAGCAAATGCAGGCGCTGAAACGCTGGTTATCAAAGACGATGCTGCTAAAAAAGACGCAGTTTTGACCTTCTCCGCGATTGATACTATTGGTAATAAAACCAGTAAGAATACATCATCAACCATCGAAATCGATGGTCAGGCGCCGACAATCTCTATCGGTCGCGCGGATGCTAATACTAAGGGCGTTACTATGTCAATCGCTCCGGGACAAACTGCCTGGGAAGATTATGTACCTGCTCTGTATGCTGGTAGTACGTTGCTTCGTCCTACTAGAGTATCCAAAGGCACTGTGGTTAGAGTCGACTTCCACCTGTGGGATGAGCCGGATCGTGATGATTTAATTCACTTGTCGATCAATGGTACTGATTTGCATGCGAAAGCTAATACATTCACGTTCAACTCACCGATTCTTGGTGAAAGAACTGATATAACAAGTGATAATGATTACGTCTACAAGACTGATATCGATCCTTCAAAGATCACAGGAGACTCGGTTGACGTATCTATTGATATCCCGATTAATTGGGATCAGAAGACTAACGATAAAACTGGCACAACCATTCCATTGGTTCTGACTAGTGTTGATGACGCCGTTAAATGGTCAGCCTATAAAACTGGTTTGGATAAAGTTAAGTCCCCTGAAGCCGACGATAATGCTTCTGTTATTGTTGATGCAACAGATACGATCGATAACTGGAATTATGAGGAAACAGCCGTTCTCGGTTTCGAGATTGATACTGAAGGCCCAGGCATTCTTGCTGGACAGGAAAAAACTTTCTTTGTCAATACCCTGGACCAAGTTCACAGCCTGAAGACCCTTCCTGTTAATCCAGACATCAATGCACGGGCGGGAACCTGGTTGGTTTGGGCTGCCACTCTTGTTGTTGATGGAACCGAAGATGCAAACTTCCCATTGGATAAATTCACTATCAATTGGAAGGAAGTCTTCGAATTTGATACTGATCGTCTTGAAAATGATACGATTGAAAAAGGCAAATCATATCTCGTATCATCTGCCACGCGAAGCATTTTATTCGTAACGCAGACTGTTAAGATCAATGATGATGCTGATCCTCGTAACGTAGATAATATTTCTTATCATCTGGAAGATCTCTTCGGTAATGTTACTGAAGGTACTTCTCAGTCAGATATCGCTATTAGCGCTGTTGGTCCTGGTCCTACAGAAATTGCTATCACTGTTGATGGCAAAACCTCAACTATTGTAGGTCCTGGTGCACTAGGAATTGGCAATATGTGGCCAGATTCCTTATCAGCAGATTTCGAAGTATATCCTGGTGCTCAAATCATTGTTGAAGCCACAATTACCACTTACGATGGTAGGGCTCCAGACACAATCCTGATGGATGCTAGTGATTTCTATCCAGCTGGTATGTGGGCTATGACCAATGAATTGATTCCTAGCGTAACAAGTCTGACGGATGAAGGTACTATCTATGCACGTTGGGAATACGTTGCTTATGATGTTAATAACCTGCTGCCAAGTACTGTTATCAACGGTAGTTCGAAAACCTTCTTTGATCAGAGTAACTTGAACCAGGTATTCTATGGCAAGACTTACACTCAGAGAACAGGTACTCCTCCTGCTGGCGGTCGTAGATTTAACGGCCCGATTAAGGGAGCAACCAAGGCGTCTAAGATCGATCTTAGTGCTGTTGCATTAGGTGGCGCTGGCGGTATGACTACTCTAGGTGGTCCGCTGGCTGACAGTAATGTTGCAAGCAATCAGGCCGCTCTGAATTCTATTAAAGGTCTACCATATATTACCGTTCAAAAAGACGCTACAGCCAAGAAAGTTGCTTGGGTCACTGTATTTGTTGATGATGATGAGTCTCTCTTCCCATTCGAAGAAGGTTTATCCAACGAATTCACAGTTGACACAGAACCACCGCGAGCAAGCATTATTTACAGAGCTACACAGGCTTTGACTGTAAATTATAGGTTCATGTCTGGCCCTCGTATCGGCTTCCCGACAGCTCCGAATGCAACAAGCAATATTCTCAAACCTGCTCCTCGCGTTCGAGAAAAAGACAATGTTGCTGTGATTATTCAAGTAACTAATGCCTTGATTGATGGAACTGGCAACGATTCTTTCCGTCCATTACCTGGATATATGCCGGCTAACATTACTACGGGCATGTTCAAAATCGATTCTGATGAAGACCGCTCAATCAGAGACGTAACAGCCGATTTAAGTGGATTCTCTAATCTAGCTGGTATGAATAATCTTTCAATATTCGAGGTTGATCCTCCGGATGATCTGTGTAAAACGAATATTGTTACAATCGATTCACAAGGAATAGGACTACCCGATATCATTACTGCTACCTATACATTAGAGGTAACATCTGGTCTTGGGACCTCTGTACTGTCATCAAATGATCCGGTTGAAGTAACCGTGACTGTTGTTGATGATGCTGGAAACCGGCCTAATGATACGGCTTATGACAAAAATGTGCTCCTGGACAACAACAACGCTGCTTGGCGTGGTCTAGAACCACGGACAGTATTGGCTGTTGATAATAAAGGACCATCCATAAGCGGTTCAGTTGAAGCCATGATTACTGAAGGAACAGCAACTACAGAACAAGGTGTAAAACTTACTGTTGGCGATATCGTAAAAGATAAGTCAACCATTGAAGCTGGTACTAAACTTCGAGTAGTTGTTACTGTTTCAGATCAAGTTGACCATCCATTGGATCTAATCATTGATCAGAACAACTTTGGTGAAATGAAACTGTATGCTGATGGATTGAAACTGGCTCGTAGCGTACTTGATTCAACGAATGCTCAATTAGGCGGCCCAGATTCAATCAGGGTTCCATTTGATATCGAAGTTCCTTCAAAAGAAACAGGCAAAAGCACCGTTTCGTTCCAGTTTATTATTCGTGCGACGGATACAGTTGGTAATATGACTCAGAAAAAATCAACCGAATCATTCGCGTTCGATGCTAACCCGGATGTAGAATACTATGATGCCGATGGCGCTCTGGTTTCACTTCCTCAAGAAGTGACCGTCAATGCCTCTGAAGCATCAATGTTCATTCTCTCTGCAAGCGCATTGGATGTTGGTGGAATTCAAACCTTGGAATGGATTCCGTCAGCGGCTTCTGGAATTACCTTTACATCCTTCGATCTGTCTGGTAATGAAGAAACTGATCTATCATTAGCAGCAGGTGGAAGTCGCTATGCTCAACTCGATCTCTATGCAACGATTCCTATAGTTACTGGCGGCGTAACGCCGTTCAGCGCTTCGGCAGTCGTTACAGATATCGATGGCAATACCAATGAAGCAGTTGCTATCACTGTTAATATCAATCAGCCAGCCCTTATTGATGCTGATTTGGTATACAACGCAACTACTGATAACAACGTTGTTTCACAAGGATCACTGCTGGAAATCGTTGGTCTGGGTTACAACTCGGCATTTGAAGATATCCGTGAAGTAACCATCGAAGAGGGAACAACATTGACTATCGCCATCGTGGCAAATGATTCTAATGTCAGTGATATAGTTACTCTCTCTGCAACAGGTACCGCGATCTATAGTCCTAATATTATTGAAGGAGCCTCTAGTGTTATTCCTGGCTTAGGAGCTGGTTTGATGGAATTCTCATTCAAACCAGGTTTCTTGGCCGTAACAGGTGATGCCAAGTCAGCTACCTTCGATCTGGAAGTACAAGCTCTTGATGGTTCTACAATTGCTCCGGATACTTCTAAGTTCGTCTTTAACGTAATTGCTAAATACGCTACTCCAGTCGTTACCATTGAATCGATTGTCGTAGATGGTACTAGCAAACCTGCAACTACTAGTTTGATTGAATTGAATGAAGGTAGTAGCATTCAAATCGTTATGACAGCTCAGGATCCAGGCAATGCAGTACTTGAAAAGACACTTGAATCAGTTCCTAGTGCTGTGCCGGCAACTCTCTCAATGACTGAAGATGCTGATGGTATAACAACAGCTACTTATGAATTCACTGCTGATTACCAGAGCGCTGATGTTCCTGAAGTCAGTTTCGAGAGTGCAATAGATCCATTGTATTGCAACTTCGTTGTGTCGAATGCTTCGTACTCGAATAAAATCCTCATTCCAATTGATATTGTGAATGTTAGCCAGGCGCCACTTATTACCGCCACGGCTACCGTTGATATCAAGGAACCAGTGCTTGTCGCAGACAAGGGGATTATTTCAGCAGAACCAGGCCAGCAGGTAGTGATTGAATTCAATGCCTCTGATCCTGATGGTGATGCTGTACTAACTAACCTTACGCCTGTTGTCACTGCTGGCGCTGAATTCACCGTAACTTTCAAATCAACAGGAATTCAAGCTTCATCCTACGATTCAATGTTGACAATAAAAATTCCTGCTACTGTTGCACCGGCGGATGCTACTGTCACCATTGCGTACACAGCAAAAGATAGTACTCAAAAACAGCGTACTACAACCTACAAGATTGTCGTCGATCTTGGCGAGGAGCCTGTAGAACCAACTCCTGGCCCGGCTGAAATTGATAATCTGCTAGTCGGTCAAAGCTATGGTGGTGATAACCGGATGATCTGGAGGAACATCGATTCTAGCGTTACCGATATCGATGGTAAACCAGTCGCCGTAACATCTAGCTATCGCTCCATGTGGGGTGCAAAGGGCGACTTCCTTGACAAGATTGGCGGCGGAGCTGATCGTGCTCTTTATATGAGCACTGGAGACGTCGATGGTGATGGCGATGTTGATGTAGTCGTCAGCCTTGGCGCTGTAACTGTTACTGGTGCAACCTACCCGAATATCGTCGTAGCAAAAGACGGTAAAACAAGAGAGTTGATTGGTAACTCCTTCGTTGCATGGCCGAAAACATCCTATGCTAACGGCCAGATCAGAATCGCTGTTGGTAACTTCATAGGTTCTACAACTGCTGATCAGATTGCAGTTGCTCAGGGTACTGGCGGTGCGAACATTATCCGTATCTTCCAATACACTGGACAGCCTGCTCCTAATGGATTCGCAGTTATTGCGCAGTTCAATGGTCTATCCAGCGCTGCTGTAACTAACAACGCCGACGGTGGTCTGTCTCTCGCTGCTGGTGATCTTAATGGCGATGGTAATGACGAGTTAGTCGTTGGTCAGACAAACAGTGCTACATCAAGAACTCAGTTCACTGTGATTGATATCAATGCAGACGGTACAGTTGCAAGCCGTATGCCAGGCGTAGCCTTCACCCGTAAGTTCCAGGGTAATGGCGGCGTCGAAATCGCTGTAGTTGACCTTGATGGCAATGGCGTAAATGAATTAGTCTTCGCCAGCGCTGGTAACACGAAAGACTTCACCGAAAACATCGATAATCGCAACGATGCAGTAAGCAATGTCATCGCTGTTCAGGTTCCGGTTGTAAGCTCGGGAGTTATCACAGGTTACACGAAACCTTCTGGTTTCTTACGTAACGTATTCCCGGAAACCACCAACCCTTCAGGCGCGCAGACAATTGCTGCTATCGAAGCTGATGGTTTGGATGATGGTACAGAGTTAGTAATTGGTACTAACGCAGTCTTCACTTATAGCGGCACAACCGTTACTTCGGTTAAACCTGCTGCTCAAGCGCGTTACACCTTTATTAAGATTGGATTCGATGGCACTGCCGTTTCGGGCGTAAGCTCCGTAATCGGTCAGGCTGCTGTCGGATTCCCGGCCTTCCCGGGTGACCTCAATCCTTCCAGCGGCGGCGTCTATGTTGGCTCTGGCAACACAGACTAAGTCGATCGAACACAAGTAGAATAAAAGGGCGGGGGCCATTACGGCCCCCGCCCTTATTCGTTTATACTATACGGATAATTTTAGTATTGATATATAATTAGTTTTGAATAAAATCATTCGGAATTATCGAAATACTCATTTACAAGTTACTTTATGGAGGATCGCTTTAGTATTCTGTCCAATTTCATTATGTCGGGTAACCAAGCCCCATCTCCCTCCGGGAAAGGGCTGGGGTGAGCGGGAATTAAAAACCACCTGATAAAAGAAATTGAACCAAATACAAGAGCATCGGGGGAAATAATGAAAACTTATTTAAATAAATTGTATAGTTTAATCATAATCATATTAATTTTTCATGGATGTTCAAAAACACAATTATCAAAAATAAATCAGGAATATGATTTTCTACTTGCTTTGGATACTGCGATAATTGAAGCCGAAAATCCTGCTTTTGTGACGCCCAAAGATGCCAGAATAGCCTCTCCATCAGGAGATATAATTTCTCATTGGGGGATATTCCAACATGCTCCAAGCAGTATTATTTTTGATGACGTTTATGTTGGTGACAATGCATTTCTCGAATTTTCGGTAGCCATAAGAAACGAAGCATGGGATAAAGATGGCGATGGAATTAAATTTGAAATATCAGTTCTTCAAGATGGTAAAAACACAATTTGCTGGTCAAAATATATTGATCCCAAAAATAATCCTGAAGATCGGAAATGGCATGATGTTCATGCATCTTTAGATAATATATCAAATACAACAGCTACTTTTATTTTTAAAGCGTTTCCTGGCCCAACTGCCGATTCAACCAACAATAATTTTGATTGGGGCGTATGGGGTTCGCCCAAGCTGATTTCAAATGGTCAGGAAATCATTCACAAACCTCAATCTGAAACCAATGTAATTCTGATAACCATTGATACGCTGCGATATGATTACCTGGGATGCTATGGCAATGACTGGATAGATACTAAAACCTTGGATAAATTAGCTGAAAATGGCGTAGTTTTCGAAAAGGCCTATGCAGCCAGTTCAACAACCTCGCCGTCTCATGTCTCAATTCTCACATCAATACAACCGTACCAGCATGGAGTCATTAGCAACAATATAAAATTAGCTGGTAAAGTTCCTCAATTACCAGAAATATTGAAAGAAAAAGGATATCAAACCGGCGCATCTATAAGCGTAATGCATCTTATAGATGAAATATCAGGCCTAGGTAAATGGTTTGATGAATACAATCATTTAGATATGAAATGGATGAAACTGGGCATGGGTTATGAAAATGTAACCAGAGGCGCCTATTCTACAACCAATGGAGCTATACAGTGGTTGGAAGAGGATGCTCATAACGATCCATTCTTCCTGTGGGTGCATTATTACGACCCTCACATGCCCTATTTCGCTGAAGCTGGATATCATAAAAAATTCTATGATGGCGATCCAACAGATGCAGCGCATAAAAGCATGGCTGGAGTGAAATATCATAAAGGCGTCGAGCAAGCCTATGAATGGGCGCAGCCATATACCGATATCGAGTACTTCAAAAAAGAATATGGCGCAGAAATCTCATTTGTTGATAGTCAAATAGAACGCCTTCTGCAAACTTTGGATAACCTTCATGTTAGGGATAACACTATGATTGTTGTAACCGCCGATCATGGTGAGAATTTAGGCGACCACAAAATTTATTTCGACCATTGGACTCTATTCGATTCAGATATTCATGTCCCGTTGATTATTTATTATCCCAAAGAGATTCCTCAAGGAAAGCGAATAAAAACCCCTGTAACTCATATTGATATCGCGCCAACCATACTCGATATTCTCGGTGAGAAGCATAACTATCTGGCTGATAAAATGTTTGATGGAAAATCCCTCAAGCCATTATGGAATAATGATGAAGCCTCTAAATCAAGAATCATTTCCTCTGATGGCCTGTTATACACCGGAATAGCAGCCATAAACGAAGATTACAAACTCATATGGGAACTACGCGATGCGATCTACCACGATGATTTAAAACTATATATGGATCGTGTGTGGGTATTCGACCGTAAGAATGATCCAGAAGACAAGAATCCTATTGGTTGTTTCTACTGGGGAAATGATGTTGAAAGACAGGATTATAAAATAAAAATGAGAGACGAAATCCTTGCTATTTCAGGCGAAAATGATAGTGACAAGGATGATAAACAACTCGTGCATAAAATAGATTTAATCAAAAACTGGATTTCCCGAAAAGAAATTCCTTCAAAAATTCAACTAGAAAATTGGTTTAAACTTGATCAAGAGAAGGGAACTTTCTTGAAAGATCAGTACTCTAAAGATTCTACATTCATGGATAATATAGTTAAAATTCTGGAAACCTTAAAAAACCGCGTCAATCCAATGCCGCTCGAAGAAAAATTGAAGCAAATTATAGATATTGCGTTATATGATGATGATCAATTGAACAGCATTCCTGTTACTGACTCCAGAATTAAAGAGATGCTTAAGAGTATTGGGTATAATACTGCACAGTCGGATTAAATCTGTCAAGAATCAATTTGTTTTTATGTAATTTGATAATTTGGTTGGCTTTTTTTGATGCTTAAGATATATTGATACTATTATTTTGTATCCCTGATGAAATGGTTTGAAATGAATAATATGAACATTGTTCGCTTGAATTCTACTTTCCCCAAAACTGTAGTTGTGTCTTTCACAATTTTTTTTCTATTATTAATATTGAATAACACCGGCATTTGTCAGGAATTCCTTATTAATCAGACCTTTTCAGGCCCTAAAGATGTTCTAGAGCATGATCAGGGAAACATATTCCCGATAAACATCGATAAAACTGGCATTATCGCCGAGGTTACCGTAAGCATCAGTATTGCTCATTCCCGGCCTTCTGATCTGGATGTCTATTTGAAACACCAAACAGAAACGGTCACATTATTTTCCGGTAACCAGGGAAGGATACCTTCTGGATCACGAGGGCTTTATATGACCTTTGATGATCCTGATATCCCTGTTACATCTTTAAGGAATTTTTCAGGTAGACAATCCAGCGGTGACTGGGAATTGATTGTGTATGATAAGGTTTCAGGTGAAATTGGCAGTCTGAAATCATGGTCGATAGAAATTGAACTGGTGCAGAGTGCGCTGTTAAATACAAAAAAGTATGGCCGTGAATTGAGTGTACTGGTTGATGGCTACGGTAGTTTCGGAGACCAGACAACAGGAAACCTATTTGGCGCTCAGTTTCAACCTTCTTTCGGATGGAGCGCAAAAACTGTATTCTCTTCTGCTTTGCTGGTGGATTATAGTGAATCTGCCGAGAATCAATATCTTACATCTGTCGACAACCTGCCTGGAACAAGGCTTCCATCGGTTCCATTGATTAATTTGTCCGATGGGAGTTATGCCAGCTGGTTTAAGGTTGGTCCGATAGAAGCGTATCTGATTCAATCTCTTGTGATTGATGATGATTTTATTTGGCTTGTGCAGGATTATGAATTTTTGAATATGGCAGTAAATCCTGAGCCGGTCATAATATCAAGATATCTTAATCCACAATTCCGTTTTCAACTCAACATAGATAGTATCGGGAAAGAAAATTTCTTTTATCCTAAAGAATGGGGTGAAGATAAACCTAAGGAATTATTAGTTTTTGATGAGATAAAATCGGCTACCGCTAAGTCTCCATTTATTTCTATCGACTTTCGTTCTAACAAAGGTTCTTATTATGGTTTCTGGGTTGATGAATGGTATCACGATAATGGCAAAAAATTTGATGATATATTGCTAGATAATGGACGGATGGTTTATGATGCGACAATGTCTGCCGACCAATGGCATGATTTTAATGAGGATGGCTTCACCGATTTCAATGACCGTTCAAATGCATTTGATGTTGGCGCTGCATTAGGCGCCAAACTGGAATTCAGCCAAACACAACGCAAAATCCGCTATGTAGCGCTTACTCGTTGGGGATATGCTGCGCCATCTCAAATTGCAAGTTCTACCTATTATTTTGAATACGATTTTCCATCTAGCGATCCGACGCCAACTCCCACTCTAACGCCAACAGAAATTCCGACATCAACTCCTACGCCTACCCAAACTCCAACGCCGACGCCGGTTAATGCGCCTCCACGTTGGATTAAACCGCTGCCCGATATTCGGTTGATGGTCAATCGTGAAGCGAATAATATCTTGAATCTGGCCGACTATGTGTATGATCCTGATACCTCACTCGATCAGTTGGTTCTAAACAATTGGATGAAACCGGATGATTTGCCTTTGAGTATTAATGCGAATGATATTCTCAGTTGCAGCGCCATTTCAGAGGTTGGCGATTATGGAATTGTTACCATATATCTGCATGATGGCGTTAATAATTGGGTTCCCAGTAGTTTTAGGGTTAAAGTCGTCTCAGCTTTGACTAAATCGTTTAGGCCTGTTCCTCCAATTGTATTTGCCCCCGGAGAGCAGGTCTATCATAGTCCCTATTTATTGAATGATTTGATTCATGATCCCGATTCTATTGCGGATGGCTATTTTGTCTGGTCAGTAAGCGAAATGCTTCCTGATGGAATTGCGGTTCAGATTGCGGAAGATAGTTCATTTACCGTAACCAAATCAGATAATTGGGATGGCGAGATTGCCTCCTTGCCCTTTATGCTTAAGTGGTATAGCTCGTCTTCAACTCCAACCAGTACGCCCACTAGTTCGCCAACAAATACTCCAACATATATTCCGACAAATACGCCTACAAACACATTTACTCCGACCTCTACCTATACTATTGTACCAACTAACACGTCAACCAGTACGCCAACTCTACCTGAACCAACATTTACGCCAACACCGACGTTCACGCCAACGCCGATGTTCACGCCTACGTCTACTTATACGCCAACGCCATCCGATACTCCATCGCCAGTTGTTACTCCTACTCCAACCTTTACTCCAGTGTTAGGTACGCCGACTCCTACGCTTCCGCCTGCGCCGACTCCGACGCCATCGAAACCGACGGCTACGCCGCTTCCCAATTGCTCTGACGCCTTCGATTTTTCAGGCGCCATTTCTAACCAGATGATGATGGGGCCTATTGACTGGTTAGTCGTTCCCGGTGGAGATGCTGATAAATTGATCGTGGCTCATTATGATCAAGGCGTGATTGGCTTCTATGAAAATATCGATAATCGGTGGTCGTTGCGTTCTCAGATCAATTCTAACTTGGGCGCCGCCAATATTGCGCAGGGCGATTTCAACGGCGATAGCATTGACGATCTATATGAATTGAATTCCGCACAGGAAGAGTTAATCATCCATCAGCTCAATGCTGATGGGAACTACTCAGTAGGATATACGCTTGTTTTGAAAGATGAGCGCATCACCGATATTTATAATATCGAAAATGGCGTTCGTTATCAGTCTCTGGTTGTAGGAAAAATCAATGACGATAACCTGATGGATGCTGTTATCCGGGATCAGCGCAGTATTCTGGTCGCTATGGTGGATCAAGCGCAATTGAGTATTCAGCAACGTATCGACATCAGCGGCATCACCCGTTTCATTAAAGGCGGCGATTTGGATGCTGATGGAGACATTGATATTCTGGTCGGCGCCCGCTCGACGGCTGGTGATGAGCAGGTTTTGGTGTTTCTCAATCAAGGCGGTCAACTTGAATTATCACAAACTCTACGCACCGATCTATCTCTGAAAGGCAATAATGCCATGGATCTGAAATTGCTCGATTGGGATAAAGACGGCATTGATGATCTAATGGTATTGGATTTCAGTGGAGCGGTACAGCATTTTCGTGGTAATGGATCGGGCCGGTTCGCTTCTCAACCTGTAGAACTATCGATCTTCCCTCCCGGTGATGTAGTCGCCTTTGATATCGCCGATTACGATGTTGATGGAGATTATGATGTGATTGTGCTTCATCGCAGCCAGGATGGCCTCGCTCTACTGGCGGCGTGTAGTGAAGACGTCTTCAGCATGGCAACCTTCCCCATCAGCAGCACTGCGATAAATGGGGAAATTTATGTTCTAAAAAGTGTTGATTTTGATAAAGACGGCGATC
Organism: Desulfovibrionaceae bacterium; assembly: GCA_963666895.2. Taxonomy (GTDB): domain Bacteria; phylum Desulfobacterota; class Desulfovibrionia; order Desulfovibrionales; family Desulfovibrionaceae. Next base: position 282,218 of record CAXXNS010000016.1, on the reverse strand, counting down.
TCGATGTAATGTTCACCAGGAATTTCCATGATGATTTAATGATTATGGAAAATAAAGTTATGTCATCAAGTGTAAATAATTAAGAGATAATATATTAATCTCCTTAATGTTAGGTAACTGATAATGGATTTAATCTCGTTACGTGCCATAACCAGATGTACGTTTTTTTTGCTGTTCTTAACAGGCGGTTTGATAATAGCTGTACCAGTGTATGCTCAGCAACTCTCGCCGGAAGATGATTTTGATGTGCTGATTATTCCCATTGGCGAAACCTCAAACGCGCCTGACCGGAATTTATCTGATGGCGCAACCCTGCAAGACAGAGGATTTCAAACTATTGCAGTAGAGAATTTTCCACTAGGACAGTATGAGCTGGGCCAGGATAAACTAACTATCAGGTTGGGCGCTGGTCAAGCGATACAACTCCTTTCAGAATGGACCAGTTCCATTCCGGTTGCAGCAACATCGGTCTATTTCAGCGCTATCGCATCCTCCACTGGAGAACCGCTTCAACAGGCAGCTCTAGCTGTACTGGATGGAGATGATGTTTACCAACAGTCCATTTCAATTTCGCTTGGTCAGGATATCCCCTCTGATAAAAGAGAGTTCTCGTTGGAGTATCAGCGTAAATCAGACAGAGTTTTATTGCTAATCCAGGTGGTTGGCCCGTTGCAAGGTGAATCGGAGATAGTATTTGAACGCATGCGTTTCCTTGATGGCTATCGGGAATTGGATTCGAGTTTAGGCGCAACCGCAGTAACTGAAACTGAGCATTTTGGCTATGGTATTGATTCTGTTGTGTTGAACAACAGCATCGCCGGAGGAAGTTATTCTATATCTCAGGATGAGAACCATGTAATCTATCCATCTTCCAATGACTGGTCGCTCAGACTGAAAACTCCTCCTAGTGTTGGTGATGTTCTCCCTGTAGTCCAGGTTAGGGTTCCTCTCAAAGTTAAATCCGGGGCTTTATTGCAGAGCGAATCTTCTCAGCGGTTCTATGGTCTTGCATCAGTTAAGCGTATTTCAGGTGATAATAGCTGCATATTCACTATCGCCATGGTAAATGTTGGTTCGGGAAATGCTGCTTTATCCAGTTTGGGATACAGTAACTATACCTTGGATTCCATTCCATCCGATGCATGGATGGAAGCGCAAAGTTCCATTCAATTTAAAGAAGCTAATCCCGCTATGATAATGATGATCATCCAATTACAGGGCGGTCCAGCCGAAATAGTTGTAGATGACCTCTCTATCCATGCCAAACAGGATTCCATCTATTTTTGGGATGCCAGCGCCGTACCTGGTTTGATCAATAATCAATAAGATCAATAAACCTACAACAGTTGGGCGCCAAGGGCAGTGAATATTGTATTTTCTGCCCTTGATTGAGTTTGCCTCTTTTATCATCTCTCTATTTCCATTCCGTTGCCTCTTTCCGCTAAGAACTGTACTATTATATATAAATATGTGATTCACAAAACTTACTCCGGTCTACCGGATTTATTAGCAGGATAAAAACAAAATGGCATGTTCATCACACTCTCATGATAAACCTAAATCAAATCAGCATGGTTATTTCAAGGGGGAAAATATTCCCACTTATGAAACGATCCTAAATTGCATCCGGTGCGGAATGTGCTTACCTCATTGCCCGACTTATAACATAATGAAAGTGGAGCGCGCTTCCCCCAGAGGCCGGGCGGCCCTGGTGCGTTCCGTGGCTGACGGGCGCCTGGAACTGACCCATAACTTTGCCGAGCAGATGTATCTATGCCTGGATTGCCGCGCTTGTGAGACTGCCTGTCCTTCCGGCGTCCGCATCGGTTACATGATCGAGTCGGCCCGTTCCCAGGTAGAACAGAACGCCCAACATAACCCCTTCGTCAAAGTATTAAAAAATTTCCTCTTCGGCTGGCTCTTCCTGCGCCATTGGCGTTTGGAGATGGCCGCGCTTCCCTTGCGTATATATCAGCGAAGCGGCCTGCAGGATTTGCTGCATAAAATCGGTCTTTTCAAAATCCTGCCCAAGCAATTAGGTTTCATGGAAGCCCTGTCGCCCAGAGGATTAACAGTTCCATTTCGCCATACCCTGCCAGAATTAGTCCCCGCGCGGGGCGAAGAGAAAGCCCGCGTTGGCTATTTTCTGGGCTGCATGATGAGCATCATGTTCAACAAAACCACCAACTCCACCATGAACATTTTGAACCGCAGCAACTGTACTGTGGTAACATCGAAGGATATCCGTTGTTGCGGCGCCCCGCTGTTGACCGAAGGCTACAAACACAAAGCCTTGGATCTAATGCGGCATAACATCGATCTCTTCGAGAAGATGAATGTAGATTACATCGTAACCGATTGCGCAGCCTGTGCGGCGGCCTGTAAGGAATATGAAGAGTTCCTGGAGGATGATCCAGAATATCGAGAGAAAGCCAAACAATTCAGCAGCAAAGTAAGAGAGATCAACGAATTTCTGGCCGAATGGCCCCATACCGCTCAAGCGGAAAAATCGCCCTTCGACGAACCGGTCAAAGCGCTTTACGACGAACCATGCCATCTATGCCATGCTCAAGGCGTTTGGGAGCAACCCAAAAAGATGATCCGCAGCGTACCGGGCGTCGAATTGGTCAACCTGCCCGAAGCGGATTGGTGCTGCGGCAGCGCTGGAGTCTACAACGTCACCCACTACGACATGTCGATGAAGATACTTGACCGCAAAATGGGCAATGTCGAAAAGGCCGAAGCCGACATCCTTCTAACCGCCAATCCGGGCTGCCTGCTCCAACTGGCCTATGGCGTCCAGAAACGCAAACTACCTCTAAAAGTAATGCACGTCGTAGAACTACTAAACGACGGAACCGGCTATGGCAATAGTAAGGATCAGAATCACTAATCCAACTTATAATGTCGAGTAACCAAGTCCCCTCTCCCGCTGAGCTACTCTCCGTACACAAATGAGGAGAATGAAACGGGGAACATCATAGAACGGGGAGCATCATTGAACGGGGAGCATCATTGAATGGGGAGCATCGGCTTCTAGCCGGTGTGTCAAATAAATTCAATCACCCACCATACGGGCTGCCAGACTCACTAGAACCAGAACTACCATAAGGATCGCTTGCACTATCACCTGAATCCTGCATCTCCAAACCGGGAATGCCGGATTCCAGTAGGAAGTGGTTATCTTTGTTGCGCGTCTCTCCGGCGCTGGTCACGTAGATTCCCGAACGGTCTTTGAGCGGACAGACATTTTCGCAGATGCCGCATCCGATGCATCGCTGGGGATCAACAAACGGGCGATGCAATTTCACTGTTTCGCCAGCGGAGTTTATCTCCTCAATCTCCTTCACCCAGATGGCTTTGGGAGAAGTCGGGCAGTGTTCTTCGCAGACGATGCATGGCTTTGCTAACGCATAAGGCAGGCAGCGGCTGGGATCAAAGAAAGCTTGTCCGATTTTAATCGGTTTGCGCTCTTCCATGGTCAGGAGTGGAATAGCGTCGGTCGGGCAGACTTGTGAGCATAGGGTGCATTTATATTCGCAGTAGCCCAGTTTCATATTCATAACCGGCGTCCACATGCCTTCTAGTCCCGCTTGCAGAAAGGCCGGTTGGATGCCGTTGGTCGGGCATACTTTCATGCATTCGCCGCATCTAACGCATTTTGCCAGAAAATCATTCTCTTCAACTGAACCGGGCGGGCGGATCAAAGCCGGATTATAGGTGCGGCTATCCGCCAATGGATGTGAATTAAATAAGAGTGCGCCAACCACGCCGCCGGTTCCTGAAGCAATGATCTTGCGGCGACCCAGGTTGATGCTTTCCGCTCTGGGAGGCTTGAAGAAATTGGTGATCCACTTGGCGCTGCTTTTAACGAAAGAGGGCTTGCTGATGGAGATCGTAATGGCGTTGGTTGAACAGGCGTCGCTGCAATTGAAGCAATAGAAGCATTCCGATGGTTTCCAACCGCCGTCGGATTGAGGCTCTGCGCCTCCCTGGCAATCGGCGATGCAGAGGTTGCATTTGTGGCAATTCTCCGCGTCTTTGTGAATCCGCACTAATGGATTCTTGCCCACAACTCCCAACATGGCGCCCAGGGGGCATAAGTAGCGGCACCAGAAACGTCCTTTGTAAAAATTAAGCGCAACCACAAAAGAGAATAAAAAGCCGATCAACACGCCTCCAACATAAGCTGGTTGTTTCGTGGCCAGGAATAAATCGGTCATTTTTTCATACACCGGTTCGGTAATCGAAGTTGCGTGCAGCGGCCCGATAGATGGATCGTTTTGGTATACCAGATTAAAGAAGGCTTCGAATCCCCAGTTGATCGCCGGGAATATGGATGTCGCCAAAGAACGGTAGAAAAATGAGAACGGGTCCAACCAGCCGACAGCGTTAACGCCCAACAGCGCCCCGCCCAGAAAAATGAACAGAATATAATATTTGATCTTCTGCCCGCTGGTAAATCTTCCCTGTTTAATCAGGTTCTTGACTTTTCGTTGGCGCAGGCTGGTGAAGAAATTATGCAGTACGCCGAAAGGGCAGATCCACCCGCAGAACCAACGCCCGAATAGAAAGGTCACTCCCAGTGTAACTAACGAAAGCAGCAGAATCGCCGGAATGGCATGAGCCGCCACATAAGTTGCGGTCATAACCAAAGGATCGATATCGAAGAAAAAGGTTATCTGACCGCCAATATCGTTATTCGGATTATAAACCGTCTGCAAAAACAGGTAAAAGAAGAGAAAAAGGAAAAAAGTCTGAGTGAAGCGTCTCAGCCAGACAACCCAACTGGTATGTTTTTTTTTAGGAGCCATAGTATTTAGGAGTCATGTTTCTTTGGAGATATCATATCGAAGGATATAACATGCGTTCGGGCGCAATATAGCAGCCGCCCGAACGCTTTATTGATATGATTATTAAACCATAATTTCTTTGGGAGCGAGCGATTTATAATCTATTTTGCCCAAACCGCGTAAAGCTGCTTCTTTAATATGGCTGATCTCTTCAGGTATACGTCCCAGCAGTTCAGCGCCGAAGGCGTCAAGCGCCACCTGATCGGTTCCAGCAGCGATAGTATCTTTGCGGGCTACGTCCTTGATATTGCCGCCCACTGGACCATTACGCAGCAATACCCGGATTCCATCAACAATAATCAGGTCAGGCTTGGCAAAAGCTGCCAGATCGGGAAGGGTTTGATCGATGCGCTGATGAAATTGATCCCGGCTGCCGCCTATGATGCCCATAAGATTTTTCATGCCAATGGTGGCGCCGCTGATAGTGTGATGTTTAACGATGGGGATATTGATAAGTTTATCCGCTTCCATGATCTCTGGATAAATATCCCATTCTTTGATAATTTTCCCATCAATAGCCATTTTCTTATAACGCTTGGGGTTAAGGAAGAATACACGGGCGCCGACTTTTTCGGCGGCTTCCTTGATGCCGCTGCGGGCGAAAGTACGTTCTTGAGCATGACATGTATTGTCGCTCACTTTAACCTGCTTGGCGCCTGCTTCGAGACACATTTTAATAACCGTGGCCACAACATCGGGATTAGTGTTGCCCGCCAGTTCAGGTTTACGGTCCCAACCGATATTTGGTTTAACGAAAACCACGTCGCCTTTCGTGATGAAACGCGACATGCCGCCCAGCGCTTCAATAGCGGCGCGGGTCAATTTCTCCGCTTCTTCCGCAATCGCCGCAGTTTCAGTGGGAGATGTTTTATACTTGGCAATGCTCATTGATGGGGCGGCGGCTTCCGCAAATTGGGGAAGGATGCCGCTGATGGAGCAGCCGATGCCTGCGGCGGCGCAAGTTGATATAAATTGTCGTCTATTTTTCTCTGTCATTATAAACACCTCGTTTAGAGTCATAGATAAGTAATATGTATTTTATCGTGGATATTATTAAAATCAAATTACTTGTTTTTAATAATATCGCAAGAGCCATGTTGATTATAGAGATTAAGGATTTTCTTCTAAATATATGACCTCGGAGCAAGGTCGCCCTTTTCTTTGATCTCATGGTTTGGGATACTTGCCATATTAGAAATCTCGCCAACCACAAATATATGGATATGGCGCCCCAATCACCTCTGCCCTCAGGAAAAGTAGGGTGCGCCTCTTGTGGGCGCCCAAGAAGAGCACTAAAAAAAATCAGGAGAATAAAAAATGCCACTCCGCACCTTAAACCTATATAAATCCCTGATATTCCTTGTAATATCTCTTTCCGCAGCCAGTATTCCGGCATCATCAGATGTCATAGAAACATCCAAAAATCCACTACGCTGGACCATTCAGACCGAATCTTCGGTCTATCAAATGGCGCTGGCCAGCGATGGCGCCGTGATACCTGTCTATTACGGCCCCAAAGGCGATTTCCAAAGCCTGCATGGCGCACGGATTAACGTAAATAAAATGACGGGCAGCGCCTACCGGGAGGTTCCCTATCGTGGAGGGTTTATTCATCAGACTCCCCAATTAGAGGTGCTCTATGCTGATGGAACGCGCGATGCAGAACTGGTTTATATAGGACATGAGATTGCAGAAAAGGATGGCTATGCCTCGCTACGCATTGATTTAATCGACAACGCCTATGGTTTAACCGTTTCGCAGTGGTACCGGGTCATTCCCGAACTGGATTTGATCCAAAAATGGATGGAATTAAAAAACCAGAGCAAAGAGACTATCCTGATCGAGAATGCCCAGTCCGGTTCCATTGAACTTGAGGCCGATGAATATGACTTTTATCATCTCAGCGGTCAATGGGGTATGGAATGCATGCCGCAGAAAACCCGTTTAACTACCGGAACCAAATCAATACAGGTGCGTGATTTCGTGGGTTTCACCAATCCTCCCTGGTTTGCGGTTGGCCGGGCTGATGCAGTCAGCGAAACTGACGGCGACCTCTGGTTTGGCGGAATCGAATGGAGCGGCAACTGGCGCCTGGATGCTGAGAAACGCCACTCCGGCGAGGTTCAGATTGTGGGCGGGATCAATTTCTGGGACACCCATTGGACGCTCAAACCCGGAGAGAGTATCGAAACCCCGCGAATTGTCTTTGGATTCACGGATGCCGGATTAGGCGGCGCATCACACATCATGCATAACTACGCCCTTAATCATCTGCTGCGCCCTACTATGCGTCACAAATTCCTGCCTATCCTGTATAACAGTTGGTATGCCACAACCTTCAATATAACAGAATCGCAGCAACTGGCATTAGCCAAAAAAGCCAAAAGCCTGGGAGTCGAATTATTCTGCATCGATGACGGCTGGTTCAAGGGACGTAAGAATGACCACGCCGGATTGGGCGACTGGGTGGTTGATCGCGATAAATTCCCCAACGATTTGCATCCCATGATCAAACAGATCAACGATATGGGATTGGATTTCGGCATCTGGGTCGAACCGGAAATGGTTAATCCCGACAGCGACCTCTACCGCGAGCATCCTGATTGGTGTTTCAATTACCCCAAACGAACCCGTCATGAAGGACGCAATCAACTGATGCTCAATTTGGCGCGGGAAGATGTCTTCAAGTACCTGCTCGATTCCATGAACCACCTGCTGACCGAATACAATATCGCATTCATCAAATGGGATTACAACCGCAGTTTATCTGAGCCTGGTTGGCCCGACGCCGATCCGGCCATGCAGCGCGAAGTCCGTATCAGATACTTTTATAATTTTCACCGCCTGGTCAATACGCTCAGACGGCGTTTTCCTAAAGTGATTTTTGAATGCTGCTCCGGCGGCGGCGGTCGGATTAATTATCATAACTTGTCTATCATGGATCAATTCTGGGCCAGCGACAACACCGATCCCGCTGATCGGGTAATGATTCAATACGGCTTCCTGCAGGCCTTCCCCGCTAAAACCATGGTCAGTTGGATCACCCACGAAGATTGGCATAAAACAACGCCTTCAATGAAATTCCGCTTCCATGTTGGTATGTGCGGCATCCTGGGCGTTGGCGATGACATAACCAAATGGCCGGATGATCAGATCAAAGAAGCGGCTGAATACATTCATCAATACAAGCAAATTCGCCTGTTGGTTCAACATGGCATCGTTCATCGCCTTATATCGCCTTTCGAAAATCAACGTTCAGCTCTGCAATATGTCAGCCAGGACGGCGCCGACGCGGCGGTGTTTCAGTTCAACTTGTGGGAAACCCTGCCCGGCAGCACCGAATCAAGGCGCAAATACCGCCCGGTTCGCTTGCTCGGCCTTGATCCTGAAGCAGTTTATGTATTGTCTGGAGATATAAAGGAACAAAGCGCCACCGGGCAAACTTTGATGAATACCGGTTTGCCGTGGGCGCCGCACGGTAATATTCAAAGCGCTTTAATACGAATAAGGAAGAAATAACCCATGCCCCGAATTCATACGATTACTCTTAATCCTGTAATTGACCTCATCTTTGAGGTTGGTCAGTTTGAAAAGGGAACAACTTTCCGGTCTGAAGAATACAATATGATTCCAGCCGGAAAAGGGCTAAACGCTTCCAATGCGCTGGCATGTCTGGACGAGCCATCCCATAGCTATGCTCTGATAGGTGCAAAGGATTTAGATTTATTTGCAGACATATGCAGTAAGCGTAATATTCAATGTCACGCCTTCTCAGGCAATTTTCAAACCCGCCGCCATTGCACCATATTAGAGTCGCAGGTTGGTTCAACTACCCATGTCCAAATCAAAGGCGAGAAGGTTCCGCTCGAACCCCTACGGGATTTAATTGAGGATTTTTCCAAAACCATTAAACCAGGCGACTGGGCGGCCTTTTCCGGCAGCGTCCCTCCCGGTATTCACGATAGCATCTATGCCGACATGATTGTTCTGTGTAAAAGCCGGGGCGTCAAAACACTGCTCGACGCCAGTGGAGAACCATTACGCCAGGGAGCGGCGGCGGCGCCCGATCTGATTAAACTGAATCAAACCGAAGCGGAAGAACTGACCGGTATGCCGGTCCATGACAAGAATGATGCGTTAACCGCAATCCAAATAATCCGTGAGCAATTTGATATACCGTTAATCGCCATATCGCTTGGAGAAGAAGGTCTGGCGGTAGGATTAGAAGATGATGTCTTGCATCTGGTAATTCCCATGAGCGAGGCAGAGGTTAAGGATATAGTCGGATGCGGCGACGCCATGGTTGGCGGCATACTATATGGCATCATCCGCGAAGCTGGTACTGAAACATTGTTCCGGTACGCCATAGCCTGCGCATCAGCCGCTGCTCTGCACTCAGGACCATCCCGATTCAAGCGCAGCGACATGGAAAACATGCTATCACGGTTGGAAGTGTCGTCTTGTTCGATTTATTAGAACTACGCGATGGGACGACACGGCTTAATTTAATGGACTTGTGACGGGCGCCAAGGGCAAGACCGCAAAGCGTCCAGCCCTTGATGAGATCACTGGCGCAAACGCAAAACTTCCAAATCCTTATAATCACCCAATAACATTAAATCCTGAATATCCTTCCATCCTGGTCATCCAGATTCAGACCAAAAGCTACTTATACCCGTCCCAACCATCCGCGTCGAATCCCTCTACCTTAATATCATCATCATCCTCAACCAATTCACAAACCATAATGAAATCCTGACTTTTCTCGGCGTCGAACTCAGAAAAATCGTATCCGCCATAGGTCATGATCTGGGTGAATCCCGCTTCTTTGGCCAGCTCGATTAGTTCATCATCTTTCCAGGGATGATGCTTCATTTGCATACTCTTCGAAGTCCATTGACCATTCTCTTTGATAGCATAGGCGAAATGAAAATTCAGGTCTGGACTGAGAAAATCGTAGCTGCGTAAAAAGACATATTCCTTATCATCCACAATACGCGAATTAGCGGGAAAGTCGCGCCGTTTGTTAGCCATGATTCGGTGATAGTTCAGCACGTGGAAAATAGCTACGCCGGTATCCTTCATTGATGCGATAGTTTCAGTAAATACTCTTTTAACCGCATCGGCTTCAAGTAGATGCGGCAGGTTGTTCCCCACGCAAATAACTGCATCGAATTTCTGTTGGATGCGCGATGCGTAATCGGTCATAGGCAGACATTGGAATTCGATGTCGAGATCATTCTCATCGCTTTTTTTTTGGGCGAATGATACCATTTCTGAGGAACTATCGATTCCGATAACGTTATAACCCATTTCCGCAAAATGAATCGCATGTCCTCCACTGCCGCAACCAATATCGAGAATAGAGGTTGCTAAACGTTCCATAAATAAATGCTGAAAAAACGGGTCTTCGCGCTTAATGCGCTCCTCCCAATTGATAAAGCAGTCATAGACCTGGGCGATGTTGTTATATACCTTCATTGGATCAATACCATACAATATAATTATATTAAGATTAGAGATGTTTTCATCTCTGTAGCGTTCCCAATCCTGACATGCTTTCAGCAGCCGCTGTAAATGCATCTTGACAGGCTTTTACGAGAATTCAATACTACACTTTCTACCAGGTTTTAAAAAGGATGGATGAAGATTTCTTTCAAACTCTTATCCATTACATTTTATCTTCTTCTTTAAATCCTGTGAAACCACTTTATGCATTTAGGGAAAAAAATAATGGTTGACAATGATTCTCCCATGCCGGATTCAAATCTAATGCCAGATAAAAATGGGCGTTTTGGCCAATTTGGCGGTCGTTTTGTCCCCGAAACATTGATGCCTGCGCTCGAAGAACTGGAACAAGCGTTTGACTCTGCGATGAAGGATGACAGTTTTCTCGAAGAACTCAAAACCGAATACCGTGAATACGCCGCCCGCCCCACGCCGCTTTATTACGCTCGCCGTCTTAGCGAAGAACTGGGCGGCGCCCGGATTTATCTCAAACGCGAAGATTTGGCCCATACCGGCGCCCATAAGATCAATAACACCCTGGGTCAGTTGATCCTGGCCAAGAAAATGGGCAAGACCCGCATCATCGCCGAAACCGGCGCCGGACAGCATGGCGTCGCCACCGCCACCGCCGCCGCTCTCTTCAATCTGGAATGCTGCGTCTACATGGGTAAAGAAGATACCCAACGCCAAAGATTAAATGTTTTCCGCATGAAATTGATGGGCGCTGAAGTCATTGAGGTTGATTGTGGAACGTGCACCCTCAAAGACGCCATGAACGAAGCCATGCGCGACTGGGTCACCAATGTGGGCAACACTCATTACGTCATTGGTTCCGTCGCCGGACCGCATCCATTTCCTAAAATTGTTCGCGAATTTCAAAAAATTATCGGCATCGAAGCCAAGCAACAGTTCCATGACCTGAATGGTAAATTACCTGACATTCTAGTGGCTTGCGTCGGCGGCGGCAGCAACGCTATGGGTTTATTTTATCCCTTCTATCATGATCAATCAGTCAAAATGATCGGTGTTGAAGCCGCTGGTCATGGCATTGATACCAAACTGCATGCTGCGCCATTATGCGCTGGAGAAATTGGCGTACTGCATGGCGCCAAGGAATATTTGGTGCAAAGCCCGGAGGGACAAATCGCCCCGGTGCATTCCATCTCAGCCGGATTGGATTATCCGGGCGTTGGACCGGAACACTGCTTTTTCAAAGACAGTGGACGAGCCGAATATGTGTCCATTAACGATAAAGAAGCGCTGGAGGCTTTCGTTAAATTATCACGGCTGGAAGGTATTATCCCCGCTCTGGAATCCTCTCATGCCGTCGCGCATGTATTGAAGATTGCCCCGAAATTAAGCAAAGACGTCAATATTATCATAAACCTTTCCGGACGCGGCGATAAAGATGTCGAGGCTGCATCGAAGTATTTAGAAGGAGTCATCAAATGAGCGATCATAACATACGCGGCGCAGCCGCAATTACCGCAGCATTCCGCAGGCGTAATGCCAATGGCGGCAAGGTTCTTGTGCCCTATATAATGGCTGGCGATCCTGACTTAGGAACGACCGAAAAGATCGTTCGCTCTTTGTCTGGCATTGATGTAGATTTGATCGAATTAGGCATGCCTTTTTCCGATCCGGTCGCCGATGGTCCCATAATTCAACGGGCGGGAGAACGCAGCTTAAAGCAGGGCTTAAAACTCAAACGCCTGGTGCAAATGGTAGAAGAACTGCGCCTGGATTTGAACACTCCTATTGTGATTATGACCTATTACAATCTCTTTTTCCGCTATGGATTAGAGGCATTCGCCCGCGACGCCGCCAAGGCGGGAATCGATGGCGTAATCGTCCCGGATTTGCCTGCTGAAGAAGCAGAAGAATTTCAAAAAGCCTTGGATGCGGAAGGTTTGGCCATGATCCACCTCATCGCTCCAACCAGCACCGATGAACGCATAAAAAAAATCGCCAAAGTAGCGCGGGGTTTCGTCTATTATGTATCCCGCATGGGAGTGACAGGAGTAAGAAGTGATGTTTCCGTCGATTTGCAAGACAATCTGGAACGCATCCGCGCAATAGTAGATTTACCTGTGGCTGTCGGTTTTGGAGTCTCTACGCCGGAACAGGCCTCTTCAATTTCTCAACATGCCGATGGAGTAGTGATGGGCAGCGCCATCGTTAAACTTATAGAAGAGACCTCCGAGATGCATGAAAGAGCTGTAGCCAAATTCCTGAAACCAATAATCGAAGCATTACACAAGTAAGGCGCGCCTCTTTCAGTTAATTAACCGTGTTATCCCTTTCCTGGTGGGGTAGGGAACTTGATTCCAGAGATTATGGAAGAGAAAAAATTGTGCAATAAAAAATCGCCCCCGGTTGATTTTTCAGACGGGGGCGATTTATTTTAAACTTAATCTAATACTGATTCAATTAATTCTTAGAACAGCATGAATTGATTGACTGCAGTAGGTTCGCCAGTTCCTTCGTTAGCAACTGTTATAGCGAAGATGCTTAGAAAAGGATCGCTGCGCGGGATGTTGTTTGGCATAACCAGAGAAGTAAGAGTCTTGGTTTCATCCAATAGGTATTTTTTCTTGATAAGGATCAAACCACCTGTTGGTGATGCATTATCATCACGCAGCAAGCCTGGCCACAGGCGTTCGCCTAAGCGGGTTTTTACCACTGGACCAGTATACAGACCCAATTGATGTACATGTGGACCAAATGCGTTTGATACGCCATCAGCATCTAGTTGATCTGGAGCGGCATCTTCAAATTTAAAGAATATTTCTCCGCCATCGCCTGTTAGATATTCGGAAATATCCAAACTACGAATTTCGCGGTTTGGTTCGGTGCCATCGCCGCCGCCTGGATAGGCTTGGTCGGTAGCAACCGAGTTGAAAATTTCAATGTAACTGGCTGGATCAGCAAAATCGCCTGTTGAAATCGATAATTTAATGTTGCCCCACATTTCAGAATGTAGCGTAGCATCCGTCAGACCAGCAGGAACTTCCATAGCAAAAATAAAGTCCCCTTCGCCATCAACGTATGTGTACTGTCCATAATCATGGTTGGCTTGGTTAAAGCCATCGACGAAATTAAGGTAATAATCTGGATCGCCTTCGTAGGTCATATAATCAGCTATGATTTCATCTGCATCGCCGCTTTCAGGAGCAACCCATTCAGGTGGGCTCCAGAACCAGTCATTAACGGTGCCAACAGGAATCCAGCTGCCTTCGCCGTCTTCATAAATTGGCTTGAACGAGTTGACTTCCTCACGGGCGTCATATACTTCGCTAGTGTCTGGATCAACATCAGCGCCCCAATTATCAACATTACCTGGCCATGTTCCATTACCGGACATACAGGCCAAATATACATACTTATACTGACCAGCAGGTACAGGGATAGTATCGCCAGCCGGATAATAAACATCCAGTTCACCGGCATTCATAGTTGGCAGCAAAAATGCTACTTCACCATCTTCGGTAACGTTTACTTCTCCAGGAACGACGCCTGCAGGAATTGAACTTGTTAGTACTCTTTTACCGCCATCATCCAATCCCCAACCGGCGCCCAAATCGGATTCATTTGTGGTTCCGGCTATAGGATCTTCTCCAGCATCGTTCTGCCATCCATCGGCATTCCAGAAGTCGCTTAGGTCTACTGGTGTAGACTCAACTTTCTGCGCCTGGGCGATAGGCAGCGCGACTAATCCAACAAGCAGCGCTAGTGAGGCAATTGCAAAAACTTTTTTCATTGATAAAACCTCCATAAAATATATTGATTAAACCTAAGACATTTATAATCATAGGTTTATATCCGAAATCATAATATCTATTAATTTGAAGAAGGAACTTTTGGGATTAATGAAAACTCAAACGCCGTTTTTCTCTTCTTGAAACTATACATATCTCAAACAAGCAGAATATTCATCTTAACAATAAAAACTTAAAAATAAATACTTAAAAATAAATACTTAATTATAAGTATATCACAATAATTTAATTTCCCTAATATAATGAAAGATATTTACCAAGATTGTTGACGAACTTTCACTTTTTGTGAGACACTAGAGTAATTAATGAGAAGATTCTGTTAATAACCAATTACAAGGATATTTTTATGAAAAAGTTTATTTCGCACATAAGTTTAATTATATTTGTGTTTTGTGTTAATTTCTTTTGTAGTGAAAGCCATCAGGGCTGGGCGGATACTGCATCCATGACCTGGAAGCAATGCCAGAATCAACCAATGGACTGGTATGGCAGTGAGGAAGCGATTCGTATTGCGGATAACCTGTTGCTATATCAAAAAGATATTGGCGGATGGCCTAAGAATATTGATATGGCGCAAGTTCTTACCAGCCAACAAAGAAAGAACTGCTTAGCGCGAAGAATGCCAAAAAAGATGCAACTATTGATAATAGCGCCACTTACAGGCAGTTAACCTATCTCGCCAAGGTTTATCAGAAAACCAAACTGGAGCGTTTTAAGCAAGCTTGCTTGAAAGGTTTTGATTTTCTTATAGATATACAATACCACAATGGCGGCTGGCCTCAGTTTCCCTTTAAGGATGGATACTATTCCAGGATTACATTCAATGACGGGGCTATGATCGGGGTTATGAATTTCTTGCAGGATGCTTCAGATGATCCACTATATGATTTCGTCGATGATGCAAGAAAGATGAGAGCCAGGCAAGCAGTGGCCAAGGGGATTGATTGCATCCTTAAATGTCAGATTGTGGTGGATGGCAAGCGGTTGGCATGGTGCGCCCAGCATGATGAAAAGACGCTAAAGCCCGCGCCAGCCAGAAGTTATGAGAAGATATCCCTAAGCGGTGCGGAGAGTTTGGGCGTGGTGCGCTTTCTGATGGGGATCGATAATCCTACCGATGAGATCAAAGAATCGATAAAAAGTGCGGTTGAATGGTTCGAAGCGGTTAAATTGACTGGCATTAAGGAAATCCGGAAACCCGCCCCCGGAACGCCTAAAGGGTTTGATAAAGTTATAGTTAAAGACGAATCCGCCGAACCTTTATGGGCCAGGTTCTATGAAATTGGAACCAACCGCCCAATCTTTTGCGGCAGGGATGGCGTTATCAAATACAGCATCGCCGAAATCGAATACGAGCGCCGCAACGGGTATAGCTGGTATACGGGCGGCCCCAGAGATTTGTCTGATGACTATTCTGAGTGGTTGAAGAAATAGGATGTACATGGAGCGTCATTTCATTAGCGACCATTCATTATAGGGAATGGCGCTGGTTTTGTATATCTCCAAATCTTTTATGGTTTTACACATCCGCTTAAGCGCATGTTATTCGATATTCGATCTATTGATATCTCAAAAGCAAATCATCAATATCAGGTAAATGTTATAATCACTTCAAGAGACTGAACTTTTGCAGTTTAATGAATAGATGTACAATTTCTTGAATATTAAATCTGAATTATTACAAAAAAATCCCGATATTATAGAGATAAGGAGAACACGTTGATTGAGTTAACCGTAAGCAGCGACCTCGGTTTCAAGTGCGTTCATCTCAAAGGCCGCCTGGATGGTATGTCAGCGTCAGAAGTTCAACAGCAACTTGATGAGTTAATTCAGCAGGGAGAGCGCAAGATTGTTGTTGATATGGGCGAAATCGTTTATCTGAGCAGCGTCGGTTTGAGAGTCTTTATCAACGCTCAAAAACAGCTTGAAAAAGTTGATGGCGGGCTGATCTTCTATCAACTCTCCGCAAATATAATGGAAATCTTCTCTCTGAGCGGCTTGGATAATTATTTCCCCATTATTAAATCAGAAGAAGAACTCAAAGCGCTGGCAGGCAATCAAACAAGTCAGGTTGAACTTCAAAAAGAGCAGTTTGATGATTTAACCTTGAACTTTATCAGAAAAAAGACTGAACCGGGTAAATTGACGGGCATCGGTTCGCAAGAAAAACTGGCTCTGGCGCAATATTCAGAAAATGATGTAACTCCGGTCAAATCTAATGATGTACAATTCGCTACCGGACTGGCCGCGCTGGGGGATAATTATGAAGAATATAAAAACTACTTCGGCGAAGCGATGATCATAAACCGCAGCCTGTTCTTTTATCCTGCGGTAACCAGACCGATGGTCGATTTCATGCTTTGTCCGGGAGAGAATGCTTCTTTGCAGTATCAATTTTTACATGGCTTTGGATTTTCGGGGAACTACTCGGCGATTCTCTCTTTTGAAACTACCCACTCATTTATCACCCTGGCCAATTTAACCAATCATTTGTTCTCCGTTTCAGAAGCGGATTTACTGGGAGTGGTTATTCTGGCGGAAAGCAAGGGACTGTGGGGCATGAATCTGCGCAAGGTTCCCATTGTGGATAATCAACCGGATGAGGGCAAAGAAATTTTTAATGAAGCGAATTTTTCGGCCTGGATGAATTTCCCGGTTGAACCAACTGATATCAATCATATCATCGCGGCGACAGGGATTTGCGCCCGTGACCGTGAGCAAAGTTCAACAGAAATCCAGACTTTGTTGGGCAAAGGGCAATCCTGCCATTTCCACGGCGGCGTTTTTGAACTTGAACCGCTCAGTAAAAATGTTGATCAATTTGAAAGCGAATTGAACCGGGTCTTAACGCAAATGGAAGTGACGAAAGTACAGCATCTTCTGGGGCAGACAGTTCTGAACAGCGGGCTGATTGGCATTATTGAATTGGGAAAATAAATTATGGAACTTTGGGTCGGCGCAATAAATCAAGGCTTTTTATACGCATTTATGGCTATGGGAGTGTTTATTACATTCCGTATTCATGATTTTCCTGATATCACGGTAGATGGCAGCTTCACCGCCGGAGCGGCGGTCGGAGCGGTTTTACTGGCCTCCGGCTATAATCCGGTAGTTGCTTTGCTGGCCGCATTCGTGTTAGGCGGGCTAGCGGGCGGCGCAACGGCTTTGATTAATACCAAGTTTAAAATCAACGGCCTGTTAGCGGGAATCCTGGTCATGACCGGGCTGTACTCCATCAACCTGCATATTATGGGGCGGTCCAATATTCCATTGCTTAGCGAAAAGACCTTCGTCGATTATTTTAAGCAAATCAATCCCGGTCTTCCTAATGAAATTTGGATCATGATTTTGCTCTTTATTGTGATCCTTGTTTTTTGGAGTCTGGTCTCGCTCTTCTTTAAGACCGATTTAGGCTTATCCATGCGGGCCACGGGAAACAATCCCAACATGACAGCCGCCGCCGGAGTGAACGTAAATTGGATGAAGATTTTCGGAGTCTCCCTGGCTAACGGGCTAGTTGGTTTTTCCGGCGCCGGAGTCGCTCAATATCAGGGATTCGCTGATATCGGCATGGGTATTGGTACAATTGTCATCGGCCTGGCTTCAGTCATTATCGGGGAGTCAATTTTCCGGATGCGTTCCATGGCCGCCAAAGTTGCCAGCGTCATCATCGGTTCAGTGATATTCCGGCTCATGATCGCTTTCGCGCTTTACGCCGGGATGAATCCACTTGATCTAAAATTGCTGATTGCTGTATTTGTTTTAATAACGCTGGTTATTTCTCAGAAAGTTGGCAATGGAGAAAACCAGTTTGCAGAATTTTTAGGATTCCTGAAATCATCTATGACCAAAAATAAAATTCAATATGCAGTTGGCTGCGTTATTGTTCTGGTTCTTCTGGTTATTGGTTTCAATCAATACAGCAACCGTAATATTGTTAAAGGCCCCAAAATTGGATTCATCCAACTGGTTGATCACGGATTGCTAAATATCACCCGCGATAGTTTCTTGGAAGAGATGGAGCGGATCGGCTACAAGAACGGCGAAAATTGCACCATCTATGTGGAGAACGCCAATGGCGATATGCCTATTGTAAACTCCATCTTGGATAAGTTCCTGAATGATAATGTAGATATAATTGTTCCTATCTCCACTCCCTGCACTCAAGCGGCGATTAATAAAATTAAAACCCGTCCTATTGTATTCGCCACAGTGGCCAATCCCTTTATTATCGGCGGGGGTAAATCCGAAGAAGACCATTTGCCCAATGTCACGGGAGTATATGGCTGGGTGCCAATGGATCAGATGTTGGCCTATGCACGGGATTTTCTTCCCGGAGATATAAAAATCGGGGCCATCTGGGATCCGGCTCATGCTAATTCTGTCTTTAATGTGGGGAACTTGCAAAAAGCCGCCGAGGATGATCCAGGCGTCACTTTTCTTGGTCAGACCGTGACCAATTCTTCTGAAGTTTATCAAGCGGCGACTTCGCTAGCGCAAAAGGATATTGACGCTTTTGTGCTGAGTCCGGATAACATTGTATATTCCGCTTTTGAATCCATAGTTAAAGCGGCGCAGACCAAGAAGATTCCCATCTTTATCAGCGATGTAGAACGCTTGGGCGACGGCGCCTTGGGTTCGTTGGGTTATGACTACACTCAAAGCGGCATCCAGGGGGCGCATCTGGTTGATCGCGTTCTTAAAGGGGAAGACCCGAAAGGCATACCCTTTGAGAGATACAACAAATTGATTATCGGTCTTAATCAGCTTGTTGCTGACCGGGATGGCATCAAGGTTCCAGAAACTGCCAAAGCAAAAGTGACTTATCTTTTTGAAGGCAAAGAGCAGCCCAAAGAGAAGGCGACCAATCAAGAAAAGAAGAAAATCCGTATAGCCCTGGTGATTTTCAGCGACCACCCGATGATGATAGAAGCCGCTGATTCAGTTAAGAATGAACTGATGAATGGCGGACATCTGGATGGCTTTGATGTCACCATTGATCTTAAGAATGCCCAAAATGAATTCAGTATGGCTCAATCCATAGCGCAGGATGTGGTGAGGCAGCAGTATGATTACCTTGTTACTTTATCCACTCCGGTATTGCAGGTTTGCGCTCAGGTCAATAAAACCATTCCCCATATTTTCGGAGCGGTGACTGATCCCTACCGTATGGGAGTCGCCAAAACTCCCGAAGATCATATTGAAAATATAACCGGCGTGGCGACTCTGCAACCTGTCGGGGATACTATCGCCGTGATGCGTGAACTTTTCCCGCAGGCCAAAAAAGTGGGCTTGATCTGGAATCCGGCTGAAGCCTGTTCGGAAGCCTGCACCTATAAAGCGCGTGAGACGGCTAAGAAATATAACTTTGAACTTTTAGAGGTTAATGTCAGCAACACCAGTGAAGTGATGGATGGATTGAAATCGCTGATGAATCAGGACATCGATATATTTCTAACTTCTGGAGACAATACAGTGATGTTGGCTTTGGAATCCATCGCGAAATACTTGCGTGAACATAAAATCCCCTATTTCTCTAACAACTTTTCTGATGCAGAGAAAGGCGTCTTAATTTCGATTGGCGCGGACTATATCGAAGTCGGAAAAGAGACCGCCATTATGGCATGTAAGGTCATTAATGGAAAATCGCCTGCATCGCTGCCTATCAATAATTTTGCGCCGGCCAAAATGTACGTCAATAATGGATTGGCTAAAGAGTTTGGCATTGAATTTTCTCAAGAATTCTTAAAGCGAGCCAAAAAGGTTAAAGAATAAGATGATAACAATAACGAATCTGAATAAAAAATTTAATCCTGGAACCATTAATGAAGTCTATGCTCTTAAAGACATCAATCTGCATGTCAAAAAGGGTGAATTTGTAACAATCATTGGAACCAATGGCTCGGGTAAATCGACCCTCTTAAACGCAATCGCCGGTTCGTTCCTGCCGGATACGGGAACAATCGTAATTGCCGGTGAGGATATGACCAATAAGCAGGATTTTAAGCGGGCTACCCATATCGCGCGGGTTTTTCAAAATCCGTTTATGGGAACCGCGCCGGATATGACCATTGCAGAGAATTTGCATCTAGCAAACTTACGCGGTAAGCGTAAAGCTCCCAAATTCGGCTTGAATTCCGCCATGCGTAGTATTTACCGTGAACAAGTCGCTCATTTAGAGATGCAACTGGAAGACCGGCTGGATAATGTCATCGGAACTCTGTCCGGAGGTCAGCGGCAGGCTTTGACTTTGCTTATGTCGGTTATTCAAGAACCCAAAGTCTTATTGCTGGATGAGCATACCGCCGCTCTCGATCCGAAATCAGCCGCGCAAGTTATTAAACTGACTCAATCGTTCATCAAACGGGGCAACCTTACTACCATCATGATTACCCATAGCATGAAGCAGGCGCTCGAATTGGGCAACCGAACTATCATGATGAATAAGGGCGCAATCATTGATGATATCTCACTGTCAGATAAGAAGCGGCTGACCATCAATGACCTGCTGGATAAATTCGCTGAACTGCGCAAGACCGAACAATTAACCGAAATCATGCTGGAAGAATTACGCCGGGAATATGTTTGATTGGCGCGTTTTGCCCCTCTTTCGGTGGGCTGATCTTTACCCATAAGTTTTGTTTGAATTCTTTGCCAGTTAAAATCGTTGAATATTTATTTACAAGGGTAGTCGTTATCAACCCTCTTCTAACCTCTCCCGATCTCGGGAGAGGGTTGTTTGCCAAAACCATAGATTTTCCATTTGGCTTTATTATAAAAACTGCTCTAATCAATCCATTTATCCAATTTGACTGGTTGATATTGATCCATTTTTTTGATCAACGATTCCGGTTCTTGATCCACTATGAGTAAATCACGGTGCTCAATCCTCAAAAATCGTTGCTCAGCCGCATGATCAAGGAAATCAAGTAATCCAGAAAAATAGCCGCATACATTAAGCAGCCCGCTTGGTTTACTATGATATCCCAATTGCGCCCAGGTTAATACTTCCAACAATTCTTCCAATGTTCCGATGCCGCCGGGGAGAGCAATGAAGCCATCGCTCAAATCAAACATCCGCTGTTTTCTATCATGCATGGAATCAACTATTTGCAGGTTTATCAGACCTTCATGGGCTACGTGTAGAGCCAGGGATTTAGTTATAACGCCTATCGCTTCGCCGCCATTTTCCATGGCGGCGTCAGCGACGACGCCCATCAAGCCGACGTTCGAACCACCATATACCAGCCCGATTTTCCGGTATGCTAAATAACTACCCAGTTTTTTCGCCGTTTCAAGATATTCCGGCTGCAAACCGGGGCTGGACCCGCAATACACGCATATTCGCTTCATTTAACAGTCCTTTGATATAAGATGATATCTACTGTATATGATTAATATCTCAATATTTGACTCAAGTAAATAAGCATAAGATTATAGTATGGCTTCTCAAGCGGCTGGACAGCGTCGCTGGTAGGGTTATATTTTCTCTAATACGCAAATAATTTATCAACCATAATAGAGAGATGATCCATGACTAAAAAACGGGTTTTTTCCGGCATTCGTCCTACGGGTGAAGTTCACCTGGGTAACTATTTCGGCGCCTTACGCAACTGGGTAAACATCCAGGATGACTACAATTGCATTTATTGCGTGGTCGATTATCACGCTATAACAACGCCTTTCGATGCTCAAGAGTTGCCTCAGCTTACTTTCGATATGGCTGCCGCGCTTCTGGCATGTGGAATTGATCCGGAGAAATGTTCTCTGGTAATTCAATCAGATATACATGAACACACTGAATTATCATGGGTTTTGTCTTGCATCGCCCCATTGGGGCAGATGGAGCGCATGACTCAGTTCAAAGAAAAATCCAACCAGTCGCCTGATAGCATAAATTTAGGATTGCTGGCTTACCCCGCCCTAATGGCTTCGGATATCATGATTTACCGTGCGCAGGCCGTTCCGGTTGGCGAAGATCAGGTTCAACATCTTGAACTGACCCGCGACCTGGCCCGCAAGTTCAATAATGCCTATGGTGAATTTTTCCCCGAACCGGAAGCGCTGCTCACCCAGACGCCGCGCCTTATGGGTTTGGATGGCAAGTCCAAAATGAGCAAGTCGCTCAACAACCATATCTCCATGTTTGAACCAGCTGATTCATTACGGCAGAAGATCATGACCGCCGTAACTGACGAAAACCGCAAACGCCGCAATGATCCCGGCAACCCGGAAATCTGCAATATCTTTGCATTGCATAACATATTTTCAGAAAAGGATGAAGTCGTCAATATCGATAGTGAATGCCGCAAAGCGGGCATCGGCTGCGTCGATTGCAAGAAAGACCTCTGTGGGAAGATGGAAGAATTTCTGACCCCCTTCCGCGACCGCTATCAAACCCTGCAAAGCCAACCGGATGACGTATACGCCATTACGCATAAAGGCGCCGAAAAATGCCGCCCCATCGCCCAGGAAACCATGACCGGCGTTAAAGAAAGACTAGGCATCAAGAAATATACTAAATAAAAGCGATGAACTGTTCTATATAATATGTTGGTTTGTTTTTTCTTTTGATACTCAAAAAGCCCGTTTTTGCGGGCTTTTTTGATGCTGGTATAAGTAGGAATATAATGCAAACCTTTTTAATTATTCAATCTTAAAGTAAAGCAATGAGAGGGAATCTTCAATTTTCATGGTGAATGATGCGGGGTCTTTTATCAGGGCCTCCCAGGCGTTTTTATCAAGGCGCTTGTTGGTTGGCGCAGCAAAATCAAACAATATATCTTCGCTATACAACTCAGTCAGTACATTGCCGATCAGTACATTGAGCAGTTCTTTCAATGAATCCTGTCCGTAATCTTCAACTCCTGCATCGCCCGGATCCATTCCCAGCACATTCCCCGCAAGTTCAATGCACAGGTCAAGTGACAATACTAACGCAATTTCCCCACTATAAGGACCACTAAAAGAGAGTGATGAATGGATCATTTCATCAGGGAAATCTATAATTTCACTTTTATCTATGATTTCGCAAAAAGCAAAGGCAAATTGTTCTAAAACTGATTCGAGAATCCCGAATATTTTTTCTTGAGTTTGATTATCCATTTTGTTCACCGGTTATTTCAAGAACTACTTCACTAATGATTTCAGGCGTAAAAGGTTTTCGAATAAAGTGTTGGACGCCAATTTCTTTTAATTCATCAATGCGTTTTTTGCTTCCTTCTGAAGAAATTACCACTATAGGAATTATTTTCAGGCTCTCTTCCTTCATCATCGTTCTAATCATCTCGACGCCGTCCATTTCAGGCATATGAATATCTGAAAAGATCAAGTCTACTGGATGAGAACGCAGGATTGCCAAACCTTCAGCGCCATTCATTGCTTTGTAATGTTGAGCTATTTCAATACCCGCCATCTCAAGCGTCTGCTCGATCATGGCGTGAACTAATTTCGAGTCATCAACAACCAGAATGTTAATTGACATTATGCTACCTCACCTATTATCGGGGCGAATAATACTATCAGAGGATCGAAATGATCCAATATATTGAGTATCAGGTTGTCGATTAAACCTGTTTTTACGCCTAATCGTTGGGCTGATTCTGAGCATATATGATAATTCATGCCTTCATATTGCGGGCCAAGACCCATCGTTAGCGTAATGGCGTCTGATAAATGAACCATATCAATCAGATGCGCGTCATCATCGAATTCCATTGGTTGATGATGCCAACGAACTGAATTTACTACACTTGATGGCATGTCCCATTTGGTTAAAATGGTCGCCCCGATTTCCATGTGATCGATTCCCAGTAATTTTCTTTCCGCTGCATCGACAGATAATGATTTTGATATTGCGAAATCAATGATCTCAGAAGAATCCACCATTAATTTTTTCTCGAACACAGCCTTGCCAATATCATGAAGAAAACCACTTACGAATAAATACTGCGGTGTTTTGATTTCCAGCATTGATGCAAGTTGATCAACTCCCACTCCTACAGCAATGCAATGATCCCACAAGCGCCATGTGGGATTTTGATCATTTGTTATAGTCTTCTTGAACCAATGAATAGTTCCTAATATAACAGTTAATTGAAAGAAGATATCTTCTCCCAAGTTTACAATAATATCATGTAATGATTCAACTTTTGTATTTTTATTGAAATAATTTGAATTTGCAATTTGTAAAATATCCTCAGTGAGATGTTTATTATCTTGTACAATGTTTACAATATCCGAGGGATTTTTATTACTCAGCTGCATCCATTTGATGGTTTCTTGAACCGCTATTGTCAGAGGAGGATAGGAATCCAGCGTCTGTAAGATTTCTTTTCGCGATATCATAGCAGAACCTCGGTTCCATTTGATCGGATTGCGGTTAATCCCGTCTTCATATAAAGCACCATTGTTCTAGGGATCGATCCTCCAACATCCTCTGCTTTTATCATTATTCTTTTTTGCCATAAAACCTTTCGGAATATTGTATAATTTCTTTCACCAGTTTTGAAAAATCCCTTGGGATCTAAAAAATTGCCTCCTCCAGCGACTTTGCATATCAGGTTCTTGGGAATAGAGCCGTGCTTTTCGAAAGCCTCCAGCATGGTTAATAACCCACTGTCAACAAACATAAATGGATTGGCCTTGGCTCTTGCGGGATTCATTTTCGCCTGAGGTAAAAGGCAATGCATCATGCCTCCTATTTTTATGATTGGATCATATAAAGTCACCCCAATACACGATCCTAAGGAATATGTAACAATTTCATCATTGCTACTATTCAAAATGAGCATGTCGGATATTTTTACGATATGTATTCCCATTTTTAACCTTTGATATTTCAACTAGCAACACAAATAACGCGCACTCTTTATAGAATTCTAATAGATTTTAAGAGAAGTGCAAAACAAAAAATTTCATCGTTAAAAAAAGGCTGCCAATAATGATTATTAGCAGCCTTTTGTATGATTGCATCTATTCTTTTCAAGTTAGATTTATGGAAGTTCATCTGTTTTGGCTTTGGGTAAAATTTCAACTGTAGGTGGAAGAGGTTCAATTTTAGGAGGAATAAATAATCGTTGCCGTGTTTGGGCTTTCTGAGTGGTTTTTGGTTCTTGAAATCCAGACCATTGAAATTTACTCAATATTTTAATCTTCATTTTTTGATCTAATTTTGCGTTTTGCTTTCTGTTCTGACTTTGTAATGATGGATTCATCAAATTGGATACTCCACCGAGACCAATATCCATATTAAGATTCCAAAAACCTTGTTGGGTAGATTTTACCACAACGCCGCGATCTATGTTAAATTCGATTTCGCCGCTCAGTTGTATTACTAAACCGCCAACATTGGCGCTTGCGCTGCCTGTTATATCCGTTTGACCAGATAGACTCGATCCACCGCCCAGGCCCAAACCGGAAAGATCAGATACTTTCTGATATCGGATTACGGCCATACGCCCATTGGGTGAATTATAAATTCTATTAAGTTGGTATACGCTATCTCCAGATAAATTACTGCGCTGCGCTTGAACTCCACGTAATAATACGCCGTTTTCGGTCCATTTATCTCCGACCAGAATAGGTTCGACAGGAAAGGTTGGAAATTCAAACCCACCGCTGTCGCCAACAGAAGCGGGTAATGTTATGCCCAATTTTTGCATGGCGGCATTACCATCCGTACCAGATACCTGCCCCATAGGCGACACTTCAACTCCAATATGGTCAGCGCCAAACATTACGCTTTTTAGTTCATCGCCGGTGAGGTCTTTGTTGAAATCAGAATTTTCCATCTTGCCCTGGGTGCGGATGCGTTGAACGTTGACATCCATGGTTGCATTGCCAAACGAATCGACCTTATTTACCTGCATTATTTTCTGCATTTGCATGCGCAGCTGGGTTGCAGCCTTTGCGCCCGTCAGGAACGAATCGCCCTGCATTTGCACTTCTGTCATGGTATCGGCTTTAAGGCCTGGAGTGAGTTTATGCCGCAGTTTCAACTGGTTTGTTGATGCAGAAGTCAGTAATGCAAAGGAAATAGATAAAACCAACGAACTTAAAAACCATCTTGTACGGAGCATTTCCCATACCTCCCAGCGATTTTTTTTACCTTTTTACCCATAATGCGAAGGCGCTTTATGGTGATTTGGCATCTAAGTTTTTATATATCAGACATTTCTTCCCTGTTTTTACTGATCAAATATAATAACGCACATAATTAAAATATAGATGATGAGTCGGCAAAAAGTGGATGAAAGACGAAACTCACACTATATCTTGTATATAAGTCTTATGAATATCCACTAAGTATTGTGGTTATAAAACCAGTTGTAGACTTTTTACCGTTTCGTCATAGATGTTATAAACAATATCACAATATTTTTTATTTATCTCATAATTTATCGACTTATTTTTAAGTGGAATTATGGATAGTAATTTGACCAAATACAGAGGATTATTTATAGAATGGATTGATCAGAGAGAATAAATAATGTATCCAAGTATCATGATTTCAGTAGACTCAGCTTGATGAATTATAACCATATAGGTAAAATGATTTTAATTCCATTGATTCATTGTGGTTCATGAAGTATCAATGAAGGAGAACGATATGTCTAATACGATAGAAATCACTAGCGCAAATTTTGAAACGGAAATCATGAAATCTGATGTACCAGTTCTGGTTGATTTTGGCGCTACGTGGTGTGGTCCATGCCAGAAGATTGCGCCTATAGTGCATGAATTGGCTGAAGAATATGTTGGGAAAGCCAAGGTTGCTACTGTTGATGTTGATAACAACCAGGAATTAGCAACTCGTTTCGGTATTATGAGCGTACCCACGCTTTTGATTATCAAGGGTGGAGAAATAGAGAATAAGTGGGTTGGATTTACTCCAAAACAGACCATGGTGGAAGCATTGGATGCCATGCTCGCTTAGTTGTTATGTAATATCTAATACAAAAACCGCCGGTTTATATAAAAACCGGCGGTTTTTTTATTTGACAATTACTTTTATTTATTATACCCGTTAGAGGAGTATGATTATTTCGATTGTTTTAGGATTGATGCGAGGGTGGCTTGGGCGCCCACGAGAGGCGCCCCTACATTTTTCAGGGATGTTTTTGAGAATTATCTATTTGTTTTAGTTTAGTGGGTGCAGTAAACCGTTTGCGCTTGTTTTCCGTCATATTGTTTGGAGGGATGTTTATGGAGTTTTTGCATCTGTAGATTGCACTCTGGAAATATTATGGCGATTATTCTATATCCAATGGTTAAATATGGCGAATAATACTCAAGACCAACCAATCACATCAGTTGAAATTCGGGGAACTATTCTTAAGCGCTGGCGTAATAAATTACAGATTTTTCTAGTAGAACTTGGCACGAATCCCATAACTTTGCATGAATTTATACGCTATGCGCGCAGCGGGCGTTTTTGGGGATTAATGGCTTTATTGCTTATGTCGGGAAGTTCCATACTATGCATGGTCTGGTCGAGTAATTTTAATCTGGATCCATCGCTTCCCCTGGGACGGCGTCTTTTCTATGCGGTTATCACTTGCCAATTGGTGGTTATCTTTTTCATTCTTCCCGGTATTGTAGCTTATTCACTGATCCGGGAGCGCGAGCAAGATACCTATCCCTTACTGCTGACTACTCCACTGACGGCGGCGAAAATCATCGCGGGCAAATTGATTTCAACGGTCGGCGTTATGGCATTATTGATTATATCCACCTTTCCCCTGATCGGGATTTGCGTGGCGCGGGGCGGCGTCTCGCCTCTGGAGATGGTGGGTGGAATATTATTGCTGCTTTACATAAGTTTTATTGTCGCTTCGTTCGCGATTTACCATGCGCTTAACGCCAGGAGCACCATAAACGCAATCTTCATGACTCACATCACTCTGTTTATCGCTGTCGTGATCGGCGGCGCGGCGCTGGCTTTCTGGGTGGGCATCGTTTATGCGGCGGTCGGAGTTGTGGGCAATATCCTCAATTGGAAACAGAGTTTACTACAGGCTTTTCCTAAACTATATTTTTATACTTTTTTAACATTAGCCGTTGCATTGTTCTCCGGAGTAACCGGATGGTTGCTGCGTAATGCGCAAAGCCGACTTCGATTCGTCGAATCACGGACTCGCGATTCCTGGGAAATGAACAGGGAACCCGGGTTTTTGTTCGGGCAACGTAAAAATCCCAAAAAACGCGGCCAAAAGGCTGCTTCCTGGTGGGATTACCAAGATGGTCAGAATCCTTTCTATGTCCGTGAAAGATTGGGCTATGCGGCCATGCGCACCATGGCCGGGCTTTCTTCGTGGTACATGATCATCATGGCTTGTCATGTGTTCTTTTTGTTGACGCCGCTTTCTGAAGGGCGATGGGTGGCGGTTCTGGTGCTGTTGGCTATTGGGCAGATGGCGCCGGCTTACGCTGGTCCATTGTTCGCCCGTGAACACGAGCGCGGCACCTGGGGGCTTATGCAGACTACGGTTTATGGCGTCAGTTCTATCCTGCATGGAAAATTAAAAGCGGCTTTATCGCATTGTCTGCCGCGTACTGCTATCCTGTATTTTTTGCCTTTTAGTGCTGCTTATATATTTTATTCTTTAATAAGTACGTTTAATTTAGCCAGCACGCCATTATTATACATACACCATATAGTGATTTACGGCTTGATATTGTTGTTTCATTTATTCTTCCTGCTTATATCAACCACATATTTATCCATCCGCTACGCCCAAGTCAGCCGCGCTATATCCGGGGGGTACTGTATCGCGTTGATGGTTTATTTTATCCCTTTGTTAATAGGTATGTTTTCCATTTATTATAAGTTGAACGTTCCAATAAAATATATTTATTCTATTAGTCCTATTTATCTTCTTTATGGTATTCCGTCAGTTGTGAATTCGGGTAATTTTAATTGGCTTTATATGATTATGTTTCATCTTTCGTTCTATTTGTGGATGATGGGGTTGTTTTATGGATTGTGTCTTCGGCGATTGAGGCGGGGGGATTAAGATTAACCGGGTTATGTTGAGACGCTTGGGTGATCGCATAAAGGACTGGATGCATTGCGGTCTTGTTTTTGACGCCCGCCCTCTGGTTAAGCAAAATGCCCATCACTGATGGGCATTTTTTTGTGAATCAAAAAATTCTATTCATTTAGCCTAATTCACCGGCGCTGTTGTCGGATAGAATTAGTTTGTGCGATCTGGGGCGTCTTTGGGTGTGGACGATGCGCACGTTGCGTCCAAAGATGCTGTTGTCGATGCGCTGTTCGATATCGGTGATTTCACAATCCTGCATTATTACGCTGTATTCCACTTCGGAATTGACGATTTCGGTGCGGTCTCCGATAGAAGAGAAACTGCCTACAAAGGCTGCGCGTATTATGCAGTCTTCTCCGATAACCACGGGTCCACGGATGGTGCTGTGTTCGATGCGGGTTCCCTTGCCTATTATGACATTGCCTCTGATATCCGATTCAGCATCTACGGCGCCTTGAATGTCAGGTTCCTGCAATCCCTGTAGAACCAGGCGGTTGGCTTCAATCATGTCGTCTGGATTTCCGGCGTCGATCCACCAGCCATTGAGGATGTGGTGTTCGATATGACCGCCGTTATCGAGCAGACCCTGGATAGCGTCGGTGATCTCAAATTCGCCCCGTGCGGAGGGCTTCATGTTATCGGTGATGGAATGGATGGTGGAATCGAATAAATAGATACCGATGCAGGCCAGGTTGGATGTCGGATTTTGCGGTTTTTCAATTAGACGAACGATACGATCATTCTCAACGATGGCGATGCCATAGAGTTGCGGCTTATCAGTGGGACAGAGGAATAACATGGCATTGGCGCCATTACGCTCGAATTGTTGAACCGCTTGCTCGAGATTTTCCTGCATCAGGTTGTCGCCCAGATACATGACGAAGGGCGAATCGCCGAGGAATTCCTTGGCGACCATGATGGTATGCGCAATGCCGAGGGGATTTTCCTGGTGAATATAGGTGATATGGACTCCCAGTTCTGCGCCATCATTGATGACGTCTTCCATATCACGGGTGTTTTCTCCAACAATGATGCCGATCTCAGTGATGCCGACATCCCGGAGTTTTTCTATGGCATAGTGAACCAGAGGTTTATTGGCGATAGGTATCAACGGTTTTGAGTTGGTGAATGTGAGCGGACGCAAGCGCTTGCCCCGCCCGGCGCATGGGATGATTGCTTTCATAGCCGATCTCCTTCGAGTGTTCTGCATAATTGAATAATTTTCATAAAAAACCCTGATTCCCAAGACGAAAGCAAAGCGTTAATATAATAGCATTATATAAGCATATTGAGTAACAGATATTAACCAGGCGGCGAATTACTCTTCTTTGTTATTGTCATCCAAATCAGGGCGTTCGGGCAAGATTAATTCACCTGTTTCTTTAATTTGCTCTGCGAATTCACTAGCGCGTTGCACGAGCCATTGATGATTATTGAGCGTTGGATCATCGATAACTTCTTCGAGCAGTTGATTGAGGATTTGAGAGAATACCGGACCGGGCCTGAGGTGCATTGCGATGAGATCATCACCGTTAATTTCGAGTTTGTTGACGGTTAATGCATCTTCGGCCAAGTCGATTTTACGGACAGAGCGAACGAAATGGAATAAACCCTCTTCATAACCGTCATTATTCAAGCGGTTGCCTTTCCGGTCAGCCATGCGCATGCGGAGGAATCCGTCAACATTCTCGCGCCCTAACTTACGCAGGAAACGGCGGGTTGCGCCTAGAGATAAACCCGGTTTAAGGTTGTACATGTGGTTTTCGACGATAGCGCTGGCGGTTTGGATTTCTTTATTGGAAAAACGCAGTCGTCTCATGATGCGCCGACTTATCTTTTTACTGAGGTATTGATGGCCGTAAAAGACGTAATCGCCTTTGCGTTCTAAATATTGCTTGGCCGGGACCTTGCCCAGATCATGCATCAGGGTGACGAAGCGTAGAAATGGATACTTGGAGCTTAGGGCGTCTGCTGAGTATAGGATATGCCGGGCTACGTCATCAGCATGGAAGCGGTTCTGCCCCAAATCGAATCCTGCGTCTAATTCAGGCAGGACGTATCGCAGGAGACCGGATTGATGCATCAGGATAAATCCATGTGATGGAACGGGGTATGACAGCATTTTCATGATTTCATCACGGATGCGTTCAGCGGATGTATGTTGAATCAGATGGGCGTTCGAACTGATGGCCTTAAAAGTATGAGGATCAATCTTGCCCTCTACTTTCGCCGCGAAGCGGAAAGCGCGCAGCATGCGTAAATAATCTTCCATAAAACGAACTTCCGGGTCGCCCACGGTGCGAATGATGCGTTGTTTGATATCATCAATTCCATGAAACATGTCAATAATCTGACCCGTTTGGACATCTAAAGCGAGAGCGTTGATGGTGAAATCCCGGCGTTGCAAATCATCTTCGAGCGAATGAGCGAAACGCACGGTAGGATGGCGACCATCTGCATATTCTATATCATGCCGAAAGGTAGTAATTTCGTATTGGATGTTATCGATAATCGCGGCAATGGTTCCATGCTCGATTCCGATAGGGACGGCGGTTATGCCGGAGCGGCGTAATCTTGCAAGCACTTCTTTGGGTGGAAGGGGCGTAGCCAGGTCCCAATCTGCGCCGGTAATATTATGAATACGCTCCGTATCAGGGGAAGCGATGATGGAATCCCGTAAGATGCCGCCAACAACATATTGTTTTTGGGGACCTAATATTTCGCAAAGCCGTATAACTGATTGCGGTATGGCGGATAAATCGAATATCATAAGTATAGTTTCCGTCAGATTAATTATTGATGCACTTTGTTTAGAGAAGCGTACTAAAGTATACTGCATTCAAATAGAAAAAAAGACTGTAGCGAGTTTATGGAGGGTCACAAATTGGCGCTGAACTCGAATTCAGGATAGTATATTTTTGAGAAATAATGAAAAACCAGTGATGCTTTTCCATTTTTCTGATAATCTATAAAGATACCAAATTATGTTATTAATTTGGCGAGATGAGTTTACACAACAACGTATTTTTACGTATTTTGAAGAAGCGTAATTTATTGCACTACTCTAGTAGGAAATATGCGCTTAGGAGGGCATCATGAAAGGCCAACAGGCTTCTAGATGCAAAAAGTCAACCATACAGTGGATGCCGCCATTCATCTTGTTTTTAATGGTTTCATTATGGTTTCAAGGTTGCAAATCCACAGAGACGGTTTCAATTGAAACTCAAAATCCATCTTCAACTTTTGCACATCCTGTTATTCAAACCATAGATATAGTAAAACACAAGAAACCGTTCCAAAGCAACTTGCCTTTGGGAATAGGCGCCAGAATGGATGTTTTCGTGGCCAATGCCGCTTCGGGAATGACGGATTTATATGATTCCTATGTTAAGCCAATTCAGAGTGGAAAGATATTCAACCGGCAACCATACCAGATGGATTATTCACTGCTTCCCAAAAAGGGCGCTGCATTCAATAGCAAAGGCAATATGCTAAATAGTTTGTCCATCAGATCTGATTATAAAATACAAGTGGGCATGAGCCGCCGTATCAGAGATTATTCTGATTTGTTGAATCCAGCGTTTTGGCTGGCAATCGGGGATTTTTCCAATTCGATTCCAACAGTGGAACACAGGATAAACAACTTTGATCCTATGTTTAATCAATTCAACCTGGAAGAAGAAGAGAAATTTGATTTGAATCATACTCCAGATATTGATGTGGATGCAATGCTGCGCGAGCGCTGGGGATTATTGAATCCCTGATTTGGCGTGGCGTGGGGCGTATCAGCACTATCACCCGTCCAACCGGGAATAGTCAGAACACTGCGCAATCTTTCACTTTCGATGATGCCGGGCAATTGACTCAAACCTCTTTAGGTTCTAGTCCTTATGTCACGGCGAAATTCCATTACAACAAGGACGGGCAGACCCGGCTGGCTGTGCGTTGGATCAGCGCTGGTTATTATGTCCTGACCGTTAATAAGTATGATGCAGTTGATGGGCGGCTTTTGCGGGTTGAGCATAAGCGCTCTAACCAGGAACCTTCGTATAGCGCTGCTACTGACGCCATCAATTACAACAGCGGGACGCTGGTTCCGCTTACTACCCTGATGTACGCCTTCGATGATGACGGGCGCATGGTGAGTAAGACGCGCATTTTGTTCGACAGCAGCGGCTCTCCGTTGCGCACCAATCAATTCAATTTCGCCTACGATTCGCTGGGGCGGTTGATTGGTGAATCGTATGACCTGGGGATTGCCGACGGGCAGTTTAGCCGTTCCTATGAGTATAATAATACTGGCAACCGTACGGTTAAATATGAGGATGGCGTCCGGACTAATTACTCCTACGCAACCCTGAGCAGCCAGCATACTAACCAGTTGAGTACCGCCGCTGTGGTTGGCGGTCAGACCACCAAGTATCTCTATGATGCTATGGGCAACCTGACCGCTGCCTTCGTCGATTCAAACAGCAACAACGTTTTCGATACTGCCAGCGAGAATGGCAAGGCATATGCCTGGAATCTGGCCGGACAGTTGACCCAGGTTAAAGTCTGGTCGAGTGGAACCAACACCGACACCGCCCAATACACCTACGCCCACAACGGAACCGGGCAGTTGCTCGACCGGACCGTCAACGGTGATACCACCCGCTTCCATTGGAACGGCTTCAGCCCTTATCTGGAAGAAGACGACAACGGTGATGCGGAGTATTCCTATTTCGGTTCAAGCATCCGCTTCGACTTAGGATCAAATAACGTCATTGATACAAGCGACGATGCGCATTTCCTTATCAAAGAAGAAGCGGGGAATGTTATAGCTTCGCTTAATAAAACCGGCTCGCTAGAAACCCAGTTCGAGTACGACGCCTGGGGTAATGACCTCAACAATTCATTTAATAATTCTCAGGATATAAATTCTTTTCGCTCAGGAAAATATTTTGATAACGAAACTGGTTTGTACTATAATCAAGCCAGATGGTACGATCCAGATTTGGGGAGGTTTATTTCTGAAAGTCCGATAGCGCCGTTCGCTGAGGAGGAGTACGCATATTGCTCAAACGATCCGGTTAATTATGTTGATGTAAATGGTCTTGAGAAGACGCTTAGAGAGAAGGCGTGCGATGCTCTTGCCGGTCCTCTCGAATATCTTTTCGATAAGACTCTGAAGCCGATTCTTGATACTCTGATACCTCAAAATCGATCCAATGCGCCTCCCGGATTGTCTCCAAATGGCAAATGCAGCAGCAATGTATCTGATGATCTTGGAGATTTGGCAGATGTAGCTGGTGAGGAAATGCTCAGCTTTGCTGAAGATAGATTCCCGCCGCTAGAAGGATTATTTTTTCTTAGCAGTTTATCTTTAAAGATAACTGATTATATGAATCCTAATAAGATTAGATTTACACAAGATTCTCATGGTTATGATTTTAAGGATGGACATTCCTATGACAAGTTGGTTGAAGGATTAAAATCGGGAAAGATAAAACCTAATCAAATTCCGCCAATAAGGGTTTTTGAAGAAGGTGGGAAAATATGGACATTGGATAATAGAAGGTTACATGCTTTTCAGGAAGCCGGTGTGCCAATTAGGACTATACTTGCTACTCCATCTGAAATAGGAAGACGTGATATAACAACAATTAATGACGGATTGTCTATTATCAGAAGAAAGAGGAGATAATAAATATGAATATTGATGATATAGAAAACTTACCCGAAAATTTGTTAAAAGAAAAAATCAAATCAATTAAGACAAGGCAACATTTGGCAGAATTTATTATCATGTTGCTCAATGATTATAAAGAAAATAAAGATTTATGGGAGAACATTGATATTCCTACATTTTTAGAAGCCATGTCTGGATGGGTAGAAGATATGCATGGTTATTACAAGAATAAGGATTTACCCTTTAGCGAAGATCAGCCCTGGAAAATGTTTGCTGAAATATTATACTCGGCAACATATTATGATTAAAAAAGTATCGTAGAAGGTGTGCTAAAACTGAGTGCTAAGGGCAAGACAGCAATGCGGTCAGCCCTTGATGCTATCACCTGTGAATATGAGTATCCCGCAACATCGTAACCACCCGCTTTAACTGGAACGGATTCAGCCCGTATCTTGAAGAGGAAAATGACGCGGAGAAATACGCCTATTTCGGTTCGGGCGTCCGCTTTGATCTAAGCAATGGAACGCTGGATACTTCGGATGCCGCCCATTTCTTTATAAAAGACGAGGCGGGGAATGTTATTGCGTCGGTTGATAAGACCGGTGCGCTGGAGACCCAGTTCGAATATGACGCCTGGGGCAATGACCTCAGAGGCAATTTCACCTCCAACTCACAAAACATCCGCCGCTTCCGCTCCGGGAAATTCTTTGACCAAATCAGCGGCTTATACTATAATCAAGCCAGATGGTACGACCCTCAATTAGGGAGGTTTATTTCTGAAAGTCCGATAGCGCCGTTTGCTGAGGAGGAGTATGCCTATTGCCATAACGATCCGGTTAATTATGTTGATTTAAATGGTGAAATTGGATTTACCGCATTCAAAATAGCGCTAAAACTTTATAATATCAAAATGACCTTACAGGAGATCAAGGATCTATGGGATCTCCTCAACGACGATTGCGCAACACTGGGCGAAAAATTAGGCGGCTTGGCCATGTTCGGCCTGGATTACTTGCTCCCGGTAAAATGGCTGAAAAAACTGCCGGGATTTAATAAACTTGGTAATCTTTCGCTTGGAATACAAAATAGTGTAGGTGATCTTGCTAAGAAAATTCCTAATGTACAAAACAGAAAACTATCTAATTATGTAAAAGCATTATATAAAGGTGCTAACAAAGGTAAAGATGCAATTGGTACTGGAAGCACAGCAGATGCAGTTAGAAATGAATTAAAAACTGGTCTTCCTACTGGAGGTAAGTTCCATACTCAAAAAGCTCAACAGGTGTCAAATGGATTAAGAAGATGGATAAGAAATAATCCTGATGCATCAGATTACGATAAACTTGTTGCAAAAAGTCTCTTAAATGATTTGCAAAGCGCATTAGAAGGTAACTAATAAAATGAATTCAATGAATGAATATACTCTGGAACTTATTAATGAAATTGAAAGTTTACGTCCAGTTTATGAAGAACATATCAGAGACGTAGACGAATTGCTTCCCCATGTTTTTTTTATTGATTTAACGGAGTATGTAATATCTATTTATAAATCAATTTCAAATAATCCTAATAAAGACTTAAGAGATGAACTAGACAATATACTCAAATATATTGAAAAAGGTGTGTCCGAGGGTAATGAAGATATTCAAGAACTTATAGGAGTGTCATTCCTTGAAAACTTGGGTATTGTATTCTGTGAAGGCTTGGAAATTGAAGATGAAGATATAAGAAACATAGAAAATGAATTCGGGCCATGTTTAAAAAGCATGTTAATAGAAATGAGAGAATCAATATAATAACTAACCAAAGACCACTATTGTTGGGTATCAAGGGCAAGACCGCATTGCGGTCAGCCCTTGATGCTACTACTTACGTGGAAGCGAAAAACATTGGGCATCAATTAAACTAGGAAAGAAATATATCCACAGGATTAGGGCGATTATCAAAACTATGTCCGTCTATTATAACTTTTGGCCTTCAAAAAAGCCAATCCTATCCGGCTTTTCCGAACCGCTGATCAGGACGTCATAATGAAAACCACCCTAAACCACGCCTTACCGGTTCATCAATACCCAATTAATAATAGCGAATGGAGTATCAGATTATGATGAGTGTTCCTATTTCGCCTACGATTCGCTGGGGCGGTTGATTGGCGAGTCATACGACCTGGGGACCGCCGACGGGCAGTTCAGCCGGTCCTACGAGTACAATAACGCCGGAAACCGCACAGTTAAATATGAGGATGGCGTCCGGACTAATTACTCCTACGCAACCCTGAGCAGCCAGCATACTAACCAGTTGAGTACTGCCGCCGTGGTTGGCGGTCAGACCACCAAGTATCTCTATGATGCTATGGGCAACCTGACCGCTGCCTTCGTCGATTCAAACAGCAACAACACCTTTGATACCGCCAGCGAGAATGGTAAGGCATATGCCTGGAATCTGGCCGGACAGTTGACCCAGGTTAAAGTCTGGTCGAGTGGAACCAACACCGACACCGCCCAATACACCTACGCCCACAACGGAACCGGACAGTTACTCGACCGGACCGTCAACGGCGTGACCACCCGCTTCCACTGGAACGACTTCAGCCCATATCTAGAAGAAGACGACAGCGGTGATGCAGAGTACTCCTTCTTCGGCTCAAGCCTACGCTTCGACCTTGGATCAAATAACGTCATTGATACTAGCGATGACGCGCATTTCTTTATCAAAGACGAAGCGGGGAATGTTATTGCGGTCGCGGATGAAGATGGAGCGCTCGAAACCCAGTTCGAGTACGATGTTTGGGGAAATGATCTTAATAACTCGTTTGATAATGCTCAAGATATAAACTGTTTTCGTTCTGGAAAATATTTTGATCCGATCAGCGACTTATACTATAATCAAGCCAGATGGTACGACCCCCAACAAGGCCGCTTCATCTCCGAAAGTCCGATAGCGCCGTTTGCTGAGGAGGAGTATGCCTATTGTCATAACGATCCGGTTAATTATGTTGATGTAAATGGGCTGATTGGTGAGAAAGTAATTGATGCTGCTGAAGAAAAAGAACGGCAGATGCGTGAAATCTTCCCAGAAGGTGAAGATAATAGACTTGATCCAGATACAGGAAGATGTCTTGAAAAGTGTATTTCTGTTGGATATCAAGCAGGTATTGAACTTGCAAATCCTGAACCAATAGGTGAAATCTTACTAGCATATTCGATTCGTAAGTTTGTTGGAAGAATATGGAGACTTACAGGTCTTTTAAGAAAATCCATAAGGAATATTCCAATTAAGGATCTTGTCCGAACGCACAGTCTGACACGAAGTAAAGGAAGCTTTAGAAAACTGATGAACGATATAAAAACAAATGGCATCAAAGAGCCTATTAAATATGTAGTATCTGGTGGAAAAAAATATGTTGTTGATGGTCATCACAGATTAAGTGCAGCAAAACGGCTGGGAATGAAAACAATTCCAAGTCAGGAAGTTAAATTACCATATAAAGGGTATAAAACTGTAAAAGACTTAGATTTTGATCAATACTAACGAAATAATATAACGTCTAAAATTTTCCTATGATCGAAATTCTTTTTGCTCATTAATCAATACTACTATTAATAGAAAGGAAAAGGGAAATGGCTACTTGGCAATTTGATTGTTACGTGATACCACATAAAATACTATATGATCACTATGGTTATATACCTAACAATATCTCGAGATGTGAATTTGATGAATATGATTTCAATGAATATTTTGATGACATTAATCCAATTGCCTTGTTTTGTGAAATAAATGAATATTTTGGAGAGAATAAGCCTTGTTTGGTTGATACAACTTGGGGTATAGAAGATAGTGACCGAATTGATATTCTATTAGAAAGAAATAAAGTATGTGATTTTTTTGTAAGGATTGATTTACGGCAAGATTATTCACTTTTTTTATCCTTTATTTTTAATTTATTAACTAAGTTTCATTGTTACCTATACTCATGTGGTAATGATATGGTTAATTTGAACCAATCCAATATTTCAAAAGAAATTAAATCATCTGTGGAATTCAAATATGTAAGCAATCCCAAAAAATTTTTAGATGAATGCACATGATTTTCTGTATGCCATTAATGCAGCCACTTATGATTTTGTGTATCCCTCAACGACGTAACCACCCGTTTTCATTGGAACGGCTTCAGCCCTTATCTGGAAGAAGATGATAACGGCGATGTGGAGTATTCCTATTTCGGTTCCAGCTTACGATTCGACTTAGGATCAAATAACGTCATTGATACTAGCGATGACGCCCATTTCTTTATCAAAGACGAAGCGGGGAATGTTATAGCGTCGGTTGATAAGACTGGGGCGCTGGAGACCCAGTTCGAGTACGACGCCTGGGGCAATGACCTCAGCGATTCATTTGATAATTCTCAGGATATAAATTGTTTTCGCTCAGGGAAATATTTTGATGACAAAAGTGGTTTATACTATAATCAAGCCAGATGGTACGACCCGGCGCTAGGCCGCTTCATCTCCGAAAGCCCGATATCTCCGTATGCTGAGGAGGAGTATGTTTATTGCGGAAACGATTGTGTAAACAATGTTGATGTCAATGGATTATTCTGGAGTGAAATCGGATATGCATTGTCTTTCGATTGGATTCCTGGTGTCAGATCATTAAAAGATAAAATTAAAGAAAAAGTTAAAAAACCCTTCTTTTCAAATAAAAGCAATGAACGTATGAATGATCATTATCGTGACATTGCTACTATACTTGGTGAACCATTCGATCCGTATACAATGCCTGATCAAGCCTGTAAAATGACGGCAGATGAAATAGTTACTTCTGGATTATACTTTGGTCTTGCTAACGTTAAAAGATTTGGCGGCGCCAGATACCTTGATGATATTCCATCTAGTCATTTGGACGTGTTATCCAAAAATAAAGCACAAAAAGCAATTGAAGGTTTTGTTGGGAAGGGCGCAACAACTTTTCGTAATGATGCTGGAGATTTAATAATACAATCATTAGACGAATTAAGGGAAGTGAGGTTTGATATCAATAGTTTTCATCCTCATGATGGACCCCATATACATGTTATTGAGTATGGATTAAAAAAAGGAAAGAAAGTAATTAAAACAAATGAAAGGATTTTCTTAGATGAATGAAAATAATGAGATAAGTATGGTAATAGAATGTACAGATAGTTATAATGTGAAAAATTGGATAAATGGAGGAATTGAAATAAATATAAGAATACCTAAACGTTTTGCTTGTTTATGGATAGAAAAACTATCTGATTTGCAAACGACCATGCAAGAAATTAAGGATAATGAGAACGAGACTATAGAATTTACTGATGGAAAAATACCTGAATAACGGGTATGTTCAATAAACTGTGTGGGTATGTTCAATAAACTGAATAACACTAGGAAATGTGTTGCATCTTCGATTAAGATTGAGCACTAAGAAGCCAAGGGCTAGGCCGCAATCTAATAAGCCCTTGATACTTCCACTTATGATTTTGTGTATTCCTTAACAGCGTATACACCCGCTTCCACTGGAACGGCTTCAGCCCGTATCTTGAAGAAGAAAACGGTGCGGAGAAATACGCCTATTTCGGTTCGGGCGTCCGCTTCGACCTGGGTACGGGTAATGCATTAGATTCTTCAGACGCCGCGCATTTGTTCTTGCGCGATGAGGCGGGGAATGTTATTGCGTCGCTTAATAAAACCGGCGCGCTGGAGACCCAGTTCGAGTACGACGCCTGGGGCAATGACCTCAACGATTCATTTGATAATTCTCAAGATATAAATTATTTCCGCTCTGGAAAATTCTTTGATCAAATCAGCGGATTATACTATAATCAAGCCAGATGGTACGACCCGGCGCTAGGCCGCTTCATCTCCGAAAGCCCCATCGCGCCGTTTGCTGAGGAGGAGTATGCCTATTGCTCAAACGACCCGGTTAATTATGTTGATGTAAATGGGCTGGAAAAGACGCTAAGAGAGAAAGCGCTCGATGCACTTTCCGGCCCTCTTGAATATTTATTTGATAAAACGCTGGCTCCAATTCTCGATAATTTAATCCCACAAAATAGAGCCAACACGCCTCCAGGATTATTCCCAGGCGGCAAAGAATGTTATAGCGTATCTAATGATCTTGGAGACTTGGCAGATGTGGCTGGCGAGGAAATGCTCAGCTTTGCTGAAGATCGATTTCCACCGCTAGAATGTATCTTCCTAGGCGCAGGTATACTCCAAAAAATACAAAATGCTGCAAACAAACCTACTTATGAGGTTAATCCTGCACATGATACCCACCATAATGTTGACAACCGCTTTAGTACCGTGTTCTTCGAGGCCGACGGGGGGGATTGAGTAATGCTGGGCGGATTTTGGCGCTGGTCCAGTTTAAGGAATAGACCTCAGTAGGTTCAGATTTATCGGCGAAATCACACGCTCCGTAGGAAGAGATGTAGCCCTGAAGTTGCGAATCCAGGTTCATTACGACCTGATCAGACATGAGGATTTCGTCTGCGGTGGCCTGTGATTGGATAGATTTTCCAATCCGCATATCCCCGGTTGTGACAGGTTCATCTCCCTCAAGAATCACTTCTCCTGAATGGATGCCGATAGCGGCTCTTACTTGTTGATTTTGTTTTACGTTAACATTCCTACGGAAAAGATCCTTCAAGATTTTTATGGAGGAAATTATCGCTGAATTAACGTCTTCCATTTCGAAAGCGGCGATAATCTGGTCGCCTTCGCAGGATTTTACATAACTGCATGCGTATTGCTTAAAAGTTGTATGGCAAAGTTTTTGATATTCCTCGATTAATTTACTGGCTTCCCGGTCGCCGAATTTCCAGAATTTCTTGGTTGATTCGCAAACATCGATATAGACGAATACCCATTGAAATGATTCTTTGGGTATTGATGCGGTTGATTTATGAGATGTTTTTGCAACGCCGCCGCTGTTAATGGGATTTACGGAAAAACCATCAATGTCTGACAATGTTTTGTATACGACCTGATAAATATCCTGTGGTTCGGGGATATTTTTAAGCGAGAAAGATCCAATATACTTGAAGGAGAAGTAAGTATTTTTCTCCAGGATTTTATGGATTTCGCTGGAAATGAAAACTTCACCAGGCCCTGCTTCAGTCTGAATTCGTTTAGATTTATTATTGGTATTGGATTGATGAATGGTTCCGTCATGAAAATTTATATACCCTTGATGCGCGCCGATTGCCGGGAGTATATGGATTTCTGAGGGCTGTTGCTTATTCCATTCAGCCATGACGTCAATCACGTCTCTTGCGGTTAGCAGGGCCTTTTCCGGGCTTTCAAAGCAGCAAACTACTTGCGGTCCACCGCCCGGTTCAACAAAACAGGCGCCATTGCGTTGCAAGGCTGCGCGCACCAGTTGCTGATAGACGTCGAAAATTGCGTTGGCTTCATCTTCTCCACGTTCCCAAATGCTTTTGGCGGAGTGAGATGCGTCGATAAACATAATCGTCCAGAAACGTTGACTGGTTTCTTTATAATCCTCTTCAACCTTCTGTTTTTGTTCAATGAGTTCTTTTAAGCGATTATCAAGATCTGATGAATCAAATGGTTGACGCATTAATCTAACTCCATAGTATAAGGTATATAAAACAGTATATATATTTTTTATAAAGCAAATCAAGTAATATCTTTTTTGATAATCTGTATATAGAAGTTTAAGAAAATACCAGTAAGGATCAAGCTGGTTGGTTCATTTATTGGAAAGAAAATGTGACTATAAACGAATATAATTTAGAGAAATCTTGATAACCTGGGGAAAATCAAGAAAAAAATAGCAAGATGCAAATCCTATGCGATATAATTGGGAAGTATCGATTTATTATGATAATGTTATTGTTAGTAAGTTTATAGTAAAGGCAAACCATTTGGATTAGGACTGGGAGGTGCAGAACGATGAAACTCATGAATTTTTTGGTTTCGCTGAGTCTGATCGTTATCGGGATGACAGGTTGCGCATATTCTCCACGAGTCACTTATGAGCCAACTCTTATACAGAATAGGGCGCCAAGCGCAGGTTCAACTGAAGTTGCAGTAGCCCATCAAGAGTTAAACTCAGCTGCGCCAACCACCCAGCAACCGACGGCCATGACATCCCGCAACTGGTCGGTAGTCACCGATCCAGTGGTGCTAGATATAAACGAAGAAATACCCTCAGACAATAGTACGGCTAGTATAACTAATTATTATCCAGAGACTTATGTAAATTATTATCTCGATGCGCCTTATCAGTATACTGATCCGGACGAATTCGCCGCCATTGCTCTATCATCCAGTGAATATAATAACAGGTATTATGATCCTCTAGCATATTATCCAAGATCAACAGCATCAATCAGTTATGGTCCACGAACAACATGGTGGTATTACGACGATTGGGATAATCGTTATGATTGGTATCAGCCGCCCTACTATTCAACTTTTTCAT
Source organism: Desulfovibrionaceae bacterium (assembly GCA_963666895.2). Taxonomy (GTDB): domain Bacteria; phylum Desulfobacterota; class Desulfovibrionia; order Desulfovibrionales; family Desulfovibrionaceae. Next base: position 238,888 of record CAXXNS010000016.1, on the reverse strand, counting down.
ATTATTCACCTTATCCATATTATGCCTATTCAAGAGGATATAATCCCTGGCGTTCATATGGTTATTCCATGGTAGTATATGATGGTTCCTTGTATGATTATGGTTATTATTCAGGATATGGGGCCTTGTATTCACGCTATAGCCCATTGGATTATTACAATCCTTTCTGGAGTTATGATTATTATAATGATTGGGGATATTCATCGCCGTATTTAAGTCATTCTGGATATCCTTATTATGCTTATTACGATCCATATTGGCATAGATACGGTCATCGTTATTGGCTCGAATACAATAAACCCAAAGAAGAAGATCAGGGAGAAAAAAGAGAAAAACGGCCTTTGGATAGCGAACGTCGTAAGGAAATCCGGATATCATCGCAAGATGGTAATGGTTCGATTATAAGCAATCAACCAAGTACTGTATTATCAGGTGGTTCAGTAAGTGCTCGCGCAAAGTCCAATTCGCGTAATAAAACATCCAATTCCACAAAACGCCAAGAGCAACGCAGTATTGAACGCAATAATCAGCTGGGATATTCGTTCTGGGCGCCGGTAAAGACTCAACAATCCCGCGATTCTGTACCGAATCCTAATTATAGTAGAATTGATCGCGCTGGAAGAACAATTCGCACGTCGAGAGAGCAGAATAAGGAAGAGACTAATAATGGCGCCTCCACTTTAGTGAAAGAAAACCGCCGCTCAAACCTAGGCGCATGGACATCTCCATCGCCTACATCCCGCGTCTCGACCTGGCGCCGACCTTCTACATCAGTAACGGACAACTCGACAAATTCATCAAGGACCCGTAATCCAATCGTTATTTCACCTGATTCGCGACAGAGAAACGAACAGATCAAGATTATCGCACCCAGCACATACAACCGTTATGAACCCAGCCGATCTTCTTCAAGCACTCAGATCCAGGGCGGAGCTATGAGTACTCAGATAAACAGGTCAGCGCTGCCTTCAACCTCTTATTCGAACAATTCTCTTAATCCAATAACCACCTCTCAAACAAGACAGAGTTATTCAATTTCACCAAGCCAGTCGACAAATAGTAGTGCTGCTAGATCTCGATCATCAATAAACAATAGGTCCAGCCGATCATCGGCGCCGTCATCAAGCAACCGATCTGCGTATACTTATACCAGCGAATCGTCCCGGCGCTCTCCTTCCACTTCATATACACCGCCTCGTTCAACGTCAAGCCGATCAACATCGGCCTCGCGCGCTCCATCTTATTCACCATCAACTTCATCGTCGGGAAGCAGAAGTTATTCATCACCAGCGCCTCGCAGCGCTCCTTCATCTTCTCCATCGGTCAACCGTTCATCATCGCGTTCTGTTGCGCCATCACGTTCATCTTCCTCATCCCGCTCGCCATCGCGTTCCCGTTAGAGCGATTGTAGATATTAAGCGCATTAACGCTGGATTTATTCAAAGTCTTCAAAAGAAGGGACTTGTAATAAATCCAGAATTTTTAATGCGTAATATTTTTTTGTGCAACTATTCTAATATATAAAAAACCTGACTAGAAAAATTTGCAGACTGTTTTTTTTTCGGGCATAATATGATTAGGGAGTGCAAAACAAGATCAAAATCAATCCATTTAATTTCACGTAATGTATTGAATAATTTATTAAATAATGCAATTATATTTTATAAAATGTAATTACAATAAAATTTTGGCCGATAATAATTTAGATGTAAACATTTTTAATCCAGCAAGAGATTGAAAAAGTTGGCCAAAACGCGTACAGTAGGGAGAAACATTGTACTAAATATTTACTTTTGGTAAATAAATTAATAAAATGCAATATTATGGGTATTGTATACCATGATTTATTATTATAATAATAAATCATGGTATACAAATTGCTTGAAATTTATGAGTATGTAAAGTTAATAAAAGATATTGTTTTGAGACTATAGTTTAATGAAACTTATGCTTTAGCGAAAACGGAGTGTACTTTGAAATTACCGTTCCTCGGTGGTGGGGAAGATTTACCTTTTACTCTTAGCGGCAAAGCTGACCGTATATCTCAAACGCTCTTTGGGAAGTATGGTGAGGAGAAGCGCTGGGAGGCAATGGATGCAATATCCATGACGGGACAGACCTCATGGTCGTATCGTCTATTGTTATGGATGCTTGCAACTGACAATACTGAGATGAGGGAACGGTCTTGGGAAATACTGGATCATGCAGAAGTTGATTTTAAGTTATTGATTCATGAATTATCCTGCCCGATGTGGCAAGTTCGAGTGGGAGTAATTCGTCTGGTTGCAAAAAGCGGTCGGCTTGATACGATCCGGCTTCTAATAGCAGGCATCGAGGATTACCACCAAAATGTCATAGAGGAGACCAAACGAAGTTTAATCCGGTTAATTGAAAATGCTAAAGAGCGCAGGGAAAAGGGGCAATTGCCCTCAAACGAAGTACAAGATGCATTAACCGTATTATTTCAACCGCTTTATTCGTCAAAAAGATCCGCCCGTTTTCAAGCAATCCAGTTTCTATTTAAAGTGGCGCCCTTGGATGAGAGTTTATTCTGGGAGACTTATCTGGGACTGGACCTACCTCAATACACGACGCTTCATGAGGAATTTATCCGCTATCAGAAAGAAGGCTCTCTGGAAGTATTGTATCGTGGATTATTACAAAAGAATGAACAGATACTAGAGCGGATTACAAACTTTTTGGCTATGGCGGTTCGTAACAGTGGAGATAATGTCAATTATCATCTAAATGCTTTAAGAAACCTGAATCGGGAAGATTTCGTTAAAGTAGCTTTTGTGCTGCAGCATTATAGAATTCTGGTTGAATTGCAGGGATTGATTAAACATATGGCGCCGCCGGAGCGCATCGTACTGTTTGATCTTCTGGAGTCGGTCGGCGCCGAGCAAAACTTATCTTTCCTGCTGCGGTGTCTACAGTTGGACGATTCGCGCATCCGGATTCGCGTTCTGAAAATCCTGGGTGACAGTCAATCGCTTGGTTTGCGCAATGAAGTTTTCGAGTTTCTGACCGAGACGGATGAGCAGGTTCTGTTGGCCACCCTGCGCTATTTACAGAAAAAAGGCGACCTGAATATTCTCGAAAAGATATCACATTTAACCCGGAGCAAGAAGAAAAAAGTCAAGCAGGGCGTGATCAGCACTATGTTCAAGATCATGAAAGAAAACCTGCTACGCAAATTCGATCAAATCGGAAAACCCAAACGGTTGAAAATCCTTGCTTCATTATTGAAGATGAAACCCAATTTTTTTGAAGATGTTTCTTATCTTGCTGAGTCGCCCGAAGAATCAGACCGGATAAAATATATAAAAATGCTGGAGTCGGAAAACCTGGGCGCCGCCATGAGCGATTACCGGAAATTATCTGGCGATCCCAATCCTAAAGTCCGCGCCACTGCAATCAAAGGTTTTAGCCGCATACAAGATATTGATGTTCGCTTTAAGCTGTCGCGCCGCTTCTTTGATGATCCCGATCCGCGAGTCCGGGCCAATGCCATTGAATTGCTGCCAGAAGAAAAACTGGATGATGACGTGGTGATTGGCTTACTAAAAGAGGCGACCAAATCAAAACATCGCCGAGAGAAATCGAATGCTATTGCAAGGCTGATCAACTGGGGATTCGCTGAATACGAGGGAACTCTGATTAAAATGCTGGATAGCGAGGATGAAATGACCATAACCAGCGCATTATGGGTTCTCGGAATCACTAAATTACCTAAATTGACTCAACGGCTGCGCGACGCTGCTAATGATCAAAGAGTCCATGTCAGGAAAATGGCGGTTTGCGGAATTGGCAATAAGGGAACAGATGAAGATGTCCGCGCCCTGATGCCCTTTTTACAAGACCCTGATCGAAACGTACGCGTCGCCGCAAGAAACGCATTGCGCTCTCGCCTGAATTTATCGTTTGAAATCGCCTAAAGGATATTGGATCTTGCTGGATTCAATTTTAATTTTCTGACAGGTCTTGATAATGAAGAAAGCCTCTTCTCCCAGATCAAAAAAAGCTGAAAAAGACCTGCCATCCCCCGATAAGACAGATAAATCCTTAACAGGTCATCTCAAGCGACGTAAAGCAGTGGCATTACGCTACCGCTCAGGAGAAGATTCTGCTCCAGTGGTGATTGCCAAGGGCGCCGGCGCCATTGCCGAGAGCATTCTGGCTATCGCGGAGCGCCATGATATTCCGCTATATCATGATCCTGATCTGGTGGAAGTCTTAAGTTCGCTGGATATGGGCGACTATATCCCGCCCGAGTTATACGAAGCGGTGGTCAAGGTTCTATTATTCGTGCATAACATTAATAGAAAATATGAAGATTTTACAAAAAAAAGGTAGATCAATTGATTTTTTTGTGATATATTTTATTTTAAGATAATTCCTTGAAAAGGAAAAAGCTTAAACGATCAAAGCAAGTAAGTGAATCAATAAGTCTCGACGCACCATTTGTTTCCGGGTAGATATCATACGCCGTTTTCATTATTTAATATCTATTTATCCACCTACCTAGAAAACAAAGATGTCCCCGGCTTCGCCGGGGGGTGACATCCTAACACCTTTAATAGAAAGGAGGTGAGAACAGGATGAAGAGACTAAAAGGATTCACGCTTATAGAGTTGTTGATCGTTGTGGCGATTATCGGGATATTAGCGGCGATTGCAGTGCCGAATTTCTTGAATGCTCAGGTTCGAGCAAAAGTTGCCCGCGCCGAGTCGGAAATCCGGAGTTTGAAAAACTCGCTGGAATCTTTCTTCATCGACAACAATCAGTATATGCCGATGAACAGAGACCGTGCTATCATGAACTCACAGTATAGAGGTCTTGATAAAAGCGATCCAAGCGCACCTACAATCGATATTGCTCATATCATGATTGGCAACACTCGTACAGGACGACGTCTGTATCTAACTACGCCCGTCTCTTATATATCTTCCATTCCGTTTGATCCATTTAACGGTGATGGCAGCGAAAATAGTTACGGTTATGGTTCTGATGGCGTAAGTTATTATATTCTTACCAGTTTTGGACCAGATAGCGTAGATGGAATAGGCGAGAGCGATGGATTGGATGAGCGCGATTTTACCGGCGCGAAGATCAATGACCGTCGTCGTGCAGGTCTACGAGATGGCAAATACGTTCTAGCAGATTATAAATACGATCCTTCTAATGGTACTTCCAGTGCGGGAGACGTTTTCTCAACTGGACCATAATAAGCCGTAAGAAGAAAGAAAAAAACGGATCATTGAGATGGGGGAGCGAAAGTTCCCCCATTTTTCTTTTGTTGTATTATCTCAAGAATTCTCTTGCCGGAAAAAACAAAAACAGCCCTCAAATCCACGATTTTATTATGATATATCAGTTTGAATATATTAGAATAAACTATTCTAATATAATAACAATAGAAATATAACTTATTGATGCTAACTTGAAATATCAAGGATAAATATTAAAAAAAAATAAAATAGAAATGACAGGCGGTCTTGACAGTAATGATAGGTTCATGGTAAGTATAAGGTAGTAAGGTGATTTGCTGCGAACTTGTTGCGAACAATGCGTTGATCAAATAGGTCTCGCCGTTCGTTCTGTTTCCAGAAGTGGATCATACGCCGTTTTCATTGTTTAATTATCTATTTTATTAAACCACTATGGAAATGGAGCTTCCCCTGGCGACGCCAGGGCGCGGCATCCTAAAACACCTTATAAATTAGGAAGGAGGTGAATCAAGGATGAAGAGACTAAAAGGATTCACGCTTATTGAATTGTTGATCGTTGTTGCAATTATCGGTATTTTGGCTGCTATTGCTGTGCCGAACTTTTTGAACGCACAGGTAAGAGCCAAGGTTGCCAGAGCAGAATCAGAAATTCGCAGCTTGAAAAACTCACTGGAGTCTTTTTTCATCGACAACAATCAGTATATGCCGATGAATAGAGACCGTGCTATCATGAACTCACAGTATAGAGGTCAGGATAAAAGTGATCCCAGTGCGGGAACAATCGATGTTGCTCATATCATGATTGGCAATACTCGTACAGGTCGACGTTTATACCTTACTACACCTGTCTCATACATTTCGTCCATTCCGTTTGATCCATTTAACGGTGATGGCAGCGAAAAAAGTTACGGGTATGGCTCCGATGGCGTAAGTTATTATATTCTTACCAGTTTTGGACCAGATAGCGTAGATGGTATTGGCGAGGGCGATGGATTGGATGAGCGCGATTTTACAGGCGCGAAAATCAATGACCGTCGTCGTGCAGGTATCAGAGATGGTAAATACGTACTAGCAGATTATAAATACGATCCTTCTAATGGTACTTCCAGTGCGGGAGACGTTTTCTCAACAGGACCATAAGAAGCAAGAACAAAAACGGATCATTAAGATGGGGGAGCGAAAGTTCCCCCTTTCTTTTTTGGGGGGAAATAATAAATATGGATTTCAGCAAGTTAAAACGAACATCTATTTATGATCGAAAAAGTTTAGTAGAAGCCGATAAATCGACCAAGCCGCCATCAACGCCAGCATCTTTCTATGATTTCTGGGAAGCGTTGCCTGGTTATTTGAAAGTTAATGATTTACGTAAATTAGTTGATTCCATCTTTGAAGCAAGAGAGAAGAAGAAGCCCGTTTTATTCATGATGGGAGCGCATTCTATTAAAGTAGGCCTATCTAACTGGATAATAGAAGCCATGAAACGCGGTTTTATTTCGGCTCTTGCGATGAACGGGGCATGCGTAGTACATGATTTTGAGATGTCCTTGGCTGGTTCGACTTCGGAAGATGTTGCTGAATCCTTGATGGATGGCAGTTTCGGTATGACGCGCGAAACCGGAGCAACGCTTAATACCTGGATAAAAGAAGCTACGCCGTCCTTTCCAGCTCGGTGCGCAGCTCCTGGTAGTTCTCGATGATGCCGTTGTGGATCATGGCCAAGCGGCCGGAGTTGTCGCGGTGCGGGTGGGCGTTGGCCTCGGTGGGCGCGCCGTGGGTGGCCCAGCGGGTGTGGCCGATGCCCGTGGTGGCGTGGAGCACGCTCCCGTCGTCCAGCTTGGCCTCCAGGGCCGAGAGCTTGCCCTCGGCGCGCAGGACGCGGGTCTCCCCGGCGTGGACATAGCCAACCCCGGCCGAGTCGTAGCCGCGGTATTCCAGGCGCCGCAGGCCTTCAATGAGAACGGGAATGGATGGGCGGTGTCCGCAGTAACCGATGATGCCGCACATGGTTTCAGCTCGCTTGGTTGAGGATGTCGCCCAGGGTGGACAGGATGTTGTCCAGCCTTTCCCGGGCCAGGTCGTAGTCATCCGGTTGTGGCACGAAGCGCGTGCCGTCGTAGTCCTTCACGCCGTGGAAGATGCAGTTGAACGGAGCCCGAAGCGACACGCCCGGAATGGGCTCCCCGGGCTTGAGAAATTTGTCCACCGAGCTGAACCGCTTGAGCAGGGCCTCGGCGTAGGGCCGGGGGTCGGCCGTGGGCGGCGACTGGGGCAGGGCCAGCCGTTTGGTTTCGGGAAGGGGCGGGGCCTGGTCCGCAGGCTGGATCACGGAGTTGAAGCACAGCATGCCGGTCAGGGACTGGTCGTAGAACTCCAGGCCGTGCTCCAGCTTGTCCCGGAAGGCCCGGCTCTTGACCCACTGGGCGCAGTCCAGGTAGCGCGGCATGGTGCTCACGGCCAGCTCTCCGCCAAAGCGGAGCAGGATCTCGCTGTAGAACCCGTAGGCCTGGTTGGGGTCGGGCGCCTCGTGCGCGTTCAACAGGGAATTGAAATGCTCGGGCAGTTCCTTGGCCCGCTCGGGCTCCAGCGGGGAGCCGCAGTCCGCGCCCTGGCTGATGATCGGGTGGCCGCCCAGGAGCCGGGCCAGGGAATAGCCGCCAGTGGTGGCCGAGGGCGGGGATTCCTCGAGCTTGGGCAGTTCGTCGGTCTCGAATGGGTGGCAGTTCCAGGCTTTGTACACGGCCTGGAAGCGCTGGGCGTAGTCGGGCACGGGTGCGGCCGGGTTGACCACCAGGATGGTGTCCGTGAGCGCGTTCTCGTCCACGTCGTCCAGCAGGGTGTGCCAGGTGGGCGGGTGGGTGTCCTGGATGTAGCAGACGTCCGGGGGGATGCCCGCCTGGGCCAGGATGCCGATGGCCCGGCCGATGGCCACGACGACCAGTCGGTCCTTGTTGGCGGCCACGAAGTCCAGGTCCAGGGAGGGGCCGGGCGAGGCCAGGAGGATGGCCGAACCCTTGGCCGTGTCCTTGAGGTGGTGGCAGTGGGGCATGCTGCGGGCCAGGGTCAGGGTCCGCAGGCCGTGGAAGGCCTGGTCGAAATTCTGCGGCAGGGGCCCGGCCCGGAAGGGTGAGCGGGAGTAGAGCCGGGGCCAGGCGTGATAGACGAGGTGCAGGTAGGCCGCATGCAGGGACAGCTCGAATGCCAGGCGGTTTTTCAGCCCGGCCGGGTCCATGTCCAGCCGCACGCCGTCCTGGAGCAGGTGCAGGGGCAGCTGGACCTCCAGCAGGTAGATGGAGGCGAAGCTCAGGCGGGGCGAGCCCGCGCGCTTGCCGTCCACCTCCACGTGGAAGTGCTCCGCTTCGGGGCTGTCCAGGATGATGCGGATCATGGTCGTTTGCTCGCAGGGGGCTACGAGGGGAAGAGCTTGTGCGCCTGCTTGAGGTCCTCCTCGAAATCCACCTCGATGCAGCGGTGCTCCGAGATGTCGAAGGCGAAGAAGGAGGATCCGCCCTCGATCATGAGTTCCAGGCCGCGTTCGAAATAGTCGTTGTCGTCGCAGCGGTCAAGGGCCCGGCGCAGGTCCTCGAGGTTTGCCTTCCGCACCAGGTTGATGCCCACGGCCTCGCCCTCGGCCCCCTCCACGCTCTTGGAGATGGCCGTGATGCGGCCCGTGTCGTCGGTGCGGTACTTGACCTCCTCCTCGCCGCAGCGCATGCGGTTCACGGCCACCAGGTCGCGTCCGTCCGCGGCCAGGGAGGTGATGATGGCCTCGTCGAACACCACGTCGCCGTTGACCCACAGAACGTCGTCGTCCAGGTCCTGGACCGCGCAGAGCAGGCTCTTGGAGGTGTTGGTGATGTAGAAGAAGGGGTTGTAGCGGTAAAATACGTCCGGGTGGTGCTCCATGATGATGGTCTTCTTGAAGCCCACCACCACGTAGATTTCCTTGAGTCCGCAGGCCTTGAGGATGCGGATCTGGCGGCCCATGATGCCTTCCCCGCTGGGCAGGGCGGTCAGGGCCTTGGGAAAGGGGCGGCCGAGGCGGCTGCCCACGCCGGCGGCGAGGATGACGGCTTTCATGGGCGTGGTCCTTTGCTGAACCGTTGTTCGAGATAGGCCCGGACGCGGGCACCGGAGCGCCCGTCCGGGTATGCGAAGGCCTTGTGCAGAAGGGCCTTTCTCTCTGCCCCGTGGTCGTCGTTCCCCCGGACCAGCACGCCCCGGATGGCCTGGAGCAGGTCGCCGAATTCCGTGCATCTCGGGCCGGGAGTGAACTGTTCGTAGGGGAAAAACAGTTCCCTGTCAACGGACATGTACTTGTCCAAGTCATAGGGATAAAAGCAGATCGGCCTGTCCAGCAGCAGGTAGTCGAAGTAGATGGACGAGTAGTCCGTGACCAGCATGTCGGCCAGGCCCAGGTAGGGATACACGTCCTCCTGCGGGTCCAGGAACAGGCAGTTGGTCAGGTTGGTCTCCAGTTTGGCTTGGATGTAGGGGTGGAACTTGAACAGGAACAGGATGTCGTGGCGCTTGCAAAAGGCGTCCAGGGCGCGGAAGTCCAGGGCCTTGTCGCGGATGGGGTCGCCGCCCGTGTCGCGGAAGGTGGGCAGGTAGATCACGGCCCTGGCCCCGGCGGCCCGCTTGGCGGCCACGTCCTGGTAGTGCGGGCCCACGTTGATCAGGTCCAGGTCCGTGGGGTCGCGCAGGAGCACGTCGTTGCGCGGCAGGCCGAAGTTCTCCAGGGTCTGGTCCGGGAAGGCCGGGCCGAAGCAGGTCTGGGTGAAGAAGTCTGAGCTGGAGGCCACCACGTCGTAGCCCGAGTAGCCCTGGCGGATCATGTCGGCCTTGGCCGGGTCGTCGATGCGGCTCAGTTCGGGAAAGCCGATCTTCTTGAGCGGGATGCCGTGCCAGAGCTGGACCGTCTTGGCCCGCGAGGCAACCGCGCCCATGGCGTTGAACTTGAAGTGGAAGTCGTCCACCACCAAAACCTCGGCCTGGGCCAGGGCCAGGACGGCGTCGGGCTCGGGAAACACGTAGGTGGTCAGGCCGTGGGCCTGAAGCTGGTCGCGTACCTGGGGCTTGAGGGTCAGGAAGAAGCAGTCCAGGTCCGGAGAGGCTTGGCACTCCAGAAAGGCGTACTTGGCGTTGTCGATGAAGGAGCCGTCGGAGCGGCCGATGAAGCACGCCAGCCCGGGATGCACGGGCCGTTTCTGGGCCGTGGCCACCAGTTGCTCCAGCGCGTGCGTGTCCCCGGTCATGGCGTCACCGCGTTCTCCGTCCAGAAGTCGGGCCACTGCTCCAGCAGGGCCTTGAGCGCCTTGCCCCGGTGGGAGCGGGCGTTCTTGAAGTCGCGGTCCATCTCGGCCGCGGTCATGCCCGCCTCGGGGTCGAAGAAGATGGGGTCGTAGCCGAAGCCGGACTTGCCCTTGTACCCGTAGGCGATGCGCCCCTCCCAGGAGGCGCGGGCCGTGATCTCTGCCCCGGAGGGAGCCCGGGCCACCATGACGCAGGTGAAGCGGGCCGTGCGCTGCGGGTCGGGCACGTCCTTGAGCACCTCGAGCAGCTTGGCGTTGTTGGCGTCCGCGTCGCCGTGGCCTCCGGCATATCTGGCCGAGTACACGCCCGGCTGACCGTCCAGGGCGTCCACCTCCAGGCCGGAGTCGTCGGCCACGGCCACCAGCCCGGTGGCCTGGGCCACGGCCGCGGCCTTGAGCCGGGCGTTGCCCAGAAAGGTGTCCTCGGTCTCGGGGATGTCCCCGATGTCGGGGAATCGGTCCAGGCCCAGGACTTCCACATCGAAGTTTTGGTTGAAGTCCTTGAGCAGGGCGGTGAATTCGCGGATTTTGCCGGGGTTCTGGGTGGCCAGGACCACGGCCTGGCGAGGCTCGGACGAGGAATGGCTCACAGCGGCTCCAGATGCAGGGTCCTGGCGGACCTGAAGATTCGACTGGAGGCAGCCTAACCGGTCGAGGAGGTTTCCGCAACCGCCAGGGCGGGCGGCAGGAGCAGCGAGACCTTGGTGCCCTTGCCCTCCCGGCTGGACAGCCGCACGTCGCCGCCGATCTGGTCCATGATCTTGCGGACCATGGCCAGGCCCAGCCCGGCGCCCTTGCCCTTGGAGGAGAAGAACGGGGAGAAGAGCTGGTCGCGGATCTTGGCCGGGATGCCCGGGCCGTTGTCCTCCACCTCCAGGAGCACGCGGCGGCCCCTGAGCGCGGTGCGCACGATCAGCGTACCGCCCCCGGCCAGGGCCTCCTGGGCGTTTTTGACCAGGTTGATGAGGCATTGGGTGATGAGCTCCGGGTCGGCCTTGGCCTTGGCCAGCTTGTCGGCCAGGTCCAGGCGGATGTCGATGCCCTGCTGGTCCGAGCCGATGCCCATGACCTCCATGGTGGTCCGGGCCACCTGGTTGACGTCCACCTCCTCGGACTTGGCGTCCATGGGCCGGGCGAAGTTGGACACGCTCTTGAGGATGGCGTCCAGCCGCTTGGATTCGTCCAGGATGATGCCCAGCTTGTCGCGGGAGGGCTCGTCCATCTCCGCCTTCCTGAGCAGGGAGTTGGCGAACCCGGAGATGGCCATGAGCGGGTTGCGAATCTCGTGGGCGATGTAGGTGGACAGCTCGCCGATGCTGGCCAGCTTCTCGGACTGCTGGAGCCGGTTCTCCATCTGGGTGCGCTGGGTGATGTCGCGGCGCACCAGGACCACGTGGGAGAGCTCGGCCATGTCCATGACCGGGTGCGTATACACGCGGTAGTAGCGGGCCAGGCCGTCCTCGCCCACCTCGGAGACCACGGCTTCGGCCGGCTTGCCGGTCTCGCGGGTGCGTTCGAAGGGGTTGATGTCCGGCCCGTCGCCCTCGTGCAGGATGGTCATGCCGGCCAGCACCTCGTTCACGTTTTTGCCGACCACGTTCTTTTTGGCCCCGCCCCAGCGGGCGCAGGCGGCCTGGTTGCAGCTGACCACCGTGCCCTGGGCGTCCAGGAACAGGATCTCGTCCACCATCTGGTCGATGACCGTGGTCAGCATGCTCAGGGTGTTGTACTGGTCGATGCGGAAGGCCAGTCCCAGCTGGTCCTGCTCCATGAGCTGGATGAAGAAGGAGGCCGCGGCCCGCTCCAGCAGGATGACGCCGGTGGGCAGCTCGCAGCGCAGCTCGGCCAGCAGAGCGGGCTGGTTGCAGGCCTCGATGACCAGGTTGATGTCCGGGTGGGCCGAGAGCATCTCCCGGAAGTCGCCGTACACGGGCAGGCCCATGTCGGCCACCATGCCGGAGCTGAAGTCCACCTCGGTGCCGGTCAGGGCGGCCGCTGTCAGCCCCACGGTGTCCAGGGCCCGGCCGCTGACCTGGTCGCGCATCATCTCCCAGAAGGGCAGCAGGGAGGACACGTTGCCCACGATGCCGATGCTGTATTTTTTCGTCTTTTCGGTCAAAACGGAATCCCCGATCTCATGGTTCTCCAGGCTTATAACATATTCCTCTGCAACAGGGAGGGTGTCAATTGGAAAGAAGTTTTCCATCGGCCGGAAATGGGGTAGCAGACGGCATGGGCGAAAGGGAAGGCATCAGAATCCACGTCACCAGCCTGGGCTGTCCCAAGAACCTGGTGGACACCGAGCGCATGGTCGGGGCCCTGGGCCCGGTCCTGCCCGTGGACGACCCTGCCCGGGCCGACCTGATCCTGGTCAACACCTGCGGGTTCATCCGCCCGGCCATCGAGGAGTCCGTGGCCGTGATCCTGGAGCTGGCCCGGGACAAGGACCCGGGCTCTGGGCAGGGCAGGGGCGTGCTGGCCGTGACCGGCTGCCTGGTCAGCCGCTTTGGCGCGGACCTGGCCTCTGACTTGGTAAAATCGCTGCCCGAGGTGGACCTGTGGCTGTCCACCTTTGATCTGGACCAGTGGCCCGGCCGCGTGGCCAAAGCCCTGGGCAGGACCCTGGAAGGCCGGGGCCGCCGCCTGTCCACCGGGCCGGGCTGGGCGTACCTCAAGATTTCCGAGGGCTGCTCCCATTCCTGCGCCTTTTGCACCATCCCCTCCATCCGCGGCCCGCACGTGAGCCGCCTCAGTGCCGAGCTGGTGGCCGAGGCCCGGGACCTGCTGGACCAGGGCGCGCGCGAGCTGGTGGTGGTGGGCCAGGACGTGACCGCCTGGGGAGAGGACACGGGCCAGGACATCCGCCAGCTCGTCTCCGGCCTGGCCGGGCTGGCCGAAAAAGATGACCGTCTGGCCCGGCTGCGGCTCATGTACCTGTACCCGGCCGGGCTGACCGAGTCCTTTCTGGACTTCCTCAAGCAGGTCGGTCCGCCCCTGGTGCCGTATTTCGACGTGCCGTTGCAGCACGCCCACAGCGAGGTGCTCTCGCGCATGGGTCGGCCGTTCGCCCGCGACCCGCGCCGCGTGGTGGACCGCATCCGCGCGCGCTTTCCGGACGCCGCGCTTAGGACCACGCTGATCACGGGCTTCCCTGGCGAGACAGACGAGCACTTCCGCGCCCTGTACGACTTCGTGGCCGACGTCGGGTTCACGCACCTGGGCGTGTTCGCCTATGAGCAGGAGGAGGGCACACCGGCCGCGGCCATGCCCGATCAGGTGGACGAGGCCGTGCGCAGGGAGCGCAGGGACGCGGTCATGGAGCTCCAGGCCGGGATCAGCGAGGCGTATCTGGAGGGGCTGGTGGGCCAGCGGCTGGAAGTGCTGGTGGACGCGGAGCATCCGGACTGGCCCGGGCTCATGACCGGCCGGGCCTGGTTCCAGGCGCCCGAGGTGGACGGCGTGACCTATGTCTCCGCCCCGCCCGAACACCCCCTCCAACCCGGCGACATGGTCACGGCCGAGATCGTGGAGTCAAGCACCTATGATCTGACCGGGCTGGTCGAGCCCGAGGACGGCTAGCTCCACACGTTCTTGTTCTGCCCCGGCTCCACCCGCTCCAGCCCGTTCATGTAGGGCCGGAGGGCCGGGGGGATGACCAGGGAGCCGTCGGCCTGCTGGTACTGCTCCAGCACGGCCACCAGGGTCCGGCCCACGGCCAGGCCCGAGCCGTTCAGCGTATGCACCAGGCGCGACTTCTGCGAGCCCTTGGGCCCAGGCTTTGGTTTGTAGCGGATGCCCGCGCGCCTGGCCTGGAAATCCTCGAAATTGGAGCAGGAGCTGATCTCCCGGTACGCGTCCTGGCCCGGCAGCCAGACCTCCAGGTCGTAGGTCTTGGCCGCCGAGAAGCCCAGGTCTCCGGTGCACAGCTCGATGACCCGGTAGTGCAGGCCGAGCCGCTTGAGCACCTCCTCGGCGTGGCCGGTCAGCTCCTCCAACTCCTCGTACGAGCGGTCCGGGTGCGCGAAGCGGACCAGCTCCACCTTGTGGAACTGGTGCTGGCGGATGAGCCCCTTGGTGTCCTTGCCGTAGGAGCCCGCCTCGGACCGGAAGCAGGGCGTGTGGGCGCAGAAGCGCACGGGCAGGGCTTCCTCGGGCAGTGTCTCGTCCCGGAAGAAGTTGGTCACCGGCACCTCGGCCGTGGGGATGAGCCAGTAGTCCCAGCCCTCGATTTTGAACGAGTCCTCGGCGAACTTGGGCAGCTGGCCCGTGCCGGTCATGGACGCGGAGTTGACCATGTACGGGGGCAGGGCCTCAAGGTAGCCGTGCTCCAAGGTGTGCAGGTCGAGCATGAAGGCGGCCAGGGCCCGCTCCAGCCGGGCGCACCAGCCAAAGGACACGGCGAACCGCGCCCCGGTCAGCTTGGCCGCGCGTTCAAAGTCCAGCCCGCCCAGGGCCGCGCCCATCTCGTGGTGCTCCTTGGGCTCGAAATCGTAGGTCGGTTTTTCGCCCACCACCCGGACCACGGGGTTGTCCTCCTCGCCCTTGCCCTTGGGCACCGAGGCGTGGGGCACGTTGGGGCAGGCCAGAAGCCATTCTGTTTCTTTATTCTCGTAACACTCTTTTTCTTTCTGTATTTTAGATATTTCGTTTTTCACTTGGTCAGATATTTCGAATATCCGTTTTCCAAGGTCTATAGATTGTATTTTGTTTGATATTTCCACATGAAGATTGTTATGTTTTTCAACGAACAAGTCTCTATTTGCATTTCTCCTTATATAGATAATTTTAGACAGAATTTCATTATCTGAAATCTTTTTGTACTCATATTCAAGCACGTTTTCAGGGTCAGCATCTTCGTTTTTGATCTCTAGGTATGCCTTAAAAGAGAAGTATATAAAAATAAGATCGACCAAAGTTGGTCTGTAGTCTTTATCAAAATATGTCTGCTCTTTATTGATTATAGAAATAAACTTATCGTTTGTATTTTTTACTTCATTTTTAACTTTATTAATTTGCTTACTGGTGACATTAGAATATTTAGAAAAAATATCACTCCATAAAAATTGCATTCGTTTGGACGAAGAAATAATTAAGCTAAGTTGGTTTTGATACTCTTTATGTATCTCTTCATCTTTTATGAGAGAGCGCAGTTGTTCATCTAATACAATAAAATTTGTAACTTTTAAATCTGAACCTCTGTTAGTTAAAGAATTTTGTATCTGTTCTGGGTCGTTTCGAATTAGATTTTTATTTAACATCATTATCACCTTTACAGTGTATAGTTGTTCTAGCTTGAAGCACTGTGCTGTTAGTAAGGGTTACAGCGACCTTCTAGCGGCGAAAGAGGTACACCGTGGCTGCGGGATTGTCCACCTGTGCCGACCAGGGACCGGTCAGGGGCCGTTGTCGGCCCGCTTGTCCTTTCCCTGCTCCATGAGCTTGTCCAATGCCTTGTCCCGGGCGATGGATCGCAACTGGTTGCGGGTGGACCGATGGGCCCGCCACACGGCCGCGGTTCCGGCCAGCAGCACCAGCAAATCCAGCCTCCCGGACCAGAGCACGGCCAGAACCAGGACCAGGGCCAGGCCCAGCAGCGCGGCCTGGACGCGCTTGCGCCCGGTCCAGGGAGCGTCCAGCCAGGCCTTCTGGGCCGCGTGCGGCCGGAGCAGCCAGGCCCTGTCGCAGGGAGGCATCCGCAGATTGAACAGGCAGGCGGCCAGCAGGACCAGGCCCGTGGCCGTGAGCCGGGGTGAGCGCAGGACCAGGGCCAGGCCCAGGCAGGCCAGGGCGACGTGGCCCAGGGCCCAGTTCCAGGTGGTGGCGTAGCGCACGGCCAGGAGCCGCCTGGCCCTGGCCCAGATGTTCCAATCCCGGTGTTCCATGTTTGATGTGTAGGATGCGCGGCCGGTTATTGCAAGGCGGACGCGGCCGATGGTATCAACACCCATGAACGACGACATGAACGGCCTTTCGATCCAGGATTTGGCCGCCCGCCTGGGCCGGGCCCTGACCCTGCGGGACTGGCGCATGGCCACGGCCGAGTCCTGCACCGGCGGGCTCATCGCGGGCGCCCTGACCGACGTGCCGGGCAGCTCCGAGTGGTTCCTGGGCGGGGTGGTGGCCTACGCCAACTCGGCCAAGGAGTCCCTGCTCGGGGTGTCCCACACCGACCTGACCACCCACGGGGCCGTGAGCCGGGCCGTGGTCCAGGCCATGGCCCGTGGCGCGCGCACGGCCCTGGGCGCGGACCTGGCCGTGGCCGTGTCCGGGGTGGCCGGGCCCAGCGGGGGCACGCCGGACAAGCCCGTGGGCACGGTCTGGATCGCCTGGTCCTGGGCCGAGAGCAGCCTGGCCGAGCGGTTCCAGTTTTCGGGCGACCGGGCCGCGGTGCGTGAGGCCACGGTGCGCACGGCCCTGATCTGTCTGTTGCGGACCGCCGAGTCCCGGTGATGGAATCCTGATGCGCGCGTTCGTGGCCCTGCCCCTGCCCGAGGAGTACCAGCAGGGCCTGTCCCGGCTCACGGGCAAGCTGGCCAGGGGCCTGCGCTCCCGGGTGAGCTGGACCAAACCGGGCAACTGGCACCTGACCCTCAAGTTTCTGGGCGACGTGGACCCGAGCCTGACGGACCGCATGGCCGAGGCCCTGTCCGGCCTGGACTGGCCAGGCTTCACGCTTCAGGCCGAAGGCGGCGGGTTTTTCCCGGACGCCCGGCGTCCCCGGGTGGTCTGGACCGGCTTGGTTCAGGGTGGTGAGGAAGCCGGAGCCCTGGCCCGTCTGGTGGATCAGGCGCTCACGCCGCTGGGATTCGAGCCCGAGTCGCGGCCGTTCAGGGCGCATCTGACACTGGGGAGGGTCAAGCGGGCCGAGCGGGATGACTGGAAAGGGGTCCTGGAAACGATCCGGGCGGCCCAGTGGCCGCCCGTTCAGGTCAGGGAATTCGTGTTGTTTGAGAGCGTGCTTTCGCCCCAGGGTCCGCGGTACACGCGCCTGGGCGCATTCTCAGTCGAGGGCCGGGGGGCCGCCTCTGGTGATCAGAGGTAGTCCCCCCGGTTGAACTTGATCTTCTCGGTTCGGGACAGGATGTCCAGCTCGTCGGCCACGGATTGGAGCGCCGCGTTGTCGGGCAGCTTGCCCTGGAGTTCGGCCACGCCGGTCTCGATCTCCTCGAGCGCGGCATAGGCCTCCTTGAGCCCGCTTTCCGAGCCGCCGGCCAGGTGGTCGGAATACTCCTCCCACTTGTCCAGCAGCGCTTCCATGCCGGCCACGGCGGCCTGCTCGTCCTCGCCCAGGCTGACCCCGGAGACCGGGGCCACGCCCATGAGCGGGGGTGGCGGGCTCGACTGCCCGGCGGCCTGCGCGGAGGTGTTGGACACCTCCTGGGCCAGCATGTCCTCAAAGGACTCGCCGGACGACCCTGGCTTGACGACCTGATCCTTCCGTTCCGGTCGGATCCCCTCGACATGGTCAGGATGAATCTTCATGACACACTCCTCATCCTGGTTTGCCCTGAATTGTGCAAGGATTTTGCCAACCGGGGGCGGGACTCGCAATTATCCGAAATACAAAAAAATGTTCATGAAGCGCACCCGGCAGGATTTGCCCGCCCAAAGGCCCTGGCGGCAGTCCTTTCCCGCCTGAAGTCCAGGATACACGCCCTGGGCGGCCCTTGTCCAACGGTCTGGACAAGCACGGCCACTGTGCTACGGTGAAATCGAACCTGATCCGGACTTACAAGGAGGCTCTCATGGCTGATATCAAGAAGATACTGTGCGCGGTCGACTTCTCCGAGCAGAGCGCGCGCGTGGCCGACCACGCCGCCACCCTGGCCAAGGCCCTGAACGCCGAGGTCCTGGTGCTGTACGTGGCCCCCTCCCTGGCCCAGTACGTGGGCTTCAAGGTCCCGGCCAGCGCCATCGACGATTTCGTGGGCGAGATCGTGTCCGGCGCCGAGGACACCATGAACGGCTTCGCGGCCGAGCACTTCGCGGACGTCAACGCCACGGCCAAGGTGGCCACGGGCTACGCGGCCGAGGAGATCCTGGGCGCGGCCGAGAAGGAGGGCGTGGACATGATCGTCATGGGCACCCACGGCCGCCGCGGCATCGACCGCATCCTGTTCGGCTCCGTGGCCGAGAAGGTGGTCAAGTCGGCCAAGTGCGCCGTGGTCACGATCCGGCCTGCCTGACCTGTTCCTGTTTCAGCGAGGGGCCCGGGCCCGGACCGCTGCGGTCCCGGGGCCGGGCCTTTGCGTACCCGGGGCGGGCTTTACCGGGAACCGGATTTGGCATACCAAGGACCGGCCGGGGCCGTCCTCCCGGAAAAGCGAGCAGACATGAGCACATACCGCATCCGATCCGTGATCCAGGACTTTGATCCCTACGTGCCCGGCAAGAGCATCGAGGAGATCAAGGAGACCTACGGCCTGACCCGCGTGGTCAAGCTGGCCAGCAACGAGAACCCCCTGGGCACGCCGCCCCTGGCCCAGAAGCGGCTGGCCCGATTCGCGGACCACTGCCACATGTACCCGCGCAACCACACCCCGGCCCTGGTCCGGGCCCTGGCCGAGCGCCACGGCGTGGACCCGTCGCGCATCGTGATCGGCAACGGCTCGGACGAATGCATCGACCTGCTGCTGCGGGTCACGGCCGAACCCGGCCGGGCCAACGTGGTCGGCTACGAGAACGCCTTTTCCATGTACAGGCTCACGGCCGCGCTCTGCGGGGTCGAGTGGCGCGAGATTCCGCGCGGCCCGAACCTGGCCCTGCCCGTGCAAGGCCTGGCCCAGGCCGCGGACAAGGACACGGCCCTGGTCTTCCTGACCAGCCCGGACAACCCCACCGGTTTGGCGGCGGGCCCCGAGGCCCAGGCCGAACTGGCCCGGTCCCTGCCCAAGGGGACGCTCCTGGTGGTGGACGAGGCCTACGGCGAGTTCGCCGGTCCGGACGACCAGGCCAGCCTGATCCGCCGCAGCCACGAGTTCGACAACCTGGTGGTCATGCGCACCTTTTCCAAGGCCTATGGATTGGCCGGGCTGCGCCTGGGCTGGATGATCCTGCCCCAGGGCCTGGCCGGGGAGGTCAACAAGGCCCGCATCCCCTTCACGGTCAACCTGCCCGCCCAGGAGGCCGGGCTGGCCGCGCTGGAGGACGAGCATTTTTTGCGGGCCACCCTGGAGACCGTGGCCCAGGGGCGGGACTACCTGTCCGCTGAATTGGCCAAACTGGGCTGCGACGTGACCCCGAGCAAGGCCAACTTCCTCATGTTCGCGCCCCCATCCGACCCATCAAACGGGCACGACGCGGGCGAGGTCTGCCTGGCCCTGCTCAAGCGCGGGGTCATTGTCCGCCACCTGAAGAGCTTCGGCCTGCCGGGCCACATCCGGGTCAGCGTGGGCAAGGCCGAGGAGAACGAGATTTTCATCAGCCAACTGGGCGAGGTGCTCCATGACTAGCCAAGGGACTGATTTGGGCGCTCCGGCGGCCATTCCCCTGGTGGTGACCCTGGACGGACCGGCCGGCGTGGGCAAGACCACCCTGGCCAAGCGGCTGGCCGAGCACCTGGGCGTGGCCTACCTGGACACCGGGGCCATGTACCGGGCCGTGGCCCACCGGCTGGGCCGTGGCTGCTGGGAGTGGCCCGAGGACAAGCTCAGGGACGGGCTGGGCAAGCTGGTCTTCGGCCTGTCCGGCGCGGGCGGGGATTCGGTGCTCAGCGTCAACAACGTGGCTCTGGGCGAGGAGATCCGCACCGAGGAAGTGGGCATGTGGGGCTCCAACGTGGCCGTGCTGCCCGTGGTCCGGCGCTTCCTGACCCGGGCCCAGCGGGAACTGGGCGGCGGTGTGTCCCTGGTGGCCGAGGGCCGCGACATGGGCACGGTGGTCTTTCCGTCCGCCACCCGCAAGTTCTTCCTGGACGCCACGCCCGAGGAGCGGGCCAAGCGGCGTCACCGCCAGCTGCGGGCCATGGGCAAGCAGGGGGCCGACCTTCCGGGTCTGGCCGAGCTGGAGGCCGTGCTGCGGGCCCGGGACGACCAGGACCGCAACCGGGCCGAGGCCCCGCTACGCCCGGCCGGAGACGCCGTGCTGGTGGACACCACCAGCCTGAACGTGGAAGAGGTGTTCGGCGTTCTGCTGGACGCCATCGAATCGAAATAGCCTGTTTCGTCAGGCCCGGCGGAACAGGCAGGTCACGCCCTGGCGCCGGTGGCCGTTCATGGTCGTGAACACGGCCTCGTTCCAGGCCAACTCTTCCCATCCCGTGAACAACGCGCGCAGCGTTTCCGGCGCGAAGTGGCGCACCACGGCTCCGTCCGGCAACCTGAATGTTCCATAGGGGAAGGTTCCGTAGGGGCCGAGTTCGTCCGCGTAGCGCGCGTAGCGCTCTTGGCTGGCCGGGTCCGTGTTGATCAGAAAGTCGTTGACCAGGAGCAGGCCGCCGGGCGCGAGCACCCGCCGCATCTCGGCTGCCAGGGCCTCCAGGTCGCGGTCGTCGGGCAGGCAGGTGAGCACGGCCAGCAGGAGCGCGGCCCGGAAGGAATGGTCCGGGAACGGGGCCTTGCCCGGCTCGACCACTCTGAGGTCCAGGCCCGGATGTTCGGTCCGGCCGCGTTCGACAAGGGCCCGGGCGCTGTCCGCGCCGGTCAGGTTGCTGAACCCGGCTCGGGCCAGCTCGGCCAGGGCCCGGCCGTAGCCGCAGCCGTATTCCAGGATGGGGTCGGCAAGGTCCAGGCGGCCTTGCAGCAGGTCCACGGGCACCGGGGTGGTGAAGGTCTTGGCCGCGCCGGGCCCGTTCCAGTACGCCCGCTGTCCCTTCATGAGTCCCTCATGATCCTAGGGCCATCTTGACGTAGTAGAGCCGCCCGCCGCGCTCCACGCGCATGAGCACGGTGGACTGCATGCGGTAGCGCAGGAAGGCCGAGGAGAAGTCCTGGGGCACGCGCAGCCGGACGTTGCCCAGGTGGTGGAGCACGTCGCCCTTTTCCAGGCCCATGCGCTCGGCCGGGCTGCCCGACCGGATCTTGCCCACCAGGACCCCGCTGCCCGGGTTGCCGTAGGGCGGGTCGTAGCTGACTTCGATGCCCCAGCGGTCCGCGGCCAGGGCCAGGGTGTCCGGCTCGGACAGGGGCCGGGGCTTGAGGCGCACGGTGTGCTCGGTGCGGCCGTCGCGCACGATGATCCGCAGGGTGTCGGCCCGGGTGTAGTTCTTGACCAGGTCCACGAAATGGTTCTTGTCCACCACGGAGTTGGCGTTGATGGCCAGGATGGCCTGCCCGGCCCGTATTCCGGCCTGGGCCGCGGGCGAGTCCGGGGCCACCTCGGTGACCACCATGCCCTGGAGCCTGGACAGGCCCATGGCCACGGCCGTGGATTCGTCCATGTCGCGGCCGAACAGCCCCAGCCAGATGGGGGACACCTTGCCGGTCTCCAGCAGCTCGGCCACCACGCGCTTGGCCTTGTTGATGGGGATGGCGAAGCCGATGCCCTCGCCCTCGGCGTGGATGGCCGTGTTGATGCCGATGAGGCGGCCCAGGATGTCCAGCAGCGGTCCGCCCGAATTGCCCGGGTTGATGGCCGCGTCGGTCTGGATGAAGTCGAAGTAGGCCCCGTCCTCGGTGTACAGGGTGCGGTTCAGGGCCGAGATCACGCCCGTGGTCACGGTGTGGGTGTAGCCGAAGGGGTTGCCGATGGCGATGACCGTCTCGCCCATGAGCAGGTCGTCCGAGTCGCCCATGCGCACCTCGGGCAAATGGCTGGCCCCGCGCATCTTGAGCACGGCCAGGTCGAAGTCCGGGTCCGCGCCCACCAGGTCGGCGGAGAACTCGCGGCCGTCCTGGAGCCGGACCAGGATTTCCGTGGCCCCGGCGATGACGTGGGCGTTGGTCAGGACCAGGGAGGCGTCGCCGTTGATGATCACGCCCGAGCCCAGGCTCTGGGCTCCGTCGTGTCCGGACCCGGGGTGGAAGGGGTCCTGCCGGGTGTTGCTGGAGGTGATGTTGACCACGGCCGGGGCCACCTGTTGCACGGCCTGGACTACCGGGGTCAGCCGGGGGTCGTGGTCGGCCCGGGCCGCAGACGGTGCGGCAAGGCAGATGACGAGGGCCAGAAGAGGGAGGATTCGGCGGGGAGAGAGCATGATTCTGCTCCGGGTCAGGCGGCCTTTTTCATGGCCAGCAAACGGCGCACCCGCTCCTCAACGGGCGGGTGGGTGGCGAACAGGTTGCCCAGGCCGCGTCCGGAAAAGGGGTTGACGATGAACAGGTTCTCCGTGGCCGGGTGCCCCTGCATGGGCAGTTGCTTGGCCGCGTTGGACAACCGTTGCAAAGCCATGGCCAGGGGCTTGGGGTCTCCGGCCAGCCCGGCGCCCGTGGCGTCGGCCAGGAATTCCCGGGACCGGGAGATGGCCATCTGGATGAGCATGGCCGCGATGGGGGCCAGGATGGCCAGGGCAATGGCCGCGATGGGATTGCCGCCCCGGTTGTCGTCGCGGCTTCCGCCGAAGAAGGCGGCGAACCGCAGCATGTTGCCCAGGAACATGATGGCCGTGGCCAGGACCGCGGCCACGGACTGGATCAGGATGTCGCGGTTTTTGATGTGCCCGATCTCGTGGGCCAGGACCCCGCGCAGTTCCTCCGGGGGCATGAGCTTGAGGATGCCCCGGGTCACGGCCACCACGGCCTTGTGCGGGTTGCGGCCCGTGGCGAAGGCGTTGGGCGAGTCCTGGGGCACCAGGACCACGCGGGGCTTGGGGATGCCCGCGCGTTGGGCCAGGTCCTCGACAATGGCGTGCAGGGCCGGGGCGTCCGTGGGTGAGAGTTCCTGGGCCTTGTACATGGAGAGTACGATGCGGTCCGAGTACCAGTAGGTCAGGAAGTTCATGGCCAAAGCGATGCCCAGGGCCGCGAACAGGCCCGCGCGTCCGCCCATGGCCGCTCCCAGGAGCATGAAGACCCCGGTCAGCAGGATGAGGAGCAGTGCGGTCTTGAGTTGGCTGGTCATGGGATGAAAAATAATGATCGGCCGCGTGCAGTCAAGGCGGCCAAGGCCGGATCAGTCCACCTGGATGGACCGTTTGGGCTCGGCGCCCTTGCGGGGGATGGAGATGGTCAGGACCCCGTTCTTCATGCTGGCCGAGATGGCCTCGGGGTCGGCGTCGCGGGGAATGCCGAAGGAGCGGGCGAACGGGCCGCAGTCGCGCTCCAGGGCGTGGAAGGACGCGGCCGGTCCGTCGGACCGGGGCCGCTGGCCGCTGACCGCCAGGCTGTTTGCCGTCACCTCCAGGACCACGTCTTTCTGGGTGATGCCGGGCAGGTCCATCTCGATGACGTACCCGGCCGTGGTCTCGTACACGTCCGTGGCCGGGGTCCAGACCCCGCAGGCCGAGCCTTCCCCGGTGCGCCGGAGATCCCGGAGCCGTTCTTTGGCCTCGAAGAGTTCGCCGAGGCCGATCCAGGGTGGAACGTGCCGTTTCGCCATGGGCTTTTGATGTTTTTGGGCCCCGCGGCCAGGGCCTCGCCTTGTTATTTTTTTCCCTGCGGGCTATTGTTGTGGATAAGCCATCTTGCGCAAGACGACAAGGGCGGTCTTTGCCCGAATACACTGGTTCACGCGAGGGAGTTCATGGCCAAGGATATCTTCAAGCCCGTCACGCCCAAGGAAACAGCCGTCCCCAACCTGGGCAAGCCCAATGTGGATTCCCCGCTGAGCTACGAGCGCTTCGTGGGGGACAACGACGCCGTCCAGGTGGAGGTCTACCGCAAGGCCCTGTCCGGCAAGGGCCCTCACGCCGTGTTCGAGCACGCCGGGCCGCGCAAGAAAATCTTCTTCGACCCCTCCAAGACCAAGTGCGCCGTGGTCACCTGCGGCGGGCTCTGTCCGGGCATCAACAACGTCATCCGCAGCATGGTCTACGAGGCCTTCTACAACTACGGCGTGTCCACCTTCTTCGGCATCCGCTACGGCCTGCAGGGATTCATCCCCAAGTACGGGCACGAGGTGCTGGAGCTCACCCCGGACAACGTCACCCACATCCACCAGTTCGGCGGCACCATGCTCGGCACCTCCCGGGGCCCGCAGTCGGCCGAGGAGGTGGTGGACGCCCTGGAGCGCATGTCCATCTCCTGTTTGTTCATGATCGGCGGGGACGGGACCATGCACGCGGCCGCGGCCGTGGCCAAGGAGATCAAGCAGCGCAAGCTCAAGATCGCCATCATCGGCATCCCCAAGACCATCGACAACGACATCGGCTTCGTGGCCAAGACCTTCGGCTTCGACACGGCCGTGGAAAAGGCGGCCGAGGCCATCCAGTGCGCCCACACCGAGGCCCTGGGCGCGCCCAACGGCATCGGCATGGTCAAGGTCATGGGCCGCAACGCCGGCTACATCGCGGCCGAGGCCACCCTGGCCTCCGGGGACGTGAACTTCGTGCTCATCCCCGAGGCGGACTTCGACATCCAGGGCGAGCACGGCCTGCTGGCCGCCCTGGAGACCCGTCTGGCGGCCAAGGGCCACGCGGTCATCGTGGTGGCCGAGGGGGCCGGGCAGAACCTGACCGAGCTCACCGGCCGCACCGACCCCTCGGGCAACCCGGTGCTGGGCGACGTGGCCAAGGTGCTCATCCGCGAGATCAAGGCCCACTTCTCCGAAAAGGGCCTGGACACCACGCTCAAGTACATCGACCCCAGCTACATCATCCGTTCCGTGCCCGCCAATTCCACGGACCGCATCTATTGCGGGTTTTTGGGCGCGCATTCCGTGCACGCGGCCATGAGCGGCCGCACGGCCATGATGGTCGGCATCTGGAACGGCCGCTACGTCAACATCCCGCTGACCCTGGCCACGCGCGGCAAGAAACGCATCAACACCCATTCCAATTACTGGCGAAACGTTCTGGAGACGACGGGACAACCACGATTACGCAATTCCGATCCAGCTGAATAGGAATAGTAATTTTTATTGATTTTTGTCCTGAGGGTGGTAAGGTCGGCTCAACGCTGACCCGAACACCCGTACCCTGAACCGCCAAACAAGGAGGGGAGATGGACGTTTTGTTGCTGTCTCGGCTGCAGTTCGCAGCGGCCACCATGTTCCACTTCATCTTCGTCCCGCTGACGCTCGGACTCTCCGTGCTCATCGCCGTCATGGAGACCAAGTTCGTCAAGACCGGGGATGAGGTGTACCAGAGGATGGCCAAATTCTGGGGCAAGATCTTTCTCATCAACTTCGCCCTGGGCGTGGTCACCGGCATCACCCTGGAGTTCCAGTTCGGAACCAACTGGTCCCGGTATTCCGCCTACGTGGGCGACATCTTCGGCTCGTTGCTGGCCATCGAGGCCACGGCCGCCTTTTTCCTGGAGTCCACCTTCGTGGGCGTCTGGGCCTTCGGCTGGAAGAAGCTGTCGCCCAAGATGCACATGGTGGCGGCCTGGCTGGTGGCCATCGCCTCCAACCTGTCGGCCGTGTGGATTCTCCTGGCCAACGGGTTCATGCAGAACCCGGTGGGCTTCGAAAAGGTGGCCCTGGAGGGCGGCGGCGAGAAGCTGGTGCTGACCGACTTCATGGCCGTTGTCACCAACCCCTTTGGCTGGCAGCAGTTTCTGCACACGGTGTCCGGCGCCCTGGCCCTGGCCGGGTTCTTCGTCATCGGCGTGTCCGCCATCCATCTGATTCGCAAGAACCAGGAGGACTTCTTCAAGAAGAGCTTCGCCATCGGCGTCTGGACCGCCCTGGTCTTTTCCCTGATAGTGGCCGGACAGGGCCATTTCCACGGCAACGAGGTGGCCAAGGTCCAGCCCGCCAAGCTGGCGGCCATGGAGGCCCAGTGGGAGACCCAGGCCAACGCGCCCATGTACCTGCTGCAGATCCCGGGCTCGGACGGCGAGAACGCCCTTGAGGCCATCAAGATCCCCAGCCTGCTGTCCATCCTGGCCTACAACGATCCCAATGCGGTGGTCACCGGACTCAACGACATCCCCGAGGACGAGCGGCCGCCCGTGGCCCTGACCTTCTGGAGCTTCCGGCTCATGGTCCTGTTCGGCACCCTGATGATCGTGGTGGCCGGATTCGCCTGGCTCAAGCGCAAGAACATCCAGGATTACCAGTGGTTCCTGAGCCTGTTGCCGCTCATGATCCCCATACCCTACCTGGCCCTGCAGGCCGGGTGGATCGTGGCCGAGGTGGGTCGGCAGCCGTGGATCGTGTACAACATGCTCCGGACGTCGGACTCGGTCTCTCCGGTGGCGTCGAGCCAGGTCAGCGTGTCGCTGTTCGCCTTTGTGCTCATCTACACGCTGCTCGGTTTCGTGGGCATCTACCTCATGGCCCGCACCGCCCGGCGCGGACCCGTGACCAACTAAGGAGGGACGACCATGGAACTCGCTGGAACGCATCTGACGCTGGCCACGGTCTGGTTTCTCCTCTGGGGCGTGCTTTGGGCGGTCTACTTCGCCCTGGACGGCTTCGACCTGGGGATCGGAACCCTGCTGCCCTTCCTGGGCAAAACCGAAACCGACAAGCGGATCATGCTCAACAGCATGGGTCCGTTCTGGGACGGCAACGAGGTTTGGCTCATCTCCGCCGGCGGCGTGACCTTCGCGGCCTTCCCCTTTACCTACGCGGTGATGTTCAGCTGGCTGTACACCCCGCTGCTGCTGCTCCTGTTCGGGCTCATCATCCGCGGTGTGTCCCTGGAGTTCAGGAACAAGGGCGAGACCGACGGCTGGCGAAAGCTCTGGTCCGCGGGCGTGTTCGTGGGCAGCGCCGTGCCCGCGCTGCTCTTGGGCGTGGCCTTCGCCAACATCTTCCGGGGCCTGGCCTTCAACGCCGAATACGTGAACCCGGGCGGCATCCTGAACCTCCTGAACCCCTACGGCCTGGCCGGGGGCGTGCTCTTCGTGCTGCTCTTCCTGCTGCACGGCTCCCTGTGGCTGTCCATCAAGGCCACGGGCGACCTCAAGACGCGGGCCCAGAAGCTGGCCGAGCCCCTGTGGACCCTGGTCCTGGCGGCCGTGCTTCTGTTCCTGCTCTACTCCTGGTTCGAGACCAAGCTGTTCGACAACTACCTGGCCAGCCCGGTCCTGTTCCTGGTGCTGCTCCTGCCCGTGGTCTGCCTGCTGCTGACCCGGCTGTTCATGGCCGGGAAGAAGTGGTGGCTGGCCTGGGGCAGCTTCGGCCTGACCCTGGTGACCACCACCATGTTCACCATCGTGGGCCTGTACCCGGCCCTGATCCCGGGCCGCACGGCCGGGGAGGGCACCGGGCCGCAGTTCAGCCTGACCATCCATAACTCGGCTTCGTCCGAGCTGACGCTCAAGATCATGCTCGGGGTGGCCCTGGTCTTCGTGCCCATCGTCATCCTGTACCAGGCCTGGGCGTACAAGACCTTCTCCAAGCCCGTGTCCGAGGAGGACCTGGAATATTGACGCATCCCTCGTGTCCCTTGTGGCAGGGCCCGCCTTCGGGCGGGCCCTTTTCTTTGCATCCGCGCGGTTTTCTGCTACGTGAAAACCAGGCGCCCCTCATGGGCCCCGACCACACATGCAAGGGAGGAGTGGATATGGATTTCTTCTGGTTCTTCGTCGGCCTGGCCATGGTCATCGCTGTCCTGGGCATGCTCAAGGTGAGCACCATCAACGATTAGCAGCCCGCTGAAAATTTCGCGATGGCGTCGTTGCTTTGCGGCGCGCCGCCCCTCATGGACGACAGAGTCCTTTGCGGGTCGGCGCGCCGCTTGCGTCCAGCCCTCGCGCTTTTTGAGCGGCCTGCTTTTTTGTTGTTTGATTATTCCCCGAGCGGATGAATGAGCCCGGTGAACGGCCGGATCGGCTCTTGAGCCAGGGGTCCAAGCCTGATACCTCATTGGGCCATGAAGATCGTATCCTGGAACGTCAACGGCTATAGGGCCGTAAGCAAAAAAGAGGACTACGCCCGCTGGCTGGCGGCCACGGACGCGGACGTGGTCATGCTGCAGGAGACCAAGGCCCACCCCGAGCAGATCGAGGAGGCTCTGCGCACCCCGGACGGGTTCGCGGCCCACTACTGGAACTGGTCCAAGAAAAAAAAGGGCTACTCCGGCACGGCCGCGTTCTGCCGCGTTCCTCCCCTGGCCTATTCCGAGTCCCTGCCAGACGACCGCTACCAGGGCGAAGGCCGGGTCCAACTCCTGGAATATCCCCACTTCTACCTGTTCAACATCTACTTCCCCAACGGCCAGATGAGCGACGAGCGGCTCGACTTCAAGCTCGGGTTCTACGACGTGTTCCTGGAGTACGCCCAGCAATTGCGCAAGACCAAGCCCATCGTGGTCGGCGGGGACTTCAACACCGCGCACAGGGAAATCGACCTCAAGAATCCCAAGGCCAACGAGGAGCGGTCCGGGTTTTTGCCCATCGAGCGGGCCTGGATCGACAAGTTCACGGAGCACGGCTACGTGGACACCTTCCGTCTGTTCGAGCAAGGGCCGGGCCATTATTCCTGGTGGTCCTACCGGTTCAACGCCCGGGCCAACAACGCCGGGTGGCGGATCGACTATTTTTTCGTGTCCGAGGAGCTGAAGAAAAGGGTCGCTTCAGCCTGGATCGAGTCCGGGGTCATGGGTTCCGACCACTGCCCCATTGGGCTTGAACTCGACATCTAGCCTTTGGTAGCCGGGGAGGGCGGACACCGGAGGCAGCGGGCGTGGTGCGCCCGGGTGAGGGGTACAATTATGCTCAAGCAGCGCGTGGGCGACGTGGTGAGCAGGGAAGTCGTGGGCGTGGACCCGCGGGCCTTGCTGTCCGAGGCCCTTGAAATCATGCGCGACAAGCGGATCAGTTGCGTGCCGGTCCTGGACCAGGGCAAGGCCGTGGGCATCGTCACCGAACGGGGCCTGCTCCGGCACATGGTGGGCAACGGCGGCGGCCTGGGCGACAAGCCCGTGGACCAGGTCATGAGCGCGCCCGTGGCCACGGTCCATGGGAACGCCTTTGCGTACGAGGCCCTGCACACCCTGGTGGGGAAGTCCATCCGGCATCTGGTGGTGGTGGACGACGACGGCCTGGCCGTGGGCATCCTGACCCTGTCCAACCTGGTGCACAGCATCGGCTCGGACCTGTTCATCGAGTTCCAGCCCGTGGACGACCTCATGTCCAAGCTGGTGCATTCCCTGGAGCGGGACCTGCCCCTGTCGGAGATCCTGCCGCTGATGGCCGAGAAGAGCATCTCCTGCATGATCTACTCCCAGGCGGCCCGGCCACAGGGCATGATTACCGAGCGCGACGTGGTCCGCCTGGCGCTCAAGAATCGCGACGGCGCGGACCTGGGCCGGATCAAGATGACCAGCGTCATGAGCAGCCCGGTCATCACCGTGCCCCTGGGCGTGCCCGTGCACCACGTGCCCTCGCTCATGCGCGAAAAGGGCGTGCGCCGCGTGGTGGTGGTGGACCACGACGGCCGCATGGCCGGGCTGGTCACCCAGTCCAACATCATCCGCTCCCTGGAGTCCAACTACATCCGCATCCTCAAGGAGATCATCGAGGAAAAGGACGTCCACATCCGGGCCACCTCCATGCGGCTGGACAAGCTCTCCCTGTACCTGGACACCATCCTGAACAACTCCATCGACATGGCCATCGTGGCCACGGACGACCAGTACCACGTGGTCTTTTACAACGACTGCACCGAGTCGGTCCTGGGCTACCGCAGCGGCGAAACCCTGGGCCGCAAGGTGCAGGACATCCACCTGCTGGAGGAGGGGGTCCAGGCCGAGCGCTTCGAGGCGGTCATGGAAAAGGTCCGCGCCGATGGTTCCCACACCTTCTGCTTCCCGCGCCAGGTGGACGGCGAGGAGCGCTGGTTCCAGGCCCGGGTGTCCTCCATCCTGCACGAAGAGGGCGGGGTCGAGGGCTACGTGTTCATGGTCCACGACATCACCGAGCGCAGGCGGGCCGAGGAGAACATCCGCTTCATGGCCTACCACGACATCCTGACCGGCCTGCCCAACCGCGTCTCGTTCAACGAGCGGCTCCGGCTGGAGTTGGCCCACGCCGAGCGCAACAAGACCCGGCTGGCCGTGCTGGTCCTGGACCTGGACCGGTTCAAGGAGGTCAACGACACCATGGGCCACTACGGCGGCGACCTGCTGCTGGAGGCCGTGGCCGGACGGCTTTCCCAGGCCCTGCGCAAGTCCGACACCGTGGCCCGGGTGGGCGGGGACGAGTTCATGATGGTCCTGCCGGCCATGAGCGACAACGAGAATGTGCTGGCCGCCGTGGCCAAGATGGCCCAGTCCATGGAGGAGCCCCTGGAGATCAAGGGCAAGGAGTGGAACATCACCCTGTCCATGGGCGTGTCCTTTTATCCGGAGCACGGGTCCAAGCCCGACAAGCTGGTGGAATTGGCCGACCAGGCCATGTACCGGGCCAAGCAGGAAGGGCACAGCATGGGCGGGTCCAACCTCTGCATCTGGGCCGAGGCCGACCCCCAGTGTCGGAGGTTCGGCGGCGACTAGCCTTTCTGGTCCGGGTTCTGGTCCTGGTTCGGGTCGGCCATTTCCCGGAGAACGCGGGCCAGAAGCTCGCCCAGCTCTTGGGGCAGCCCCTTTTCCACGTCCCATCCGGCCAGGACCTCTGTGGGGTCCAGGCCCTGCTCTCTGGCGGCCCGCTGCAGGGCCTTGCGGAACGCGCGGTCGTCCATGTCCGGGATATAGCCGGGCGCGCCGGTTTCGTCCAATAAATGCTTGGAACTGCCTCCGGCGAAAATAAAAGCCCCGGTTCTTTCGAGAACCAGGGCTTTTGGTGTTTGGCGGGAGGGGGTGGTTAGAAACCGTAATTGAACGAATCCACCACCAGCTTGGTCCGGGCGCGGGAGGCTTCCATGCGGGCCACGATCTCCTTGCGGTAGGCGTCCAGGTCCAGCTGGACCTGGGCCACGCCCGTGTCCATGGCCGCCTTGGCCACGGCCGGGGCCTCCCACTCCAGCACGCGCGGGTCCAGGGCCTTGGGAATCACGTAGTCCGTGCCGTACTCCAGGGAGTCCACGCCGTAGGCCTTGGCGATCTCGGCCGGGACCGGCTCCTTGGCCAGGTCGGCCAGGGCCTGGGCGGCCGCGATCTTCATCTCCTCGTTGATGGTCGTGGCCCGGCAGTCCAGCGCGCCCCGGAAGATGAACGGGAACCCGAGCACGTTGTTGATCTGGTTGGGGTAGTCCGAGCGGCCCGTGGCCATGATGCAGTCGGGCCGGGCCTCCTTGGCCACGGGATACGGGATCTCCGGGTCCGGGTTGGCGCAGGCGAAGATCAGGGGATGGTCGTTCATGGATTTGACCATGTCCGCGTTGATGGCGTCCTTGACCGACAGGCCCAGGAACATGTCCGCGCCCTTCATGACCTCGGCCAGGGAGCCGTAATTCTTGTCCTGGGCGAAGTGCAGCTTGTGCTCGTTGAGTCCGCCGCGGTCTTTGTAGATCAGGCCCTTGGAGTCGAACATGAAGATGTTCTCGTTCTTCACGCCCATGGCCTCGTAGAAGCGCGTGCAGGCCGTGGCGCCCGCGCCCGCGCCCGAGACCACCAGCTTGAGGTCCTCGATCTTCTTGCCCGAGATGTCCAGGGCGTTGAGCAGGCCCGCGCCCGAGATGATGGCCGTGCCGTGCTGGTCGTCGTGGAACACCGGGATGCCCATCTCGGCCTTGAGCCGGTTCTCGATCTCAAAGCACTCCGGGGCCTTGATGTCCTCCAGGTTGATGCCGCCGAAGGTGGGCTCCAGCAGCTTGCAGAAGGCGATGACCTCTTCCGGGTCCATGGTGGCGATGTTCAGGTCGTAGACGTCCACGTCCGCGAAGATCTTGAACAGCACGCCCTTGCCTTCCATGACCGGCTTGCCGGCCAGGGGGCCGATGTTGCCCAGGCCGAGCACGGCCGTGCCGTTGGAGACCACGGCCACCAGGTTGCTGCGGTTGGTGTACTCCCACCCGGCCTCGGGATCGGCGTGGATGGCCCGGCAGGCCTCGGCCACGCCCGGGGTGTAGGCCATGGAAAGGTGCTTCTGGGTCTCGCAGGGCTTGATGGACATGACTTCCAGCTTACCCTTGCGCTTGGCGGAATGGTATTGAAGGGCTTCTTCCTTGGTGAACAGTGCCATAAGGCTTTCTCCTTGGGGGGTTGGTGTCGAGGCCCTTTAGGTAGAGGGATGAGCCGGGGGAGTCAAGAGGACTCCACAGAAGGAGGCCCGGCCCGCTTGACCCGGGACGCGCGCTTGTCTAGCGTCCGGCCATGATGGACAAGAATGCTATCGAGGCGGCCGCGGATAGGGCGGCGGACCTGTTCGAGCGCAAGGAGTGCTTGTGCGCCGAGGCCGTGGTGAAGGTTGCGGTCGAGGCTGAAGGCCCGATTCCCGGCCTGGATTCCAACTTGGCTCCCTCCCTGGCCACGGGCTTCTGCTCGGGCCTGTCCCGCACGGGCGGTCCCTGCGGTGCGCTCATGGGCGCGGTGCTGGCCGTGAACATCCTGGCCGGACGACGCGACCCAACGGCCACGGCCGAGTCCTACGCCGAGCTGGAGCGCTGCTACGCCAAGGCGCGGGCCGTGGCGCAAGGATTCGAGGAGCGGTTCGGGTCCCGGGACTGCACCACCCTGTGCGGCTGCGACCTGACCACGGACCAGGGCCGCAAGGCCTTTGCCGACACCAAGGCCGGGGCCAAATGCCAAGAGTTCATCCGGCTTGGGGTGCGCCTGGTTCTGGAGGCTTAGAGGCTCAGGGCGCGGTCCATGCGGGCCAGGGTCTCGTCCCTGCCCAGCACGGCCATGGTCTCGAACAGCCCGGGGCTGGCCGTGACCCCGGTGATGGACACCCGGATGGGCTGGGCGATGGCCTTGAACTTGATGCCCTGGGCCTCGATGAAGCCGTGCCCCAGTTTGTCCAGGGACTCCTCGTCAAAGGAATCCAGACCGGCCAGCTGCTCCCTAAACGTGGCCAGGAGTTCCCGGGCCTCGGGGGTCAGGAATTTTTCCACGGCTTTTTCGTCGTATTCCAGGTCCTTGGAGCCGACCAGGAAGATGCGCGCCTGCTGGGCCATGTCCTTGAGGGTCTTGGCCCGGGGCTGGAGCAGGCGGATGACGTCCGACAGTTTGACACTGTCCTGTTTCACGGCCGGATCATCCTTGAATTCCTGGGCTATCATCTCCGACAACCCGTCTGTCAGCTGTCCGGGCTCGGCCTGCTGGATGTACTGGGCGTTGAGCCAGTCCAGCTTCTGGGTGTCGAACACCGAGGGCGAGGAGCCCAGGTTGTCCGTGGTGAAGAGTCGGATCAGCTCGTCCCGGGAGAAGACTTCCTGGTCGCCGTGGGACCAGCCCAGCCGGGCCAGGTAGTTGACCATGGCCTCGGGCAGGTAGCCCAGGGTCTTGTACTCCATGGCCGAGAGCGCGCCGTGGCGCTTGGAAAGCTTTTTCTTGTCCGGACCCAGGATCAGGGGCACGTGGCCGAACTCGGGCACGTCCCAGCCCAGGGCGCGGTAGACCGTGATCTGGCGCGGGGTGTTGTTCACGTGGTCGTCGCCGCGCAGCACGTGGGTCACGCCCATGTCGTGGTCGTCCGCCACCACGGCCAGGTTGTAGGTCGGGGTGCCGTCGGCCCGGCGCAGGATCATGTCGTCCAGCTCGGCCGCGTCCACGGCGATGGGCCCCTTGACCATGTCCTTGTACGCGATGGTCCCGTCGGTGGGGGTCTTGAGCCGGACTACGTGACCCGGTTCACCATCGTTGGGGGGTCCGAGCCCCTTGTCCCTACACGAGCCGTCGTACTTGGGCTTGCGCCCTTCGGCCCGGGCCTTCTCGCGCATGGCGTTCACCCTGGTCCGGGGTGCACCGGCACCAATAGGCCTCGCCCCTGGCCAGGAGTTCGTCGATGACCTCGTTGTGGCGGTCGGCGCGCTGGGACTGGAACAGGGCGTCCCCGTCGTAGTCCAGGCCGAGCCAGTCCATGGCCTCCAGGATGGCGTCCGTGGCCTCCTGGGTGGACCGGGCCCGGTCCGTGTCCTCGATGCGCAGGAGGAATTTGCCGCCCTGGGAGCGGGCCAAAAGCCAGGAGAACAGGGCCGTGCGGGCCCCGCCGATGTGCAGGTAGCCGGTGGGGCTGGGCGCGAAGCGGGTGACGATGGTGCTCATATCGTGAAAAGTCCCCCGTGGCGGCCCGGGGCCGGAACAGGGGACGCGTGGTTGGGGTTGGGAACGGGCCTAAACGGATTCCACGGCCTTGACTTCAGGAACTTCCTTGAGCATCAGGCGCTCGATGCCGTTCTTGAGCGTCAGCTGGGACATGGGACAGCCCTTGCAGGCGCCCTGGAGCCGGACCTTGACGATGCCGTCGTCCGTGACCTCGACGAGCTCCACGTCCCCGCCGTCGGCCTGCAGGGTGGGGCGGATCTTGTCCAGCACGGTTTGTACCTTTTCTTTCATGAATCCCTCCAAGTCGAGTATGTGTGGCAGGTAATCTTTGGCCGGGCGGATGTCAATGCGCGGCCCGGCCGGACGCGGCCCGGAAAAAGGCCCGGGAGGGTTTCCCGGGCCTTTTTTATTACGGATTGCGAAGCCGAGGGGTCCTAGATGCCCAGGAAGGCCTCCTTGACCTTGTCGTTTTCCAACAGCTCCAGTCCCGAGCCCTCCATGAACACGCGGCCGTTCTCCAGCACGTAGGCCCGGTCGCAGATGCCGAGCGTCTGCTTCACGTTCTGCTCCACCATGAGGATGGTCATGCCTTCCTTGTGCACGGTCCGCACCAGGTTGAAGACCTCCTGGGTGAGCACGGGCGACAGGCCGAGGGACGGCTCGTCGAAGATCATCATCTTGGGCTTGCTCATGAGCCCCCGGGCGATGGCGCACATCTGCTGCTCGCCGCCGGACAGGGTCCCGGCCAGCTGCTTCTCGCGCTCCCTGAGCCTGGGGAAGAGCTCCATGACCCACTCGTAGGTCTGTTTGCGGTGGGGCTTGGCGTGCTTGGGCAGAGAGCCCATTTCCAGGTTGTCCTTGATGGTCATCTCCGGGAAGAGCTGGCGGCCTTCGGGCACGTGGGCCAGGCCCAGGTCCGGCACCTTGTGCGCGGGCACGCCCATGAGCTCGGCGCCGTCGAACAGGATGGACCCGGACTCGGGCTCCAGCAGCTTGGACACCGCCTTCATGATGGTGGACTTGCCCGCGCCGTTGGCCCCGACCAGGACCACGAACTCCTTTGCCTTGACCTCGAAGGAGACGTCCCACAGGACCTGGATGTCTCCGTAGCTGACGTTGAGTTTTTGGACCGTGAGCATGGCTACTCCTTCCCCAGATAGGCTTCGATCACGTCTTGGTTGTTGGCCACCTCGTCGGGGGAGCCGCAGGCCAGCGCGCGTCCGTAGCTCAGACACAGGATCTCGTCGCACAGGCTCATGATGACCTTCATGATGTGCTCGACGATGATGATGGTCACGCCCTCGTCGCGGATCTTTTTGATCAGGTCCACGCCCAGGGCCTGTTCCTGGGGCGTGAGCCCGGCCATGGTCTCGTCCAGGAGCAGCAGCTCGGGCTCGGTGGCCAGGGCCCGGGCGATCTCGAGGCGTTTGCGGTCGCCGATGGTCAGGCCCGAGGCCGGGAAGTCGGCCTTGTGGGCCAGCTCGCACAGGGCCAGGGTCTTCTGGGCCTTGTACATGGCCTTGCCCAGGGAGTTGGTGTGGTTGAAGGCCGAGGCCGTGACGTTCTCCAGCACGGTCATGCGCCGAAGCGGCTTGACCACCTGGAAGGTGCGGCCGATGCCCATCTTGCAGATCTTCCACGTGGCCAGGCCGTTGAGCACCTCGCCGTTGTAGTTCACCGTGCCGCCGGTGATGGGGTAGTAGCCGTTGATCAGGTTGAAGACCGTGGTCTTGCCCGATCCGTTGGGCCCGATGAGGCCGAAGATCTGGCCCTTCTCCACGGAGAAGGACAGGTCGTTGACCGCCACCAGGCCGCCGAACCGCTTGGTCAGGTTCTTGGTTTCAAAGAAGCTCATGGTCTACCTCCCCGCCTCGGCCGCGGCCTTGTTGGATTTGAACAGGCCCGTGACCTTGCCCCAGTCGCCCACCACGCCGTTGGCCATGAAGCGGATGACCAGGATGACCAGGAGGCCGAACACGAAGGCGTGGGTCTGGGACAGCCAGGTCGGTCCCATGCCGAACAGGGAGCTGCGGAAGAGCTCCTGCACGAAGACCATGATGAAGGCGCCCACGGCCGGGCCCCATTGGGTGCCCACGCCGCCGATGATGCCCACCAGGATGGCCATGATGGACACGTGGTGCAGGTTGAAGACCACCTCGGGGTCGATGTAGCCCTCGAAGTTCATGTAGAACGCGCCGGCCAGCCCGGTGAAGAAGGCCGAGATGGCCAGGGACAGGCTCTTGTACTTGAAGGCCGAGATGCCCATGGACTCGGCCGCGTCCTGGTCCTCGCGGATGGACACGAAGTAGTAGCCCCACTTGGACTTCATCACCCGCCAGATGGCCAGCATGCACAGGGCGGCCAGGCCGAGGATGATGTAGTAGTAGGGCATCTTCTCCACCCAGGTGGGCAGGAAGTCGATGCCGGTCATGCCGCCGGTCAGGTCCTTCAGGTAGTTGGACTTGGCCATGAAGTGGAAGATCTCGCCCACCGCGATGGTGGCCAGGGCGAAGTAGGGGCCGCGCAGTCGGAAGCAGACCCAGCCGATGACGAAGGCGATGAGCGTGACAATCGGGCCGGCCAGGAGCATGCCCCACCAGGCCGAGAGCCCGCCGTGCAGCTGCAGGATGCCGGCCACGTAGGCGCCCGTGCCGAAGAAGATGGCGTGCCCGAAGGACACCTGGCCCGTGAACCCGGCCAGCAGGTTCCAGGAGGCGCCGATGATGACCCACATCAGGGCCTGGATGACCAGCTTCATGTAGTAGGGCGACTGTGGGGACAGTTCCAGCACCCAGGGCAGGATGATGAACAGGGCCAGGATCACCACGAATTGTCTGAGGAATTTGTCTTTCATGGTTCCGTCCCCCTATATCTTGGTCAGGCGTTTGAGTCCGCCCGGCAGGAAGACGAGCACCAGGAGGAAGATGACCATGGCCACCACTTCCTTCATGTCCAGGGCGATGTACTGCTGGCCGAGGCTCTCGGCCACGCCCAGGACCACGCCGCCGAAGATGGCGCCCACGGTGGAGCCCAGCCCGCCCAGGATGGTGATGACGAAGGCCTTGAGCGTGAACGCTCCGCCGATGTCCGGGTAGGTGTAGTAGATGGGCAGGATGAGCGATCCGGCCGCCGCGACCATGGCCGCGCCGATGCCGAAGGTCATGATGGTGATCCGCTCGGCGTTGACGCCCATGAGCCGGGCCGCGTTCTTGTTCTGGGCCGTGGCGCGCACACTCTTGCCCAGGTCGGTCTTCAGCAGGAACACGAACAGGCACACGGTCAGGGCCACGGCGATGCCGAAGGCGATGAGCCACTGCACGTTGACCGCCAACGGCCCGATGTAGAAGGCCTTGTCCTTGAGCGCGGTGATGACGCCGTGGTCGTTGGAGGTGAAGATGAAGCGCATGGACTCGATGAGCACCATGCCGATGCCCACGGTCATGAGGACCTGGTTCTCGGGCAGGATGGCGTCCACCTTGATCAGTGGATTGAGCAGGTATTTTTGCAGGATGCAGCCCAACAGGAAGAGAGCCGGCATGCTCACCAGAAGACACAGGTACGGGTCCAGGTGCACATAATGGATGAGCACGAAGGAGATGTACATGGCGACCATCATCAGGTGGCCGTGGGCAAGGTTGATGATGCCCATGACGCCCATGATCAGGGTCATGCCGAGGCCGATGAGGGCGTAGACCCCGCCCAGCAAGAGGCCTGCGACCAAGGTTTGCAGAAAAACGTCCATTTCCCGGATCCCCTTCCCCAACTTGGGGTGCACGTGAGAGAGGGGGGCGGCCCGTGGGCCGCTCCCCTCTCGTTGGTCACGATCGGTTGCGGTTGGTTAGTCGCTCCAGGCCTGTTCCCAGTCCACAGGGTAGGAGTACGGCGTGCTGGCGGCCTTCTCGGGCCACACCAGCTCAAGCTGGCCGTTGATCCACTGGGTCAGGTACGTGTCCACCGAGTTCTGGTTGGTCATGTTGTTGTAGTCCTGGAACTTGACCGGACCGAACACGGTGATCATGTCCGTGTCGG
This sequence comes from Desulfovibrionaceae bacterium, assembly GCA_963666895.2. GTDB lineage: Bacteria > Desulfobacterota > Desulfovibrionia > Desulfovibrionales > Desulfovibrionaceae. Next base: position 200,183 of record CAXXNS010000016.1, on the reverse strand, counting down.
CCAGGGCCTGGCGCACGTCCGCGGGAGCGAAGCTCTTGGCGCGGGACAGGGCGTCGGCCATGACGTAGGCGGCCGCGTAGGCCTCGGCGCCGTGGTACTCGGTCTCCTTGCCGTGCATCTCCATGAACTTGTCATAGTACTCCTTGGCGCCCGGGTAGTTGAGCGTCTGGTACCAGAGCGTGGTGGAGAAGACGAACTCGGCCGCGGCGCCGCCGGTCTCCGGGAAGCTGGGCATGGTGAAGCCCGCGCCGTTGCCCAGGAACATCTTGGGCATCAGGCGGAGTTCCTTGGCCTGCTTCATGATCTGCGGAGCGTCGTTGACGTAGGCAACCATGTAGACCAGGTCGGGATTGAGTTCCTTGGCCTTGATCAGGATCGGCCGGAAGTCCATGGTGCCGGACTCGAAGCCCTCGCTCATGGTCACTTCGATGCCGAGCTTCTCGCAGGTGGCCGAGAACTTCTCGGAGCTGCTGGTGCCGAAGTCGGAGTTTTCGTAGATGGTGACGGCCGTCTTGGGCTGCACGATCTCGGACAGGAAGGTTTCGGTGCCCTTGGCGTACTCGCTGGCCGGCGGGTTCAGCCGGAACACGTAGTCATAGCCCTTCTGGGTGATGTCGTCGGCCGAGCCGGTGTTGATCAGCAGAGGCATCTGGTTCTGCTGGGCCACGCGGGCCAGGGACTTGCAGACGGAGCTGGAGTAGCCGCCGCCCAGCATGACCACCTTGTCCTTGTTGATGAGCTTCTCGGCCACGGAAGAGCCGGTGGCCGGAACGCCGGTGTCGTCCTCGTAGAGGAACTGAAGGGGCTGGCCGTTGATGCCGCCCGCGGCGTTGATCTCTTCGAGCGCCATGTCGAAGGACAGCTTTTCGATTTCGCCGAATTTGGCCTGCTTTCCGGTCAGGGGCAGGACGATGCCCACCAGGATGGGTTCGGTGCTGGCTTCGGGCGCGGCCGCCTGGGTGGCTTCACCCTCGGCTTTCTCGCCGGTCGCCTCCTCGCCGCCGCCGCAACCGGCCAGGGCCAGAGTCAGTCCCAGCAGGAGCGCCAACGACAGGGTCACAAGACGTTTCATCACGTTCCTCCGGTTTGCTGTGAGGAAGCCGTCCGCCGGACATGAATTTTCATGAATGACAGGGACTTCCGAGATGATCCCCCAGTACGATGACTGAAGCGCGAATATGGCACACTTTCAAGACGATTTCAATCCGATCCCGCCGGGAAAGGGGAATCGTGGAAGCGGCTGGACAGGCGCGGTGCCTCGTGAGTAAGAAATGAACGCCCGCCGTCTGGCGGCCCTTTCCCATCGGAGGAGCGCATGCTCGACAACCTGGCCGTGGTCCTGGTCCGCACCAAGTATCCCGAGAACGTGGGCTCGGCCGCCCGCGCCTGCCTGAACATGGGCGTGTCCGAGCTGGTGCTGGTGGATCCGGTCAACCTGGACATGGACAAGGCCCTGCCCCTGGCCACGGCCCACGCCCGCACCATCCTGGAGTCCGCGCGCATCGAGCCCGACCTGGCCGCGGCCCTGGCCCCGTACCAGGCCGCCTGGGGCACCACGGCCCGCACCGGGGGCTGGCGCAAGGGGGTCATGGTCCCGGCCACCTGCGCCCGGGTGGCGCGCGACCGCATGGCCGAAGGGGACAGGGCGGCCCTGGTCTTCGGGCCCGAGGACAAGGGGCTGACCAACGAGGAGACAAGCCTATGCACCGGGCTGGTCACCATCCCCACGGCCCGGGAGGGCACCAGCCTGAACCTGGCCCAGGCCGTGGTCGTCATGCTGCACGCCTGCTTCACCGCGGCCCTGGAGCACCCCTTCGAGCCGGCCGGGCCCCCGTCCGAGCGGGCCTGCACCGTGGCCGAGATGCAGGTTCTGTTCGAGGCCATGCAGCAGGCCCTGACCGACATGGACTACCTGCGCCAGCAGAGCCCGGAATACTGGATGCTGCCCATGAAGCGCTTCTTCGCCCGCTTCCGGCTGACGCGCAACGAGTTCAACCTGCTCATGGGCGTGTGCCGCCAGGCCTGCTGGCTGGCCGAGCGGGCCGGGGTGACCCAAGGTGCCGGACAATCGGAACAAGCCGCTCCGGACCCGGACGACGACCCCGCACAGAGCCGGAAAAGTTGAGGTAATATATTGCTTTTCCGTAAAAAAGGGGGCAGACTGCTGACCAACATGCGTAAAGCAGGGGTGGTTTTTCGCTGGTTCCTGTGCCTGGGGCTGCTGGTGACCATGTTCGCGGGATCCGTCGTCCGCGCCGGTTCCGAAGAGCTGGTCTTTGGTATGTCCGCGGCCTTCTCCGGACCCACGCGAGGCCTGGGAATCGAGTATTACCGGGGCCTCATGGCCTACCTGTCCTTTGTGAACGGCCACGGCGGGGTCAACGGCCACACCATCGTGGTCAAGCCCTACGACGACGGGTACCAGCCCCTGCCCTGCGTGGACAACACCATCAAGCTGGTGGAGCAGGACAAGGTCTTCGCCCTGTTCTGCTACGTGGGCACCCCGACCACGGCCCGCATTCTGCCCCTGCTCAAGAAGTACGAGCAGAAGCACATGTTCCTGCTCTTCCCGTTCACCGGCGCCGAGCCGCTCCGCAGCGAGCCCTACGACAAGTACGTTTACAACCTCCGGGCCTCCTACTTCGAGGAGACCAGGGGGCTGGTGGACAACATGGTGGCCGTGGGCCGGGAGCGCATCGCGGTCTTCTACCAGCAGGACGCCTACGGCCGGAACGGCTGGGACGGCGTGCGCCTGGCCCTGGAGACCTACGGCCTGGAGATGGTCAGCGAGGCCGCCTACCAGCGCGGCGCGTCCTACGCCACGGACTTCTCAAGGGAGGTGGAGGTCCTGCGCCAGGGCAACCCGGACGCGGTCATCACCATAGGCTCCTACGCGGCCTGCGCCGCGTTCGTGCGCGACGCCCGCGACCTGGGCTTCGACGTGCCCATCGCCTCGGTCTCCTTCTCGGACTCGGACAACATCCTGAACCTGCTCCTGGCCGAGACCCGCCTGCGCAACAAGGACTACACCTTCGGGCTCATCAACTCCCAGGTGGTGCCCAGCTACGAGGACACCTCCCTGGAGGGCGTGCGGCAGTACCGCACCCTCATGGACCAGTACACGGGCATGCCCCCGGACGAGCTCATGGACGAGGCCTACACCCCGCACCGCTACAGCTTCGTCAGCTTCGAGGGCTTTTTGAACGCCATGCTCCTGGTGGAGATGGTCAAGCGCATGGGCGACGACCCGCGCCCGGCCCGCATCCCCCAGGTCATGCAGTCCATTAGCGGCTTCGACCTGGGCATCGGCGTGCCGGTGAGCTTCGGCGACGGCTCCAACCAGGGCCTGGGCATGGTCTACTACACCACGGTCAAGGAAGGCCGGTTGGTGCCCATACGCGACTGGCGGGAGTGGACTCCATGAGACGGCCCCGCCTGTTCACCCGCACCCTGCTGTTCATGGTCCTGATCTTCGGGGTCATCGCCACGGCCACCTCGCTCATCTCGGGCTGGCAGCTGCACCACCTGCTGACCACGGAGTACGAGTCCAAGGCCCTGGCCCTGGGCCGGTCCATGGCCGACTCGGACCTGGAGCTCATCCTGGACAAGGACGCGGCCGCGGTCCAGTCGCGTATCGACCAGTACCTGGAGATCAAGGGCGTGTCCTACGTGCTGGTGTGCGACGACATGGGCCGGGTCATCGCCCACACCTTCACCCCGATCATCCCGGCCGAGGTGGACCGCCTGCTGACCCCCAGCCTGGAGGAGGACGCCCGCAACGGCCACGTCATCGAGAACCTGCACCTGGCCGGGGCCGGCGATTTCATCCACGTCATCCAGCCCATCCTGTCGGGCCTGGCCGGGTACGTGCACATCGGCATGGACCGGGGCCTGATCCGGGGCTTCATCCGCTCGGCCATCATCCGCCAGCAGGTCATGACCCTGATGGTCTTCCTGACCAGCGTCATCGGGGCCTACGCCTTCATCTCCAACATTTCCAGGCCCCTGCGCAGGCTGACCGACTACGCCAAGCGCGTGGCCGCCCACGACTTCACGGCCCGGGTGGACATCCGGTCCAAGGACGAGATCGGCCAGCTGGCCGAGGCCATGCAGTCCATGTCCGTGGACCTGACCCAGCTCATATCGGGCCTTGAGGAGCGCGTGGCCCAGGCTACGGGCGAGCTCCAGCAGGCCAAGGACGAGCTGGAGCGCAAGGTGGCCGAGCGCACGGGCGAGCTGTCCCGGGCCAACATCCAGCTGAAGATCGAGATCGCCGAGCGCAAGGTGGTGGGCGAGGCGCTCAAGAAGACCGAGGAGAAGTACCGCACCATCTTCGAGAACGCGGTGGAGGGCATCTTCCAGGTGTCCATGGACGGGTACTACATCTCGGCCAACCCGGCCCTGGCCCACATCTACGGCTACGACACCCCGGCCGAGTTCATGAGCGCGGTCAACGCCACGGACAGCCGCTTCCACCTGGACGAGGAGCAGCGCGAGCACTTCTTCCGCAAGGTGGAGGAGCTGTCCGAGGTCAAGGGCTTCGAGTCCCAGATCCGCCGTCGGGACGGCCGGGTGGTCTGGATCTCGGAGAATGCCCGGCGGGTGGTGGATTCCAAGAACGAGACCCTGTACTACGAGGGCTCGGTGGAGGACATCACCCTGCGCAAGGAGGCCGAGGAGCAGCTGCTGCACCAGGCCTTCCACGACCCCCTGACCAGCCTGCCCAACCGCGTCCTGTTCCTGGACCACCTCCAGATGGCCCTGCAGCGTTCCAAGCGGCGCGAGAAGTACATGTTTGCGGTCCTGTACCTGGACCTGGACCGCTTCAAGATCATCAACGACTCCCTGGGCCACGACGCGGGCGACGCCCTGCTCATGGCCGTGGCCCGCGTGCTGGAGAAGTGCGCCCGGGGCATGGACACCGTGGCCCGGTTCGGCGGCGACGAGTTCGCCATCCTGCTGGAGGAGATCGCCGCGCCCCGCGACGCCATCAAGATCGCCCGGCGCATCCTGGACGAGATGGTGGAGCCCTTCGAGCTGGGCGGCAGCGAGGTCTTCACCTCCTGCTCCATCGGCATCGTGCTCCACACCCGCGAGTACACCCGGCCCGAGCAGCTCCTGCGCGACGCGGACACGGCCATGTACCGGGCCAAGGAGCTGGGCAAGTCGCGGTTCAAGGTCTTCAACCAGCGCATGCACGAGCAGGCCCTCATGCTCATGGAGCTGGAGACCGACCTCAGAAAGGCCGTGGACCAGACCGAGTTCCACATCGTGTTCCAGCCCATCGTCAGCCTGGAGGAGGGGGTCATCGCCGGGTTCGAGGCCCTGGTCCGCTGGGACCACCCGGAGCAGGGCCTGATCATGCCCGACGCCTTCATCCCCCTGGCCGAGGATACCGGACTCATCTACGGCATCGACTACCGGGTCCTGGAGCAGGCCAGCGAACGCATCACCCGCTGGGTCGAGACCTATCCGGACTCCTTCTTCGCGGCCGATCCGCCCATGACGCTGAACCTGAACATCTCGGGCAAGCACTTCCGCCAGCCCGCCCTGGTGGGCCAGATGGAGCAGATGCTCAAGAAGAGCGGCATCAACCCGCGCAGCATCATCCTGGAGATCACGGAGCACGCCCTCATGGACCACCCGGTCACGGCCGGGGAGATATTGGGCAAGCTCAAGAACCTGGGCATCGGCCTGTCCATCGACGACTTCGGCACGGGCTACTCCTCCCTGTCCTACCTCCAGCGCTTTCCCATCGACGTGGTCAAGATCGACCGCAGCTTCGTGGCCGCGGTGCGCGACGACCGCGACTCCCAGACCATCGTCAAGACCATCGTCTCCCTGGGCCTGTCCCTGGGGCTCAAGGTGGTGGCCGAGGGCGTGGAGACCAAGGAACAGCTCGAGTTCCTGCGCCAGTCCGGGTGCCAGTACGCCCAGGGCTACTACTTCTCCAAGCCGGTCACCGAGGACAAGGTGGACGAGATGCTCCGCGCCGGGGCCCGCCTGGACTCGCTCGTCTGCGAGTGCTGATCCCCGTCCCAACCCCATTCCCGGGCTTCCCTTGCCGGAGCAAACCGGGTATTCTAGCCCCTCCATGTTCATCGGAAGGCCACGCTCCTGCAGGCGCGGCCGACCAGTTTTGAAGGGGGGACGAATGCCGACAGGAAACAAGGACGCCGGGGCCCAGCCGGACCCCGGCCGGATCAAGGGGGTCTTCTCCACCACCCGGACGCAGAAGATCGGCACCGGGACCACGGCGCGCCGGGTGGACCAGGCCGTCAATTACTATGCCGAGGAAATGGACGACGGCGTCGTGGAACTCCAGATGCTGTCCGACGAATGGGTTCCCGTGGGGCCCAGGACCCGCGTCACCCGTGACGAGCTCCTGGCCGACTATCTGCCCGAGCCGGGCATCTACCAGAAGGAAGTCCTACCCCGGCTGCGCGAGGTGCAGAAGGCCGTGGCCCGGGGCGAGAAGTTCCGCCGCCGCGGCGAGACCTTCACCGCGGAGTTCGAGTTTTCCAAGGCCCTGGCCGTGGACGAGTCCAACGTGCGGGCCAACTTCGGCATCGGCCTGTGCTACATGGAGCGCGGGGACGACAACAAGGCGCGCGAGGTGTTCAACCGCGTGGTGGGCATCGACGCCGCGTTCCAGGCCGAGCACAAGCATCTGTTCAACGAGTTCGGCATCAACCTGCGCAAGAAGGGCATGAACAAGGAGGCGGCCGAGTACTACCGCCGCGCCCTGGACATGACCAAGCACGACGAGAACCTGCATTACAACCTGGCCCGGGCCCTGTACGAGGACGGCAAGATCGACCCGGCCATGGACAGCCTGAAGAAGTGCCTGGAAATGGCCCCGGACCACGAGGAGGCCAAGACCTTCCTGGCCTTTTTGAACAAGAAGAGGGGCTAGAGCGCCCGGACCGATCCGGAGGAAACATGCCCCACGTCCCGGCCTTTCTGGTGGCCGGCACCAAGAGCGGATGCGGCAAGACCTCGGTGTCCCTGGGGCTGATGGCCGCGTTTGCCCGCCGGGGCCTGGCCGTCCAACCCTTCAAGGCCGGTCCCGACTTCATCGATCCGGGCCACCACGCCAGAGCCGCTTCGCTTGGGGCCAGAGCCGCCTCCCCTTCCATCGAGAGCCACAACCTGGACACCTGGATGCTGTCCCGGGATGCGGTGCGTTCCCTGTTCGCCCGCCACGCCGCGAGCGGGGATGTTGTCGTGGTCGAAGGGGTCATGGGGTTGTTCGACGGCGTGTCCGGGCTGGACGAGCAGGGCTCCAGCGCCCACCTGGCCAAGACCCTGGGCCTGCCCGTGGTCCTGGTGGCCGACGCCTCGTCCCTGGCCCGCTCGGCCGCGGCCCTGGTCAAGGGCTACGCGGAGTTCGACCCCGACCTGAAAATGGCCGGGGTGATCCTGAACAACGTGGCTTCGGACAACCATGCCGACCTGCTGCGCCAGGCCCTGTCCCAGGTGGACGCGCCTTTGCTGGGCCTGCTGCCCCGGCAGGAGTCCATCAGGCTGCCCAGCCGCCATTTGGGCCTGCATACGGCCGAAGAGGGCGCCGGGAAGGCTGGCGGGGAGGGCGTGTACCACGGGCTGGCCGACTGGGTGGAGGCCCACCTGGACCTGGACGGGCTCCTGGCCGGGCTGGACAGGGTGGCCGTGGACCCGCCCGCGTCCGAACCCGCGCCCGCGCCCCTTGTCCGCCTGGGCGTGGCCCGGGACCAGGCTTTCTGCTTCCTGTATCCCGAGAACCTTCGCCTGTTGCGCGCGGCCGGGGCCGAGATCGTGTTCTTCTCCCCGCTGGCGGACCGCGCCCTGCCCGACGGCCTGGACGGGCTCTACTTTCCGGGCGGGTATCCCGAGCTGCACGCCGAGGCCCTGGAGGCCAACGCCGGGCTGCGCGGGCAGGTGCTGGACTTCGCCCGCTCGGGCCGTCCGGTGTACGCGGAATGCGGCGGGTTCATGTACCTCATGCGCGCGTTGGCCGACCGGGCGGGCCGCTGGTATTCCATGGCCGGGGTGTTCGACGTGGGCGCCGAGATGGGCGGGCGGTTCGTGGCCCTGGGCTACCGCAAGGTAGAGACCCGGGCCGACACCCTGCTCGGTCCGGCCGGGACCACCCTGCGCGGCCACGAGTTCCACTATTCCCGGCTGGCCGCCCAGCCCGCCAAGGCCAGGCCCGTGTACCGGGTCACGGGCCGGGACGACCGGGTCCTGGAAACCACGGGCTGGCAAAAGGGCGGAGTGCTGGGCAGCTACGTGCACCTGCACTTCGGCTCCAACCCCGAAGCGGCCGCCAATTTCGTCCGGGCCATGCAGGGCTAGGCCGGGCCATGCCCGGGCAAGGCTGGATACTGCACGTGGACATGGACGCCTTTTTCGCGTCCGTGGAGGTCCTGGACAACCCGGAGCTCAAGGGCAAGCCCGTGGCCGTGGGCGGCACCAGCGACCGGGGGGTCATCTCGGCCGCGTCCTACGAGATCCGCAAGTACGGCGTGCGCTCGGCCATGCCCGCGGTCACGGCCCGCCGCCTCTGCCCGCACGGCATCTTCCTGCCCGGCCGCATGGGCCGCTACAAGGAACTCTCCCACCAGGTCATGGACGTGCTGCGCACCTTTTCGCCCGTGGTGGAGCAGGCCAGCGTGGACGAGGCCTACCTGGACGCCACGGGCCTGGAGCGGCTGTTCGGGCCGGTGGAGCAGCTGTGCGCCACGCTCAAGGCCAAAGTGCGGGAGGTCACGGGCCTGACCTGCTCGGTGGGCGCGGCCCCGGTGCGCTTCCTGGCCAAGATCGCCTCGGACCGCGACAAGCCGGACGGGCTGTTCATCATCCGGCCGGACGAGGTGGCCGGATTTTTGGAAACCCTGCCCGTGGGCGACATCCCGGGCGTGGGCCCCAGGGCCCTGGAAACCCTGCGCGGGCTCGGGGTGCGCTTTGCCGCGGACCTGCTGCGCCACCCCGAGTCCTTCTGGACCGAGCGGCTGGGCAAGTGGGGCGCGGCCCTGTACGAGCGGGCCCAGGGCAAGGACCCCAGCCCGGTGGTCCCGCACACACCGGCCAAGTCCTCCAGCGCGGAGAACACGTTTGACCGCGACACCCTGGACCGCGAGGAGCTGATCCACTGGCTGCTGCGGCAGTCCGAGCGGGTGGGCGAGGATTTGCGGCGGCACGGCCAGGCCGGGCGCACCGTGACGCTCAAGGCCAAGTTCGCGGACTTCCGGCAGGTGACGCGCAGCCGGACCCTGGACGAGCCGGTCTGCGACACCCGGACCATCTTCGAGACCGCCTGCTCCCTGCTGGACCAGCTCAACCCCAAACAGCCCCTGCGGCTCATCGGGGTGGGCGTGTCCAGGTTCGAGGACCCGGGCCCGGACCAGCTCCACCTGTTCCTGCCCGGGTTGGGCTATACGCCCGACGGAACGGACGGAGAGGAGCCCGCCAGGGACAAGGTCGGCAAGGGCAGGGACGGCAAGGACAGGGCGGCCGTGGACAAGGCCATGGACGCGGTGCGCGGCCGGTTCGGCCGTTCGGCCCTGGTGCGCGGCGAATTGCTGGACCGTCAGGACCGGCGGCAGGAGACCTGGGGGGAGACCCGGGACAGGCCGTTGAAATTCCCGCGATGACTGCGTTGCCGCGAAAAATCCAAACCCTCGCGTATGTGGAATACGCGTCGGCCTTGAATTTTTCTTGCGCCTTGTCCTCGCGGTTTTTGAACGGCCTGTGTAATTCCATGGTAACTTGCCAAAATATCCTGAGGCTTATAGAACCGAACCATGCGCGTATGATGCGTGCCCCTGAACGCGGAACCGATGGAGGTAATAGTGAAAACCAAGGAATCCGAAGCCAAGTTCAAGAACTGTCCCCTGCTCAAGACCCATGACGACAAGATGAAGTTCTGCCTGGGCTCGGGCTGCATGATGTGGCGCTGGGCGGACCCGGACAAGACCGGGTCGGACCAGGACGGGTACTGCGGGCTGGCCGGTCCGGTGGCCGTGGCCTGATAAGGAGCCTCTGTGCCCAAGCCCTTCACCTTCCGCCTGGAAAAGGTCCTGGACTACCGGCGTTCGCTGGAGGACCAGGCCGCCCTGGTCCTGGCCCGGGCCAAGGAGGAGCACGACCGGCAGGAGGAGGTGGTGCGCCAGACCGAGACCCGGCTCAGGGAGCACGTGGAGCGCGGATTCGAGCCCGAGGACGGCGGGCCGGTGGGCGAAAACGAGGTCTGGCTGTGGCGGCAGTACCGGGACGCCCTGACCCAGGACCTGGCCCGGGCCCGGGAAGTGCTGGGCCGCTTGGCCCTGAACTTGCAAAAACGCCGCCAGGAAGCGGTTCAGCGGTCCAAGGACCGCAAGGTCATGGAGAAGCTCAAGGAAAAACAGGCCGCGCAGCACCATGAAGAAGAAAGCCTCAAGGAACAAAAGGAATTCGATGAAATGGCCGCGATTCGCCACGGGCGCAAGGATTTCTAGGGTTCTGCTGGGCCTCATGGCCCTGGCCCTTTTGAAGCTGGCCGTGCTCGGCCTGGTCGGGCTGGGCGGACCGTCACCGGACCGTCAGGATTCCATGGCCCAGAGCGTGGCCGAGTCCGTGGCCGTGCCCGAGGCCCTGGCCCAGGACGCCGGCAGCAACGGGCAATCCGAGGACCCGGCCGCTTCCGACAATGCCTCCGACGCCCAGGCAGAGGGTGGGGACGTGGCCGTGGAGGAGATCCCCGAGAACATGGCCCCGGCCGACTGGGCCGCGCTCAAGAAGCGCGAGCAGGAGCTGGACGCCAAGGAGCGCTCCCTCCGGGCCCTGGAGGCGGACCTGGACGCCAAGATCAAGGACATGGAGAAGCTGCAGGCCCAGCTGGACGAGATGCTCAAGAACGCCGAGGCTGTCCAGGACGAGAAAGTCAAGCATCTCGTGGACGTGTATTCCAACATGAAGGCCAAACAGGCGGCCGCGGTGCTGGAGACCCTGCAGCCCGAACTGGCCGTCAAGATTCTGGCGGGCATGAAGGGACGCCAGGCCGGCGAGATCCTGACCAACGTGGAGCCGGTCAAGGCGGCCAAGCTCTCGGAGATGCTGACCAAGATGCAGATCCCCTTTGGCGAGCAGTAGCCGTGCCCCGGTTCCGCATCGACCTGGCCTATCTGGGAACCAAATACGTGGGCTGGCAGCTCCAGCCGAAAGGGGCCAGCATCCAGGCCATGGTGGAGCTGGCCCTCAAGGCCGTCACCGGCCTGGACGTGCGTGTGCACGGCTCGGGCCGCACCGACGCCGGGGTCCACGCCCTGGCCCAGACCGCGCACTTCGACGTGCCGGACGACAAGGCCCACATCCCCTGGCGCGAGGCCCTCAACGCCAACATGCCCGTGGACATCCGCATCATCCGCGCCCAGGCCGCGGCCGACGACTTCCACGCCCGGTTCCACGCCCGGGACAAGACCTACGCCTATTCCCTGTGGCACGAGACCGGCTTTGTCCTGCCCCAGCGCAGCCCCTTTGTCTGGCAGTGCGGGCCCGTTGACCTGGAGGCCATGGACCGGGCCGCCCGCCTGTTCCTGGGCGAGCACGACTTCGCCGCCTTCCAGAACACCGGGGCCGAGGTCAAGACCACGGTCCGCAATGTCCTGGACCTGTCCCGCCACCACGGGGCCACGGAGTTCGAGACCCTGTGGCGCGTTACGGCCACGGGCTTTCTCAAGCAGATGGTGCGCAATATGATGGGCTGTCTGGTGGCCGTGGGCCGCGGCAGGCTGGAGCCGGAAGCGGTGACCGGGCTGCTGGCCGGACGCGACCGCACCAAGGCCCCGGGCTCGGCCCCGGCCAAGGGGCTGACTTTGGAGCGCGTCTCCTACTAGAACGCGGCTAGAACCCGGTGGTTATCAGTTCGCGCTTGTCCGGATCGTAGTAGAACATGCTGCGGTCCATGGTCTTGGTGAATTCCTTGACCTTGCCCGCGATGCGCAGGACCACCCCGGGCTGGATGGTGCCGTGGACCTTGACCCGGGCCCTTCGGATGGCGTCGCGGCGGCGGGCCGCCTCCCGGGCCAGCTTGGCGTTGACCGATTCCAGGGACCCGCGCAGGTTGACGCGCATGTCGACCATGCGGCCGATCTTGTGCTGCTCCTCGGTGTTGGCCGCCATCAGGATGTCCTCGTCCTCGCCCGGGCCGAGAATCTCGTTGAGCTTGTTCAGCTTCTCCACGATCTCGGCCTTCTTGGCCGCCAGGTCGGGGTCCTCCTCGCCGTCCCAGGGGATGATGACCGTGGTCATGACGCCCAGGTCCGAGCCCAACTCGCGCACCTCCACGCCCTTGACCGCCACCACCTCGCCGCCCTGGAGCACGCCCTTGGTGCCGGTGACCAGGAGCATGCCCTTGGTCTTGATGTGGCAGTGCGAGGCCTCTCCGGCCAGGATCACGTCCCCGCCGCACTCGATGCGCGCGCCCGTGGCGAACCCGGCCTGGACCATGCCCCGGGCGCGGATCAGGCCGCCTTCCTCGCCCATGAGCACGCCGTTCTTCACCTCCACGTCGCCCCCGGCCATGATGCGGGCGTTCTCCACCGTGTCGCCCACCACCACGTGGTTGGGCGAGATGACCTCGAACCCGGTCTGCACGCTGCCGTTGATCCGGATCGAGCCCGTGTCCACCTTGATGTTGCCCGAGGACACGTCCACGTCCTTGACCACCAGGCAGTCGGACACGGACAGGACCTTGCGCTGGTAGACCACCATGCCCGGGCCCGTGGCCCGGAAGAGGTCGCCGCCGACCTGCTCCACGTTCTCGCCCGGGGTGACCGTCAGGGGACGGCCCTCGTCCGGCGGGATGGACTTGCCGTGGATGTCGATGCCGCCCTGGCCGGGCTCGGGCGGGTGCACCCGGCCGATGGTGTCGCCGGGCTGGATGGAGGGGTGGGTGCCCTTGTTGCGCCAGTCCATGCGGCCCTGCTCGTCCATGGTGCCCGCGGCCTGGGGCATCTCCACCACGAACTCGATCCAGCCGTCCTTGCCCGGGACGGGCTTCTTGCCCTGGACCAGGACCACCTCGGGCGTGGGCTCCTTGGTCTTCTCGGCCTGCGCCACGGCCTTGTCCAGGGCCTCCTCGTCCGGCTCCAGGTGCACGCCCAGGCGCTGGAACTCGGACTCGAACAGGTCCAGCTCGATCTTCCGGCCCAGGTTGTCCCGCCAGTGGATGGTGGCCATCAGGGCGGTCTCGTCCTCGGTCACGTAGAGCAGGGGCCGCACCGACACCAGGCCGTCCTTGATCCCGGCCTGGCCGTAGACCTCGGCCGTCAGGGTCCCGGCTCCGGCGTCGTAGACGCAGTTGTCGCCGGCCTTGGCCTTGATCTGCTTGGGCTTGCCGGTCTTCCTGGGCTTGAGCACGCGGCCGTCGATGGTCAGCCCCTCGGCCGCGTTCACGGCCGGGGACAGGCGGTAGCAGACCTGGCCGGGAAAGACCGGGAAGGAGACGTCCCCTTCCGGGGTCAGGGAGGCGTCCTGGGCGTCGACGGCGGGCCGGCCGCGCACCAGGGCCGTCTTGGTGATTTCCCTGCCCTCGTTCAGGTAGCGGATGATCTTGTCGCAGGCCCCGGGCTCGGGGTCCATGGTCACCCCGGCTTCCCTGAGCTGGGCGCGGATGGCCTCGGCCGTCAGCTCATTGCCCGCGCCGGAGGGCGGGAAGTAGCGGCTGATGCCGAGCGTGAGTCCGTCCTCGGACATGGCGAAGCGGACGCGGGCGTCCGCATCGTCCAGATCCGGGGGAGAGCCTGAATTCCGGTCCGTCATGTGAGAGCGCGCCGTTACAACGTTGAACGATCTTTATACAAAATACGCCATTCCATTGCGGCTTGCAACAGGGGGTCACGCGGCAAAACAAACCCAGAGTATTACTCGCTGTCGTGGCGCAGTTGGAAGACCAGCTCCTCCAGGGTTCGCAGCAGGCCCAGGTGCAGGCCGCCCGTGCCCGGAGGGTGGCCGAACAGGGCCTCGCGTCGTTGCCGCAGGCCGGGCAGGCTGGACTCGCCCTGGTACACGGTCATGGCCAGCCGCTCGGCCAGCAGATAGCCCTGGAGCCCCTGGACGAACAGCTCCAGGTCGTCCCGGAAGGCAGATGCCTGCCCGGCCCACCAGTCGGCCACGCCCTCGGGCTTGCCCGGATCGGAAACGTCGCAGGCCAGGGCCTCGCAGACGAGGTTGTAAAGGCTGTTCAGGGCCGCGCCCGGAATGCCGCGCCGCCAGCCCAGGAGCCAGGGCGTGCGCCAGAACAGCAGGAAATGCTGTTGGCCCGTGCGCACCGCGTCCTCCAGCAGGGTTCGGGCCTTGAGCAGGGTCTCGTCCTGCCAGCGGGCGTCGAGCCCGCCCGGGTCCCAGGCGGGCAGGGTGGGCCGGGCCGTGTCGCCTCCGGCCAGGCGGCCCAGCAGGTGGGCCAGCCAGGTGTTGGCCAGGGGCGAGGCCGGTGTCTCCAGGTGGGCGTAGGACAGGACCCAGCGGCCTTGGCCGTGCTCGCCGGCCACCACGCAGGGCCGTCCGCGCAGGAAGTCGGGCCGGATGTGGACGTCGTAGAGATCCTCCCACTCGGACATGGTGCCCCGGGGCAGGGTCTTGAGCGCCAGGTCGGCCACCCAGAAGTCCGGGCCGGGCTCGGCGTAGGCGGCCAGGATGTCCACCCCGTCGCCCGTTTCCTCCTCCATCTGGGCCGGCCACCAGACCGGCACCAGGGCCGAGGGGCCGAGTACGGGCGGCACCAGGTCGTGGTCCCGGCGCAGGGTCACGTGCACGTGCCCGGACAAAAAGTGCTGCATGCGGTCGTCGAACGGACGGCGGTGCCAGGGACAGAGTCCCAGGCTCTTGTTCGGATCCTTGCCGGTCAGGGCCAGGCCCGCGCCGCCGCAGAAGCCCAGATAGGAGCCGCCGTGGGCCACGAATTCGCGCACCGCGTCCATGCCCTTCGGACCCAGGGCCTGGGCCTTGGCCCGGGCCGCGCCGCCCGGGACCAGCAACAGCCCGCCAGGGTTGCCAGACAGAACGCCCTGGGCTATCTCTGTCCCGCGCACCAGCCGGTGGGGCAGGCCCCAGGCCTGGAGCGCCCGCAGGGCCATGAGCCCCCAGAAGTGGGCATCGTCCCAGAGCAGGTGGATCATGACCCAACCTGTAGCCGCTGGCGAGTGCGCTGGCAAGGCTGCTGAAAAACATCAGGAACGAGACGAGGAGCGGATAATGAGCAGGCGGGAACTGCCCAAGGGCTACGAGCCCTGGGACGTGGAAAAACGTTGGGCCAGGCACTGGGAAGAGGAAAAAACCTTTTCCCCGGACCCTAAGGGAGAGGGCGAGCCCTACTCCATAGTCATCCCTCCGCCCAACGTAACCGGCGTCCTGCACATGGGGCACGCCCTGAACATCACCATACAGGACATCCTGTGCCGCTTCATGCGCCAGCACGGGAGCAAGGTGCTCTGGGTGCCGGGCATGGACCACGCGGGCATCGCCACCCAGAACGTGGTCGAGCGCGAGCTCAAGACCCAGGGCAAGACCCGCGAGGACCTGGGCCGGGAGAAGTTCATCGAGCGCGTCTGGGAGTGGAAGGAGGAAAAGGGCGGGCACATCCTGTCCCAGATCCGCAGGCTGGGCGCGTCCGTGGACTGGACCCGCGAGGCTTTCACCTTCGACGACATCCGGGCCAAGGCCGTGCGCGAGGTGTTCGTGGGCCTGTTCGAGCGCGGGCTCATCTACAAGGGCGACTACATCGTCAACTGGTGCACCCGTTGCCACACCGCCCTGGCCGACGACGAGGTGGAGCATTCCACCCGCACGGACAAGCTCTACCAGCTCAAATATCCGCTCAAGGACGGCTCTGGTTTTCTTATCGTAGCGACAGTCCGGCCCGAGACCATGCTCGGCGACACGGCCGTGGCCGTGCACCCGGACGACCCGCGCTTCGCCGAGCACGTGGGCAAGACTGTGGTCCTGCCCCTGGTGGGGAGGGAGATTCCGGTCATCGCGGACGAGTACGTGGACATGGAGTTCGGCACCGGCTGCCTGAAGATCACCCCGGCCCACGACCCCAACGACTTCGAGATCGGGCGCAAGCACGGCCTGGACCTGGTCCAGGTCATCGACTCCCAGGGCATCATGAGCGAGAACGCGCCCGGGAAGTACCAGGGCATGGGCATGAAGGAGTGCTCGGACGCGGTGCTGGCCGACCTGGACGCCCTGGGCCTGGTGGAGTCCATCGAGGACTACGAGCACAACGTGGGCGAGTGCTACCGCTGCAAGACCACCATCGAGCCCCACGTGTCCACCCAGTGGTTCGTGGCCATGAAGCCCCTGGCCGAAAAGGCCCGCGCGGCCGTGCCCAGGGACACGCAGATCTTCCCGGACCACTGGACCAAGGTCTACTACGAGTGGCTGGACAACATCCGCGACTGGTGCATCTCCCGCCAGATATGGTGGGGCCACCGCATCCCGGCCTGGACCTGCGAGGAGTGCGGCGAGCTCATCGTGGCCCACGAGGATCCGACCGCCTGCACCAAGTGCGGCTCAAGCAAGCTGGTCCAGGAAGAGGACGTGCTGGACACCTGGTTCTCCTCGGCCCTGTGGCCCTTCTCCACCCTGGGCTGGCCCGAGAAGACCCCGGAGCTGGACACCTTCTACCCCACCAGCGTCCTGGTCACGGGCTTCGACATCCTGTTCTTCTGGGTGGCCCGCATGATGATGATGGGGCTGGAGTTCATGGGCCGGGTGCCTTTCCATCACGTGTACATCCACGCCCTGGTGCGCGACGAGCAGGGCAAGAAGATGAGCAAGTCCACGGGCAACGTCATCGACCCGCTGGAGATGATCGACAAGTACGGGTGCGACTCCCTGCGCTTCACCCTGGCGGCGTTCGCGGCCATGGGCCGGGACATCAAGCTGTCCGAGGCGCGCATCGAGGGCTACCGCCACTTCGTGAACAAGATATGGAACGCGGCCCGGTTCAGCATGATGAACCTGCCGGATGAAGTTGAGAACGTGGACCTGTCCCAGGCCTCTGCGAAGAGCATGGGCCTGGCCGACCGCTGGATCCTGCACCGGATCGAGGAGGTCAAGGACGAGGTGGAGCGGACCATCCGCGAGTACCGGTTCAACGACTACGCCCAGACCATGTACCGATTCATCTGGAGCGAGTTCTGCGACTGGTACCTGGAGATGGCCAAGCCCGTGCTCTACGGCGACGACGAAGGGGCCAAGGCGGCCACCCGCAAGGTGCTGCGCATTGTGCTGGAGGAGACCCTGGTCCTGCTGCACCCGGCCATGCCCTTTGTCACCCAGGAAATCTACTCCGTCTTGCCGCCCGTGTCCGGGCAGGACGCCCCCGAGGACATCGCCACCCTGCCGTTTCCGGAGCGGCGGCCGTCCCTGAAGGACCCGGCCGTGCAGACGGCGATGGAGCGCTTCCAGGGCGTTGTTACGGGCGCGCGCAATATGCGGGGAGAATTGAACATCGCCCCGTCCACGCCTTTCCCGCGATTGGCCGTGAGCGGCCTGGACCAGGACATGGAGACCGTGTTCCGTGACAACCTGGGCCTGGTGGCCATCCTGGCCGGGGCCAAGGAGGTGGATGTCCGCACCGAGGCGACCCCGCCCAAGGGCCACTTCAGCACGGTCACGGACGGCGGCGTGCTGGTCTCCTTCCCGCCCGACGGGCTGGTGGACGCTCCCGCCGAGATGCAGCGGCTGACCAAGGAGCTGGACAAGCTGGACAAGCTGGCCGTGGGCGTGGAGAAGAAGCTCGGCAACCCGGGCTTCAGCAACAACGCGCCCCCGGACGTGGTTGAGAAGGAAAAGGCCAAGCTGGACGAGATGAACGAGAAGCGCGCCAAGCTGAAATCCAGCATGGAGCGGCTGCAAACTCTTTTGGATGGTTGATCATGGATAAAGTCAACGTCATGGACACGGTCCGGGCCATCCCGGAGACCTGGTCGCCGCAGGTGGTGGCCGAGTTGAACGGCCAGATGGTCAAGGTCGTCCGGCTCGAGGGCGAGTTCCACTGGCACAAGCACACAAACGAGGACGAGATGTTCTGGGTGCTCAAGGGGAGCCTGGTCATCAAGGTGCGGCCCGACGGGGAAGCGGAGCGGGATATTGTCCTTTCCGAGAACGAATTTTTCGTGATACCCCGGGGTACGGAGCACAAGCCCGTGGCCGCGGAGGAGTGCTGGGCCGCGCTGTTCGAGCCGGCCGAGACCGTGCGCGAAGGAGACTGAATGTCCAAAGTCTATCTCATCGGAGCCGGGCCGGGCGACCCGGGGCTCATGACCATCAAGGGCCGTGAGTGCATCGAGGCCGCCGACGTGGTGGTCTACGACTACCTGGCCAACAAGGCATTCCTCAAGATGGCCCGCCCGGACGCCGAGATTATCTACGTGGGCAAGAAGGGCGGCGCCCACACCGTGCCCCAGGACCGGATCAACGAGATCATCGTGGACAAGGCCCAGGAGGGCAAGACCGTGGCCCGCTTGAAGGGCGGCGACCCCCTACGTGTTTGGACGGGGAGGAGAAGAAGCCGAGGAGCTGCGCGCCGCGGGCGTGGAGTTCGAGGTGGTGCCCGGCGTGACCGCGGGCGTGGCCGCCCCGGCCTATGCGGGCATCCCGGTCACCCACCGCGCCCACACCACCTCGGTCTGCTTCATCACCGGCCACGAGGACCCGACCAAGGACGAGACCGGGCACGACTGGGCGGTCTACGCCAAGTCCACCTCCACCCTGGTCTTCTACATGGGGGTCAAGAACCTGGGCATGATCGCGGACAACCTGATCAAGAACGGCCGCCCGGCCGACACGCCCTGCGGCCTGGTCATGTGGGGCACCCACTGCCGCCAGCGCTCCTTCACCACCACCCTGGACAAGGTGGCCGACGAGGCCCAGGCCCTGGGCTACAAGGCCCCGAGCATTTTCATCGTCGGCGGGGTCTGCTCGCTCAAGCCCAAGCTGGACTGGTTCGAGAACCGGCCGCTTTTGGGCAGGGGCGTGGTGGTCACCCGGGCCCGCAAGCAGGCCAGCGGCCTGGTCAAGGATTTGTCCGACCTGGGCGCCTGCGTGTACGAGTTTCCGACCATCGAGGTCGTGCCTCTGGACGACTACGCCGAGGTGGAGGAGGCCCTGCTCTCCCTGGCCGCCTACGACTGGCTGGTGTTCACCTCGGTCAACGGCGTGCAGTTCTTCTGGGACCAGCTGCGCCAGATCGGCCTGGACGCCCGGGTGCTGGGCGGGCTGGAGATCGCGGCCATCGGCCCGGCCACGGCCCAGGCCCTGGAGGAGCGCGGCCTGGCGCCGGACTTCGTGCCGGACAAGTACGTGGCCGAGCACGTGGTGGACGGCCTCTTGAAGCGCGGGGTCAAGGGCAAGAAGGTGCTCATCCCCCGGGCCAAGGTGGCCCGCGAGGTCCTGCCCGAGGATCTGGCCAGGGCCGGGGCCGAGGTGCGCGTCCTGCCCGTCTACGAGACCAAGCTGGCCGAGGCCGACGCCTTCGAGATCCTGGACGCCCTGGAAGAGGCCCGGATCGACTGGATCACCTTCACCTCGTCGTCCACGGTGGACAACTTTTTCGAGCTGGTGGACCCGCGCCAGATGAAGGCCATGTCCGAGGGCGTGGGCTTCGCCTGCATCGGGCCCGTGACCGGCAAGACCCTGGAGAACTACGGGTTCTCGGCCACGCTCATGCCCGAGGAGTATACCATCCCGGCATTGGTCGAAGCGTTGGTGGAAACCGCGAAAAAATAATCCGGAGGGACCATGGGCGGCCCGACAATGGACGACAAGGCCATCCAGGCCCTGGCCACCCAGTGGCAGGCCTCCCGGGCCCTGCTGGCCGCGTTCGAGCTGGATTTGTTCACGGTCCTGGGCGACCAGGCCCTGACCGGCGCGGAAGTGGCGGCCAGGGCCGGAACCGATCCCCGGGCCACGGACCGCCTGCTGCGGGCCATGGTCCCCCTGGGGCTGGTCACGGTTGACCACGACCGTTTTTCCAACACCGAGGCCGCCCGCCGCTGGCTGGACCGGGCCTCCCCGGACTGCCTGACCGGGCTCGGCCACACGGCCCACACCTACAAGAACTGGTCCTCCCTGCACCAGGCCGTGCGCAAGGGCACCGCGGCCATCAGCACGGAGTTCGAGAGCGAGCACCGCCGCAGGGACTTCGTGGAGGCCATGCACCGCCGGTCCAAGGACTACGGAGGCACGCTGGCCGGGCTGGTCGGCCTGTCCGGGGTCAAGCGGCTCCTGGACGTGGGCGGCGGCTCGGGCGGCAACACCATCGCCTTTTGCCGGGCCGAGCCGGGCCTGACGGCCGTGATCGTGGACAAGCCCGTGATCGCGCCCCTGACCCGGGGCTATGTGGAGGAGGCGGGGCTGTCCGAACGCATCAAAGTGGTCGAGGCCGACTACCACCAGGCCGACTTCCGGGCCCTGGCCGGGGAGTTCGACCTGGTCCTGTTCTCGGCCATCGTGCACATCAACTCCCCGGACCAGAACCAATCGCTCATGGACCGGGCGGCCAGGGCGCTCAAACCGGGCGGCCGGGTGGCCATCAACGACTTCATCATGGACGAGGACCGGCTGGAACCGGCCTTCGGCACCCTGTTCGCCCTGAACATGCTGGTGAACACGGACTGCGGGGACGTGTACACCTTTGGTGAGGTGCGCTCCTGGCTGGAGGCGGCCGGGCTGGACGCGGCCGAGCCCGTGGTCAGCGGGCCGACCACCAGCCTGATCCTGGCCCGGAAGCCGTAACCATATGGCGGGTGACGTTGGCCCGCCATTTTGGTACGCATCGAACACTTCACCCACCGTCTTCAGGAGAAAGGTATGGCCCTGCCCATCGCGGTGCTCGTTTCCGGTTCCGGCTCCAATCTGCAATCCATCATCGACCGCATCGAGGCGGGCGTGCTGGACGCCGAGATCAAGGTGGTCATCTCCAACAAGCCCGGCGCGTACGGCCTGGAGCGGGCCGACAAGCACGGCATCGAAAGCCGCCTCATCCCGCACGACGAGTACGAGTCCCGGGACGAGTTCGACCTGGCCCTGATGCGGGCCATCAACGGGGCAGGGGCCGAGGCCGTGGTCCTGGCCGGATTCATGCGCATCCTGACCCCGGGCTTTCTGCACTCCTTTCCCCAGCGGGTGCTGAACATCCATCCGGCCCTGCTGCCCAGCTTCCCCGGGGTCCACGGCCAGGGCGACGCGGCCGACTACGGGGTCAAGGTCTCGGGCTGCACCGTGCATTTCGTGGACGAGCAGATGGACCACGGCCCGGTCATCATCCAGGCCACGGTGCCCGCGTATGCGGACGACGACGGGGACAGCCTGGGCGCGCGCATCCTCAAGATGGAGCACCGCATCTATCCCCAGGCCATCCAGTGGCTGGCCCAGGGCCGCCTGAAGGTGGAGGGCCGCAAGGTCCATCTGGCCGCCGAGACCCCGGGCAAGGCCGTGGCCGCGGGCAAGGCCGTGTCCGTGGACGAGCTCAAGGCCCGGGTGGACAACCGGGTGCGGGCCGGGTTCACCCGCGTGGCCCTGGCCGGGCTGGCCGGGGTGCCCGAGGCCGTGCTGGAGGATTTGATGGCCGGGCGCGAGATCACGGCCCGGGCCTTCACGGCCCTGTACAACGCCGTGGCCTCCCTGGCCCAGGGCCAGGATCCGGCCTGCCTGGTCAACCCGCCCCTGGAACCCGGATTCTGATGGCCCCCCGCGCAGGACGTGGCGGCCTGTGGTCCTGGGCGCTTTACGACTGGGCCAACAACGGCTTCTTCACCCTGATCCAGACCTTCGTGTTCGCGGCCTACTTCACCAAGGCCGTGGCCGTCGACGAGATCGCGGGCACGGCTTCCTGGGGCCACATGTTGTCCATCGCCGGGCTGGTCATCGGCCTGGGCGGGCCGGTGCTGGGCGCGGCCGCGGACAGCTGCGGGCGGCGCAAGCCCTGGATCGCGGGCTTCACCCTGCTGACCGTGGCGGCCACGACCCTGCTGTGGTTCGTGCGGCCGGATCCGTCCTGGGCGCTGGCCGGCCTGGTCCTGGCCGGGTTGGGCACCATCGGGGCCGAGTATTCCATGATCTTCTACAACGCCATGCTGCCGGACCTGGTCCGGCCCGAGCGTCTGGGCCGCTGGTCGGGCTGGGGCTGGGGCCTGGGCTACGCGGGCGGGCTCCTGGTCCTGGTGGTCGCCCTGTACGGGCTGGTCAACCAGGGGGCCTTCCTGTCCGGGCTCCTGGGCCTGGACCGCGCGGCCATGGAGCACGTGCGCGCGGTCTGCCTGCTCTCGGCCGGGTGGTATCTGATCTTCGCCCTGCCCCTGTTCGCCTTCACCCCGGACGCCGAACCCACCGGGCTCAGGACCGGGAAGGCCGTGCGCCAGGCCCTGGCCCAGCTGCGCGACTCCCTGCGCCAGGCCCGGCGGCTCAGGCACCTGGGCCTGTTCCTGCTGGCCCGCATGATCTACAACGACGGCCTGACCACCATGTTCGCGTTCGGCGGCATCTACGCGGCCGGGACCTTCGGCCTGTCCACGGCCCAGGTGGTGGTCTTCGGCATCGGGCTCAACGTCACGGCCGGGCTGGGGGCCCTGGTCTTCGCCTGGGTGGACGACAGGGTGGGCTCGCGCAGGACCATCCTGGTCTCCCTGGCCGGGCTCATTGTCTTTGGGGCGGCCATTCTGCTGACGGACGTGCAAGCCGTGTTCTGGACCTGCGGCCTGGCCCTGGGCATATTCGTGGGCCCGGTGCAGGCCTCCAGCCGCACCTGGCTGGCCCGGGTGGCCCCGGAGGAGGTCCGGGCCCAGATGTTCGGGCTCTTCGCCCTGTCCGGCAAGGTGACCAGCTTCATGGGGCCGCTTCTGGTGGGCTGGCTGACCGTCCTGTTCGCCAGCCAGCGGGCGGGCATGAGCGTGGTCCTGGTCATGTTTCTGGTGGGCGCGGTGCTCATGCTTCTGGTGCCCTCGGCGGCCGTTGTCAGGGCCGGCCTGGGGGCCGGATCGGGGGCCAACAATGGACAAGACGGGGCCCTTGGGCCATAGGAAGAAAGACACAGGAGGGACCATGTCCGCGTTTTCCTTTTCCCTTCTCGACAGCGAGAAGGAATATCTCAAGAATCTGGTCAAGACCGCCATCGGCACCCGGCTGGACGGCCAGGAGGACGCCGAGCCGCCCGAGCCGCCCACCCTCAAGGTCAAGGCGCCGCTGGGGGCGTTCGTGACCCTGAAGCTTGATGGCAAGCTGCGCGGCTGCATCGGCAACATCCAGGGCGCGGGCGAGCTTCACCGCACCGTGTGGAACATGGCCCGGGCCGCGGCCTTTGACGACCCGCGCTTTCCTCCCCTGACCAAGGCGGAGTTCGACCGGCTGGAGACCGAGATCTCCGTGCTCTCGGCCGTGGAGCCCTGCCCGGACGTCAACGAGGTCCGCGTGGGACGGCACGGCCTGGTGGTCCAGCGCGGACACCAGTCCGGGCTGCTC
Source organism: Desulfovibrionaceae bacterium (assembly GCA_963666895.2). Taxonomy (GTDB): domain Bacteria; phylum Desulfobacterota; class Desulfovibrionia; order Desulfovibrionales; family Desulfovibrionaceae. The sequence goes on along the minus strand of CAXXNS010000016.1, from coordinate 176,699 downwards.
CTGCCGCAGGTGGCCGTGGAGTGGGGCTGGGACGGTCCCAAGTTCCTGAGCCAGACCTGCGTCAAGGCCGGGCTGGCGCCGGACGCCTGGCGCAAGCTGGGCACGAAGATTTTTTGGTTTGAAGCCGAAGTCTTCTAGCAGGCCGTTGAAATTCCCGCCATGGCTGTGTTGCTTCAAGAAGATCAAATCCTCGCGTACCGCAAGAGTACGCGTCGGCCTTGATCTTCTTTTGCGCCTTGCCCTGGCGGTTTTTGAACGGCCTGTTTAAGAGAGATTTTTTATAAGGAGGGGGATTGATGCAGGCCATGACCAACGAGGACGAACGCAGGCTCTACGCTCGCTACAGCTGCCTGGGCCGGGCCTCCTGCGAGCTGCTGGTGGGCGACGGCGTGAGCGAGTACCGGGTGGACGACCTGTCCCGGGGCGGCATCCGCATCGCCGGGCAGGGCGGAGGCGTGTTCGAACATTTCACCATCGGCCAGAAGGTGCGCATCTCCTCGGCCCGGGCCGAGCAGAACCAGCTGTTCAAGGACATCCCCGGCACCGTGGTCTGGTTCGGCTGCTTCAAGGACTCCCGCATCATGGGCATCCAGTTCGACGAGCCCCTGGAGAGCAAGCTGGACGCCATGCTCCGGCTTTTCCTTGAATCCGAAATGGGCAAGGAGCTGGAGACGCCCCAAGCCTAGGGCTTGTACAGGTTGAAGTCCCGGCTGACCAGCCGTTTCCCCTGGTAGTGCACGGCCAGGACGTACCGGCCCTCGGGCATGTCCAGGTCGTGGATGGTCAGGCTGGTGTGGTGGGCCGAGCCGATGGCGGTGGCGTCGAATCCCCGGTCCATGCGCCCGTCCGGGTAGATCAGCAGCAGGGTGATGGGGATTTCCGCGTCCTCGGGCTGGCCCTGGGCCATCCAGTCGTATCCGAAGGTCACGTTGTCCCGGATGGGAATCCGGTCCGTGGTTTCGGCCAGCTGGTGGCCGGTGAGCCGGTGCACGTCGTTGGTGTCCTGGCCGCCCTGGCTGACCAGGTCCCCGCTCAGGGTGATCTCGTAGCGTCCGTACTCCAGAATCGATCCGCCCGTGACCTCCTGGGCCAGGCCTTGCCCGGCCGTGCACAGGAGCAGGGCCCAGGCCAGCATGATGATGAATGGTGACCGCATGTCAGCCTGATAGCCAATCATGGCCCGGGATGCAAGGCGGCAAGGGGTTCCCTGGCACAAAACCTGCTTCCTTGATTCCGGGGAAAACCTTGCCCCCAGCCCGGAGGAGACCGCATGTCCGAAACCTGTTCCGCCACGTCGGCCGCCGTTCCCCAGGTTCCCGTCCCGGGTCCCGTCCCGTGTCTGGACCTGGACCTGGAGGGCGTGCTGGACCTGGTGCCGCCCAAGGAGCTGGCCGTGTGCTTTGGCGGCGGCGACTTCCTGGCCATCGGCCGGGCCCTGGTGGACCGCATGGTCGCCTGGGCCGGGCTGCGTCCAGGCGCGCGCTTTTTGGACATCGGCTGCGGCGCGGGCCGGGCGGCCCTGCCCCTGACGAGCTGGCTGGGCCCGGACGGGTCCTACGAGGGCTTCGACGTTTACCCGTTCGGCGTGGACTGGTGCGCCGAGCACGTCACGCCCCGGTTCCCCAACTTCCGCTTCCGGACCGTGGAGGTGAAGAACGACCTCTACATGCCCTTCGCCCAGGTCTCGGCCGGGGAGTTCGAGTTCCCGTTCGCGGACGAGTCCTTTGACTTCGCCCTGGCCAACTCGGTGTTCACCCACATGCTGCCCGACGGCCTGGCCCGCTACCTGGCCGAACTGGGCCGGGTCCTGGACCAGGGCGCGGCCGCCTACCTGACCTTCTTTCTCATGGACCAGGAGAGCCTGGACGGGCTGTCCGGCCAGGAGGGCAAGAGCGTGCCCCGCCACAAGATCGGCCCGTTCTGGGTGGCCGACCGCGAGGACCTGGAGGAGGCCGTGGGCTACGGCCCGGGCTTGGTGGAGAACCTGATCCGTAAGGCCGGGCTGGCCGTGGACGCGGTGCGTCCGGGCCATTGGCGCGGTCCCCGCGACAGACCGAATTACCAGGATGTGGTGATCGTTCGGAAGATCTAGCCCTTTTTCGGGGCGAAAACTTTATTCTTGAGCACTCTCAGCACGTACTCGTAGCCCCCGGGCGCGTGGGGCTTGAGGCAGCCCGTGCAGTCCTTGACCCCGGCCGGGGTCATGGCGAAGTCGCCGCCGCATTCCTCGCCCAGCAGATAGAGCGGGCAATAGCAGAACAGACAATTGAAGGTTTCGGGGTCCGCGCCCTGGTGGCAGGGAAAGTACGGGCAGTCCGTGTTGCGGAAAAAGCGTTGGGAATGCTTGGTCACGGCGGTTTCCCCCGGTTTGGAGCGGCCGGTTTCACGGCCAGGGTAGTGGAAGCGGCCGCCCCTGGCAAGAACGGCAAAAATACTACTTTTGCGCGATTGTTCCAGGGGCCGGTGGTTGGTAGTCCATAATCACGGAAACGAGAGATTTCACGGACCAACCGAACCGATAAAGGACCAAGCCATGATCACCAAATTCAATCGCATCTTCCGCAACCTCGCCCTGGCGGCCATGATCATCCTTCTTGGCGCGGCTCCGAGCCTGGCCCACGGCTCCACGTCCGGCGGCTCTTCCGGCCCCGGCAACGGCTATGGGTACGGCTACGGCGGCTCCGGCAGCGGTTTCGGCACCGGCAACAGCTTCGGCTGGAGCTGGGGTTCGGGTTCGGGGAATGGAAACGGAAACGGCAACAACAACTCCGGCTCAGGTAGCGGCAATGGGAATTCCGGCTCCGGCGGAGGCACTCTCGGCCTCGGCGGCTTGACCGGCGGCGGGCATACTCCCACCGGCATCGGCGGCCCCGTTGGTGTCTGTGTGGCTCCCACGCCCATTCCCGGCGCCATCTGGCTCCTGGGCACGGGTCTGCTCGGCCTGTTGGGGATCAGGCGCAGAGTGCAGGCCTGAGCGAGTTGAACGAGAGGGGTTACGCAAGGCGGGGCCGTTGGGCCCCGCCTTTGCTTTTGGGGCTAGACTGACGGCAGGAACTTCACCCACAGCTTGCGCGACCTGGGTCCGTCGAACTCGCAGAAGTAGATCTTCTGCCACGTGCCCAGTTGCAGCTCCCCGCCTTCGACAATGACCAGCTGGTCGCAGCCGAACATGCTGGACTTGATGTGTGCGTCCGAGTTGCCCTCGGCGTGGTGGTAGTCCCCGTGATGGGGCACCAGCCTGCGCAGGTTGACCACGATGTCCCGGACCACGTCCGGGTCGGCCCCTTCGTTGATGGTAGACGTTGAATACCCCGACGGGTTCTGATACCTAACCATGACCAAGGAGTACTCGACATGGCTACCAAAAGCAATAAGGCATACAGCTACCTACGCTTCTCCACACCGGATCAGATCAAGGGTGACTCCTTCCGCAGACAGACGGAGTTGAGCCGGAAGTACGCAGAGGAAAATGGCCTGGACCTCGACGAGGAGCTGACCTTCCAAGACCTCGGCGTCTCCGCGTTCAGGGGCGACAACATCCAGGAAGGACAGCTTGGGGCTTTTCTTGATGCCGTGGATCGCGGAAAGGTTCCTCCTGGTTCAACGCTTCTGGTCGAGAGTTTGGATCGTCTGTCCAGGCAGTCGCCATACGTCGCCTTCCGGCACTTGGACGACATTCTCCATAAAGGTGTGAGGGTGGTTACGCTCCAGGACCGCCGGGTCTACGATGCCGAGCAAGGGGAGCTTGCTTTCGCCGACCTGATGATGTCGCTCATAGTCATGCAAAGGGCGCATGAAGAGTCGGTCACCAAGTCCAGCCGGGGCAGGGAGGCATGGAAGGCCAAGCGGGATGCTGCCATCTCAGGGGGACGCAAGCTCACCAGCATTTGCCCGAACTGGCTGGTTCTCGACAAGGATCGACAGGAATTTGAGGTCATCGAGGAACGCGCTGCAGTAGTGCGTCGGATATTCAGCATGACCATAGACGGAATAGGGAACCGTGCACTGGCTGCGAGACTCAACGAGGAGAGGGTGCCACCCTTTGGCCGGGCAGCAGGATGGACGCACGATTATGTGCGGCGCATCCTGGAGAACGAAGCGGTTGTCGGTCGCTACCAGCCGCACAAGCGCATGGAGGTCAGTGGCAAACGGAAGCGGGTTCCCGTTGGTGACCCCATTGAAGAATATTTCCCGGTTGTGGTGCCTCCCGAGGTTTTCATGAAGGCTCAGAGGGTGCGTAGGGGGCGAAAGATTCCCGGCGGGAGAATTGCTCAGCGGTATTCAAACCTTTTCACCGGCCTTGTGCGGTGTGGAGTCTGCGGTGCTCCCATGCATTTTGAGAACAAGGGCAAGCTGCCAAGGGGAGGCAGCTATCTCGTCTGTTCCCATGCGAGGACGAAGCTCGGCTGTAGCAGGCATTCCTGGCGGTATCCCCAGGCACAGACCCACATCCTGATGAATTTCAACGAGCTTGACTTCCGTGAGATGTTCCCTGGGATGTTCAGAAGCTCGGAAGTCGCTGCGTCCAGGATGGAGGATGCCGTTTTGGTCAAGGAAGGGGAGCTTGAGCGTGTTCGGGAGAGGCTTGGACGGTTGACGGAGGCGTTGCTCGACCGTGGATCGAGTCCAACCCTTCTGGCCAAACTTGATGAACTGGAGCAGGAGGAGCAACGAATTGGCTCTGCCCTCGACCATCTCAAGCAGGAACTGATGGAGGAGCAAGATAGACTCGCTTCGGCAGCCACAGACTACAACGATATCGACACGGCCCTGACCAAGTATATCCAGATAGAGCGAGATGGTGATGATGGGGCGATTCTGGATGCGAGACGACGGCTCCACCAAATGCTGAAGAGGGTCATCGCCTCGATCATCCTCACGCCTTCAGATGGCGAGGACGGCCTGCATGGCACCATCAAGATTCTGTTCCAAGGCGTCGAGGAATACCATCGGCTGATCAAGGTCGAAAAGGGCCAGGACAACTCCCAGGGGTTCAAGGTCCGAGGAGATGAAGAACACCGGGATGTGACCGTCGTGGATGCGCGGTGGCCTCCCCATGGGCGGCTGATGGGCTTCAGGTTTGTCATGGAGCAGATGCTGAGAGGAAGCTGATCGAATTACCCGACACCTATAGGAAGAAGTGATATAGGTCGGTTGGTGGTCGTAATTCCTGATAGAGGAATATAACCGCCACTACCAAGATACCCGGCTGTTTTCGACCCACATTTCCGAGCGCCTTTCACCTACGATCGAATCCGATCTTCCCCCCGTACGGGTCGGTCTGGTGGATGCAATAGATTTCCAATCCTTTGCGTCTACCAGATGCGCCAACCGCAGATTGCGGTCCAAGCCGGAACAATTGATTGAGACACTATTTAAAGATATCGTCTTGACTTGATCGCTGATATGCCCGTATAACGGCCTCATGAAGGCATACGCATACGTTCGAGTCTCCGGCAAGGGTCAGGTCCAGGGCGACGGTTTTCGACGCCAGGAGGACGCGATACGGGCTTTCTCGAAGGAGGCCCGGATCGCCATCGAGGGCGTGTATCGGGAGGAGGGCGTCTCCGGCACGACCACCGAGGACGACCGCCCGGCATTCCAGGAGATGGTGACCGCGATCCTGAAGAACGGGGTGCGGACCATCGTCATCGAGAGCATGGACCGCTTGGCCCGTGAGTTGATGATCCAGGAGTCGCTGCTGATCTACCTCGCGTCCAAGGGCATCACGTTGATCGTGGCCCGCACGGGCGAGAACGTCACCGAGGCGGTCATGGGCGATCCCATGCGCAAGGCCCTGGTCCAGATGCAGGGCGTCTTCGCCGAGTTGGAGAAGAACCTGCTGGTGAAGAAGCTCCGAGTAGCCCGTGAGCGGGTGAAGAAGGAGACCGGCAAGTGCGAGGGCCGCAAGTCCATCAAGGAACTGGACGCCGACCTCCTGCGGAAGATAAAGCTGCTGCGCAGGGGCAAGCCGGGACAGAAGCAGTTGTCGTTCACGAAGATCGCCGAGAGGCTGAACCAGGACGGCCACACCACCGTGAGCGGGAAGCCGTTCACCGGGTACAATATTCAGAAGATTCTCCAACGATTTTAGGCAGATGACATGCTCTGTATTTCGCCTCTAACGCACGTTCCGGCCCAGGACGACCCATTGGTCATCACAGGCCATAAAAATCGCTTAGAACGGCTCATTCGTAGCCGGTTCTGACCCCGATCACAGACATAACGGCACCAAGCCGTATGCGACCCCGCTCTTCTGGATGTTGAGCGGGGTTTCTTCATTTGAACCTGGAGTCCACGACGTCCCCGTGGGTTCCGCAACGTATTGCCCAGGAGGCACTATGACTGCACCAGTCCCATCCCAACAGGTCGCAACGGGCGACTTCGATTTCCTCACCTGCGAGGACGAGTACGGCAACCGCTACTTCTCCCCGCGCTACATCTGCACCCGGCTTGGTGCCGACTGGAAGGTCGAGCGGGAGAAGATCATGAGCGATCCGATCCTGGAGGTGTCGGTGGTCGAGATCGACATCCCGTCTGCCGATGGCCTTGAGTCCAAGCAGATCATCCTCCCCGCCGAGATGTTCCCTGGCTGGCTCTTCACCATCCCGGTGGTTGGAGACCCAGAAGGCCAGGACAGGCTGGACACCTTTAGGATCGAAATCTTCGACCTCCTCGGGTCTGGCTTCGGCAAGCATTACGGCGCTGGCATCCTGGAGAACGCAGGGCCTGTCCTCGCGCTCCACTGACCACCCACCCAACCCTACCAACCACAACCCCAAGGAATTCATCGATATGAATGAACCTACCCCAGTTCCACCACCATCAACCCATCCCTTCAACCCGCCCCTCCATATGGTCAAAAACCTGGGGAAACCTTCTTATAGGGTTTTGACCACATCTCCCGACGGTCTCGGTCCATTGGCCCGGAAGACCCTGGAAGACCTCCGCCAGTTCCTCATGGAGCACACCGACCACAGGCCCAGCCAGGAGATGTGGCTGGCGCTCGCCGACCTCGCAGACACCCTGGAGAAGATGGCCGATGGCCGTTGTGAGGCCCAGTTCTACCTCTCCAGCCTTGATCCCGGAGTGGGCAAGACCCAGACCATCTCCCGCTTCGTGCGGGTGCTGATGGCCTCGACCGAGGACCGCCACCGCCACGTGGGGGCCATCATCTGCGTCTCCCGGCTCTCCGAAATCTGGTCCCTGGTGTCCGACATGGACCTCGACGAGGACGAGTATTCGGTGCTCTCCAGCGATCGGGAGCTGAACCAGCTCGGGTGTGGTCTTCCCCAGCAGGGCCGCGTTCTGTTCACGACCCAGCAGATGGTCGAGAGCCGCTGCAAGGACACCGCAAGCTTCGTCGGTGCCGAGGAGTTCCTCTACCAGGGGCGTCCTCGGGCAGTGCGCATCTGGGACGAGTCGATCCTCCCGGGCCAGACCATCACCATCAACAGGGACGACCTGGCCTTCCTGTTCCGACCGCTACGGGGTGTCTACCCGGCCCTGACGGCCACCATCGAGAACCTCTTCTCCGACCTCAAGGACGTGCAGGACGGCAGATCGTTCACCATGCCCGACTTTGCCGAGGATCATGGAGTGGATGTCAACGAGGTGCTCCGGGTGCTTGATGGTACCTCGACCGGTGTTCAAGCCGGGACGGCATCGGCACTTTGGTTCTTGTCCGGGAAGGTCGTGGCCGTTCGGACCGAAGGGTTCAAGGGCAACACGGTCATCGACTACAAGGAGACCCTCCCGCATGACCTCGCCCCCGTGGTGGTCCTGGATGCCTCAGGGCGTGTCAGGGCGACCTACAGGGAGTGGGAGGACCGTCGGGGTGGTCTGGTCCGGTTGAGGACCGCAGAGAAGGCCTACGACAACCTGACGATCCACTGCTGGCGGACCGCCGGGAGCAAGAGCGCCTTCCGCAGGCAGGGCATGGACCTCGTCGAGGGGATCGTTGCCGCCATCAACTCCAAGCCTCATGAGCAGTGGCTGGTCGTCCACCACAAGGCCACCAGGGACTACGACGTGGAGGCCACGGTCCGCGACCTCGTCAACGCCGACGTGGACAAGGGCAAAATCCACTTCCTCCCCTGGGGCCAGCACCACGCCACCAATGAGTTCAGCCACGTCAGGAACGTGATCCTTGCCGGGACGCTCTTCTACCGTACCTCACAGTACGAGGCCCTCGGCAGGCTCTCCGGTGCCATGCGGGCAGAGGATGGCGTCTACGGCAAGGACGCCCGGAAACGGCTTGAGCTGGGGGAGCATGCCCATCTGGTTCTCCAGGCCCTGTGTCGTGGCGCTGTGCGGGTCTGCAGGGGCGGCAGGTGCGCTCCGTGTGACGCCTACATCATCGCCCACGCCAGCAGCGGGATCGAACAGGCCCTGCCCTCGATCTTCCCTGGCTGCTCCGTGGTTCCCTGGCAGCCTGTGCGGCAGGTGCTCATGGGCAAGCTCAAGGACGCCCTGGAGCACATCGAGGGCCAGTTCACGGTCCATGGTGACGATCACTTCGTCCCCTTTGCGGAGGTGAAGACAGCCATCGGCGTGAAGGACGCCAGCAACTTCCGCAAGAACATCCGTCAGCACCCCGACTTCCAGGCGGCATTGGCCGAGCGCATGATCTTCGAAGACGGCCAAGGCAAGCGGGCAGCAGGCTTCAGGAAGCGGACGGCGGCCTACTACGGCTTCACGGCATAAACCATCAACCAAACAGGTTCGGCGCAGGTTTCCTGTGCGCGTGTCTTTGCGACACCCCGAATCTGTTTTTTCGGTCTCCATGAGACGATCGTGGCCGCCGCGCTCCCTTCGGCCTCCTGGATTTATTGCCGGTCTCTTGTTATAGCTCCTTCACTTTTCCAAAGTCAGACCGCAAGAGGAGCCTGTTCATGTTCGCTTGAAAAGTGTTCGCTCTCATATCCGCTGCCGTGCTGCTGCCCGTGGCCTTCTCCCTCCCCGCCATGGCCCAGCCCACGCTGGACCAGTCCGCCGCCAACGTCGAATCCGCCATCCAGGGCAACATGAACCGCGCCGGGCAGCAAGGCCAGCCGACCCTCGGCCAGCTGGGCGGGGTGCTGGGCGGCTCCACCGGGAACGATGCGGGTGGGGGTGCCGGTGGGGATTCCAGTGGCGGTGGTGGCGGCGGTGGCGGTGGAGCTGGCAGCGGCGGCGTGTAGCCGATCGACCACCACGTGCGGTCAGGAGATGGCCCTTGCCCTGCCTCCATGCCGTTGGTACACTCGCAATTCATCGCGAAGCGCGGACAACGTGATTTCAGTCAGTTAGAACGGCGGAGGCCGATTAAATGCAATTTTCCTTCTCCGCCTACGATCACAAGACCCCGTCGGTTTCCGGCGGGTTTTTTATTGTCGAGCAGGGCGGCTCAGGTTTGCGGGGCAGGGAATTCGATGCCCAGGATGTACTCATCGCCCTGTGGGTTGTAAAAGCGGCTGACCATGAGGATGTGCGGCGTCTTGGTTTCAGGCGAGGTGAAGGGCGCGGTGACGAACTGCTCGAACCCGGTCTTGATGTGCAGGTAGTAGTCCCGGATGGAGTGGTCCCGGCTGGAGTTCAGCCCGGTCTCCCCGGTCCGGGTCACTTCCTGCCCGGCCGGGTTGAGCACGAAGACCGAGGCCGCGGATTCCAGATCCCGGAATAGCTTGGCGGCCAGTTTGGGGAACTCCTCCAGCGTTGTCCCTTCGCACCGATAGCGGGCCTTGTCTACAGCCCTGTGCAGGGTGGTGAAGGCGGTTTTTTTGGCCTGGATCTGTGCGGTCTGGTTTTTCTGGTACCGGGTGTGGACCTCGGCAATCTTTTGTTTGAAAACGACCAAGGCGTCATGGCTGCCGTCCTTTTGCTCGGAGCGGGTATAGAAATAGCCCTGGTGCAGGAAAATACCCGCGTCCAGCAGGGAAAAAGCGTCGTCCTCGCTCTCCACTCCCTTGCCCACCAGGCGGCAGCCCACCAAGCGTGAGTTTTCGGCCAGGGCGCGCAGCAATTCGATCCGGAAAAGGTCCTGCCCGGCGTCGGCGGACGGAGGCCGCATGATCTTGAGGAAATCGGGCTTGAGGCGGTGCAAGTGCCCTAGGGTGTCTGGGCATGCGTTGTCATCGTCCAGGGAGAGGCGGAAGCCCTGCTTCTGGTAGGTGCTGACTAGTTCGAGGGTGCCGTTGTCCAATCGGTCCACGGCCACCTCGACGACCACCCTTTTGGGATCGATTTCTACGTCGGCTACCTGCTTGGCCAGGAAGCCAGGCTTAATGTTCGAGGACTTCAGGGCGGCCAGGTTGAGGTTGAGGAAGAGCAGGACCTCGGGGTGGCTGGTGGCGATGGTCTTGAAACGCTTCAGGGTGTTCTCGCGGCAGATGCGGTCGATCTCCAGGGCCACGTCTGGGTCCAGGGAAGTATCGAACAGGATTTCCGGCATGACCACAGACTCGTTCTCGGCCTTTCCGCCCCGGGCGAAGGCCTCAAAGCCGATGACGCTCCGCCGCTCCACCGAGACCACGGGCTGGAACAGAGTTTTCACCTCGCGGGAATCAAGAATCTTTTTGATGGAATCGTTCATGATGCAGTGGACATATGGTACTTTCTTTTGAATCTGCCTCTTCGGCAAGCCACTGTCCAGCACTTTATACGCACCAAGCGCTCGGGGATGGGAAAGCCACGGCCGCGCGTGGGGTGCATGGACACGCCCCCATGAAATTGTTACCGGTTGGCCCAAACGCGAGAGGATGATCATGAACGTTTACAACAGACTGCGGCAGTCCATGCTGCCTCGTGCCGAAGGGATTCGGGTGGAGACCCTTGGCATCAGCCTGGACTACACCTGCGCCCGTACCAGCGACGGCGGCAAAGGCGGCGGCAGATAGTCATGCTTGCCCTTGCCCAACCTCCACGCCGGTGGTACAAACTCGCGCTCCATCGCAGAGCGCTGACAACGTGATTTCAGCAGGTTGGAACGGCGGAGGTCGGTCCAAGGCGAATCCCTCCCTCTCCGCCTTACGCGGGCAGGAACTGCACCCATAGGTTGCGGGAGCGGGGGCCGTCGAACTCGCAGAAGTAGATTTTTTGCCAGGTGCCGAGCCGCACGTCACCGCCTTCCACTATGACCAGTTGATCGCAGCCGAAGGTGCTGGACTTGATGTGCGCGTCGGAGTTGCCCTCCATGTGCCGGTAGTCGCCCGTGCGTGGAACCAGCTTGCGCATGTTGACCACGATGTCCCGGGCCACGTCTGGATCAGCCCCTTCATTGACCGTGACCGCCCCGGTTGTGTGCGGGCAATAGAGCAGAATCACGCCGTCCTTCCAACCTTTCTCACGGGCCAGCTTGCGCACCGAGTTGGTGATGTCCACCATCGTCTCGCGCTCTCCGGTCTGAATACTTAGCGTTTCCATGGCTACGCCTCCTCCGGGTATTGCACGTCGCCCTCGTTGACGGTCACCGCGCCGGTGGTGTGCGGGCAGTAGAGCAGGACCGCGCCGTTTGACCAGCCGTTGGCGTGCAGGAGCTTGCGAACGGCCAGGGTGATGTCCAGCATTTCCTCGCGTTTGTGTGTGCTTACGGAAATGGTCTGCATCTTTTACTCCTCGCTTGAATCGTCGGCCGGGCGCAGGCCGTGGCCGAATCCCGGGTCGTAGAGCCGCGACCGGGTCTGTTTGTCCTGGCCGGGCAGGATCAGGAACACGGTCTGGTTCTCGAATCCGCGTTCCCTGGCCATTTCAGCCAGGTTCTCCAGTCTGCCGCAGGCCAGGTCCTGGTCGGGCCAGCCCACGGCCCGGGCCGCCACCACCACGGTCTCCGGGGGCAGTCCCCCGGCCAGCAGCTCGGCCTGGACCGTGTCCGCCTGTCCGGCCGACAAATACACGGCCATGGCCGCGCCGTGTGAAGCCAGCTTACGGAGCGACTGTCCGTCCGGCACCGGGGTCCGCCCTTCCTGGCGGCAGAGGATGAGCGTTTGCACGGCCTCGGGCACGGTGAAGCCCACCCCGGCCAGGGCCGCTGCCGCGAAGGCCGCGGTCACCCCGGGCACGATCTCCCAGGCCAGGCCGTCGCGGTCCAGCAGCCGGATTTGCTCGCGCACCGCGCCGTACAGCGAGGGGTCGCCGGTATGCACCCGGGCGGCCGTGCCCCCGGCCGACACGGTCTTCTTGAGCAAGGCGTGGGTCTGCTCCAGGGTCAGGGGCGAGGAATCCACCACCTCGGCCCCGTCCCTGGCCTGGTCCACCACGGCCCTGGGCACCAGGGACCCGGCGTAGAGCACCAGGTCGGCCGTGCGGATGATGTCTTGGCCGCGCACGGTGATCAGGTCCGGCGCGCCCGGTCCGGCCCCGATGAAATAGACCTTGCTCATGGGCCGTCCTCCGCTTCGCACGGGGTCCCGGACGAGGGCTCGCACGGGGCCTTGCGCGGGCCCTTGGTGCCCACCAGCCGGTAGATGCCCTCCAGGCCCAGGGCGGCTCCGAACAGCCCGGCCAGCACCCAGGCCTGGGCCGGGTCGGTGCGCACGCTCTGCCAGACCATGGCCAGGAAGGCGGCCAGGCAGGCGACCAGCCCCAGCACGGCCAGGCCGCGGCTGGCCCCGGTTTCCCTGCAACGGACCAGGTTGGCCGCGTTGACCGCGGCGAAGATGATCAGGAAGCCGCCGCTGCCCAGGGTGGAGATGGCCGACAGGTCGGCCAGGTTGGCCAGGACCATGGCCAGGCCCGAGGTGATGAACAACCCTTCCAGGGGCTGGCCCCAGATCTGGCGTTCCAGGGCTTCGGGCAGCTCGCCCTCCTTGGCGATGGTGTAGGCCAGGCGCGAGGAGCCGTAGAGCGTGGCGTTGATGGCGCTGAACGTGGACAGCAGGGCGGCCACGGCGATGAGGGTGAACCCGGCCTTGCCCAGCACGGGCTGGGCCGCCTCGGCCAGGGCGTAGTCCCGGGCCTTGGTGATGGCCTCCAGGGGCAGGCTGCCCACGGCCACTATGGCGATGGCCACGTAGAGCAGGATGACGAAGATGACCGAGGTGTAATAGGCCCGGGGCAGGTTGCGGCTTGGGTCGCGGATGTCCCCGCCCGTGTTGGCGATGAGCTCGAAGCCCTCGTAGGCCACGAAGATGACCATGCCTCCGGCCACCAGGGGCAGGATGGGCACCCAGGTGTCGGGCTTGAGCCGGGCCGGGTCCACCCCGGTCAGGCCCACGGCCAGGAAGAAGAGCAGGATGGTGATCTTGACCACCACCACCAGGGTCTCGGTCCGGCCGATGATCTTGGCGTTGGCCACGTTGAGCACGGTGGGCCCGAGGATGGCCAGGGTGATGAGCACGTGCTTGGCCAGGCCGTGTCCGCCGGGCAGGAAGCTCGCCCCGTAGGAGCCGAAGGCGTAGGCGTACAGCGCCAGCATGACCACGTAGGACAGCCACAAAAGCACGTTGGCCGATCCGGTCAGGTAGTTGGCCCCGAAGGCCCGGTCCAGGAAGATCACGGCCCCGCCCCGGCTGGGCCAGCGCACCGAGAGCTTGGCGTAGGAATAGGCCGTGGCCAGGGCCACCAGCCCGGCGATGGCGAAGGCCAGGGGCGTGCCGCCCTTGGCCAGCTGGACGCTCAGGCCGAGCACGGCGAAGATGCCGCCGCCGACCATGCCGCCCACGCCGATGGCCACGGCCGACCACAATCCAATACCCCGGCTGCCTTCTTGTTTCTTTTCCATGCCTTTTCTCTGGCTGCTGTTGTCGTTGTATCTACCCCATACCCGCTCGAATCCCAAGGCCAACTCTTTACAGGCCGTTCAAAAACCGCGAGGGCAAGGCGCTAGGGATTTCCAAACCGCAGCGTAGCAGCGCTACGTGAGGATTTGGAAATCACGCGGCAACGCGGCCATCGCGGGATTTTCAACGGCCTGTCAGGGTTTTTCAGCCCAAATGATAAACACCGGATTTTGCGCTTTAAAATGCAGGTCCCCGGCCAGGCGGTCGGCCGTGGACGCCTGGAGCTGGGTGACCCCGAAGTTCCAGCCCTGCTCCTCCAGGAAGGCCTTGGCCAGGTGCAGGGTGTCCAGGAGCACGCAGTGGGCCACCAGCCGTCCGCCGGGCAGCAACCGGTTGCAGGCCTCGGCCAGGACGGCCTTGCCCCGTCCGTCCTGGCCACCCAGTCCGCCGCCGATGAAGATGCGGTCCGGGTTGGGCAGCTCGTCCAGGCACTCGGGCATGTCCCCGCGCAGAACTTCCACCAGCCAGGCCCCGAAGCGGCGCACGTTTTCCTTGATCATGCTGGCCCGCCGCCGGTTCTTTTCCACGGCGAAGACCCGGCCCAGCCGGGCCAGGTGCGAGGCCTCGATGGCCACGGAGCCCGACCCCGCGCCCAGGTCCCAGATCACGGAGGTGGGCTGCACGGCCAGCATGGCCAGGCCGCAGGCGCGCACGGCCTGCTTGGTGATGCAGTCGGCCTCGTGCAAATAGTAGTGGTCGGGCATGCCCAGGTGCAGCGGGGTCTCGGGCGGGTAGTGCCGGGCCAGCAGGACCAGGTTCAGGGCGGCGAAGGTGCAGTCCCAGACCTCTTCCAGGGTCAGGGTGCGGATTCGTTCCTGGGGCGTGTCCAAATCCTCGAGCACGGTCATGGACAGGCCTTCCACGCCCCGCTTGAGCAGGGCCTCGGCAATGGCGGCCGGGGTGTTGCGGGAGTCGGTGAACACGGCCACGCGGTCGTAGCGGGTCAGGGCGGAGAAGAGCGGGTGGTAGTCGTCGCGCCCGTGCAGGGACACGGCCGGGATGTCGTTCCAGGGGGTCTTGAGCCGGGACGCGGCCACCTGCAGGGTGGTCACGTTGGGCAGGATGATCACGGCCTCGTCGCCCAGGGCGTCCACCAGCTTGCGGCCCAGGCCGAAGAACAGGGGGTCGCCGTCGGCCAGCACGCAGACGCGCATGGTGCGCGACAGCTGGCGGATGCGCTCGACGCCGCCCTCCAGGTCGCCGCCCAGGGGCACGAGCTTGTCCGGCTTGATGGGGCAGTCGTCCGTGGACAGGGCGGCCAGGGCCATGAGCATGCGCTTGCCCCCGGCCACGGCCTGGGCGCGGCGCAGTACCCCGCGGGCGCGGTCGGTCAGGCCCAGGGAGCCGGGGTACATGCCCACGATATGGACGGGAATACGGCCGAGCATGGGCCCTTGTACCGCAGAGGGGCGCGGGAATAAAGGGGAATGGGGTCAGTGCAGCCGGGAATCGCTGAAATCGAACACCGCGTGGAAGATTTCGCACCCTGGCCCGGCGTGTTTTCGGGCCTGCTGCCCGGCCAGCCGGGTCAGCTCGGCCGCCACGGACGCCTTGGCCGGGTCGTCTGCCAGCAGGTCCAGGGCCTGGCGGGCCGTGTTGGCCTGGCCCACGGCCCGCACCGTGTCCGAAGCCGCGCCCTGTTCGGCGCAGAGTCGGGCCAGTTCGGCGAAGTCCAGGTCCGCCTCGTGGGCGTGGGTGTTTCCGTGGCCCTGGGCCTGCTTGACCAGCTTGCCGAAGAACAGGGCCCAGCCGATGCGCTGGAATCCGCGCTGGGCGGCCGCCTTGGTGGCCTCGGCGAACAGGTCGGCCGCCTGGACCACGCCCAGGTCCGGGAATCCGGGTTCCCCCTCCAGCCACAGCCGCTCGCTCTTGCGGCCCGTGGCCAGGACCACGGTGTCCAGCCCGGCCGCGCGGGCCACGTCCAGCCCCTGCTCCACCGAGGCCAGGAACGCGGCGTGGGAATAGGGGCGGACAATGCCGGTGCGGCCCAGGATGGAGATGCCGCCCGTAACGCCCAGGCGCGGGTTCATGGTCTTTTGGGCCAGGCGCTCGCCCTCGGGAACCTCGATGGTGACGGAGATGGCTCCTAACCCCTGCGCGCCTTCCAGCGCGGCGGCCTGGATCTGCTCCAAGGGCTCGGGGTTGATGGCCGGTTGTCCCGGGGCCACGGGCAGTCCCGGCAGAGTGACCTTGCCCACGCCTTGGCCGCCCAGGATTTGAACGGATGGTCCGGTTTTGCCCGGGGCGATCGCGACCACGGCGTGGATTTCGGCCTGGTGGGTCACGTCCGGGTCGTCGCCCGCGTCCTTGACCACCACTCCGCGCATGGCCTGGCCCTCGCGCTCCACCCGGGCCACGGGAACGGCCAGCCGCCCGCGTTCGCCCCCCACCAGGGGCAGGGGAGTGTCCACGATTTCCGGGACCGGCCGTCCGGCCAGGACCAAACAGGCGGCCTTGGCGGCCGCGGCCGCGGCCGTGCCCGTGGTGAAGCCCTGGCGCAATTCGCTCATGGTTTTTTCTTCTTGCGGGCCGGTTCCAGCACCGCCACTTCGGCCGCCCGGGCCAGTTTGCGATGCATGTTTCGGAAGATGAGTTCGTGCAGCGGCCAGGTCAGCCACCAGTAGAGCATCCCGGGTACGCCCTTGGGCTTGAACAAAGAGCGCATGGTCAGGCGGGTTCCGTTTTCAGCCGGCTCCAGCACGAACTCCAGGTAAGCTTCCCCGGGCACCTTCATCTCGGCCTTGAGCAACAGCCGCTTTTCCGGCTCCACCAGGGCCACGCGCCAGAAGTCCAGGCTGTCGCCGGGCCGGATGTCCGTGGGGTGGCGTCGTCCGCGTCGCAGACCGGGCCCGCCCGCGAGCTTGTCCATCCAGCCCCGCAGCCGCCACCAGAAATTGCCGTAGTACCAGCCCGTATGCCCGCCCAGCCTGGCGATGGGAGCCCAGGCCTGTTCCGGGGCGCCGTCCAGCAGGGCCGTGTACGTCCCGCCCAGAACCTGGCCGCCAGCATAGGCCGCGTCCCCGCAGGTGGCCCACTCGGGCGCGCACCCGTTCCCATATTCGTTTTCAGCGTCATAGCAGCAGGTGGGCGGGGCCGTGGCCGCGTCCAGGGCCAGGCGGATGGCCTGCGCGCAGGTCAGCAAATCTTGGGGCACCAGGTCGCGGATGCGGTTGTCCTTGCACACGGCCGTGTTCTTGAGCCCTTCGATGAGCGGCCGGATCAGGGACATGGACACCGGGGTGACCAGGTTGACCCAGTGCGCGGACAGGCGCGGCGTGAGCAGGGGCACCGGGATGATGAGCCGTTTGCGCAGCCCGGCCGCGCGGGCGTAGGTCTGGAACAGTTCGCGGTAGGTGACGATCTCGGGCCCGCCGATGTCCAGGACTTGGCCCGTGGTGTCCGGGTTGTCCAGGCAGCCCATGAGGTAGCCCAGCACGTTGGAGATGGCGATGGGCTGGGAACGCGTGTTCACCCAGCGCGGGGTGATCATCACGGGCAGCCGGTCGGTGAGGTGGCGCAGGATTTCGAAGGACGCGGAGCCCGAGCCCAGGATCACGGCCGCGCGCAGCCAGGTCACGGGTACGGACCCGGACTGCAGTGCCTTGCCCGTGTCCAGGCGGGAGCGAAGGTGCTCGGACAGGGCGGGATCGTTCTCGTCGCCCAGCCCGCCCAAATACAGGATGCGCTCCAGCCCGGCCCGTTCGGCCGCCTGGGCGAAATTTTTGGCGGCCAGGGTATCTTTGCTGGCGTAGTCCTTGCCGGAACCGCCCATTGAATGAATGAGATAATAGGCGGCCGAGCAGCCGCGCATGGCCGTTTCCAGGGAGGCCGGGTCGAACACGTCCAGGGCCACGGGTTCGCAGCCCTTGCGCGCGGCCCAGGGCCGGGCCGTTACCTTGTCCAGGCTGCGTCCGGCCGCCCGGACCTTCCAGCCCCGGTCCAGCAGGCGCGGCACCAGCCGCCCGCCCACGTAGCCCGTGGCTCCGGTAACGAGTACGGTTCCGGTTATTCCGGCCATTCGTCCTTCAGGCTGCGGCCCATGAGATCGGCCACGGCCTGCCTCGGGTCCTTGTTCTCGTACAAAATGGCGTGCACCTGGGCGGTGATGGGCAGCTCCACGCCCAGGCGTGCGGCCAAATCGTGCAGGGACTGCGTGGTCTTGACCCCTTCGGCCACGGCCCTGGTCCCGCCGATGATCTGCTCCAGGCTTTCGCCCTTGCCCAGCCTCAGCCCCACCTGCCTATTGCGCGACAAATCCCCGGTGCAGGTCAGCACCAGGTCGCCCATGCCGGACAAGCCCATGAAGGTCATGACCTGCGCGCCCATGGCCTTGCCCAACCGGCTCATCTCGGCCAGGCCCCGGGTGATGATGGCCGCCCGGGCGTCGTGGCCAAAGCCCAGGCCGTCGGCCATGCCCGTGGCGATGGCCATGACGTTCTTCATGGCCCCGCCCAGCTCCACGCCCCGAAAGTCCTCGCAGGAGTAGACCCTAAAGCGGTCCGTGGAAAAAAGCTCGCGCAGGGCCTTGCCCAGGTCCGGGTCGGCGCAGCCCAAAGTGACCGAGGTGGGCATGCCCTGGCTGACCTCGGTGGCGAAGCTCGGCCCGGACAGGACCGCGTAGCGCGGGCTCTTGCCGTCCAGGGCCTCCTCGACCACCGTGGACATGGGCTCCAGGGTGTCCAGCTCGATGCCCTTGGACGCGCAGACCACCACGGGTTTGTCCGGCATCATGTCCTTGAACGCGGCCAGGGTGGAGCGCAGGAACTGGCTGGGCACCACCAGGAGGAAACATTCCGCGCCGCTGAGCGCCTCGGCCGGGTCGTCGGTCACGGCCAGGTCCGGGTGCAAAGGGAAGTCCGGCAGGTACCAGGTGTTCTTTCCGGTGTCGCGCATCTCCGCCACCAGCTCGGGCTCGCGCACCCACAGGGTGGTGGGGACTCCCTTGCTTGCCAGCAAATTGGCCAGGGTGGTGCCCCAGGCTCCGGCTCCAATGACCGCTGTTCTCATGCGCTTGCTCCAGTGTTCAGTGTGCGGAATGGTCAATTTACCTTCCGTGGCGGCCACTGACAAGCCCGCGGGCCACGTTGCGTTTGCGGTGTGGAGAAGGTATGGACCTGGGCATGCCGAAAACCAATGAAACACCCCTGTTCACCGAGGCGGAGGAGCGCGTTCTGGCTCTGGTGGGCGAGAATCTGCCTGCGGGACCCGAGCCTTACAAGGCCGTGGCCGAGCAGACCGGAACCACCGAGCAGGAGGTCCTGGACCTGGTCAGCCGCCTCAAGGAATCCGGGGTCATCCGTCGTTTCGGAGCCACGCTCAGGCACCAGAAGGCGGGCTACGGCCACAACGCCATGGTGGCCTGGCGGGTGGACCAGGACAAGAGCGAGGAGGTGGGCGACTACATGGCCGCCCGCCCGGAGATCAGCCACTGCTACCGCCGCCGCGTGTACCCGCAGTGGCCCTACAACCTCTACACCATGATCCACGGCCGCGACCCGGACGAGTGCCGCCGCGTGGTGGCCGAAATCATCGAGGCCACGGGCCAGTCCGACTACGCGGTGCTGAACTCCATCCGCGAACTCAAGAAAACCTCCATGCGATACTTTTAGGAGAGCATAATGGGCACCAAATCAAAGGAACTGTTCGAGCGCGCCCAGCGCGTCATCCCCGGCGGGGTCAACAGCCCGGTGCGGGCCTGCCAGTCCGTGGGGGCCTCCCCCATGTTCATCGAGAGCGCCATGGGCAGCCACATTCACACCGTGGGCGGCCGCGACCTCATCGACTACGTCATGAGCTGGGGGCCCAAGCTCCTGGGCTATTGCGACCCGGCCGTGAACGAGGCGGTCATCAAGGCCGTGGGCAAGGGCACCAGCTTCGGCGCGCCCTGCCCGGACGAGATCACCCTGGCCGAGATGGTCTGCAACATGGTGCCGTCCATGGACATGGTCCGCATGGTCAGCTCCGGCACCGAGGCCACCATGAGCGCGCTCAGGCTGGCCCGGGCCTTTACCGGCCGGGACAAGGTGGTCAAGTTCGAAGGCTGCTACCACGGCCACAACGACTGCTTTCTGGCCGCGGCCGGGTCCGGCCTGGCCACCCTGTGCATCCCCGGCACCCCGGGCGTGCCCGAGTCCGTGGTGCGCCACACCCTGCTGGCCCCGTACAACGATTTGGAGGCCGTGCAGGCCCTGTTCGACGAGCACGGCGCGGACATCGCCTGCATCATCGTCGAGCCCGTGGCCGGCAACATGGGCCTGGTGCTCCCGGAGGACGGCTTTTTGGAAGGCCTGCGCGCCATCTGCGACAAGACCGGAGCCCTGCTCATCTTCGACGAGGTCATCACCGGCTTCCGCGTGGCCCTGGGCGGGGCCCAGCGCCGTTTCGGAATCACCCCGGACCTGACCACCCTGGGCAAGATCATCGGCGGCGGGTTCCCGGTGGGCAGCTACGGCGGCCGCAAGGAGATCATGGAGCGCGTGGCCCCGTCGGGCGAGGTCTATCAGGCCGGAACCCTGTCCGGAAACCCGGTGGCCATGGCCGCGGGCGTGGCCACCCTGCGCAGGCTCAACGAGAAGGACTACCTGGCCCTGGAGGAGCGCACCCTGGCCCTGGCCCAGGAGCTCCAACGCATCCTGCGCGACAAGGGGCTGGACGTGACCTTGAACCACATGGCCAGCATGTTCACGCTCTTTTTCTGCAAGGGCCCGGTCACCAACTTCGAGGAAGCCAAGGCCTCGGACTCCGAGGTGTACGCGGACTTCTACCGCCAGATGCGCGCGAACGGCGTCAACCTGGCTCCCTCGGGCTATGAATGCGCGTTCACGTCCTTCGCGCACACGGAACAGGACTTCGAGGCCACCCTGGAGGCGGCCCGGAAGGTGAAGCTGTAGTCATGTTCACCGGACTGGTTCAAGGCACGGGCACGATCGAGGCCGTGGACGGCCGCGGCGGGGAAACCCGTTTGCGGGTGCGGGCCGGGTTCGGCCTGGACAACATCGTCAAGGGCGAGTCCATCGCGGTCAACGGCGCCTGTCTGACCGTGGAGACCTTCGGGGACCGCTGGTTCGACGTGTACGCCAGCCGCGAGACCCTGTCCGTGACCAGCCTGGGCGCGTTGCGCGTGGGCTCCCGGTGCAACCTGGAGCGGGCCCTGGCCCTGGGCGACCGGCTGGGCGGGCACCTGGTCTCCGGGCACGTGGACTGTTTGGCCGAGGTGTTGAGCGTGGTCCCGGCCGGGGAATCCAAGATCTACAAGCTGGGGTTCCCGGCCGAGTTCGGGCCGCTGGTGGTGGCCAAGGGGTCTGTGGCCCTGGACGGCATCTCCCTGACCGTGAACGAGTGCGGGGACGACTGGCTGTCCGTGAACATCATCCCGGCCACCCAGAGGGAGACTACCATCTCGGACTGGAGCGCGGGGTACAAGGCCAACATGGAGACCGACCTCATCGGCCGGTACGTGCAGCGCATGCTTTCGGCCTATGTGGGCGGCAAGGACGGCAAGTCCTCCAATATCGACATGAACTTCCTGGCCAAGCACGGTTTTTAGGTTTTCGCGACCCAATCCAAAAACAGCGGCCCGCTCAAGCTTGAGCGGGCCGCTGTTTTTGGAATCGGGGTTCAGGGGGCGCAGCCCCTTGGCCGCCGGAGGCAGCCTTAAGCCTTTCTCCCGAGTTTATTATCCATCCAGTTCCACCACTTCAGCTTTTCCGCGTCCGTCTCGCCGGGATTCTCGGCAAAGTAAACCGCGCAGCGGAACACGTAGAGCACGCAACGGTCCACGTGGCGGCCCTGCTGGTCCATGAACCGGGCGTACATGGCCTCGGGGTCTTCGCCCCGCAGCGAATTCACGGAATCGTAGCCCAGGCCCAGCAGGTCCTCGGCCATGGCCGGGCCCACGCCCGGGATGCGGCGCAGGTCTTTGATGCCGGCAACGGCGGCGGCGGAGTCAGGGACGGCCGTCGGCATAGACGCGGTCCAGAATGGCCTTGCCGCCCGCGTCCAGGACCTGTTTGGCCAGGGCCATGCCCAGTTCCCAGGCCTGGTCGGCCGGGCCCCGGGCCTGGATGCGGATGGGGTTGGAGCCGTCCACGTCGGCCAGGAAACCGGTCAGGGTGACGCTGTCCCCGGAGAGGACCGAGTGGGCCGCGATGGGCACCTGGCAGCCGCCGTCCAGGCCGGTCAGGAAGCCGCGTTCGGCAGCCACCTGCACGGCCGTGTCCGGGTGGTTGAGGAAAGCCAGCAGATCGGCGGTGTCCTGGTCGTCCTGGTGGTATTCGATGCCCAGGGCGCCCTGGGCCACGGCCGGGAGAAATTCGGGCGGGCCGAGCACGGCCGCCTTGGGCGCGGACAGGTTCAACCGGTTGAGGCCCGCGGTGGCCACCACGATGGCGTCGTATTGGCCTTCCATGAGCTTGCGCACACGGGTGTCCAGGTTGCCGCGCAGGTTGGCCACGTCCAGGTCCGGGCGCAGGGCCAAAAGCTGGGCCTGGCGGCGCAGGCTGGAGGTGCCGACCTTGGCGCCCCGGGGCAGCTCGTCCAGGCCGTCGTATTCGACCGAGAGCAGGGTGTCGGTGCAGGCCTCGCGCTCCGGGATCACGCCCACGGTCAGGCCTGCGGGCAGTTCGGTGGGCACGTCCTTCATGGAGTGCACGGCCAGCTGGGCGCGGCCGTCCAGCAGGGCCTCCTCGATCTCCTTGACGAACAGCCCCTTGCCCCCGACCTTGGCCAGGGGAACGTCCAGGATCTTGTCGCCCTGGGTCTTGATCTTGAGGAGGTCCACGGACAGGCCCGGGTGCTGTGCCTCGAGCCGGGCCTTGACGTGTTCAGCCTGCCACAGGGCCAGCTTGCTGCCCCGGGTCGCGATGACCAGTTTCTTCATGCCGTCCTAGAGGCCACAAGTTGAACAGGAGCCGCCCGAGCAGGTGGAGCAGGCCGACGAGGAGGACGAGGAGGAGCTGGACGAGGAGTCTTCAGAGGCTCCGGCGTCCGCGCCGCCGCCGGACTTGAAGCGGCAGCAGCTCATGAGCTTGGCGGTCTTTTTGGAGCCGCACTTGGGGCATTCCGGGGTTTCGTTCTGGTCGAACACCAGTTCCTCGAATTCACCGCCGCAGTCGTCGCATTTGTATTCGAAAATGGGCATTGCGCTTCTCCATTCGTATGGATTCGGCCGTGTTGTTTCGGAAGATTTTGTGTGGTCCGAAAACGGTCCGATGTCAACCGGGGCCGCCCCCGGACCGGGCTACTTGGCGGCCGCCTTCTTCTTGGCCGGGGCCTTCTTTTTTGCCGGGGCCTTTTTTTCGGCCTTGCTTTCGGCTTGGGCCAGGGGCCAGATCTGGTCCACCCGGTCGATGGCCTTGATGGTGATCTTCTTGCGCAGCTCGGCCGGGACCTCTTCCAGGTCCTTCTTGTTCTGGGTGGGCACCAGGGCGATCTTCATGCCCTGGGACACCGCGGCCAGGATCTTCTCCTTGATGCCGCCCACGGGCAGCACCCGTCCGCGCAGGCTGATCTCGCCGGTCATGACCAGGTCGGAGCGGACCTTGGTGCCGGTCAGGGCCGAGAGCAGGGCCGTGACCAGGGTCACGCCGGCCGAGGGGCCGTCCTTGGGCGTGGCGCCGGCCGGGACGTGGATGTGGATGTCCAGCTTCTCGTTGAACTTGGGGTCGATGCCGTATTCGTCCGCCTTGGCCCGGGCGATGGACAGGGCGGCCTGGGCCGACTCCTTCATAACGTCGCCCAGCTTGCCGGTCAGGGTGAGCTTGCCCTTGCCCGGCATGGTGGTCACCTCGATGTGCAGAATCTCGCCGCCATACGGGGTCCAGGCCAAGCCCAGGGCCACGCCCGGGGGCAGGTCCTTCTCGGTCTCGTCCTCCAGGAAGCGGGGTACGCCCAGCAGCTTGTGCAGGGTGTCCGTGTCGACCTCGAAGGGCCCCTTGTCGCCCTCGGCCTTCTTGCGGGCCAGCTTGCGGCAGGCGCTGCCGATCTCGCGCTCCATGTTCCGGAGTCCGGCCTCGCGGGTGTACTCGCGGATGATCCTGACCAGCACCTTGTCGGGCATGGAGAGCTCGTCGACCTTGAGGCCGTTCTCCTTGGCCTGGCGGGGCACGATGTAGCGCTTGGCGATCTCCACCTTTTCCTGCTCGGTGTAGCCGGGGATGCGGATGACCTCCATGCGGTCCAGCAGGGGCTGGGGAATGGTGTCCAGCTGATTGGAGGTGCAGATGAACATGACCTTGGACAGGTCGAAGGGCACGTTCAGATAGTGGTCCGTGAAGGAGAAGTTCTGCTCCGGGTCCAGGACCTCCAGCAGGGCCGAGGACGGGTCGCCCCGGAAGTCCGCGCCCAGCTTGTCGATCTCGTCCAGCATGATGACCGGGTTCTGGGTGCCGCACTGCTTGATGGCCTGGATGATGCGGCCGGGCATGGAACCGATGTAGGTGCGCCGGTGGCCGCGGATTTCGGCCTCGTCGCGCATGCCGCCCAGGCTCATGCGGTGGAACTTGCGGCCCAGGGAGCGGGCGATGGACCGGCCGAGGCTGGTCTTGCCCACGCCCGGAGGACCCACGAAGCACAGGATGGGGCCCTTCATTCTGGGGTTGAGCTTTCTGACGGACAGGTACTCCAGGATGCGTTCCTTGACCTTGTCCAGGTCGTAGTGGTCCTCGTTGAGGATGGTCTCGGCCTTGGTGATGTCCAGGCGGTCGCGGGAGCGCTTCTTCCAGGGCAGCTCCACCATCCAGTCCAAATAGGTGCGGATGACCGTGGCCTCGCTGGACTCGGCGTGCATGGACTCCAGGCGGGAAAGCTGCTTGAGCGCCTCCTTTTCCACGTCGGCGGGCATCTTGGCCTTGGCGATGGCTTGCCTGAGATCGTCGATCTCCTCGGACTCGCCGCCCTCGTCGCCCAGTTCGCGCTTGATGGCCTTGAGCTGCTCGCGCAGGAAGAAGTCGCGCTGGGCCTTGTCCATGCCCTCCCGGGCCATGGACTGGATCTTGTTCTGCATGGAGGCCACCTCGACCTCCTTGGCCAGCTGCTCGCTGACGCGGTTGAGCCGGTCCATGGGGTCCAGGGCCTCCAGGATTTCCTGGGCCTGGTCCACCCGCATGCGCAGGTTGCTGGCGATGAGGTCGGCCAGCCGGCCGGGCTCTTCCACCGAGTTCAGCACGCCCATGATGTCGGCCGTGGAGATGCCGCGCAGGGAGAGAATCTTTTCCGACTGCTCCCGGGAGGCGCGCATCAGGGCCTCCTGCTCCGGGGACAGGGTCCCGGCCGGACTCTCGCGGATGACCTCCACCTCGGCCAGGTGGTAGGGGTCCTCGGACAGGTGCTGCACCACCTTGGCCCGGGCCAGCCCCTGGACCAGGACCTTGAGGCGGCCGTCGGGCATCTTGAGCATGCGCATGATCATGGCCACGGTGCCGGTCTGGTACACGTCGTCGGCCCCGGGCTCCTCCACCCCTTCCTCCTTCTGGGTCAGGATGAGGATGTAGCGGTCCTTGGCCAGGGCCGCGTCCACGGCCTTGACCGATTTCTCCCGGCCCACGAACAGGGGCAGGATCATGTAGTTGAAGACCACGATGTCCCGCACGGGCAGCACGGGCAGGACCTTGGGGATGTCGACCGCCGCCTGGTCCAGCTCGTCCGCGTCGGTGAACGGGGAGTCGATGGGGTCGTCGTTCCGCTGGTCGCGGGGCTGGGCCGACTCCTCGTCCTGGCCGGTACGGCGTCCGAGGTGGCTGGGCTTGATGGGGGTTTTCTTTTTCGTCAAGGGGTGTTCCTCGTTGTATTCTTTGGGAGCGGTCATCAACTAATACCGAAATACGTTCTGGCAAGGGGCCTGGGCGTCAATGCCGGCCAATGCGGGGGCTCAGTAGCGGACGTCGAAGGGCCTGGGAGCGTCCGCCTCGTCCCCGGCCTCGGCAGGCAAGGCCCGCACCCCGCTGACCCGGGACAGGGGCGGCCCCTGTTCGAGCCGTTTTCGGAACCGGGCCTGGACGTCCTCGTCGGCCACGGCCAGGGCCTCCACCGTGCCGTCAAGCCGGTTGCGCACCCATCCGGATACGCCCAGGCCCCGGGCCTGGTCCCTGGTCCAGGCGCGGAAGAACACCCCCTGCACCTTGCCGCTGACAACGTAGCGTATGGCGCTCATGGCTCCTCCCGTCTAAAGCAGTCCGTGCTCCTGGAAACTATAATGGCTTTCTTCGGTCACGATCAAGTGGTCGAGAATCCGGACGCCAAGTTCCTGGGCAGCGCGGTTGATGCGGGCGGTGAGCAGGCGGTCCTCCTCGGACGGCTTCAGGTTGCCGCCGGGGTGGTTGTGAACCAGGATGACGCCCGAGGCGTGGTGGCTCAAGGCCAGGGCCAGGACCTCGCGGGGGAAGACCGCGGTCTGGTCCACGGTGCCCCGGCTGACGCGCTCCCAGGCGATGACCCGGTTCTGGTTGTCCACCAGGGCCACCCAGAACTCCTCCACCGGGCCGGAGCCGAACCGGGCCTTGGCCCCCTCGGCCACCATGGCCGGGCCGGACAGCACCTGGTGCTCGCGCACCGGGGCCTCGGCCACGCGGGCGGCCAGTTCGGCCTGCAGGGTCCAGGCCGAGGCCAGGGCCTGGCCGAACCCGGGTACGCGGAGCAGTTCGCGCACCGGGGCCTTCATGACCGCGCGCAGGCTGCCGAACCGCTCCAGCAGCCGTTTGGCCAGGGGCTTGGTGTCGCTGCGCAGGATGGTCTGGCCCAGGAGCAGCTCCAGGATCTCGTAGTCGGCCAGGGAGCGCGGGTCCTGCTGCATGCGGGCCCGCAGCCGGGCGCGGTGGCCGTAGTAATGGGGGCGCTGTTCGCCGTGTCGGTCACCGGACCGGTCGTCGGGCCGGTCGCCCCGTTGGTCGTCAAGGTGGTCGTAGGGTCCGGGAGGCGGACCGGAATCGGGTGGTTGTCCGGGATGATGGGCCATGCGTTGGAGCATAGCGTTCCCGAGGGTCCAGGGTCAACGAGGAGTAAGACCGATCGGGCTTTGTGGGGTTACATGGTTAACAACATAATATGACTGTTTAATACACAAGTACATCATAGCCAAGAAAGCGTAATGCCTTAACAGTTCTGCCATTACATATAGGAATACTTTCTTTGTTACACCATCCAAAAAGTTCTTGGACATTGCTTCGTCCGAATTCAGACAAATAGTACTCTTCAGAAAAAATGCAATCACACATTCTATCAATAAAATTCCCATCGCCAAACAATAAATATTTTATCATTTCATTTATTCTGTCCCTGGAGTTCTCCTTTAGAAATATTTTATTTAATGTTTGGAGGCCGTCAGTAAAAAAACGGTACCGATCATGAAACGAATGTAATTTGTTAAGTGCACTAATTAGAGCGTGATCATCACACTTTTCGATCGACTTTTTGCTACGAAATGTTTGAGATAACTCGTTATAGTGGTCTGGTATTTTTGTCATTAAATAATCCCAATAAGTATCATTCCATTTTAGAATAAATTCTTTTAAATTTTCTCTTCTATCCTTCTTTTTTAGTAATGGTGATTCATTATATGACTCACCAGAAGTATAGGTTTCTCTTATGTAACTAAAAAAGGAGTCTATTTCCAGTCGCAATGGGATTTTGCCTGACATTTTTCTTTTGCCGAAATTCTTATACACGTCTTTAACTTCTCTAAATGCTGTCAAAAATTCCTGATAAGTCTTCTTGTACGACAAGCGAAACATATCCGCCTTGTTTTTCTTTTCGCGGTTAGATTCGAATGCTTTTGGATATATGTCGCCAAATTCTTTTAAAATATCTTGTTCAAAATTGCATAATTCTTTTTGTGAATGTTTGCGAACTATTCTTGCGAATTTTTCGAGTTCGTTTTTGTCTATTGGTGATGCACTCTGCCAGTAAAAGTCAAATAGGCTTGATAGTTTGTTAAAAATAGGCTCGTCAGAAGTAAACAATATTCCACATTCTCTGTTGTCACTCATCCCTCCATAAGTTAGATTTGAAGATGTTACTAAGGCAGCAGCATCACCAAATATATATATTTTTGAATGAAACTTATCCGAAGTATAAAATCTTATTTCAACATTTTTTGCGGCCACTTTCTTTAATTCATCTGGACTGGTTGCTTGGCAAATTTTTACTATTAACCTAACCGATACATTATTTTTAATAAACGGTAATAGTACATCTTCCTTTGAAAAAAATGGCGCAGCTAAAAAAAACTTCACTAACTTTAGAAGCATAATTTTTCAAAAACAGAACGCGTTGTTGTTTTAGGCGTTTGATTGTCTAATAAATAAAGCAAAATGGCACCCCTCGCTTATCCTAAAAAGTAGTACGGAATAATACTATTGCCTATACAATCGCATGAGCCCGGCGGCCAGGGCCTCCAGGGCCTGCTTCACGGTCTGCTCCCCGGACTTGACCCCGTGCTCGGCCCGCATGGCCAAATCCAGCATGGCGGCCACGCCTTTTTTACCCAGGGCGCGGGCCAGGCCGCGCTTCTTGTCCAGCACGAACCCCGGCAGGCCGCGGGCTTCTTCGTTGCAGGCCAGGGAGCCCAGCACCCGGGCCTCGCGGGCCACCGAGGCCAGCAGGGAAAGAGCATGCGGTCGCCCGTGGGCTTGAGGTGGTCGGCCATGACCCGTTCCCAGACCAGGTCGGCCCGTCCGGCCTGGAGCTGGTCCAGGAAGGTGAAAAAGGCCATTTCCTCGTGGGGCGTGATCAGGTCGGCCAGCTCCGGTCCGGCCGGGTCGGGCCCGGCGGCCAGGGCGATCTTCTCCAGCTCCAGCCGGGCGGCCCGGGCGTCCAGGGGCAGGGCCTGGGCCGCGGCCTGCAGCCCCCCGGGCGCGAAGGCCAGGCCGCGTTCGCGGGCGAAGTTCTCCACGAACCCCTGCACGGTCTTGCGGGTCAGGCCCGGGGACTGCCAGACGTTTTCCTTGGCGGTCCCGGTCCACAGCGGACGCTTCTTGAGCACCGCGGGCACGGCCGGGGCGTTTTTGTTCCACTGGCCCTCCAGGCACAGGAACAGGGTCACGTCCGAGCCGGGCCGGGGAGCGGCCTGCTGGAGCTTGTCCCAGAGCGCGGCGGTCAGGGCCTGGGCCTTGCGCAGGACCAGGGCCTTGGGCTCGGCGAACAGCCCCTTGATGGTCAGGTTGGTCCAGAAGTCCTCGCCCAGGGGCGGGTCGTCGTCGCCCCAGTAGACCTTGCGCCGCACCTCCGGGTCCAGACGGGCGTCGATCTCCTGGCGGATGAGCTGTGCGTCCGGGCAGATCAGGAAGCGGACGCCGCCTTGGGCGGGTTGGGCCATGCGGTCTCCTAGTAGTTCTGGCTCATGCGGTCCACGGCCCGCTCCACGGCCAGTTCCACGGCCGAGAGCCGGGCCTGGTAGGTCTCCGCGCCGTAGAAGCTCTCGCTGGCGCTGACCTTGCCGGAGCTCCAGAGCTGCTTGCCGGTCCTGGCCGAGCGGATGCTGACCACCATGGAGATGGAGGCCGAGTACTTGAGGCTCTCGTCGTTGTCGCCCGAGACCTTGGTCTCGTGGGAGAAGTGCTGGACAGTGACCTCCAGGTAGGCGTCGGCCTCGTCCTTGTCCACCCACTGGGCCTGCCCCCGGTTGGTGATCTCGTCCCGGAGCAGGGAGCGGATGGTGGACCCCAGCCAGGTCTCCACCGTGGGGTTCTCCACGCCCTTGAACCACAGCTTGCTGTACTCCTGGGGCAGGACGAACGGAGCCTTGGACCCGGAGCCCGCGAACTGGTAGCCGCAGGAACAGAGGCCCACGGCCATGAGTGCGAGCAGGACGAAAACGGCAGGTCGGGATGCGCGGCGCATGTCGGCCTCCTACTTGGCCACGATGTTCACCAGTTTGTCCGGGATGTGGATGACCTTGACCACGGACTTGCCTTCCAGGTGCCGGGCCACGTTCTCGTGGGCCAGGGCGGCCGCCTCGGCCTCCTCCCTGGGCGCGCCCGCGGGCAGGACCACCTTGCCGCGGACCTTGCCCAGCACCTGGACCACCACCTCCACCTCGTCCGTGACCAGGGCCTCGGGGTCGTGCTCGGGCCAGGGCTGGTCGGCCACGTGGCCGGTGTGGCCCAGGGCCTCCCATATCTCCTCGCAGACGTGCGGGGCCATGGGCGAGAGCAGGGCCACGGCCGTGGCCAGCCCGCTGGACAGCTGGGCGCGGCCGAAGTCGCTTTGGGCCAGCTCGTCCTTGGCCTGGTACATTTCGTTGATCAGTTCCATGATGGCCGCGATGGCCGTGTTGAACTGGAAGGAGTTCTCGATGGACCGGGTGACGCGGCGCACGGTGTCGTGCTCCTTGCGGCGCAGGTCCTGGGCCAGGGGGTCGTCCACGGCCGGGGCCTGGCAGGGGAGCATGCGGACCATGCCGCCCTCCATGCCCTGCTCCATTTCCTGGGCCAGCCGCCAGAGCCTGCCCAGGAAGCGGTTGGCGCCCTCGATGCCCCGGTCGGACCACTCCAGCTCCTTTTCCGGCGGGGCCGCGAACAGGATGAACAGCCGGGTGGTGTCGGCCCCGTAGCGGGAGATCATGGCGCCCGGGTCGACCACGTTGCCCTTGGACTTGGACATCTTGGTCCCGTCCTTGAGCACCATGCCCTGGGTCAGCAGGTTGGCGAAGGGCTCGTCCTGCTTGGTGTAGCCCATGTCGCGCAGGACCTTGACGAAGAAGCGCGAGTACAACAGGTGCAGGATGGCGTGCTCGATGCCGCCGATGTACTGGTCCACGGGCATCCAGTACTCCAGCTCGGCCGGGTCGAAGGGCGCGCTGTCCAGCCTGGCGCAGGCGTAGCGCATGAAGTACCAGGACGACTCCACGAAGGTGTCGAAGGTGTCGGTCTCGCGCCGGGCCGGGCCGCCGCACTTGGGGCAGGTGGCCTGGACGAACTCCTCCAGGAAGGGCAGGGGGGACCGGCCGTCCTCGCGCATGGCCACGTCCTCGGGCAGCACCACCGGCAGATCCTCCTCGGGCACGGGCACCAGGCCGCAGCCCTCGCAGTTGAGCACGGGCACGGGCGCGCCCCAGAAGCGCTGGCGGGTGATGTTCCAGTCGCGCAGCCGGTAGTGGACCGTGGGCTCGCCCTTGCCGGACTCGCCCAGATAGTCCACCACGGCCTTTTTGCCCTCCTCGTTGGGCAGGCCGTCGAACCGGTCGGAATTCACCATGCGGCCCGGGCCGGTGTAGGCTTCGGCCATGGCGGCCGGGTCCAGGTCAGGCTGGTCTTCCGGCTGGATGACCACCTGGATGGGCAGGTCGTACTTGCGGGCGAAGTCGAAGTCGCGCTGGTCGTGTGCGGGCACGGCCATGACCGCGCCGGTGCCATAGTCCATGAGCACGAAGTTGGCCACGAAGATGGGCATGCGCGTCCCGGTCAGGGGGTTGACGCAGTAGGCGCCCGTGAACACGCCCTCCTTTTCGGTGTCGTCCGCGGACCGCAGGAAGCGGTCCATGTTGACCACCTTGTGGCGGAAGGCGCGCACGGCCTCGGCCTGGTCGGAATCCTTGATGAGTTCGTCCACCAGGGGATGCTCCGCGGCCAGGGACATGAAGGTGGCCCCGCACAGGGTGTCGGGCCGGGTGGTGAAGACCTCGATGCTGCCATTGGAAGACCCGGCGCCCTCGATCTCGAAGGCCAGCTTGGCGCCGATGGACTTGCCGATCCAGTTCTGCTGCATGGTCAGCACGGACTCGGGCCAGTGGCCGCGCATTTCCTCCAGGCAGTCCAGCAGCTCGTCGGCGTAGTCCGTGATGCGCAGGAACCACTGCTCCAGCTCCTTCTGCACCACCTCGGTGTCGCACCGCCAGCACCTGCCTTCCTCCACCTGCTCGTTGGCCAGCACGGTCTGGCAGGTGGAGCACCAGTTCTGAAGGGCGGTCTTGCGGTAGGCCAGGCCACGCTCCATGAGCTTGATGAAGAAGAGCTGCTCCCAGCGGTAGTATTCCGGGGTGCAGGTGGCCAGCTCGCGGGTCCAGTCGTAGGAGTAGCCCAGCCGCTTGAGCTGGGCGCGCATCTCGTCGATGTTGGCGTATGTCCAGGCGGCCGGGTGGGTCTTGTTCTTGATGGCCGCGTTTTCGGCCGGCATGCCGAAGGCGTCCCAGCCCATGGGGTGCAGCACGTTGAAGCCCCGCATGCGCTTGTACCGGGCCACCACGTCGCCGATGGAATAGTTGCGCACGTGGCCCATGTGAATCTTGCCCGAAGGGTAGGGGAACATCTCCAGCACGTAGTATTTGGGCCTGCTGGGGTCGGCTTCGACCTCAAAGCAGGCGGAATCGCTCCAGGCCTTTTGCCATTTGGCTTCCACGGATTCGGGATCGTATTTGTCGAGCGGCATGTCTGCGCGTCCTTTGTGTTTCGGTTGTCAGTCGGCGGGCTGCTCGCCCAGGGCCGCTTGCACCAGCTCCAGGGCGGGCGCGGCGCTCTGTTCGGTCAGGCCGCTGGTATTCAGCATGATGCGGTAGAAGTTCAGGATGTCCCGGTCGCCCTTGGCCATGTCCACGGCCCGGCCCACCTCCTCGATCCCCTGGTCCCGCAGGCCCAGGACCAGGCTGGTCAGGCCGGACAAAAAGTGCGGTTCGGGCATGTCCGAGGCGGCCATGGCCTGGTCCAGCAGGTCGCGGGCCTGGTCCAGCCGGTGTTTGCTCAGGTGTTCCCAGGCCTGGTTGACCATCTCGTGCACGGCCGCGTTGTCGCGGTCGTAGTCCGGGGAGTCGAGCAGGTCCTGCCAGGGGGTGCCGTGCAGGGTCTCCACCACCTGGGCGTAGTTGGCGCACAAATGGCGCAGCAGGTTGGCGTTGGTCTTGCGCATGGTCGAGAAGATCCCGGCCTCGCGGTTCTTCACGCCCAGCAGGTCGTAGACGCGCTCCAGCAGGCCGCGCTCCACGGAGTTGGCCGCCGGGTCCACCATGTCCTCGTAAGCCATCTCCAGGACGTCGAAGTTGGCCGCCACCAATTGGCGGTAGCGCTCCACGTTGGCGGTCATGCGCTCCAGCAGCTGGATCAGCTCGGGTCCTGCGGGCACGGGGATGCGCACCTGGCGGACGTCATGGCCCGTGTGCATGGGCCGGTCGAGCTTTTGGCGCATGGTCGGGACGTGCAGGGTGGCCGAGATGTAGCGCTTGAGCAGGTTGCGCCGCACCACATGCAGGACCTTGAAGTCCCGGCGCTGGAAGATCTCCAGCATGTGCGGCATCCACTCGGCCTGGTAGTACTTGACGTCCACGCCCACGGCCGCCGCGTCCTTGGCCTCGGCCTGAAGCCAGGCCAGGTAGTCGGAGAACAGGTAGGGCACCCGGGGGAGCAGGATGTCCTCGGGGTTCTCGGCCACGCGTCCGGCCCACCAGTGGTGGAAGTCGCTGTCCTTGTCCAGGCCGGGCATGATCTCGCCGTGGACCACGATGTCCGGATGGCTTCGCAGGACCGAGTTGAGAAAGGTGGTGCCGGAACGGGGTTCGGCCAGAACGAGGAACGGTGTCGGGTTCATGGTCCTTCCTGTTCCCGGTCCGGGGGTTATTTCTCGCTCTCCGGCGCGTCGGTCCCGGCGTCGGGCCGCCTGGACGCGGCTTCCTTGGCGGCCGCGTCGAGGATTCCGTTGATGAAGGCGCGGGAATTCTCGTCCCCGAAGCGCTTGGACAGCTCCACGGCCTCGTTGATGGCCGCCCGCACCGGCATGTCGGTGTGGCGCATCTCGTACAGGGCCAGGCGCAGGATGGCCAATTCCACCTTGGCGATGCGGCTGAGCTTCCAGTGCTGGGACAGGGACGCGATGGTCTTGTCCAACTCCTCGCAGTGCCGGGTCACGCCCTGGACCAGCTCCCGGGCGAAGTCCCTGCCCTTGGGGGAATGCTCGTCCAGCACGGCCAGGGCCGCGTCGAAGTCCTCGCCTCCGCGCTCGAACCCACGGCTGAACAGGATTTGGAAGGCCAGCATGCGGCCGGCGCGCCGCCCTCCCTTGCCTTTGCTCATGGGGGCTAGAGCTGCTCGAGCACGCGGGCGGCCTCGAGCATGGCCTGGGCCGCCTCGACGCCCTTGTTCCCGCCCTTGGAGCCGGCCCGTTCGATGGCCTGCTCCAGGGTGTCGCAGGTGAGCACGCCGAAGCCGATGGGCAGGCCGGAGTCCAGGGAGACCTGGGCCAGGCCCTTGGCGCACTCGTTGGCCACGAAGTCGAAGTGGGGGGTGGCCCCGCGGATGACCGCGCCCAGGCAGACCAGGCCGTCGTACTTGCCGGCCCCGGCCAGCTGCTTGGCCACCAGGGGCATCTCGAAGGCCCCGGGCACCCGGACCAGGCATAGGTCCGCCTTGTCCGCGCCGTGTCGTAGAAGATAGTCC
Source organism: Desulfovibrionaceae bacterium (assembly GCA_963666895.2). Taxonomy (GTDB): domain Bacteria; phylum Desulfobacterota; class Desulfovibrionia; order Desulfovibrionales; family Desulfovibrionaceae. The sequence goes on along the minus strand of CAXXNS010000016.1, from coordinate 142,591 downwards.
ACGGCTCCGCTGATCAGCTTGTCCACGATGAAGTCGTTGAACCGGGCGGCCACCAGGGCCACCTTGAGACCCTTGGCCTCCAGCTTTCCTTCGATGGTGCGGATGTCCATGCTATTCTCCCTTGGCCTGATTGAGTTCGAGCATATGGCCCATTTTGTTTTTCTTGGTGGTCAGGTAGTGGATGTTGGCCGCGCAGGCGCCGGACTCGATGGCCACCCGTTCGACCACTTCCAGACCGTAGCCTTCCAGCCCAACGATTTTCTTGGGATTGTTGGTCAGAAGCCGCATCTTGGACACGCCCAGGGTGACCAGAATCTGGGCCCCGGTGCCGTATTCGCGCAAATCCGGGGCGAATCCGAGCTTCTCGTTGGCCTCCACCGTGTCCAGGCCCTCGTCCTGGAGGTGGTAGGCCTTGATCTTGTTGGCCAGGCCGATGCCGCGGCCCTCCTGGCGCATGTACAGGACCACGCCCTTGCCCTCGGCGTTGATCATGCACATGGCGTCGGCCAGCTGGTTGCCGCAGTCGCAGCGCATGGAGCCGAACACGTCGCCGGTCAGGCACTCGGAGTGTACCCGCACCAGCACGGGCTCGTCCGGGCTGATCTCGCCCTTGATCAGGGCGATGTGGGTCCGGCCGTCCACCTCGCTCTTGAAGGCCGAGGTGCGGAAGTGGCCGTAGCGCGTGGGCAGGTCGGCCTCGGCCACCTTGGTGACCATGTGGCCGCCGAACTTCATGCGGTAGGCGATGATGTCGGCCACGGAGCAGATCTTGAGGCCGTGCTTCTTGGCGAAGGGCACCAGGTCCTTCATGCGGGCCATGGTGCCGTCGTCCCTCATGATCTCGCAGATGACTCCGGCCGGTTTGAGCCCGGCCAGGGTGGACAGGTCCACGCTGCCCTCGGTCTGCCCGGCCCGGACCAGGGTGCCTCCGGGGTTGGCGCGCAGGGGGAAGACGTGGCCCGGGGTGACCACGTCGCCGGCGCAGGCGCCTTCGTCCACCGCGGTCAGGATGGTGTGGGCCCGGTCGTGGGCCGAGATGCCCGTGGTCACGCCCTGGGCGGCCTCGATGGAGACCGTGAAATTGGTGCCGAACTTGGACTGGTTGCGCTGGGCCATGAGCGGCAGGTCCAGGCAGTCGATGAGGGCCGGGGCCATGGCCAGGCAGACCAAGCCGCGGCCGTGGGTGGCCATGAAGTTGATGACCTCGGGAGTGACCTTTTCCGCGGCGCAGACAAGATCGCCTTCGTTCTCCCGGTCCTCGTCGTCGACCATGATGACCATCCGGCCCTTGCGGATGTCGTCGATGGCTTCCTCTATGGTGCAAAGCGGATTGGCAGGTGACATTGGTTCCTCGATGGGCGCCGGGCGGCCCGGCGCGTCCTGGGCGGCTAGCCTAGTCCATTCGCCCGTGAATTGGAACCGCTTTCCATAGCCCAAAAGTTGGCAAAGGGGAATGCCTTTGGAGCCTACAATAAACGTTCAATGTTTTCAGGCTGTTGTTTGATTATGTTAAGAAGCCTAAAGGTTTTTCGAAATACACCGATAGAGTGAACAAGGCAGGGGAATAATAACGAGTCCTCACAAGGAGGAGCAATGATGGAACTCTCAGGATTTAGTCCAGCCGAGGCTTTGGAATACCGGACAGGCCAGAGCAATGCCGATATGATGAAGAGCATCAACAAGGCGCGGCTGCAGCGTCAGGTTTTCGAGAACCCGGAACTGGCCAAGAAGCTGGTGGTCACCGAGTCCACAGGAACCTACAACGCCGATGGAGACATCGTGCAAGCCGTGAGCACGGACCTGGGCGACGCCTAAGGCCGAGCGTCCACAACGCCAGTCTGAAGACCGGCCGGGGGTTCTCCGGCCGGTTTTTCTTTGTTTTCGCGCTTCCGCGCCTTTTCCGCGCCCCTGAAATTGCCCGCGACCGTTCAGGGCCGGGCTTCCCCGGCTTGACGCATCCGGCCTGTACGGATACACCGGCCCATACTTTCTTGGTTGATAAGGAGGCGTCGTTGAGTCCGTTGGGTTCATCCCAGGCCCGGCTCACATGGAGGAGCAAATTCCAGGACAAGGGCCTGGAGCGTTCCTACATGTCCGAGCGCTGGCCCAGGGACGCCGCCCGCATGCGCCTGGTCTGCCTGTTCACCGCCCTGGCCGACCTCATGGCCATCTTGCTGGTGGACATGGGGCATTTCAGCGGCAGCGACTTCACGCTCATGGCCGGAGCCCGGGGAGCCGCCGTGGCCATCGGACTCGGCGTGGCCTGCCTGACCTTCCTGTCCCGGCGCCCGGACCGGTTCAACGTGGCCATGGCCGTCTACATGCTGGCGGTCGGCCTGCACGAGGCCGTGGAGCTGTGGCTGCTGCAGCCCGCCAGCCTCAACACGGCCCAGCTGACCGTGATCATCGTGCTCATGTTTTATCTGTTCATGCCGCCCAGCCTGGCCGGCGCGACCATCGCCGCCCTGGGAACCACGGCCATGTATCTGGGCACCGCGGCCTGGGGCACGCCGGTGGGAGCCGTGGACCTCTCCACCCAGTGCCTGTTCTTCTTCCTGGTCAACGGCTTCGGCATCTACTTCCTGGCCAACTACGGCCGGGTCCAGCGCAGGGAGTTCTGGGTCTTCCGGGAGATGCAGCGGGTCAACCAGGCCCTGGGCGAACAGGTCAAGGCCACGGCCGAGGCCAACCGCCTCCTCAAGGAGCTGGCCGCCACCGACGCCCTGACCGGGGCCATGAGCCGCCGCCGCTTCTTCGAGGCCATGGAGGTGGAGTTCGTGCGCGCCCGGCGGTACGGCCACGAGCTGAGCATCATCATGTTCGACCTGGACCACTTCAAGCAGGTCAACGACCGCTTCGGCCACGCCGCGGGCGACGAGGTCCTGCGCCACATGGCCGGAATCTGCCTGTCGCAGCAGCGGTCCGTGGACGCCTTCGGCCGCCTGGGCGGCGAGGAGTTCGCCCTCATGCTGCCCGAGACCGGGCTCGACCAGGCCCGGCAGGTGGCCGAGCGGCTCTGCGCCCAACTGGCCGGGACCGCGGTGGCCGTCCCGGGCGGAGATGTGGTGCTGACCATGAGCGCGGGCGCGGCCAGCCTCGATCACACCGACCCGGACGCCGACACCTTGCTCAGCCGCGCGGATCTGGCCATGTACGAGGCCAAGCGCAACGGCCGCAACCAGATGTGCTGGCTGAGCGCCGTGCCCCCGGCCGACCGGAACTGAATCCGCCCGATCCCTTCCTGAATCAGTCTTTGGACACTCCGGCCTGGTCGAACGAGGCCATCTCCGTGTAGAAGGCCGCGGCCGCGCGGGCCACGGACAGGGCCAGGGCCGCTCCCGTGCCCTCGCCCAGGCGCATGCCCAGGTCCAGCAGCGGGACCTGGCCCATGGCCTCCACGGCCGCCTTGTACCCGGGCTCGGCCGAGGCGTGGGAGAGCAGGCAGTAGTCGGCCACGGCCGGGCACAGCCGGGACGCGGCCAGATAGGCCGCCGTGGAGATGAACCCGTCCACCAGGACCAGCTGGCGGTTGGCCGCGCCGCCCAGGACCAGCCCGGCCAGGCAGGCGATCTCCAGCCCGCCCAGGGCGGCCAGCACGGCCAGCCCGTCGCCCGAGTCGATGGTCTCCCTGTGCAGCTCCAGGGCCGAACCGATGACCCGGGCCTTGTGGCTCACGCCGTCGGCGTCCAGGCCCGTGCCCGGTCCGGTCATGGCGGCCGGTTCCAGACCCAGCCAGGCGCAGTACAGGGCCGTGGCCGGGGTGGTGTTGGCGATGCCCATCTCGCCGGTGAGCAGGCAGCGCACCCCGTCCTGGGCCGCCTGGTCGGCCAGGGACGCGCCCAGGGCCAGGGCGTCCAGGCATTGCTGCCTGGTCATGGCCGCCTCACGGGCCAGGTTGGCCGTGCCCGGGGCCACCCGGCCGCGGATGAGCATGGGGTGGTCCGCGAACTCCTCGCCCGCGCAGCCCGCGTCCACCACGAACAGCTCGGCCCCGGCCGCCTTGGCCAGGGCGTTGATGGCCGCGCCCCCGGCCAGGAAGTTGAACACCATCTGCCGGGTCACCTCCTGGGGAAACAGGCTCACGCCCTCCACGGCCACGCCGTGGTCCCCGGCCACGGTGTAGACGCGGGCCGGGTCGGCGACAGGTTCTCCGCCCGAAATCAGGGCCATCTTCAGGGCGACGTCCTCCAGGCGGCCCAGGCTGCCCCGGGGCTTGGTCAGGTTGTCCAGCCGGGCCCGCACGGCCGGGGCCAGGGTCTTGTCCACGGGATGGACGCGGTCCAGGAGCGAATCCAGGGAAAAGGGCATGCGGCTCTCCTTGCGGTGTGGTGAGGAGGCAGTCCTACCGCGCCCGGGCCCGCATGTAAATGTTGGCCCGGGCGCGATTTCATTGCCCGCACAAGGGCCCTGTGTTACATCCGATCCATTCCGAGACAGCGCCGGGACAGCATGAGCACGACCGCCAACCACAGGCCCCTGGCCATCATCCACGCCAACTGCCAGGGCGAGCCTCTGGCCGAGTTCCTGGGCCGCGTGCCAGGCCTGGCCCACATGGAAGTCCGCCTCTACACCAACTACGTCCGGGAGCACGTGCCCGACGAGGCCCTGGCCCGGTGCGAATTGTTCCTGTACCAGCCCCTGAGCCCGGGCTGGGGGCCCCTGGCCTCGCGGGAGCTGTTGGCCAAGCTGCCGTCCTCGGCCGTTTCCCTGGCCTTTCCGTCCATGTTCCTCCAGGCCTACTGGCCTTTCTGGGGTTCGGGCGATGCCGACGGCTTGCCCGGGGACTATCCCGACTCCCTGCTGGACCGGCTCCTGTCCGAGGGGCTGGCCCCGGCCGAGGCCGTGCGGGTGTACTGCCGCACCAAGGTGGTCCTGGCCCATGACCTGGAGGGAACCTGGGAGCAATCCCTGGCCCGGGAGCGGGCCAAGGAGGAAAAGACCCCCATCAAGCACGTGGACGTCATGCTGGCCCGCTACCAGAAGGAGATGCTCTTCAACCTGGTCAACCACCCGGGCCACGGCATGCTCTGCTGGCTGGGCCGCCGCATCCTGGAGGAGCTGGACCTGGACGGGCCCGCGGAGGGCGTGGAAGCGGCCATGCCCGAGCTCTACCCCGAGTTCCGCCTGCCCGTGCATCCCCTGGTGGCCGAGCGCATGGGCCTGGAGTTCGCCGGGCCGGACACCCGCTATCCGGTGTACGGCCGGGAGCTGACCTTCGAGGAATACGCCCTGGAGTACGCCGTGGCCCGCGCGGACAAGGTGGAGAGCTTTATCGGATTTCTGCGCATGCAGGGGGAACGATGAGCCGGTCCTGGCGCATCGCCTGGGTGGGCAACGAGTTCTTCCGGGCCCACGTGGCCCGGCTGGGGCACGAGGCCGTGCGCGTGGCCGTGTCCAAGGGCGAGGCCCTGGACTGGGACGAGCTGTGCGAGCGGGCCGGGTTCGAGCCCAACCTGGTGGTCTACGCGGACGTCAGCCGTCCGCCCGTGCTGCTCGGCGTGGAGGAGTTCCCCTGCCTGACCCTGTTCTACTGCATCGATTCCCACCTCCACGCCTGGTATCCCTTCTGGGCCCAGGCCTTCGACCTGGCGGCCGTGAGCCTCAAGGGCCACCTCTGGCGCTTCCACGCCCGGCTGACCCCGGAGCGCGTGCTCTGGCTGCCCCCCGCGCCCCAGGACCGGCACAAGCCCGATCCCTCGGTGGAGCCGGAGTGGGATCTGCTGTTCGCGGGCAACGTCAGCCGGACCACCACCCCCAAGCGGTACGAGTTCCTGGAGCGGCTGGGCAAGCTGGTGCCCGGCCTGGTGGTGCGCAAGGGGCGGTTCGAGGAGCTGTTCCCCCGGGCCAGGCTGGTGCTGAACATCGCGGAAAAGGGCGACCTCAACTTCCGGGTCTTCGAGGCCCTGGCCTGCGGGGCCTGCCTGGTCACGCCCCGGGTCAAGCACGGCCTGGACGATCTGTTCGTCAACGGCCGCCATCTGTTCACCTACGACCCCCGGAACATCGAGGACTTGGCCGGGCTGGTGCGCGGGCTGCTGGACAACCCGCAGCGCAGGGAGCGCGTGGCCAAGGCCGGGCACAAGCTGGTGGAGGAAAAGCACCGCTTCGTGAACCGGGCCAGAAGCTTGATGGACTTGGTGGACACCGTGGACCCGGGCCGGACCGTGGCCCGCCGGCTGGTCATGGCCGGGACCGTCCGCGACCTGTTCCTGCGTGATGTATTGCTGGGGTTCGCCCGGCAGTACAAGGACCTGCCCCTGGGCGCGCGTTATCTTGAGGCGGGGAAGAAGGCCTAGATTCGGGGCGGCCCGGCCACCAGCATCTCGGCCAGGGTCATGTCCACCCGCACCATGCCGCCCTTGCGCTTGCCGGCCATGTCCATCTCCAGCGCGGCCAGGCGGCGGTAGAACCCGGTCCGGTCCACGCCCTGGGGCTCGACGCCCTGCTCCTTCAGCTCTTCCACCAGCTTCTGGGCCCGGTCGCAGCCCGGAAAGGCGACCTCCCGGCCGTCCGGGCGGACCATGCGGTTGGGCACGCCGTGCATGCGGCAGATCATGAGCCGGTGGGAGTAGACCGCGCACAGTCCGTCTTCGTTTAAAGGACACATGATGCGCGGCCGTCCGCCCGCGGCCACGGCCAGCCGGGCGTCGCGCAGCCAGTCCTCGGCCCGGGCCGTGAAGGTGTGGACCCGTTCCTCGTCCAGTTCGGACAGGCCTTTCCACAAATAGGCCCACTCCACGTGGGTGTGGTGCTGGAAGAAGCTGACGCAGCAGTTGTCCGCGCAGCCTTGGCAGGTCAGGCCGATCTCGGCCGCGGCCTGCTCGTAGGACGCGTCCATGTCCCGGTACAGGGCCGCCAGCTTGCGGAAAAGGTTGGGTTTCACGCCTTGCGCTCCATCCAGGCCGTGATCTCGTCCACGCAGGCGTCCACGTCCCGTCCCTGGGTGGACACGGTCAGGTCGGCCGCGGCCTGGTACAGGGGCTGGCGCTCCTCGAAGATGTCCTGCAGGGATTTGTCCGGCGGCCGGGCGAAGGCGCGGCCCACGGCCGGACCGACCCGGTTCAGGAAGGTGTCCAGGTCGATGTGCAGGAAGACCACGTGGCCCAGGAGTTTGAGCCGCTCCACGGCCCGGGCGGAGTAGACCACCGAGCCGCCCGTGGCGATGACCGCCCGGTTCAGGCCCAGGTTGCGGACCTGGAAGGACTCCAGCTCCAGGAAGGTCTTGCGGCCCACGGCGTCGTAGAGGTCCTGGAGGTCCTGGCCCCAATAGGCCTCCATGAGGCTGTCGGTGTCCACGAAGGCCCAGTCCAGGCGCTTGGCCAGGTTCCGGCCCAGGGTGCTCTTTCCGGCCCCGGCCATGCCGATGAGGCTGACGGATTCCGTTTTGGCTACGGAGGGGTCCACGGCCTTCCCCGGTCCTAGTTCCTGACCAGGCAGGCCCTGTCCTCGTCGTCGCGTTCGCGCACCAGGACGTTGACGTGCTCGCTGGCCCGGGTGGTCACGGTCTTGCCCACGTAGTCGGGCTGGATGGGCAGCTCGCGGTGGCCGCGGTCGATGAGCACCAGCAGTTCCACCCGCTTGGGGCGGCCGTAGTCCAGCAGGGCCTCCAGGGCGGACCGGATCGTGCGCCCGGTGTAGAGCACGTCGTCCACGAGCACGATGCTGGATTCTTCGATGTTGAAGTCGATTTCCGTGCGGTTGATGGACGGACGGTTGTCCATGGTCGTCCAGTCGTCACGGTAGAGATTGATGTCCAGCTTGCCCAGGGGGACGTCGCGGCTGGTGAGCTTGTCGATGGTGATCTTGAGCCGCTCGGCCAGGTCCGCGCCGCGGCGCTGGATGCCGAGTATGGCCAGGCCCGGGTCCTCGCCCCGCCGCTCCACCACCTCGCTGGCCAGACGGTCCAGGGTGCGGCGCATGTCCTTGCTGGAAAGGATGGTGCCGCAGTCCTTCATGAATTATTCTCTCCGCTTCCCAGGCTGCGGCGGCAGAAATCCACCGCCTGGTCGGACAGGTTGCCGATCTCGGGCCAGTAGAGCTTGAGGCGCATGATGCCCAGGAGCAGGGTGACCATGAGCATGGCGTTTTCCTTGTTCGGCCCCTTGTCGATGATGCCGTCCTCGGCAGCCCGCTCCAGGTGCTCCTCGAAAAAGACGGACATGCGCTTGATGACCGAGGTCATGGACTGCTTGGAGGGATCCAGGTAGGCGTAGGACGAGAGCACGATGCGCATGGCGTCGATGTTCTGCTCCACGAACCGGGAGTGCTCTTTGACCATGGTCTCGATGGTGCCGGGCCCGCCGTCCGCCTTGGAGCGCAGGTCCAGCAGGAACCGGGAGTAGCTGTCGTTGAGGTCCTCCAGGATGCGGACAAGGATGTCTTCCTTGCTCTTGAAATGGCGGTAGATGGTGCCCTCGGAGATGTTCGCCTTGGCGGCCAGGGCGGCCGTTGTGGTGGCGTGGTAGCCGCCCTCGGCGATCATGGCCCTTGCCACGTCCAGTATGCGATCCTTGGTGTTCATAAGCGTCCTTGGTCTTGTCTGGATAAATGGAAATAGCCCAGGTTTCACGCGGGGTCAATGAATCCGGGTTTGACAATCCCGAAGCCAGGACTTACCTGGATTTTTCAACATCCCTTGGAGGTATGAAATGGTTGAACTCACTGACAGCGCCAAGTCTCAATTGGAGAACTATTTCGAGGACAAGGAAGCCACGGCCATCCGCATCTTCCTGTCCTCCGGCGGTTGAGCCGGTCCCCGGCTTACGCTGGCTCTGGATGAGCGGCGCGACGACGACGAGGTGTTCGAAAACAGCGGCTTCACCTTCCTGGTGGAAAAGCGGCTGTTCGAAAATACAGGCAACCTGAAAATCGACATGACCTACTTCGGTTTCACCGTGGATGCGGAGAACCAGCCCGGCGGCGGCGCGAGCTGCTCCACCGGCGGCTCCTGCTCCGTGGGAGGCTGCGGAAGCTAGCCCGGGTGACCACCGAGGTCGAAGCGGTCGGAGGAAAGACGATGGTGAACGTAACCGAGACAGCCAAGGCCCAGTTGGACAAGTACTTCGAGGAAAACGAGGTTCAGCCCATCCGCATCTTCCTGGGTGGTTCGTGCTGCGGCCCGGCTCTGGCCATGGCCCTGGACGATCCCCAGGCGGACGACGAGAAATTCGAGGTCGACGGGCTGACCTTTGTCGTGGACAAGGCCCTGTTCGAGGCCGCGGGCGACATGACCGTGGACATGGGCTACCAGGGCTTCGCCATCACGTCGGTCAACGACGTCACGGCCGGCGCTTCCAGCTCCTGCTGCTCGTCCGGATCGTGCGGTTCCGGCGGCGGCAGCTGCTGCGGTTAGTCCACGATCAACGGACAAACAAAGGGCGGCTTCCCCTGCGGGAGGCCGCCTTTTTTTTGCGTCTTGTGTCCGGCTAGTCGAATTTTCTTTTGTCGATGAGCTTGGGCCCGTCGTTGTCCAACTCGGCCACACACTCGATGAGCGGGCGGAGTTTGCAGGAGGCCTGGAACGCGGCCGTGAACTTGTCCTTGTCCAGGTTGCCCTCCCCGCCGTCCACGCAGACCACGCAGGTCAGGGTGTCCCGGCCGGACGGGTTGGTGACCAGGAGCCGCCAGGCCGTGACCTGGGGGAATTGCTCCACCACCTTGGCCGCCTGGGACGGGTAGATGAACTGGCCCTTGACCTTGGCCGTGTCGTCGGCCCTGCCCTTGATGCCGTCGAGGCGCAGCGCGGTGCGGCCGCACGCGCATTTCCCTTCGATGAACGCGGACAGATCGCCCGTGGCCAGACGGATGAGCGGATATTCCCCGGTCAGCGGGGTGACCACCACCTCGCCGGTCTGGCCGATGTCCAGGGGCCGGCCCGTGGCCGGGTCGCAGATCTCCACCAGGGCCCGGGAGGACACGTGCATGCCGGAGAGCTCCGGGCACTCGTAGGCGATGCAGCCCACATCCGCGGTACCATAGCCCTGGCGGATGGTCATGCCGAACATCTCCTCCACCTCGGAGCGCAGGGACTCGGTGAGCTTTTCCGCGGCCACGAAGGCCACGCGCAGCTTCAGGTCCTGGCTCGGGTCCAGCCCGGCCTGCGCCGCCTTCTGGCCGATGACCTTGAGGTAGCTGGTCATGCCCACGAATCCGGTCACGGGCAAGCGGGACAGGAGGTCCAGCTGGACCTCGGTGTTACCCGGCCCGGCCGGGATGACGCAGCAGCCGATTTCCCTGAGCGGTTCCTCGAGCATGAGTCCGGCCGGGGTCAGGTGGTAGGAGAAGGTCATCTGGACCACGTCCCTGGGCCGGAACCCGGCCGCGAAAAACGCCTCGGCCCAGCCCCAGTGGTCGCGGCCCGCGCCCTCGGGGTCGAAGATGGGGCCGGGGGATTGGTAAATACGTCGCAGCTCGCCCACCTCGCAGGTCAGCAGCCAGTCCAGGCCGTTGTCCGCCTGGAGCCGGATCAGGTCCTTCTTGCGCAGGGGCGGAATCTTGGCGAAGTCGTCCAGGGTCCTGACGTCCGCGAGCTTGAGCCCGGCCGCCTTGAGCCTAGCCGGGAACTCGCCCGAGAAGTCGGCCGCCTTTTCCATGAGGCTTGTCCGGACCCGCTTGAACTTGCGGTCCGCCCGTTTTTTCGCGGATTCCGTTTCCAGGTCGTGGTAAAACATGCGGCCACCCCTCTATCCCAGCCAGCGTTTCCTGCGGCGGTAGTGCTTGACGTCACGGTAGCTTTTTTTGCCACCCGCGCCCATGCCGAGATAGAACTCCTGCACGTCCGGGTTGTTCAAAAGGGACTCGGCCGTGCCCTCGAGCATGATGCGGCCGTTCTCCATGATGTAGCCGTGGGTGGCCACGGACAGGGCGGCCCGGGCGTTCTGCTCCACCAGGAGCACGCTGACGTTCTCCTGCTGGTTGTAGCGCTGCACGATCTCGAAGATCTCCTCCACCAGCAGGGGGGCCAATCCAAGGGACGGCTCGTCCAGCAGGAGCAGCTTGGGCTTGGCCATGACGGCCCGGCCGATGGCCAGCATCTGCTGCTCCCCGCCGGACATGTACCCGGCCACCTGCTTGCGCCGCTCGGCCAGCCGGGGGAAATACTCGTACACCAGTTCCATGTTCCCGGCCTGCTCGGACCGGGGCCTGGTGAACCCGCCGCAGCGCAGGTTCTCCTCCACGGTCAGGTCCTCGAAGATGCGGCGGCCCTCCATGACCTGGAACACGCCCTTGCGCACGATCTTTTCCGGATTCGCGCCGTGGATGGGCTCGCCTTCGTAGATGACCTTGCCCGCGGTGACCTCGCCGTCCTCGGTCTCCAGCAGGCCGGAGATGGCCTTCAGGGTGGTGGACTTGCCCGCCCCGTTGGCGCCGAGAAGGGCGGTGATCGCGCCCTTCTCGGCCACCAGGGACAGTCCTTTGAGTACCAGGACCACGTCGTTGTACACGACTTCCAGGTTTTCCACGCTCAACACATTCATGGTCCAGGTCGCTCCAGGTTTGCTACTTGCCCAGCCACTCGGCCTTGCGCTCCAGGATGACTTCCTGGACAAAGGTCAGGCGGCCGTTCTCGATCTTGTACAGGAACACGCCCATGTTGGGGCGGTGGTCCGTGGGAGTGATGGTGATCTTGGGGGCCAGGCCCATGGGATCGTAGTCGGTCATGGTCTCAAGGGCGGCCTTGAGGGACTCGCCCGTGATCTCGCCATTGGCCGCGGCCATCTTCAACCCCTCGCACATGACCAGCATGGACACGAAGCCGCGCACGTAGTGGGTCATCTTGGGCTGGCCGCCCGTGAGCTGCTCGATGACCTTCATGCCCGGCACGTCCTGGCCGTAGACCGCGGCGGCCTGGTTGGAGTAGTTGCCGTTGGCCGCGTCTCCGGCCAGGCGGATCAGGTCCTCGTCCGCGCCCCAGATGTTGACGAAGAAGGTGGTGTCGAACGAGTTGGCCTTGGCCGACTTCATGATGGCCGCGGTGGACTTGGTGGTGCCGCCGATCCAGACGTAGTCCGGGGCCAGCTCCTTGAGGCGGATCATGGTCGGGTTGGCGTCGGCCTCCTTGGCGGACAGGGCCACGTTCTCCTCGGCCACGATCTCAAAGCCCAGCTCGGCGGCGTAGTCCTTGCCCGCCTGGATGGGCGTGGTGCCGTAGGGGTGGTCCGGATACACGAAGGCCACCTTGGGCGCGCGCTCCTCGGTCCAGTTGTCCTTGAAGTACTTGAGCCCGGCCCGCAGCTGGGTGGAGTAGTCGGCCGCGATGAAGAAGTTGTACGGGGCCTGGGCCGGGTCGGTCAGGTCGGCGGAGTAGGAGGCCGAGAAATTGGGCATCTTGTCCGCGGCCACCTGGGCCTTGAGGTTCTGGGTCACGGCCGTGCCGAAGCCCTGGATGGCCACGACCTTCTCCTGGTACACGAAGCGGTTGTAGATATCCTGGCCGCGCTCGGCCTTGTAGCCGGTGTCCTCGAGCAGGAACACCACCTCATGGCCGTCGATGCCGCCCTGGGAGTTGATGTAGTCCGTGGCCGCCTGCAGACCCTCGGCGTAGGGATTGCCCACTTCGCTGGTCGGGCCGGACAGGTCGATCATGCCGCCGATTTTGATGGGCGCCTTGGCCTCGGCCGCGGGGGCCTGGGCCTGGGTGTCGCCGGATTCGGCGGCCGGTTTTTCCTCGCCGCCGCCGCAACCGGCCAGCAGCAGGCCGAACACGGCCAGCAGGGTGATAAGCGTCCTTTTCATGGTTTGTCCCTCCTGATGGGAGCATAAGTTGTCAACACAGACCCTTGTCCGCCTTCCCCCCATTAGTAGGCGAACGGGTAAAGCTTCCAATACGCCTTGACCAGCCTCCAGCGGTGGACCAGTCCCTCAGGCTCGAAGATGAGGAACAGGATGACCACCAGCCCGAAGACTCCCTCCTTGATGGCCGCGATCTGCGTGGCGATCTCCGGGAACACGCCCGAAACCTGCGCTGCCAGGATGCCCAGCACCACCGGCAGCAGGGACAGGAACACGGCCCCCATGACCGAGCCCATGACCGAGCCCAGGCCGCCCACGATGATCATGGCCAGATACGAAATGCTCATGTCGATGGTGAAACCGTCCACCGAGACCTTGAGGGTGCGGTGGACCATCAGCGCCCCGGCCACGCCCGCCAGAAACGAGCTGAGGCCGAAGGCGTAGAGCTTGAACCGGAACAGGGACACGCCCGCGATTTCGGCCGAGAGGTGGAAGTCCCGGATGGCCACGAATGCCCGCCCGAAGCGGGAGCGCATGACGTTGGACACGGCCAGGAGCATGAGCGCGGTGAAGCCCAGGAACAGGAAGTAGCGCTTCTCGTGGGTGTCGAACACGTAGCCGAAGATGTCCGGGGCCTTGAGCAGGATGCCCTGGGAGCCGCCCGTGACCGAGGTCCAGTGCAGGAAGACGTATTGCAGGATGAGCTGGGCGGCCAGGGTGGCGATGGCCAGGTAGATGCCCTTGAGCCGAAGCGACGGGATGCCGAAGACCATGCCCACCAGCGCCGAGCAGATGCCGCCGAAGAGCAGGGCGGGCAGGAAGGGCACGCCGTGGGTCAGGGCCACGGCCGCGCCGTAGGCGCCCACGCCCATGAAGGCGGCGTGGCCCAGGCTGATCTGGCCGCAGACCCCGGTCAGCAGGTTGAGGCTGGCCGCGGCCATGACCCCGATGAACACCGTGTTCAGGATGGTCACGTAGTAGGTGTTGACCAGGAAGGGCAGTACGCAGAGGAAGACCAGGAATCCGTAGACCCAGGACCGCTGGAACCAGGTCGTGAAGATGCGCCGTTCCTGGGCGTAGGAGGTGAAGAAGAGTCCGCACTTGCCGTCCATGCTACACCCGCTCGATTTCTTCGGTGCCGAACAGCCCGTAAGGCTTGATCATCAGGATGACCACCAGGACCACGAAGGCGGCCACCTCCTTGAACCCGCCGATGCCGAACAGGTCGATCATGGCCCCGTCGCAGACGTTCTCGATGACCCCGATCAGGAGTCCGCCCAAAGCGGCTCCGGCCAGGGAGTCCAGCCCGCCCAGGATCACGGCCGGGAACACGGCCAGGCCCAGGTGGCCCAGGTTGGGATCAATGCCGTTGATGTTGCCCAGGATCAGCCCGCCCACCGAGGAGACCACGGCCGCGATGCACCAGGACAGGGCGAAGATGTTCTTGACCCCGATGCCCATGCTCTGGGCGGCCTGCTGGTCGAATGCCGTGGCCCGCATGGCCGTGCCCAGGCGCGAGTACTTGAAGAACAGGGAGAAGACCGCGAAGAGCAGGCCCGAGAGCACGAAGGCCACGATGTAGATGGGGGTCACGGGCAGCCCGGCGATGATGATGGGGTCCGAGGGCAGCACCTGCGGGTAGACCCGCAGTTCCGTGCCCCAGATGATCTGGACCGTGGCCTTGAGTACGCTGGACAGGGCGATGGTGACCATGATCACCGAGATGCCGGACTCGCCGATGAGCGGCCGCAGGGCCAGGCGTTCGATGAGCAGGCCCATGATGACCGAGAAGACCAGGGTCATGAGAAAGGCGACGATGAAGGGCAGGTGGAGCTGCACGGTCAGGGCCAGGCAGACGTAGCCGCCGACCATGACCAGCTCGCCCTGGGCGAAGTTGACCACTTTCGTGGCCTTGTAGATGATCACGAAGCCCAGGGCCACCAGGGAATAGATGGAGCCGACCACCAGGCCGTTGATGAATAATTGTATGTATTGTTCCACCTAGGCGTCCCCTCCCATATCCTCAATGCGGATGTCGCCGCACATGCTCCGGCTGGAGCCGTCCTGGTACTTGATCTCGGCCTCCAGGCTCAGGGCGCAGGCGTCCGAGTACAGGGCCTCGATGAGCGGTCCGTAGCGCTCGTTCACCGTGCCCCGGCGCACCTTGCGCGTCCGGGTCAGTTCGCCGTCGTCCGCGTCCAGCTCCTTGAAGAGCAGGGCGAAGCGGCGGATGCGCTGGGCCTCGGGCAGGGTCTTGTTGATCTCCCCCAGCTCCTCTTTGATGAGCGCGTAGGCCTCGTCCTTGGCCGCCAGGTCCTGGTAGGTGGTGAAGGTGATCATGCGGCTCTCGGCCCAGTGGCCCAGGATGTCGTAGTCGACGCAGATCACGGCCGCGATGTGGTCCCGGCCGCCGCCGAAGACCACGGCCTCGCGCACGTAGGGCGAGAACTTGATCTTGTTTTCCAAAAATTGCGGGGAGAACCGCTCGCCGCAGTTCATGACCATGACGTCCTTCAAGCGGTCGATGACCACCAGGCGCCCCTGGTCGTCGAAAAAGCCCGCGTCGCCCGAGAGCAGCCAGCCGTCGCGCACGGTCTCCTCGGTGGCGGCGGGATTTTTGTAGTAGCCCAGGAACACGGCCGGACTTTTGGACACCACCTCGCCCTCCGGGGTGATCTTGAGCTCGGTCTCCGGGATGGGCTCGCCCACGCTGGTGAAGTCCACGGCCCCGTCGCGGTGGATGCAGGAGATGCCCGCGATCTCGGTCTGGCCGTAAATCTGCTTGAGGCGCACGCCCAGGGCGTGGAAGAACTTGAAGGTGTCGGGGCCCAGGGCCGCTCCGCCGGTGGTGGCCGAGCGCATGCGCGAGAACCCGAGCCGGTCGCGCAGGGACCTGAACAGGCCGATCTCGGCCAGGAGGTGGCCCAGGCGCAGGAACGGGCCGGGCTTCTTGCCCGCGAACGTTGCCTCCACGTAGCGGATGCCCAGGGGCAGAAGCCGGTTGTACAGGAAGCGCTTGAAGCGCGTGGTCTCCATGATGTTGCCGCGCACCATGGCCGCCATGGATTCCCAGACCCGGGGCGGCGAGAAGATCAGGTGCGGGCCGATCTCGCGCATGTCCGCGCGCACGGTGTCCGGCTCCTCCGGGAAGTTGACCGTGAACCCGAAGAGCAGGGAGGAGGCCACGGCCATCATCTGCTCGCCCATCCAGGCCAGTGGCAGGAAGGACACGAACTCGTCCTTTCCGTATTTGGGGTCCACCTTGCCCAGATTGTCGGCCATGGCCAGCAGGTTCTTGTGGGAGAGAACGGCCAGCTTGGGGCGGCCCGTGGTGCCGGAGGTGGTGGCGATGAGGGCCGGGGTGTCCGGGGTCAGGGCGGCCGCCCAAAGGGGGTACTCCCTCGCCATGGGCTTGCCGAGATCCTGCACGGCCTCGAAACTCATCAGCCCCTCGACCTCGCGCTCGTAGGCCACGAGCCCTTTGGGGTCGTGGTACACGATGTACTTGAGCTTGGGCAGGTCGGGCTTGAGTTCCAGGATCTTGTCCACCTGCTCCTGGTCCTCGGCCACCACCATCTTGGCCTCGGACAGCTCGAAGACGTACCGGATTTCTTCCGACGTGGCATCCTGATACAGGCCCAGGGACATGCCGCCGATGGCCTGGACGGCCAGTTCGCTCCACAGCCACTCGGGCCGGTTGTCACCGATGTTGATGACGATGTCGGCCGCGCCCAGGCCGAGCTTTTTCAGCCCGCCCGCGAACTCGGCCGTGTTGTGCAGGTACTCGGCCCAGGTGTAGGGCTGCCATACGCCCCATTCCTTCTCGCGCATGGCCGTCTTGGCCGGATGCATCTCGGCCCGGCGGACAAGCAGGGCGGGCAAGGTGGTGTCGTAGCGTTTCCCCATAGAATCAGCGCCCCGCGAAGACCATGTCGTCCGTGCCCAGGTAGGCGGCCACCACGGCCTCGTCCTTTTGCACGGTCTCGGGCGAACCCGAGGCCAGCACGCTGCCGAAGTCCAGGACCACCACGTGGTCCGAGATGTCCATGACCACCCCCATGTCGTGCTCCACGAGCAGGATAGTGATTCCCCACTCCTCGCAAATGTCCAAAATATACCGGGCCATGTCCTCGGTCTCTTCCAGGTTCATGCCGGCCATGGGCTCGTCCAGGAGGATGAGCTCCGGGTCTGCGGCCAGGGCCCGTCCCAACTCCACGCGCTTCTGCACGCCGTAGGGCAGCTTGCCCGCGGTCTTGTGGCGAAAGGGCGACAGGCCCAGGAAGTCGATGACGTCTTCCACGCGCCTGCGATGTGAGTCCTCCCTCCTGGAACAGGGTCCCCAATAGAGCAGGGCTGACAAGATGCCGTAGTTCATGCGGGCGTGGCGGCCGACCATGAGGTTGTCCAGCACGGACAAGCCCTTGAACAGGGCGATGTTCTGGAAGGTGCGCGACAGGCCCAGGGCGGTGCGCTTGTGGGGCCGGATGCCCAGCAGCTTGCGGCCGTCCAGGGTGATGGAGCCCGAGTCCGGGGTGTAGCGGCCCGAGATGCAGTTGAGCATGCTGGTCTTGCCCGCGCCGTTGGGGCCGATCAGCGAAACGATCTGCCCCTTTTCCACGGCAAAGGACACGTCCACAAGGGCGGCGATGCCCTTGAAGGTCAGGGTGATGGAATCCACTTCCAGAAAGGCCATCTATTGCCAGTCCTCCATGAAGTCCATGGGCCCGACCACCTTGTAGCCCTTTTCCTGGAGCTTGGCCGCGATGGGCGAAGGGTCGCTCGTGGCCACGCGGATGACCACGATGCGCCGGTCGTTGTGGAAGAACGTGCCCGTGGAGATGATGGACTGGTCCATGTCTGCCACGATGCCGGCCACCTCGCGGAGCACGCCGGTCCGGTCCGGGGTCTCGAAGCAGATGCGCGAGCCGCCGTGGCGGTACCCCATCTCCTC
Source organism: Desulfovibrionaceae bacterium (assembly GCA_963666895.2). Taxonomy (GTDB): domain Bacteria; phylum Desulfobacterota; class Desulfovibrionia; order Desulfovibrionales; family Desulfovibrionaceae. The sequence continues at coordinate 124,908 of CAXXNS010000016.1, read as the reverse complement.
CACCAGCACGTCCAGCATGACGGAGCGGTTGATGTAGCCCACCAGCTTTTCGCCCTCGATCACGGCCAGCCCGGCCAGGTTCTTGTCGAACATGACGGCCGCGGCCTTTTCGATCTCCACCTCCGGGGCGATGGTGGTGATGTCCTTGCGCATGATTTTGCCCACGGTCAGCTTGCCCATGAGGTAGCCCAGCTCGTGCTTGGACAGGGAGGTGGCGATGGAGGGCAGGGCGCGGTTCAGGTCGTCGGAACGCACGTAGCCCAACAGCTTGTCGTCCTCGACCACCAGCAGCATCCAGAGCTTGGACGCCTCCATGAGCTTCTCGGCGTCCTTGACCAGGGTCTTGGGGGTCACCGTGACGAAGTTCTTGAGCATCTTCAGGCCGACGAACATGGTCCCATCCTCCGGTTTGGGAGCGCCGGGGCGCTCGGTGACGGCTTGCGTGGCACAAAACGCCCTGTCCATGCAAGGGACGGGCGGCCGACGGTCGATTCCGCAGGGTGAACGGCGGGGCGAACGCTCATTGGGTGTGTTAGAACCCGAAGGCAAGGGCAAGTCAAGGGAAGGGGGCGGGTTCTCAAGGAAAAGGAGGCTCTCGCCCCGTCTTGCCGTGGGGTTCGATTTGCGCTACGTCCAATATCCCATGCACGAGATGAGCCTGGTGCAGAGCATCATGAACATTGTGGAGGAGGAGCGGGACCGGCACAAGCTGGACCGCGTGGTCCGCGTCACGCTCATGAACGGCCGGTTGGCCGGGGCGGTCACCGACGCCCTGGAGTTCGCCTGGGAGGCCCTGCGCCAAGGCACCGAATTCGAGGACTGCGAACTCAAGGTCATCGAGGTGTCCCTCAAGGTGGTCTGCGGCCGGTGCGGCAAGGACTTCGAACCCGAGGACACCCTGTACATGCCCTGCCCCCACTGCGGCCTGGAGTTCGGCCACCAGGTGGTGGAGGGCAAGGAACTGTACGTCGCCAACATCGAGGCCGACGAACCCGATTAGGGCGCGGCCGCCCCTATACGACCGTCAGGAGCAAGAACATGGTCATGGAAATCCCCCTGGTCCGCAACGTGCTCGAGGCCAACGACCGCATCGCCGAGGAGCTCAAGAAGCAGTTCGACATGCGCAATATCCTCTGCCTCAACCTCATGAGCTCTCCGGGCGCGGGCAAGACCACCCTGCTGGAAAAGACCCTGACCGCGCTCAAGGGCGAGTTCAAGATGGCCGTGGTCGAGGGCGACCTGCAGACCGACAACGACGCCCAGCGCGTGGCCGCCACGGGCGCCCAGGCCGTGCAGATCAACACCGAGGGCGGCTGCCATCTGGACTCCAGCATGGTCCTGTCCGCCATCGGCGCCCTGGACCTGGACGGGCTGGACATCCTGTTCGTGGAGAACGTGGGCAACCTGGTCTGCCCGGCCGAGTTCGACGTGGGCGAGGACCACAAGGTGGCCCTGCTGTCCGTGGCCGAGGGCGACGACAAGCCGCAGAAGTACCCGCTCCTGTTCCATATTTCGTCCATCATGATCCTGAACAAGGTGGACCTGCTGCCCTACGTGGACTTTGACCTGGACAAGGCGACCAAGCACGCCACCACCCTGAATCCGGACATCAAGGTCCTGCCCCTGTCCGCCCGCACGGGCGAGGGAATGGACGAGTGGTACGACTGGCTGCGCGCTGCCCGGGCGGCCAAGCTCTGATCCCGACGGGCCCTTGCCGTTTCCATTGACTGGCGGTTTCCAGTGACTATTTTTGTCACTGGAGGCACGCCATGTCCAAACCCGTCTCTTCCATTGTATTCCGCATTTCCGCCATGGCCTTGGTCCTGCTGTTGGGCCTGGCCCTTTCCGCCTGGGCGCAGCCCCTGTCCTCGGTGGGCAAGCGCAACTACAACCGGGCCGTGCGCGCCGAGCACGCCAATGACATGGCCGCGGCCCGCGAGTACTGGGCGGCCGCGGACCAGGCCTGGGCCGCCTGGCTGGACGAGCACCGGGACGACGCCATCCCCAGCGCGGACAATATGGCCATGGCCGGAATCGCCTTCTACAAGAACGGCCGGGCCGAGGCCGCCGTCGAGGTGCTGGACTTGGTCCGGGAGCAGGAGCCCTACCGCTTCGAGCCCTGGGTGTTCACCGGTCTGGCCTGGGCAAGCCTGGGACAAACCGACCAGGCCCTGGCCGCCTGGCAAGGCGCGCCGCCCATCGCCGTGGACAAGAAGCTGGCCCCGGTCCTGGTGGAGCAGCGCCAGGCCCTGGCCCAGGGGCGCACCGGCCTGGCCGAGGCCGCCTTGGCCATTGAGGACAAGTGCCGGGACCTGACCAAGGAGATCATGGTCACGGACGATCCCCCGGACCCGCTTTTCCTGTACAAGGACGACAAGTTCGACTGGCGAGGCGGCAACTGGGGCCAGTAGAAGGATTTTTTCGGCTCTTTTGGCGTCGTTGCACTTGGCAAAATTCGCCCTAGGACTTATCTTGCGCCCATGCGCTTCCCCAAGAACCTGCCCTGCGAGGTGATCCTCGACTCGCTGGCCGACGGCGTGTTCACCGTGGACCTGGACCGGAACATCACCTTCTTCAACCAGGCCGCGGCCCGCATCACGGGCGTGGACCCGGAGGAGGCCGTGGGCACCAAGTGCTGGGAGGTGCTCCGGAGCGGGCTCTGCGACGGCGACTGCGCCATCCAGGAGAGCCTGGGCGCGAACGCCCCGGTGGTGGGCAAGTCCAAGTTCATCGTCCGCCGCGACGGGGTCAAGGTGCCGGTGTCCATCTCGGCCGCGCCCATCCACGACGGCCAGGGCCGCCCCGTGGGCGGGGTGGAGACCTTCCGCGACCTGACGGACATCCACCTGATGCGCCAAAAGGTCCGCGAGTCCTACACGTTCGAGGACATCGTGGGCAAGTCCCAGTCTTTGGCCCGCATCTTCGAGATTCTGCCCCAGATCGCCAAGAGCGAGGCCACGGTCCTGCTGCTGGGCGAGTCCGGCACGGGCAAGGAGATCTTCGCCCGGGCCATCCACTCCCTGTCCGACCGCAGGAAGGGCCCGTTCGTGGCCGTGAACTGCGGCGCCCTGCCCGACACCCTGCTGGAGTCCGAGCTGTTCGGGTACAAGGCCGGGGCCTTCACCGACGCCAAGAAGGACAAGCCCGGCCGCTTCCAGCTGGCGGCCAAGGGCACCATCTTCCTGGACGAGGTGGGCGACCTGCCCGGCAAGCTCCAGGTCAAGCTCTTGCGCGTGCTCCAGGAAAAGGTGTTCGAGCCCCTGGGCGGCGTGGAGCCCGTGCGCACCGAGGCCCGGGTGGTGGCGGCCACCAACCGCGACCTGGACGCCCTGGTGGCCTCGGGCCAGTTCCGCCAGGACTTGTTCTACCGGCTCAACGTGGTCACCCTGAAGCTGCCCCCGCTGCGGGAGCGGCCCGAGGACCTGGCCCTGCTGGCCCAGCACTTCGTGCAGCGCCTCAACGCCATCCAGGGCAAGGAGGTGGAGGGGCTGTCCGAGGACGTCATGGCCCTGCTCATGCGCCACAGCTTCCCGGGCAACGTGCGCGAGCTGGAGAACATCGTGGAATACGCCTTCATCCTCTGCCCGGGCGGGTTCGTCCAGGTGGAGCATCTGCCCGACTACCTCAAGCCGGCCGGGCCGGACCCGGACGAAGGCTGGGCGGCCGGAGCCACCCTGGAGGAGATCAAGTGCCGGGCCGTGCTGGCCGCGCTCAAGCGCAACAAGGGCCGGAAGATGGCCACCTGCCGGGAGCTGGGCATCTCCAAGGACACCCTGCGCCGCACGCTGGCCCGGTGCCGCGATATGGGCTAACAACGCGCCTGGCCCTGCCCGCCCGGGCGCATTCTCAACCTCCTTGCGCGGTCCTTTTGGGGCCGTTTTTCTATCAACTATCTAGAATAGATTGAAATTTTATCCACGGCACGGGCTATGCTCCTGGCTGGACAGGAAACAACGAATCATTCCGTCCGGAGGCTGCACACGACCATGCTTTGCTTGGCCTGTTACGGGGATCGCCTGGCATCGGTCCTTGAGAACGCCACCGAGTTTCTGCTCTTTGAGCGGAACGACGGACAAATTCGCCCCGCAGGTCACGTTTCCCTTCCCTCTAAGGACCCAACGGACAGGACATCCGCCATCGTGGCCTGCGGGGTGACTCATCTGGTATGCGGGGCGATCTGCCAGGCCACCCTGGCCCGGCTCCAGAATTCCGGCGTGGTCGTGGAGGCCTGGTTGCGCGGCACTGTGGAACTGGTGCTCGAGGCCCTGGCCCGGGACGACCTGGAGTCCCTGGTCATGCCCGGGTGCGCGGGCCGTGGAGGCCCGGATCCCTGCCTGGGAAGATCGGGCAAGGGCAACGGCCGCGGCGGCCAGGGACGCGGTCCCGGTTCCGGCAAAGGCCCCGGCAAGGGCCTTGGCAAGGGCACTGGACGGGGCCGGAAACGGGCCGGACAAAAGGACTGAGCCGGTGAGGATCGCCATCACCACCAGGCAGCCCGGGCCGGGCGGCCCCCTGGACTGCGCCACGGATTCCCGGTTCGGCCGCAGCGACGGCTTCGTGGTGGCCGACACCGAGACCGGCGAGGCCCGCTACGTAGAAAACGCCCAGGGCGCGGCCCATGCCCGGGGAGCCGGCATCCTGGCCGGGAAGGGGAGCGCGGAAACCATCGGAATCGAAGCCCCGGAGGCTTCGCGCGGTTTGACTTTTTCAACCGCTGTCATATCACATGACCTGCGGCCCACGGCCGACATCGCTTCAGGAGACGATTCATGAGTGACGAATGTTCCAATTGTTCCCAGTCGGGTTCCTGCGATTCCACGCCGGACGCTTGCGGCCAGAATCCGGACGCTGAAAAACAGGCCCAGGACGAGAAGCTCAACAAGCAGCTCTCGCGCATCAAGCACAAGATCGTGGTCCTGTCCGGCAAGGGCGGCGTGGGCAAGTCCACGGTGGCCGTGAACATCGCCGTGGCCCTGGCCCAGGCGGGTAAGACGGTCGGCCTGCTGGACGTGGACGTGCATGGCCCCAGCATCCCCCGGCTGCTTTCCCTGGGCGGCAAGCAGCTCAACATCTCGGGCAACTACATGGAGCCCGTGCCCTACACCAAGAATCTGTGGGTGGTCTCCCTGGGCTTCATGCTGCCCGACGCGGACCAGGCCGTGATCTGGCGCGGCCCGGTGAAGATGGGCCTCATCCGCCAGTTCGTGCAGGACGTGTCCTGGGGCGACCTGGATTTCCTGGTGGTGGACTGCCCTCCGGGTACGGGCGACGAGCCCCTGTCCACGCTCCAGACCCTGGGCACGGACGCCCTGGCGGTCATCGTCACCACGCCCCAGGGCCTGGCCGTTGACGACGTGCGGCGCTCGGTCTCCTTTGTGCGCGAGGTGGGCAACCCCATCCTGGGCATGGTGGAGAACATGTCCGGGTTCGTGTGCTCCGAGTGCGGGCACCTGCACAACGTGTTCGGCGCGGGCGGCGGCGAGGACCTGGCCAAGCTGACCAAGGTGCCCTTCCTGGGCCGCATTCCCCTGGACCCCGAAGTGGTCCGGGCCGGCGACGAGGGCTACCCCGTGGCCAAGGTCCAGCCGGACAGCCCGGTGGGCCAGGCCCTGACCAAGATCATCGAGCCCATTCTCAAGCTCGACGCCTAGTTTTTTCCGGGCCCCTTGGGCTTGCATATGCCCATGACCCGTGCGGCTGCGGTCAGCAGCTCCAGCCGGGTCATGGGCTTGGACAGGTAGGCGTTCATTCCCGCCCGCAAGGCCCCGGCCCGCGCGGCCTCCTGGGCGTGGGCCGTCAGGGCCACCAGGGGCACGGCCGGGTTCACCCCGGGCTCGGCTCCCGACCGGATGCGCCGGGCGGCCTCCAGGCCGTCCAGGACCGGCATCTGGATATCCATGAACACCAGGTGATAGTGTTGCTCCCTCAGGGCTTCGATGGCCTCCTGGCCGTTGGAGACCACCGTGGTTTCCGCCCCGCACCGGTCGAGCAGGCCGCGCATGAGGACCTGGATGGTCGGCTCGTCGTCCACCACCAGGATGCGGCAGCCGTCCAGCCGCGTCGGAATGTTTTCGATTTCGTCCTCGGGTTCGGGCTCCTGTTGCGGACGCACCGGAACCGCCAGGTGGATCTGGGTGCCCTGGCCCGGGTCGCTCTCCAGGTGGATGCTGCCGCCCAGGAGATTGACCAGGCGGTGGATGATGGCCAGGCCCAGGCCCACCCCGCCGTATTTCCGGGTCAGGGAGCCGTCGGCCTGGGTGAAGGGCTGGAAGATCAGGTCCAGCTTCTCCGGCGGGATGCCGATGCCCGTGTCCGTGACCGTGAACAGGAGCAGGCAGGGGCGGCGCGAGGAACGGGTTCGGACCAGTTCCGTGACCACGCGCACCGTTCCCTGGGGCGTGAACTTGATGGCGTTGCCCACCAGGTTGAACAGGATCTGGCGGATGCGGCCGTCGTCGCCCATGACCCATTCGGGCAGGTCCGGGTCCATGACCGACTCCAGGATCAGGTCCTTTTCCGCCGCCGGGACGGCGAAGACGTCCAGCAGCCGAGTCACCAGGTCGGCCGGGGAAAAGCCGCGCTCATGAATGCTCATCTCCCCGCGCTCGACGACCGACAGGTCCAGGATGTCGTTGAGGATGGACAGCAGTCCCTGGGCCGAAGCCAGGGCGATGTCCGTGTACTCCTTGCGGGATTCGGCCCCGGGCTCCCTGCTCAGCAGCTGGAGCATGCCCAGCACGCCGGTCAGGGGCGTGCGCAGCTCGTGGCTGACGTTGGCCAGAAACTCCGACTTGGTCCGGCTGGCCGCCTCGGCCCTGTCCCGGGCGGCGCGGAGCTCCTCCTCGCCCTTGCGCCGCGCGGTCACGTCGCGGCCCACGGCCACCACCCAGCGCTCCGCCTCCATGCGGCCCACGGCGAACGACAGCTCCAGGATGCGCTCGGCCCGGCCCGCGTCGGGGTCCGCGGGCAGGAGAACCTCGGCCTGGGCCTGCCGGACGCCCATGAGCTCGGCGCAGTCCGCGTCCAGTACCTGGTCCAGGGAGCCGGTGGGAAACAGGTCGCGCAGGTCCCGGCCCAGGATTTCGTCACGGCGGAGGCCCAGGAAGGTGCAGGCGGTCTGGTTGACGTCCACCACCCTGGCGCAGCCCTCGAAGACCACGATGGCGTCGCTGGCGCGGTCCATGATCTCCCGGAAGCGTTCCAGTTCCCGCCGCCGTTCCTTGAGTTCGGGGAAATAGCTTTTCTTGATGGAGCGTTCGCCCAGGCCGATGAGCCGCTGGCGAAGGTCCCGGTCCGGCCGGTTGGCCGGTTCAGAGGGCTTGTTCGAAGATTCTTCTGACATCGTTTTCGTCCGGGCAGAGGGGATTGGTGGCCATGCAGGGGTCCAGCACAGCGGTCTTGGCCAGGGCCTTGAGGTCGTCGCGGGTCACGCCCAGGTCGGCCAGGGTGGAGGTCATGCCCAGCCGCTTCTTGAATCCCCGCAGGGTTTCCAGGGTGGCCTGGCGTTGTTCGTCCACCGGGGCGCGGGAGTCGATCTCCCCGCCCAGGGCGCGGCCGATTTCCGTGTACCGCTCGGGGCAGGCCGGGAAGTTGTAGTCCACCACGGCCTCCAGCAGGATGGCGTTGCACTGGCCGTGGGGCAGGTCCATGAGCCCGCCCAGGCTGTGGGCCATGGCGTGGACCGCGCCCAGGATGGCGTTGGAGAAGGCCAGCCCGGCGTACAGGCTGCCGAGCATCTGCAGGGCCCGGGCTTCCTTGTCGTGGGGGTCGTCCAGGGCCCGGGGGAGCCCCTGGACGATGCGCCGCACCGCCTCTAGGGCCAGCAGGTCGGTCATGGGCGCGTTGGCGTTGGACACGTAGGCCTCGATGGCGTGGGTCAGGGCGTCCAGGCCGGTGTGCACGGTCAGGTCGCCGCCCATGGTGGTCGTGGTGGCCGGGTCCACCAGGGAGGCGTCCGGCACCACGGTCTTGGACACGATGGCGATCTTCACCTTGCGGTCGGTGTCGTTGATGATGGCGAACTGGGACACGTCCGCGGACGATCCGGCCGTGGTGGGCACGCAGATCATGGGCGGGCCAGGCAGGGGAACGTTGTCCACGCCTTCGAAGGTGAGCACGTGGCGGTCGTTGGTGGACACGATGCCGATGCCCTTGGCGCAGTCCATGGGGCTGCCGCCGCCCACGGCCACGATGGTGTCGCAGCCTTCGGAACGGAACAGCTCGGCCCCGCACATGGCCTCCTCGGCCCGGGGGTTGGGGGACACGTCCAGATAGCGCACGCTCTCCATGCCCGCGGCCCTGAGGGAGTCCTCCACCACGCCGGTCCACCCGGCTTCGGTCACCCCGGGGTCCGAGACCACCAGGATCCGCCTGGCCGAGAGGTTTTCCGCGTACCGTCCGGCCAGCTTGGCGGCGTCCAGGCCGAAGACGAACTCGGGGGCCACGAACTTGCGCAGTTCGAGCAGGGAGTTGGCGGAGATGTTCATGCGGCCTCCAGGCGGGCGCAGGCCCCGGGTCGGGCCGTGGTTGAGAGTACCCGTTCTTATGGTTTGATATCACATCCCGGAGGTAGGAGTAAAACAAAAGGGAGCGCGCCGCGGTCGCGGTGCGCTCCCTTTCCGGGCGAAAAGTCCGGTCAGCGGGCGATCATGGCCCGCAGGATGTCGGCGCAGGAGGCGCTGTTGTGGGCCATTTCGTTGAGGCAGTCCACAAAGTGCATGAGCTGGTAGATGTCCTTGAAGTCCCGGTCCGAGTTGAAGATGGTCCGGCGCAGGTAGTTGGCCTCCTCGCGCACGTTGGAGCGCATGTCGCGCACGCGGCGGTAGGCCTGCTTGGTGCCCTCGCGGTCGATGGACGAGCCGTTGACCAGGTTGATGGTGGCCTTCAGCGCCGGTCCGAGCAGGTGGGTGGCCTGCTGCACCCCGTCCAGGATGCTGACGAAGGGCTTGTGATAGGTTTCCGGGATGTCCACCCTGCGCATGGCCAGCCAACTGAGCGCGTCCTGGGCCGCGTCCAGGATGTTGTCCTGCTTGTTCGTGTAGTTGAGGAACAGGGTCTTGTCCACGGCCATGAACAGCCGCCGGGGCAGGTGGTTGCGGATGCGGCGCTTGATGTTGTCCGCCACGTGCTCCACATCGTCGATGGCCTCAGCCAGTTCCTCCATCTCCTTGCAGGTGCCCCCGGTCAGGTAGCACTCCATGGACTCGTTGATGATGTCCACGCACTGGGCGATCTTGTCGTAATGTTCGATAAGACCGTCCATGGGGGACTTGGAGAGGAGTCCGAAGAAAGGTATGCGCAGCGACATGTGCCCTCCTGATTGCGGTCAGCAACAGATGAATTTTATAATCACGTACAACAGAATGCTGGTCAAGGCGGCCGCGGGCACCGTGAGCAGCCAGTAGATGACGATTTTCCCCAGCACCCGGAAGTCCACGGCCCCGAAGCCGCGGGCCAGGCCCACGCCGACCACGCCGCCCACGGCCGCGTGGGTGGTGGACACGGGCAGCCCCATCTTGGAGGCCAGGAGCACGGTGCTGGCCGCGCTGAAGTCCACGGCGAACCCGCGGGTGTTGGTCAGGGTGGTGATCTTCTCGCCCACCGTGCTCATGACCTTGTGGCCCAGGGTCATGATGCCCACGGCGATGCCTATGCCGCCGAGCACCAGGATGAACATGGGCACCTGGGCCTGTTCGGGCATGACCTGGTGCTTGGCGATGAGGTAGATGGCCGCCACCGGGCCGATGGCGTTGGCCACGTCGTTGGCGCCCTGGCTCAGGGCCACGTAGCAGGACGTGCCCACCTGGAGCTTGCGGAACACGCGCTCCACGGCCTCGGCTCCCTCTTCCGGGTTGACCACCATGCGTTGCAGGGCCACGCGGGCGGCCAGCCAGGTGAGCAGGGCCAGGGCCAGGATCAGGGCCAGGGTGGAGTACCAGGGCAGGTGCAGGGCCTTGCCCAACGGGGTCTTGAACAAGAAGGACAGGCCGACCAGGGCCACGGTCAGGGCCGTCCAGAACGGGGCCCATTTTCGGGCCTGGACCACGAAGTGCTTTGTGAACAGGATGAATCGCCGGATGTGGGTGAAGATGAGGTAGGCGATGGTGGCCGAGAAGAACGGGGAGATGAACCAGGACAGGACGATGGCCCCGATGACCGCCCAGTTGACCATGGAGAAGCCCCCGGCCGCCAGGCCGAAGCCCATGATGGCCCCGACGATGGAGTGGGTGGAGGACACGGGCAGGGCGGTCAGGGTGGCCACCAGCACCCACAGGGCCGCGGCCAGCAGGGAGGCGAACATGCCGATCATGATCAGCTTGGGATCGCCGATGGCCGAGGCGTTGATGATCCCCTTGCTGATGGTGGCCGTGACCTGTGAGCCCAGGAAAACCGCGCCCACGAAGTTGAGCACCCCGGCGATAAGCACGGCCTGGCGAACCGTGATGGCGCTGGCGCCCACGGCCGAGGCCATGGAGTTGGCCACGTCGTTGGCCCCCAGGTTGAAGGCCTTGAGAAAGCCCGCTCCGATGGCCAGGTAGAAGAAGACGTCGTAGATATCCATGCCTAGCTTCGTTGTTCGGCTTGAGGTTTTTCAGCGATCTTGAGCCGGAAGCAGAAGGTCGAGCCACGGCCGCCGAATTCGGGCCGCTCCAGCCAGATGTCCCCTTCCAGGCTGCGCATGATGCGCTGGCAGATGGCCAGGCCCAGGCCCGCGCCGCCCTGGTCGTCGATGGGGTTGGGGTCCACCCGGTAGAAGGGTTCGAACACCCGCTGGGCGTGCTCCGGGGGCACGCCGGGCCCCTGGTCGGTCACGCAGACCACGGCCTCGCCGTGTTCGGCATGTCCGGACACCGTGACCGTGGAATTGTCCGGCGCGTGCTTGAGTGCGTTGTGCAGCAGGTTGTGGAGCACGTGGAGCAGGCCTTCGTTTTCAGCCATGACCCGCACGTCCGGGATGGTTTCCGTGTCCAGGAGGATGTTGCGGTTGGCGGCCAGGGGGTCCAGGTCGGCCAGGGCGTCGTCCACCACGCGGCGCAGGGACACGGGCTTGAGGTCGGACGCGGTCCCGGCCCGTTCGGACTTGGCCAGGGTCAGCATGCTGGAGACGATGGAGTCCATGTGCCGGGCGTTGCGGCTGATGATGTCCAGGAAGCGCCCGGCTTGCTGGCGTTCCCGGGGCGGATTGTCGCGCAGGGTCTCGGCGTAGCCCCGGATGCTGGTCAGCGGGGTCCGAAGCTGGTGCGAGACGTTGGCCACGAAGGTCTTGAGGGACTCCTCGGAGCGCCGGGCTTCTGTCACGTCGTGGAAGACCACGATGATCTTGGTTTCCCGGTGCTGGTCCTGGTAGGGCACGCCGCTCATGTTCAGCACCCGCTGGTCCTCCAGCTCCATGCAGGCCCGGGCCGTGTCCAGGGAGGGGTCCTGGACCAGGGCCTCCACCAGGTCCTGGATCTCCAGGCGGCGCGTGGCCTCCAGCGGGGTCAGGCCCACCGGGCCCGAGGCGGCCGGGAACATGTTCTGCCATGCCTGGTTGCAGCTGACGATGCGGCCTTCGGCGTCCAGCACCAGCACGCCCTCGGTCATGCCCTCGAACATGGCGCGCAGCTGGCCCTGCTGCTCGGTGAGCGCGGCCACGTGGCCCTCGATCTCCTTGGCCATGGCGTTGATGGACTCGGCCAGGGGCTCGAACTCGCCGCCCGGCGACTCGGTGATGCGGCGGGAATAGTCGCCCGCGCCGATGGCCCGGGCCGTGGCCGTGAAGGCGTCGATGGAGCGCATGAGCATGCGCGACAGCAGGATGCCCAGCAGCAGGGATCCGGCCAGGGCCGTGCCAAAGGCCCAGAACAGATAGATCCGGGCGTGGGCGGCCTTGTCGGCCAGCTCGGAAAAGGGCACGGCCAGACGCAGCACTCCGCCGGGCAGCCCGTCCGACGGTTCCACCTCGCGGGCCACGTAAAGCATCTTCCTGCCCAGGGTGTGGCTGGTGCGCAGGTCCATGCCCGTTTCCCCGGCCAGGGCGGCCAGGACTTCGGGGCGGCCCGAGTGGTCGTCCATGGTCTGGAGCCGGTCCGCGGACACCCCGGAGTCGGCCAGGACGCGGCCCGCGGCGATGTAGGAGATGCGTACGCCCAAGCGCTGGCCCAGTTCCGTGCACCAGGCGTCGAATTGCAGGGGGGTCTCGAAATCGGGGCCGTTGCGGAGCATCCAGTCCACCGCGCCGATTTTCTGCAGGCTGGCCGCCTCGGCGTCGAGCATGTACTGCTTTTCCAGGCTACGGGCCACAAGGACAAAGGATACGGCCAGCCCGGCCAGGAGCAGTCCAAGGGTCCAGATCAGCAGTCTGATCCTGAAAGTGCGCAACATAATGGATTTATTCTGGTTGCCCGGTTTCTACGCCCGCCGATCCCGTCCCCCGGCGTTAGTATCACGATTGTTACCTGTCCGTAACAATTATTTTCCGGCTTGGCCGGTGAAGAAGGCAACCCGGGGTCAGAGCAGGAAATTTCGGATGACGCCCGCTCCGGTGACGGCCAGGGCCACGGCCAGGCCCAGTCCGGCCAGGTTGGCCAGGCCGTGAACCAGGGGGAGCAGGGTGCGTTTGGCCTTGTTGTGGTCCATGTACAGGCCCGTGGTCAGGCCCACGGCCACGCAGGCCAGCAGGGCCAGGGCCAGGCGGGAGTGCAGGGCCAGGACGAAGGGGCCGCCCCAGAACAGGGCGGTCATGGCCAGCCCGCCCACCAGCCCGGCCAGCCAGGCTAGGTGGGTGACCAGGCCGAGCAGGACGTGGCGTTTCCAGGGGAACCGGGCTTTGGCGCCCAGGTGGTTGGCCCGGAGATGGTTGATTCGGAACCGGATCAGCCCGAGCAGGAGCGCGTACAGGCCCAGCAGGGTGGCCAGGGCCTGGAGCGCGGGATGGAACCAGAGAAGCCCGGTGGGCACGTCAGCAGCCGCGCATGCAGTCCAGCAGTTCCTGGGAGACCTCCACCCGGACCATGCCGTTCTGCTCGGTGACGCGCACGTTGCGCTCCGGGATCAGGGCCATGTCGTCGGCCACCTCTTCCCAGCGCTTCTTCAGGTCGGCCGGGGTCACGCCGTCCTCGGCCAGGGCTTCCAAAGTAAAGCTTTCCACGGAATTCCATTCGCTCATCATTGACTCCTATTTTACGTATTCCCGGGGGTTCATGCCCAGCAGGCAGAACGGTTCGTAGGCGATGGTTCCCCACCACTCGGCCAGCTCGCCGGGGGACACCGAGCCCGGTCCCTGGCCGCCCAGCAGCAGGGCGCGGTCCCCGGGTTTCACGTCCAGGCCGGTCACGTCCACGGCCGTCATCTGCATGCACACCCGGCCCAGGATGGGGACCCGCCGGTCCGCGAGGCCCATGCGGCCCCGGCCGGACAGGGAGCGGGAATAGCCGTCCGCATAGCCCGCGGCCACGATGGCCACGCGCATGTCCTTGTCCGCGGTGTAGGTGTGGCCGTAGCTGATGGACCGGCCCCTGGCCAGGTCGTGGACCTGGATCACGGGCGTGTCCACGTCCATGGCCGGGCGCAGCCCCTGGCCCAGGTGGGCCCAGGCCGTGCCTTCCAGGGGATTGACCCCGTACATGGCGATGCCCGCGCGCTGGGCGTGGTGGTGGGTGCCCTGGTGGCCCAGGATTCCGGCCGAGTTGGCCAGGGTGGCCTCCACCTCGAAATTTTCGGCGGCCAGGAAATCCAGGGTCTGCTGGAACTCGGCCATCTGGGCGGCCACGGTGTCCGCCTTGTCCGGGTTGTCGGCGCAGGCCAGGTGCGAGGAGGCCATGGCCGGGATCAGTTCCGGGCAGGCTCTGAGCTGTTTGGCCAGGACCGGGACGTCCTTGGGACGGAAGCCCAGCCGGGCCATGCCGGTGTCGAATTTCAGGGCGATCCGGAGCCGCTTGCCCGTGCCGGACGCGGCCTGGGCCAGCATGCCCAGGTTTTCCGGGCCGGGCACAAAGGGGATCAGGTCGTGCTCCAGGAGCAGGGCCGCGTCGGCCGAGTCCATGGCCCCGAGCAGGCAGAGGATGCGTTCGTTCTTGTTCAGCGCGCCCGAGGTCCGCAGCTTGGCCCCTTCCCCGGCAGTGCCCACGCAAAAGGTGTCCGCACCCTCGGTGGCCAGGCGGCGGGAGACCTCGATGAGGCCGTGTCCGTAGGCGTCGGACTTGACCACGGGCCAGGCGTTGCCCGAGGCTTTGTTCAGCAGTTGGTAGTTGTGCGCCAGGTCGTCCAGCCGGACGCGGACGCGGATCTTGTTGTAGTCGATGGTCATGGCCGAAGGTGTCAGGTGCGTTTGAAGAGTTTCTCCAGATGGGCCGCGGTCAGACGCACGGCCACGGGGCGGCCGTGTGGGCAGTGGTCCTTGTCCTCGCAGGCCAGCCATTCGGCCAGCAGGGCCAGGGCTTCGTCCCGGGCCAGCCGCTGCCCGGCCCGTATGGCGCTGTGGCATGCCATGAGGGCGTACAGGTCGTCCAGCCCCTGGGGGTCGCTCTCCCGGCGGCCGGACAGCGCCTCCAGGAGATACGCCTTGGCGCGGCCCGCGTCCAGGGCCGGAGGCACGGCCGTCACGGCCACCCGGTCGGGCGCGGGCGTCTCCAGGCCGAAGCCCATGGCGGTCAGGCCGTCCCAGAATTCGCGCAGGGTTTCGGCCTGGCTGGGGTGCAGACCCATCTCCAGGGGCAGGGCCAAGGGCCGGGACTGGCCGGACGAGCCGCGCTTGTTGGCCTCGAACAGCACCCGTTCGTGGGCCGCGTGCTGGTCCACCACCACCAGGGCGCCGTGCAGGTCCAGGACCAGGTAGGTGTCGTCCACCTGGCCCAGGTACAGGGCTCCGCCCGGCAGCCTGCCCGGGGTCGGAGCTTGTTCCGGAATGAGGTCCGGGATGGGGCTCGAAATTTCGTGGGTCGGAGGCAGCAGGGGCAGGTCCGCCTCGCGCGCGCCCCCGTATTCGGCCTGGAATTCCCTATAGCCCGGGAACTTTTCCTGGGCCTGGAATCTTTCCTGGGCTTGGAATCTTTCCTGGACCTGGAACGCGGGCCGGTGCGGAGTGGCGTGCAGGTCCTGGTGTACTGGATCGGGCACGGCCGCGTCCCGGGACAGGGCCGAAACCAGGGCCTGGCGTACCGCGCCGAAGACCTTGGACTCGTCCGCGAAGCGCACCTCCAGCTTGGCCGGATGCACGTTCACGTCCACGCTCTCCAGGGGGCAGTCCAGGAACAGGACCACCTGGGGGTGCTCGCGGGAGGTCAGCCGGCCCCGGTAGGCCTGGCGCACGGCCGCGGCCAGCAGCTTGTCCTGCACCGGGCGGCCCAGCACGTAGGTCAGGATGCGGCCGGACCGGGCCTGGGCCGTGGACGGCGACCCGGCCAGCCCGCGCACGGACAGGTCGTTCGAGGAGCGCGAAAATTCGATCAGGCCCTGGCAGATGTCGCCTGGCCAGAAGGACGCCAGCCGGGCGGCCAGGGGCTGGTCCTGGGGCAGGCGAAAGACCTCGCGGCCGTCCTGCACGTAGGTGAAGGCCGCCTCGGGGTGGGCCAGGCTGATGCGCATGAGCGCGTCCTGGCAGCGCCGGGCCTCGGTGGCCGTGGTCTTGAGGAACTTGAGCCGGGCGGGCGTGGCCGAGAACAGGTCGCGGACCTCGACCACCGTGCCCCTGGCCAGGGCGGCCGGGCCCTGGTCCTGCACAAGGCCGTCCGCCACCTCGATGAAGGCGGCCTCGTCCTGTCCAACGGCCTTGGAGGTCATGCGCAACCGGCTGACCGAGGCCATGGACGGCAGGGCCTCGCCCCGGAATCCGAAGGTGGCGATGCGGGCCAGGTCGGCCAGCTCGCCGATCTTGCTGGTGGCGTGGCGGGTGACGGCCAGTTCCAGATCCTTGGCCGGGACGCCGTGGCCGTCGTCCTGCACCCGGACCAGGCGGCGGCCGCCCTCGTCCACCCGGACCTCGATCCGGGTCGCTCCGGCGTCCAGGCTGTTCTCCACCAGCTCCTTGAGCACGCTGGCCGGACGCTCCACCACCTCGCCGGCCGCGATCTGGTTCTTGAGCGCGGCGGGCAGGACTCGGATGGGGCGGATGGTGTCCTGGGTCATGCGCCTGGGGGTCAGAAGTCGAGAATTTTGAAGGTCAGGCCGAAGCGGTCGTCGCCCGAGGTGCGGGAGTACTCCAGCCCCACGGACCAGCACTCGTTGTCCCAGTCCAGGCTGATGGTTTTTTCCACGTCCCGGCCGTTGAGCAGGTTGACCCGGTAGTTGAGACCCAGGAGCAGGTTGGGGGTCAGGTAGTAGTGCCCGCCCAGGCGGAGCATGGACAGGTCCTCGTCCAGATTGCGGGCGTACTCGTCGATCTCGGTCTGGTAGTCGAAGCCCACGAAGGCGTCGCCCACCTCGGGGTACTCGTAGCGGACCATGCTCTCGTGGGCGGTGATGCTGCCGCCGTAGAACGAGAAGTCGGTCTTGGACTCGATGGACAGCCCCAGGGTGGGGGTCAGGATGATCTGCGCGGTCAGGTCGGAGAAGGGCTGCTTGGGATAGCGGTCCGTTTCGTCGGTGCGGTCGGCCTCGTTGAAGTCGAAGCTCTGCTCCAGGCGGAAGCGCAGGAAGTCCTGGTAGCTGGAGGTCAGGGCCGGGGCCACCTCGCCGTTGTCGGCCAGCAGGGTGACGGTCTCCAGCTTGCGGTCCAGCACGTTGGTCAGGGAGTAGGTGACCTTGTTCACGCCCAGGGAGCGGTCCAGGCGGTCGTAGTAGGGGTGGTCCGAGAGCCCGGTCAGGTGCGGCTCGTACACGTAGTCCGCCCTGGGGATGATGGAGTGCTTGAGCCCGGTGACCTCGGAGTTGCCCACGTTCTCCTCGGTCAGGGCCAGGGCCCCGCTGGGGGCGTAGGAAAAGGTGCGGTAGACCTCGGAGAACACGCTGACCTTGGCCTCCGGGGTGAAGGT
Organism: Desulfovibrionaceae bacterium; assembly: GCA_963666895.2. GTDB lineage: Bacteria > Desulfobacterota > Desulfovibrionia > Desulfovibrionales > Desulfovibrionaceae. Next base: position 107,959 of record CAXXNS010000016.1, on the reverse strand, counting down.
GTGGGCGAAGCCGTCGTCCGTGCTGTTGCCGTCCTCGTACTCGCCGGTGTAGATGGTCCGGTTGCCCACGGCCTCGGCGTCCGTGCCGATGTAGAAGATCTCGGTGGCCCCCACGCTGGGGATGACCGTCAGCCAGGGCGTGGACATCGGCAGGGAGAAGGAGGGCGACAGGGTGAAGCGGCCGCCGGTCTCTCCGAACTCGCGGGAGAAATAGGTCAGGCTGGAGTCGATCTCGAACTCAAGAGGCGAGTCGCCCACCGCGTCCTTGAACACGTAGGCGGACAGCTCGGGAAATTTCTGGACCGTGGGGTTCCTGGACTCGTCGCCGTTGCCGTTGAAGTAGGCCAGGTTCTGGGTGTAGGCCACCTTGGCGGCCACGCCCACGTCCTCGAAGTCGCGGGCCACCAGCAGGGTGGACTCGCGTTCCAGGTCGTCTGCCGGGTCGAGGTCGCGGCCGAACTCTTCGAGGAATTCGTCCCGGGAGGCCTGGTAGCTGTTGTAGCCCCGGCTGAACTCCTTGAGGTAGTCCTGGTCCGAGACCAGGTCCACGTCGGCCATGAAGCGCCAGGCCGGGGTGCCCAGGTAGCCGTCGAACTTGCTCCGGAACCACCAGCGCTGCTCGTTGGGCCGCAGCATGCCGTCGTCGTCGACCAGGCTGTCCTCGTCTCCGGCCTTGGCGTAGACCTTGCTGTCCTGGAGCCAGTCGAAGCGGACCAGGCCCTTGGTGTGGGCGTCCAGGGCCAGGCGCAGCTCCAACCCCTGCATGTAGCCGCGCTTGCTCATGTAGTTCTGGTAGAAGGTGGCGTCCATCTCCTCGTTGATGACCCAGTAGTAGGGCAGGTTGACCTGCAGGCCGAAGCGGTCCGAGGAGGCCAGCTCGGGGAAGAGGAAGCCGGATTTACGTTCGCCGCTGGCCGGCACCTGGATGTAGGGCAGGTAGGCCACTGGAACGTCGCGGATGTTGAAGGCCGTGTGCCAGAGCCGGGCGTAGCCGTCGATGGTGATGTCGCCTTCCTCGGCCGTGAACGACCAGTCGGGCTTCTCGCCGGAGCAGGCCGTGACCTTGGCGTTCTTGAACTCGTAGGACTCGGCCGCGTACTTGCGGATGTACTCGGACTCGAAATAGAGGTGGGGCTTGGCCACGAAGACCTTGCCGTTCTTGAGCCAGCCGGTCTTGGTGCGCAGGTCGAACTCGGCCTCGTCCGCCTCCAGGAAGTCGCCCTCCCACAGGGCGCGCACGTTGCCCTTGAGCAGGATCCAGCCCGTGGACTGGTAGTAGCGGGCCATGTCCGCCCGGAGCACGTTGGCTCCCTTCTTGAACGTGGCCTCGCCCAGGGCCTCCATGTACTCGGAGTCGTGCTGGGCGATGACCCGGTCCGCGGTGAAGGTCCACTTCTCGCCGTCGCCGGGCGCCACGGCCTGGTCCTCGGTGTGGTGGGCGGCCTCGCTGAAGGCCGGGCCCGGGGACAGGTCCTGGGCCGTGGAGTACCGCTCCTCGACGAACAGGTGCCCCTCCTGGCCGAACAACAGCCAGGGCTGTCCCGCCATGAGGCAGGCCAGCGCCACGAGGGGCGTGAGGGCGTTGAGCAGCCGGCGTTTCAAGGGCGACCCCTATCGGCTGGCGAGGTGGGGCTGGCCGGTCGCCAGGTAGTGTTGCACGTAGTCGGCCGCCCCTTCCTCCAGGCTGGTCATGGGGGCGTCGTATCCCGCCTGGCCGAGCTTGGTCATGTCGGCCTGGGTGAAGTACTGGTACTTGTCGCGTATGCTTTCCGGCATGTCGATGTATTCGATGTCGGGGTTCAGGCCCATGGCCGCGAAAACGGCCCGGGCCAAATCGTTCCAAGTTCTTGCAAAACCAGTGCCGACATTGAATATTCCGGACGCCTGAGGATTCTCGGCCAGCCACCACATGATGTTCACGCAATCTTTGACGTACACGAAGTCGCGTTTCTGGCCGCCGTCCTCGTACTCCGGCCGGTAGGACCTGAAGAGCTTGAGCTTGCCCGTGTCGCCGATCTGGCGGTGGGCCTTGCAGATGACGCTCATCATGTCGTCCTTGTGGTATTCGTTGGGGCCGTAGACGTTGAAGAACTTGAGCGAGGCGATGCGGTCCATGATGCCCGCGTCCAGAGCCCAGAGGTCGAAGAGCTGCTTGGAGTAGCCGTACATGTTCAGGGGCCGGAGCTTTTGGGTGAGCTCATGGTCGTCCGAGAACCCGTGCTCCCCGTCGCCGTAGGTGGCCGCGCTGGAGGCGTTGACCAGGCGCGCGCCGCAACCCACGCAGAACCGGGCCACCAGCTGGGAGTAGCGGTAGTTGTTCTCCATGAGGAAGTCCGCGTCGCGCTCCGTGGTGGAGGAGCAGGCGCCCATGTGGAACACGGCCTTGGTGCCGAAGGGGTCGTCTCCCTCCAGGAGGTATTTGCGGAACTGGTCGCGGTGCAGGTAGTCCGCGTACCTGAGCCCGACCAGGTTCTTCCATTTGTCGGTCTCGGACAGGTTGTCCACCACCAGGATGTCGTCAACGCCCATCTGGTTGAGTTTCCAGACCATGGCGCTGCCGATGAATCCTGCCCCTCCTGTGACGATGTACATCTTTGTCCCTCTCGTGCGGTTCGCCCTTTGGGCGGACTTACGGCCATTTGGCTGCGAACGGGGAGTGTACTTGCTTCCTGGCTGCGAGGCAACCTCCCTGGAACGGTAGTCTTTTTCCGGTTGCGAGGCGCAAAAAACGGTGAAAAGTAAAGAACAAGAAACTAGGAACCCCCTTGCCTTCCTGCTGTTTCTTTCGTATAGCCAGACCAAGGAACTTACGTAAATCGGTCAATGACCCGTCGACGCCAACGGTTAATTAACCAAGAAGGAAGGAGAAACCATGAACGTCAAACGTGCGCTTGTCATCGTTCTCAGCCTGGCCGTGCTCTTCGTCTTCGCGGCGGAAGGCGTGGCCGAGACGAAGTTGGTTCCCAAGGTGGACAACTTCATCATCTTCGTTGACCACTCCGGCTCCATGGCCCAGGGCTACAACCAGACCGGAGAGAAGAAGATCATCCTGGCCAAGGCCATGGTCGCCAAAATGAACGCCGGCATCCCCGAACTCGGGTATACCTCCGGCTACTACACCTTTGCCCCGTTCGCGGCCTACTCGCAGCCCGCTCCCTACTCCAAGGCGGCCATCGACCAGGCCAACAACTCCCTGGACACCTCTTACGACATCTTCAAGCGCCAGACCCCGATGGGCAACGGCCTCATCGACCTTGACGCCGTGCTCGCGGGCATGAGCGGCAAGACCGCGGTCATCATCGTCACGGACGGCGACAACAACAAGGGCGCCGATCCCGTGGCCCAGGCCCAGGCCATGTACGCCAAGTACGCCGGCAAGGTCTGCTTCCACGTGGTCTCCTACGCGGACAACGACAACGGCCGCATGGTCGTCGAGGAAATCCGCGCCCTGAATTCCTGCTCCGTGCCCGCCGACGGCATGGCCCTGATGGACGACGCCACCATGGCCCAGTTCATCAAGGACGTGTTCTTCGAGGAAGTGGCCGTGCCCGTTGAGACCGAGAACATCGTGTTCCGCAGCCTGAACTTCGACTTCGACTCCTACGCCATCAAGGACGAGATGATCCCGGCCCTGGAGCAGGCGCAGTTCATCCTGCAGGAGCAGCCCGCCATCGACGTCGTGGTCGAGGGTTGGACCGACTGGATCGGCACTGACGAGTACAACATGGGTCTGTCCAAGAACCGCGCCAACGCGGTCAAGAACTGGCTGGTCGAGCATGGTGTGGACGAAGCCCGCATCGAAGCCGTGGGCCAGGGCGAGTCCATGAAGTACGACAACACCACGGCCGAGGGCCGCAAGCTGAACCGCCGCGTGGAGATTCGCGTCAAGTAGCTCTTGCGGACCGATTGACTGGATGATAGAAGACTGGCAGCGGCCGGGGGGGATAAATGGCCCTCCCGGCCGCTTCTTCTGCCACCTCGGGGGTTTTGAATGAACAAAGCACTTGCCGGACGTCTCCTGACCTTGGCGTTCCTTTGCCTTCTGGCTCTGCCTGCCCTGGCCCAGGAGGCCGCCACGGACAACGCGCCCCAGATCGGGGACGAGTCCATGGTGGCCCACAACGAGGCCGAGCAGGAGATGACCGAGGAGGAGAAGCTCCACCTCAAGATGCACACCGAGTTCGCCGAGTTCGCTCGCAACTGGGTGGACAAGCTCAACAACCAGCCCAGCTTCGGCCCCGAGGGCGGCCAGATCTCGACCGGAGACCAGGGCTTCACCGTGCGCTACCATGAGTTGCAGTACCGCAGCGCCGTGGTCCGCGAGTCCGTGAGCATGCCCGGCAACTTCTCCGGCCTGCTCCGCTATTGGGACGTGGTCATGGAGTGCTCCGGGGCCACGGAAAAGGAAGCCAAGACCGGAGCCAGGTGCGAGAAGGTGGAGGGCACGGCCCAGGCCGTGTGCGAAATCTTTCAATACCGAAACGGCAAGTGGTTTTGAGGTCGGCCGCATTCTCCGGCTGACGTCGTTGCTGCAAAAAGCCCGAAGCCTCGTGTAGGACAGACTACACGTCGGCTCCGGGCTTTTCTTGCGCCTGGTCAGCCGAATTTGCGACCAACCTCAACCGGCTTCAGCAGTTTTTAGAGGATCAATGAAAAGCCCCTCCGGACGGAGGGGCTTTTTTTAGCGGAAGCGGGGTCCAGGGGACGCAGTCTCCTGGCCGCCGGAGGCAACCTTGAGCACTAGCCTTCGACCTTCTCCTTGATCTTGGCGGCGATGGCCTTGCCCAGGTCGTAGCACTGGGCATAGGTGTCGTGGCCGGGCACGTGCTTGACCTTGACCGAGCCGGGCTCCACGATCTCGAAGCTCATGTCCTCGAGCCATTCGGTCAGAATCTTGACGCATTCTCCGGACCAGCCGAAGGAGCCGAAGACCGCGCCCAACTTGTTCTTGGGCCGCAGTCCCTTCATGTAGGTCAGCATCTCGCCCATGGCGGGCAGGATGGTGTTGTTGTGGGTGGGCGAGCCGATGATCACGGCCGCGGCGTCCTGGACCTCGGTCATGACCTGGGTGTGGTGGTTGGCCTTCATCCACATGACGCGCACGCTCACGCCCTGGTCGATGAGCCCCTGGGCGATGGCCAGGCCCAGCTTCTCGGTGGACTGCCACATGGTGTCGTAGACGATGACCGCCTTGTTGGTGGGCTTTTGCTCGGCGTACTCGCGGTAGGTGTCCATGGCCATGGCCACGTCGCCGCCGCGGAAGAACAGGCCGTGGTCCGGCAGGAGCAGGTCGATGTCCAGGTTCATCTCGGCCAGGGCGTCCAGGGTCTTGAGCACCACGGGCGCGTAGGGCTGGACGATGTTGGCGTAGTACTCCTTCATCTGCCGCAGCAGGAGGGAGCGGTCGATTTCGTCCGCGTAGCGCTCGCTGGAGGCGATGTTCTGGCCAAAGGCGTCGTTGCAGAACAGGACCTTTTCCTCGGGGCAGTAGGTGGCCATGGAGTCGGGCCAGTGGAGCATGCGCGTCTCCACGAACTGGAGGGTGCGCTTGCCCAGGCTGATGGAGGTCCCGGTGGGGGTGCTCTCCACGGGCCACTGGTCGGTCTCGTGGTAGTGGGCCTGCATGGCCTTGTAGCCCATGGGCGAGGTGAAAATCTTCTCGGGCTGGTATTTCTCCACCACGTCGCGCAGGCAGCCGGAGTGGTCGGGCTCCAGGTGGTTGGCCACCACGTAGTCGATCTTGCGGTCGCCCAGGACCTGGCTCAGGGAGCAGAACAGGGTTTCCTTGAAGTGGGCGTCCACGGTGTCGATGAGCGTCACCTTGTCGTCCACGATAAGGAAGTTGTTGTAGGTGGTGCCCAGGGGGGAGTTGGAGTAGCCGTGGAACAGGCGCTTGTTCCAGTCCACCACGCCCACCCAATAGAGTCCGGGCTTGAGTTCCAAGGGTTTCATGGGGTCTCCTTATTCAGGGCTGAATTCCGACTTGGCCGCGCCGCAGACCGGGCAGGTCCAGTCGTCGGGCAGGTCTTCAAAGGCGGTGCCGGGCTTGACGCCGGAATCAGGGTCGCCCTCGGCGGGGTCGTACACGTAGCCGCACACGTCGCACACGTATTTTTTCATGGCCGTCTCCTGGGGGTGACAAAGGGCGGGCCGAGGCCCGCCCTTTGTTTCGGGTCTGGGGTCCGTCCTACTTGTTGCCGGCCCACAGGCCGTGGAGGTTGCAGTACTCCCTGGCCTTGAGGTTGCTCTTGTCCTGGCCGCAGAGGCAGAACTCGGCCACGGGCTCGCCTCCGGGCTTGAGCTTCTTGTAGTAGACCTTGTCGCCCACGGTCAACTCGATCCATTCGATCCAGTGCTTCTCCTCCATGGGATGGGGCACGCTGCCGACCTTGACCGTGACCTTGTCGCCGTCCACCTCGATGACCGGGACGTGCTTTTCCTTGGCCGCGTCCACGGTGTTCTCGGTCATGAGCTTCATGTTCTGGCCGCAGCAGACCAGGTCGCCCTGGCCGCCGTGGACCACGACGACGATGTTTCCGCAGACTTCACATTTGTACACTTCACCGATGCTGGGCATGGGGGTCTCCTTGGGTTGGAGTGAGGGTCTACCAATTGGTGGCCTTGATTTCGAAATGTGCCTGGGGGTGGTCGCAGGCGGGACAGCGCTCCGGCGCTTCCAGGCCTTCGTGGTTGTAGCCGCAGTTGCGGCAGCGCCAGACCACGGGCTCGGGTTTGACGAAGACCTTGTTCTCCTCGATGTTGCGGATGAAGGCCCGGTAGCGTTCCTCGTGGTACATCTCGGCCTTGGCGATGCGGTCGAACACGTAGGCGATGTCCTTGAATCCCTCTTCTTTGGCGATGGCCGCGAACTCGGGATACATCTCGGAGTATTCGTACTTCTCACCGGCCGCGGCCGATTCCAGATTCTCCAAGGTCGTGCCGATGATCCCGGCCGGATAGGCGTGGGTGATCTCCACTTCGCCCCCCTCCAGGAACTTGAACAGCCGCTTGGCGTGCTCCTTTTCGTGGCCGGCGGTCTCGGCGAACACGTGGGATATCTGGACGTATCCCTCCTTCTTGGCCACGGAGGAGGCGTAGTCGTACCGGTTGCGGGCCTGGGCCTCTCCGGCGAAGGCGGTCAGGAGGTTCTGCTCCGTGCGGGTGCCCTTCACGGACTTGCTCATTTTATATCTCCTTTATTTTTAACATTTTACAAATATATAAAGTCGCCAGGAATCCCAGCGTAGCAGATATTTTTCTTGAGGTGAACAGGGGAGGAAGTCAGTGCTCACTGCCCTGGCAGGCGGGGCAGTACCCGGTGAACTCCACGTTGACGCCGGTGACCTGGAACCCGCAGGCGATCTGCTCGCCGGGCAGGGGCAGCTCCATGTGGCTGTGTACGTCGGCCACCCGGCCGCAGATCAGGCAGCGCACGTGGGCATGGGGTGCGGGGTTGCCGTCGAAGCGCTTTTGCGACCCGGCCGGGCCGACCTTGATGGCCAACCCCTTGGCGCACAGGAATTCCAGGTTGCGGTAGACCGTGCCGAGGCTGATGCGCGGCATGGTCTTGCGCACCATGTCGTACACCTCGTCCGCCGTGGGATGGGTGTCCACCTTGCGCAGTTCCTCAAGGATGAGCTTGCGTTGCTTCGAGAGGCGGAAATCCATTTTATCTTCCATGAGGCCCTCCACCAAATAGGTTTGATTACTATTATCGTACAGGCGCTGAAAAGTCAAGCGCGGCCATGTCGGGTGGGGGGGGTGATGAAAAAGGGGCCGGCCCTCGGCCGGCCCCTGGTTCAAGGCGCGATCAGGAAGCGTCCTGGCTTCGGAACTTGGCCACCAGCTCGGCCAGGTTGCGGGCCATGCCCGCCACCTCGGTGATGCGCGAGTTGGCCTTCTGGATGGACTGAGTCAGTTCCTGGGACAGGTCGTTGATGTGGGTGACGTTGGTGTTGATCTCGTCGGACGTGGCGGACTGCTGTTCGGCCGCGGTGGCGATGTTGCGCACCATGTCCGCGATGCGGTCGGCCTGTTCCACCACTCCCTTGAGCACGCCGCCGGCCTCCTCGGCCATTTCGGCGGTGCGCACCACCCGGGACCGGGTGGTGTCCATGCCGCCGACCACGTTGCCCGTGGCGCTCTGAATCTGGGAGACCGCGCCCTCCACTTCCTTGGTGGCGTGCATGGTCTTCTCGGCCAGCTTGCGGACCTCGTCGGCCACCACGGCGAAGCCGCGTCCGGCCTCACCGGCCCGGGCCGCCTCGATGGCCGCGTTCAGGGCCAGCAGGTTGGTCTGGTCCGCGATGTCGTTGATCACGGCCATGACCTGGCCGATGTTCTCGGCCCGGTCGGCCAGTTCGGCCAGGGTGGTGGCGAACTCCTCGGTGGTCTCGGCCACGCCGTGGATCTCATCCACGGTGTTCTGGACCACTCGCCCGCCCTCGCTGGCCACCTGGTTGGCCTTTTCCGAGGCCTCAGCCGTGTCGCCCGCGTTCTTGGCCACCTCGAGCACGGTGGCGTTCATCTCCTCCATGGCCGTGGCCACGCGGCCGGTCTCGTCGGCCGTGGAGTCCACGCCCGAGGTCAGCCGCTTCATTTCCTCCTGGAGCTGCTCCGAGGCGGATTCCAGGCTCATGGCCACCTGGGTGACCTGGGTGGCCACCTCGAGGAGGTTCTTCTGCTGGTCCTCGATGTTTTTGCGGTCCAGCTCCTCCTGGGTCAGGTCGATGAGCACGCCGATGGCGCCCAGGATATTGCCCTGGGCTCCCCTGAGCGGCGAGATCTCGTAGTGCAGCGGGAAGACCACGCCGTCGTTGCGGCGGTAGCGCATGTTGCCCGAGGCGGTCTCTCCGGTGGCGATGACCGCGCCGGCGCGGCAGTCGTTGTCGTCCACGTCGCAGAGCACTTCACTCAGGTTGCGGCCGTTGAAGTCGGACTCGTGGCCGCCCAGGATGACCTGCAGCGGCTCGTTGGTGAATTCGATGTTCTCCTGGGCGTCGGCCACGAACATGGGCACGATGATGCCCGTGAGCACGGACTTGTTGTATTCCAGCTGGTCCTTGATCTGGCGGACCATTTCACCCAGGTTGTGGGCCAGGCGGGCCAGCTCGTCGTCGCCCTTCATGGTGAAGGTGGCGTCCAGGTCGCCCTCAGAGACCTTCTGCGCCGAGCCGCCGATGGTCCGGATGCGGTTGACCACGGCCGTCTTCATGAAGGACAGCAGGGCGGCCAGCAGGGCCACCATACCGGCCAGGGAGATGCCCGCGCCCTTGATCTGGCTGGATCGCAGGCTGTGCATCTGCTCCGAGATGTCCTGGTACATGATCATGGCCCCGAGGATGGGGCGGGTCGCGCCGTGGCAGTGGTGGCAAGCCGGCTCGTTGGCGATGGTCTTGACCTCCACGAAGCACGGCGTGCCGTTGACCTTGGTCTGGACGCCCTGCTCCACGTCTTCCTCAAGGCTCTTGCGCACCAGCCCCTGACAGTCCTTGTTCAGGCAGTAGGAGAAGAAGTCCTGGCGGATGGCCTCGGGCTCGGTGGAGTAGGTGATCTCGCCCTTGTAGTCCATCAGGTGGGAGATGATGTCCTCGTAGCGCTCGGCGAGCATGGTGAACTTTTCTTCCGTGCCCTCGTTGTCGCCGATGCCCATGGGCTCCTCGATGGCCATGCGGAGCATGTCCGAGGTGCGCTGGGCCGTGCGGTGGATTTCCACCAGCATGGACTGGTTGATCTGGTAGGAGTTGTACAGGAACAGGCCCACGAAGGCGGCCACGGTCAGGGCCGAGACCAGGAGCAGGACCTTGAGGCCGAGGGTCATGCGAGGGAGCTTGATGATTGCCATGGTCCCTCCTAGTGCGCCCCGCCGAAGATCAGCGGCTTGTAGTCGAAGGCGGCCACCCGTTCCGGATTGTGGCAGGATTCGCAGTCCGTGATGTCCAGGTCGCCCTTGATGTATTCGGGGTCGCCGAAGGCGTCCACGTGCTCGCTGCCCGGGCCGTGGCAGACCTCGCAACCGGCGTTGCCCCGGTCCGGGGTCTCATCGAAGCTGACGAACCCGCCCGGCTGTCCGAAGCCCGTGGTATGGCAGTGGTAGCACTCGGCCAGTTCCTCGTCGGTCAGGTCCCCGGCCATCATTTTCACGGATTCGCCGGAATGGGCTTTTTTGGAATAAGCCTTGAAATTTTCGTATTCGTCCGGATGACAGTCGGAGCAAACCTCGGAGCCCACGTATTCAGCTTGTTGGGTGAGGGCTTGCCCCGGCATCCAGGCCAGGAAATGCAAGACTGCAATCGCGGCCAGGAGCAGCCGCACAACAGCGCTTTTCGTCAGCATATTATCCCCCCGATCCAGAAAGGCGAATACCTTGGAAGCGCCGAAACGGGTCGTTGGTGCTTCCCGTGCTTTTCTGGGCGGACCTTACGAACTTTTTAGGCCGGGGTAAAGCACAAACCGTGATAATATGCGCTGTTCAGCGCAAATGGGATGCATTAAGGGTTGGTTTTTCACCAGCCCAACGTGGCCTTGAAGGCCCGCGCCAGGTCTTCCACGTCGGCCCTGAGCACGGTCTCTCCGGCCCGTGACAGGGTCAGCTGGGCCCCGTCGGACACCTGGCCGATATAGGCGCATGGAAGTGGGGCGAACAACTCCTCGAACCGGCCCGCGTCGTCCTGATGCACCGTGGCCACCAGCCGTCCGGCGGACTCGGAGTAGAGCAGGGCCGTGGTGGTCAGCCCGGCCTGGGCCGGAACCTTGTCCAGGTCGATGGCCGCACCCAGGCGGCCGCCCAGGGCCATCTCGGCCAGGGCCACGCCCAGGCCGCCGTCCGAGCAGTCGTGGCAGGCCGTGACCAGTCCCTGGCGCACGGCCTGGTGCAGGGCGCGGTACAGGTCGCGGTTGGTGCACAGGTCGGGCTGGGGAACCTGGCCCCCGGCCAGTCCCAGTTCGTCGGCCAGCTCGCTGCCGCCCAGCTCGTCCCGGGTGAAGCCCAGGAGGTAGACCGCCTGGCCCGGCTTCTTGAAGTCGCTGGTCACGCAGGCGGACACGTCCGGCACCACGCCGATGACCGAGTAGAGCACCGTGGGCGGGATGGAGATCTTGACCCCGCCGCCCTTGTAGTCGTTCTTCATGGAGTCCTTGCCCGACACGCAGGGCACCCCGTAGCCCTGGCAGAAGTGGGCTAGGGCCCGGTTGGCCCGCACCAGCTGGGCCAGCTTGTACTCCCCGTCCGGAGTGGACTCGCTCTTGACCGGGTCGCACCAGCAGAAGTTGTCCACACCGGCCATGTAGTCCGGGTCCGCGCCCACGGCCACGGCGTTGCGCACGGCCTCGTCGATTGCGTTGGCCATCATCCAGTAGGCGTCCAGGTCCGAGAACTTGGGGCAGATGCCGTGGGAAACCACCAGCCCGCGCGCGCTCTTCAGGTCCGGCCGCAGCACCCCGGCGTCGGACGGGCCGTCGGCCTCCGGGCCCACCAGGGGCTTGACCGCGCTGCCGCCCTGGACCTCGTGGTCGTACTGGCGGATGAGATATTCCTTGGAGCAGATGTTGAGCCGGGCCAGCATGCGCGTGAGCAGCCCGGCCTGATCTTCGGCCTCCGGAATCTGTGCGTCGCCCGTGGCGGGCCGCTCCCAGCGCGCGGACAATTCCATCTGGGGCACGCCCTCGTGCAGAAAGTCCATGTCCAGGCAGGTGACCACCTTGTCGCCGTAGCGCACCAGGTACAGGCCCGAGTCGTCGAACGTGCCGAGCACCGTGGCCTCCACGTCCATCTCCTTGGCCAGGTCCAGGAAGGTGCCGAGTTTTTCCTGGGGCACGGCCAGGGACATGCGCTCCTGGGCCTCGGAGATGAGGATCTCCCAGGGCTGGAGCCCGTCGTACTTGAGCGGGGCGCGCTTCAGGTCCATGTCGAACCCGCCGCAGTCCTGGGCCGTCTCGCCCACGCTGGAGGACAGGCCGCCCGCGCCGTTGTCCGTGATGGCGTTGTACAGGCCCATGTCCCGGGCGCGCATGAGGAAGTCGTACATCTTGCGCTGGGTGATGGGGTCGCCGATCTGCACGGCCGTGGCCGGGCTGCCCTCGTGCAGCTCTTCGGACGAGAAGGTGGCGCCGTGGATGCCGTCCTTGCCGATGCGGCCGCCGGTCATGACGATGGCGTCCCCGACCTCAGCCTTTTTCTCGTGGCTCGGGCGGCCGTGGATCAAGGCGGGCATGGAGCCCACCGTGCCGCAGTAGACCAGGGGCTTGCCCAGGTAGCGCTCGTGGAAGACCACGGAGCCGTTGACCGTGGGAATGCCGGACTTGTTGCCCCCGTGCTCCACGCCCTCGCGCACGCCCTCGAACACTCGGCGCGGGTGCAGCAGCCTGGGCGGCAGCTCGCCCTGGTAAAAGGGCGAGGCGAAGCAGAACACGTCGGTGTTGCAGATCAGGTTGGCCCCCAGTCCCGTGCCCATGGGGTCGCGGTTCACGCCCACGATGCCGGTCAGGGCCCCGCCGTAGGGGTCCAGGGCCGAGGGCGAGTTGTGGGTCTCCATCTTCACGCAGATGGACAGGTCGTCGGAAAATTTGATCACGCCCGCATTGTCCTTGAACACGGACAAGCAGTAGTCGCCGGTGGGGCTGTCGGCCTTGACCTTGCGGATGGCGGCCGTGGAGCCCTGGATGTAGGTCTTGAACAGGGAGTCCACCACGGAGCGCTGGCCGGTCTCCGCGTTGTCGTAGTCGATGCGGGCGTTGAAGATCTTGTGCTTGCAGTGCTCGGACCAGGTCTGGGCCAGGACCTCGATCTCCGCGTCCGTGGGATCGGTCTCGGGCAGGCCCATGTCCCTGCGCCTGGCCCGCACCTCGGGCCGCGTGAAATAGTCGCGGATGGCGTGCATCTCGGTCAGGGACAGGGCCAGGGTGTTGTCCCGGGAAAAGGCCGCCAGCTCCTGGTCGCTCATGCTCGACAGGGGGATGGTGGCCACCTCGTCGCTGGCCTGGCCCGTGACCTTGGCCGCCTTGGCCTCGAACCCGGGCTGTTTGGCCCACTGGGCAGAAGACTTGTACTCGTAGCGCTGGATGAGCTCGTTGGCGAACAGGTCGCGGCCGATGCGGGCCACGCTCTTTTCGTCGGACACGCCGGAGAGCAGGTATTGGGTGGAGGTGTAGACCCGCACGGACTCGGCCGCCGCCTTGTCCAGGCCCAGCACCAGGTTCACGGTCTCCTTGGCCGTGCGGCCCTCGTTGTCCGTGACCCCGGGCCGAAAGCCCACTTCCAGGTTCCAGTCGAAGCCGTGGGCCAGGGGCTTGGTGTCGGCCTGGTGGAGCACCGGGTCGTGGAGCGCGCCCTCGGCCAGCAGGGTGGACACCTGGGCCTGGTTCAACCCCTCCACGGTGAAGGTCTTGATGATGCGCACCGGGCCCACCTCGATGCCCAGCTCGCTCTTGATCTTGCGGGCCGCCTTTTCCCCCAGGGTGTCCCGGACGTTCGGCTTGAGCGCGACCTCGATTCGGTGGAGGGGGGTGGCCTGGGACATGGGGTGCCTCCTGGGCGGTTTCAGCGGGGTTATTTCTTTCGGTTCAGTACGTAGTCGGCGGCCTGGTCCAGGACAAGGCGTTCCGGGGTGTCGGGCAGGGCGTCCAGGGCGGCGCGGGCCTGGGCCACGTAGTCCGCGGCCACCTGCCGTGTGGCCTCGGCGTGGCCGCCCTCGACCACCTGCCGGACCACGTCGGCCTGCTCCTCCGGGGTCAGGCGGCGCTGCCTGAGCCGGGCCAGCAGGGCCTCGGCCTCGGTGCGGCCCATGTCCTCCAGGAGCAGGAGCAGGGGCAGGGTGACCTTGCCTTCCTTGAGGTCGCCGCCCTCGGGCTTGCCCATGACCTCGGACGGGGACACGTAGTCCAGGGCGTCGTCCACCAGCTGGAAGGCGATGCCCAGGTTCAGGCCGTAGTCCCCGGCCGTGTCCTCCACGGACCGGTCCACCCCGGCCACGGCCGCGCCGCAGCGGCAGGCGGTCTCGATGAGCCGGGCGGTCTTGCCGATGATGATGTCCATGTATCGGCCCCGGTCCATCTCCGGGTCGGACAGGGCCTCGATCTCCATGATCTCGCCTTCGGCCGTGTGCATGATGCCCTGGGCCAGGAGCCAGCTGACGCGGGGCTTGTCGTAGCGCGCGCCCAGCTGGTTGGACAGGGCCAGGAGCACGTCCCCGGCCAGGATGGTCTCGGTGGTGCCGAAGACCAGGTGGGCCGCCTTCCTGTTCCGGCGAAGCTCGGCGCCGTCCAGGATGTCGTCGTGCAGCAGGGTGGCCGAATGGAGCATCTCCAGGGCGCAGGCCAGGGGCACCAGCCCGTCGCCCGCGTGGCCCAGGCAGCGGGCCGTGAGGATGACCAGCATGGGCCGGATGCGCTTGCCGCCCGAGAGCACGCTGTGCTTGGCCACGTCGCGCACCAGCCCGTTCAGGCCGTCGCACTCCGCCTCCAGGGCGCTGTTCACGCCCGGCAGTTCGCGGTCAAAATAGGCGAGAAGTTCCTTCATGGCAGAAATCTATAGTTCAGCATTTCAGGGTCGGGTGCAAGCGGTTTCTGGTTGCGTCCTCAGTCGGTTCCCGCACCGGACAAAAGGCGCCGGGCTCCCTGGCCCAGGGCCTCGAGCCCCTTGTCCAGGTCCCAGTGCCCGGGACTCCGGGAGCCGGTCAGGTTGGACACGGCCCGCAGCTCCACGAACGGCAGACCGGCCAGCGAGCAGGCCAGGGCCGGGGCGAAGCCCTCCATGTTTTCGATCAGGGGCGCGTCGCCCTGTCCGCAGGCGTCTTGCAGGGCCTCGGCCCGGTCCGGGTTGGCGGTCACCGTGGACACGCTCAGCCCCACGGACCAGGGCCAGGACGGGTCGAACCCCAGGTTCAGGGCGCGCAGGGCCGCGTCCGGCGGGTGGTCCACCCGGTCCCAGACGCGCTCGCCGCCCGGCAGCCGCCCCAGGGGAAAGCCCAGGGCGCGGGGGTCGGCCGGGCCGGGCGCACAATCGTCGGAAAAGCTCTCCTCCGGCCCCAGGCCGTACTCGGGCCAGATCTCCCAGCGCACCAGGGTCAGCCCGCCCAGGGGCAGCCGCTCCAGGTCGAAGCTCCCGGCCAGGCCCAGGGCGGCCACGCCCTCCAACTCGAAGCGGGCCAGGGCCCCGCCCGTGAGCAGCCCGGCGTTGACCAGGCCCACGCCCGACACCCCGACCAGCCAGTCGCGGCCGCCGTGTTCCCAGGCCTCGGCCTCGCCGCGGCGCACCCGGGGTGCGCCCAGGGGTCCCAGGGCGGCGGTCAGTTCCTTGTCCGTGGCGAAGATGAGGGCGATCATGGGCGGGAAGGGGTTACAGTCTCCAGTAGAGGTAGCCGTGCTCTTCCATGTCGGCCACGTTGAAGAAGCCCTTGACGTCGATGATCAGGGCCCGGGACGGGTCGCGGAAGCGCTGCTTGAGTTCGGCCAGGTCCAGGGAGCGGTATTCGTCGTGGGACGCGCACAGGATCACGGCCTCCAGGTCGGTCAGCTCCTCCAGGGGCGTCAGCTCGATGTCGTACTCGCGCTTGGCCTCGGCCGGGTCGGCCAGGGGGTCGTGCACCAGCACCTCGGCCCCGTAGTCCTCCAGTTCCGCCACCACGTCCACGCTGCGGGTGTTGCGCAGGTCCGGGACGTTCTCCTTGAAGGTCAGGCCCAGCACGGCCACCCGGCCGTCCTTGACCTTGAGGTCGGCCCGGATGAGCCACTTGATGGCCGTCTCGGCCACGAACTTGCCCACCGCGTCGTTGATCTTGCGCCCGGCCAGTATCACCTGCGGGTGGATGCCCAGGGATTCGGCCTTGAAGGTCAGGTAGTAGGGGTCCACGCCGATGCAGTGGCCGCCCACCAGCCCGGGCCGGAAGGGCAGGAAGTTCCATTTGGTCCCGGCCGCTTCCAGCACTTCCAACGTGTCGATGCCCATGCGGTCGAAGATCATGGCCAGCTCGTTCATGAGCGCGATGTTCAGGTCGCGCTGGGTGTTCTCGATGACCTTGGCCGCCTCGGCGGTCTTGATGTCCGCGGCCCGGAAGGTGCCCGCCTCCACCACGCTCCCGTAGACCGCCTCCAGCAGGTCGCCGGCCTGGCGGTTTTCCCCGGCCACCACCTTGCGGATGGTCTTGAGCGTGTGCTTCTTGTCGCCCGGGTTGATGCGCTCCGGGGAATAGCCCAGCCAGAACTCGCGGCCGCGCACCAGGCCCGAGCGCTCTTCCAGGATGGGGGCGCAGACCTCGTCGGTCAGCCCGGGGTAGACCGTGGACTCGTAGCAGACCACCGTGCCCGGGGACAGATGCTCGCCCACGGTGCGGCTGGCTCCGACGATGGGGGTCAGGTCCGGGCTGCGGTGGGCGTCGATGGGCGTGGGCACGGCCACCATGATCACCCGGGCCTCGGCCAGTTCGGCCGGATCGGCCGTGAAGCGGGCCGTGGTCGCGGCCAGGTCCGCGTCCTCCACCTCCCGGGTGCGGTCGCGTCCGCTCTTGAGCTCGTCCACGCGGGCCTGGCTGATGTCGAAGCCGATGACGTCGAAGTGCTCGGCCAGGGCCACGGCCAGGGGCAGACCCACGTATCCCAGGCCGACCACGGCCACGGGGGCCTTGCGGTCGGCCAGTTCCTGAAAGCTGATCATGCCGGAACTCATAGCGTCTCTATCCTTCGGGTGGACAAGGCCGTCCGGCCCGGGTAACTGGTTGCCATGAACATCGACTGGAAGCTCTTCATCACCGCCCTCGGCCTGGCCTTCGTGCTTGAAGGACTGATGTATTTCCTGTTCGCCGAGCGCATGCCCCGCATACTGGCCCTTTTGTCCGAACGCAAGCCGGGCAGCATCCGCCTCATGGGCCTCTCCGCCGTGGCCGTGGGCCTGCTGGTCATCATGCTGGTCCGTCCCTGAGTCATTCCCCGGTCCCTTTCCCGATCCCCTTCCGGCCCACGTGCAGGAACACGATGCCCGAGGTCATGGGCCGGTACGTCACGTCCTCGAATCCGGCCCGGCGCATCTCCTCGGCCAGGGCCTCCTCGTGCGGAAAGGCCTTGATGGTCTCGGCCAGGTAGCGGTACGCACCCGGGTCCTTGGACACCATTTTGCCGATAAAGGGCAGCAGCCGACTCAGGTAGAAGTTGTACAGCCCGCGCCAGACCCGCTTCTTGCCCGTGCCGAACTCCAGCACCGCGAACCTGGCCCCGGGCTTGAGGCAGCGCAGCACCTCGGCCCAGCAGTCTTCCCGGGGCAGGATGTTGCGGATGCCGAAGGCGATGGTCGCCCCGTCCAGGCATTGGTCGGGCAGGGGCAGGTGACGGCCGTCGGCCTGGACCGGGTGCACGCGGGCGGCCAGCCCGTGCTTCAGCTTGCGGGACGCGCCCCGGGCCAGCATGGGCAGGGCGAAGTCCAGGGCGGCCACGCGCAGGCCCGGATATCGCCTGGCCAGGCCCCGGGACACGTCCAGGGTGCCCGCGGCCAGGTCCATGACCAGGTTGCCGCGCTTGAGCACGACGCCCTCGGGGGCCACGGCCCGCACCAGGGCCCTGCGCCAGCGGATGTCCTGGCCCAGGGACAGGGCGTGGTTCAGGAAGTCGTAGAACGGGGCGATGCGGCCGAACATGGCCGCCACCCGCTGTCCGTGGGCGTCTTGGTCGCGCTCCGGTTCCCTGGGCGGGCCCGGTTCGGCCACGGGCTAGTCCCCGTCCTCGTCCTCGGACGCCGAGGCGGCCACGGTGTCCAGGACGCTGTTGTAAATCTCCGCGAAGATCTCGCCGAAGTTGTTGGGCGAGATGCGGCCCACCTCGATGAACTTGATGACCACTTCCTTGGCCACCTGCAGGGCGTGCTTGTCGATCTTGTCCAAGATTTTCCTCCGTCGCTGTCGGGGGACCGCGCCCCATGAAAAAAACCCGCCCGTGGGAAATGGCCTTGACCGACGTGGTGCAAAAGCGCCGGGCGGGAATCGGAGGAGACCAGAAAGCCCCTTCCGTTTTTTGCGCCTCATAGCACGAGGCCGCGTGCCTCGTCGAGCCAGAACAAGGGCCCGCGCTCCAGAGGAGGGCGGGCCCGGTTGGTGCGTAGCGATTGAAATCTAGTCTTCGCCCAATTCCTGGGCCAGGGCCGCGATCTCCTCGCGGATGATGCGGGCCGCCTCCTGGGGAACCAGCTCCTCAAGCCTGTTGGCCAGGGTGTCCTCCAGCTCGGCCACCCGGTTCTCCAGGGCGGCGATGCGGGCCTCGTAGTCCTGGTCGCCGCCCTCGGACAGCAGGGCGTCCACGTCCATGTCCGCTTCGGACAGATCCTCGTCCAGCTTCTCGCCCAGGTCTTCGGGCAGGGTCAGGTCGTCGGCGTCGAACTCCACCTCGTCGAGCATCTTCTCGATGTTTTCGTCCACGCCTTCGTCTTCCCCGGGCAGCCCGGCCACCTCTTCGGCCAGGTCGTCGGCTTCGGGGGATTCGTCGGCCGTGGCCTCGTCGCCCGCGTCCAGCAGGGCGTCCAGGTCGTCGGCATCCAGGTCCGCGCCGGCGGCATCTTCTTCGGAAACGTCTTCGGCCAGCTCGGCGGCCAGGGCGTCGGCCTCGTCGGACAGGGACTGGTCCGGGGCTTCGTCGGCGACCTCGTCCAGGAGCAGGGCGTCCAGGTTCTCGTCCCCTTCGGCCTCGGCCTCGGCTTCGGGGGCCTCGTCCACCACCATGTCCGCGGTCAGGTCCTCGATCTCGTCGACGACCTCTTCCACGACTTCTTCGGGGGCCTCGTCCGCCACCTCGTCCGCCACCTCATCGAGGAGCAGGGCGTCCAGGTCCTCGTCCCCTTCGGCCTCGGCTTCGGGCTCTTCCAGAATGGGTTCTTCCTGGGCCAGGTCGTCCAGGTCCAGGGGGAGCTCGTCCTCTTCCTCCTCCGCCGTTTCCGCGGCCTCGGACTCTTCCTCGGCCATGTCCTCCAGGATCATGGAGCCGTTGTCCTCGTCGTCCTCGCCGAGCAGCAGCTCGTCCTCGGCATCCTCCACCGAGCCTTCGGCCTCGTCTTCAAGAGGCAGGGCGTCTTCCTCCTCTTCCTCGGAGGCCAGGTCTTCGGAAAAGAGTTCCTCGAGTTCCTGTTCGAAGCTCATGTCCACGCTGTCCGGCTCCAGGCCCTGCTTCTTGGCCTTGGCCGTGTCGTCGACAAGCTCCTCGAGGTCCATGAGGTCGTCTTCAGGCGGGACGGGGGGGGATGGAGGCATGCTCTCTCCCTGCGCTGAAATTTAAAAAAAAGGGGGCTGCGGACAGCCCCCTTTCAATCGGCCGTTACTTGGTGTGGCAGTCGTTGCACTTGGTCGGGCCGCTCTTCAGGCTGTTGTGGCAGCCAACGCAGGAGTGGACGCTCTTGCGATCGTGGAAGGCCTTGTCAAAGGAATCGTCGGCCTTCTTGTCAGCGGTGTTGCTATGACAGGCGGTGCACTTCATGTCCGCGCTCTCGCCCATCTTGTGGTGACAGTCCTCACACTTCTGGGCAGCGTGTTTGGCGTGGGAGAAATTGATCGGGGCGTACTTGGCACCGTCGCCCGGGAAGACCATCTCCACGTCGCCGGCCGGGGCGTCCACGGCCAGGGCGGACACGGTGTAGGCGCCCAGCAGGGCGGCCATGATCAGTCCGATGTACAGCAGCTTTTTCATACTCCAGTCTCCTCCTTATGAGCACTGAGGTTGCATTACACTCTCCACCAAGCCTTCGTTAATGGAGGACTTCCTTCGTGTCAAGCGGATGTGTCGTGTAAAACCCTTGATTGGCAAAGCTTGCGGCCCGGTTTCAGGACACGTCGTAACGTTGCTGATACCCCCTCGGCGTGACCAGGAAACGGCCCGCCCGGCGGGTGGCTGAATTGCCCACGATGAGCACGGTGCGCATGTCCACGAAGTCCAGGTCCACCTGGTCCAGCCGGAACACGCGCACCTCCTGGCCCGTGCGGTAGGCCTTCTTCACCGCGCCCACCGGGGTATCCGGCTTCCTGTGGCGGGCGATGATCTCCAGGGCCCGGGGCAGATGGTCGGTGCGTTTGGTGGACCGCGGGTTGTACAGGCAGATGACGAAGTCCGCTTCGGCCGCGGCTTCCAGGCGTTTTTCGATGATCTCCCAGGGCGTGAGCAGGTCGGACAGGGACACGGACGCGAAGTCGTGCATCAGGGGCGCGCCCAGCAGGGCGGCGGCCGCGTTGAGCGCGCTCACCCCGGGCACCACGGCGAAGTCCAGCTTCTCGGTCAGGCCCCGGGCCTCCATGACCTCCAGGAGCAGCCCGGCCATGGCGTAGATGCCCGCGTCCCCGGAGCAGACCACCACGGTGTTGCGCCCGGCCTCGGCCTCGTCCACCGCGAACCCGGCCCGCTCCACCTCGCCGCGCATGCCCGTGGAGCGCACCTCCTTGCCGCGCAGGAATTCCGGCTTGATGAGCTCCACGTACCCGGAATAGCCCACCACCACCTCGGCCATTTCCAGGGCCCGCCGGGCCTCCGGGGTCATGAGGTCGGCCTCGCCGGGCCCCAGGCTCACGGCCGTGAGCAGGCCGCCGCCACCGTGGCCGCGTCGCTCTTGGTCTTGGGGATCAGCAGTTGGTCCGTCCGGGCCAGCAGCATTGCCGCGGCTTCGCATACCGAGTCCACTCCCAGGTGTTTGCGTACCGTTTCCGACGGGTTGGGCACGGCCACGCCGTCCAGCTCCCGCCGGGAGAAATAGTGTATCTCCAGTCCCAATTCCAGGGCGGCCCGCTTGAGCCCGGGCTCGTCCCGCTTGTCCTCCACCGTGCCCAGCCCGGCCAGGCTTTCCTTGGCCAGGCCGTAATCGGCCAGGGCCTTGTCCACCAGGCCCAGGATTTCCTCGGCCGGCGCGCCCTTGCGGCAGCCCAGGCCCAGGTGCAGGCAGGGAGGATAACAGGCGCACGCGCCCTCCGGGGCCGTGCGGCAGTCGCACCACACCCCGGGCCTGGCCGTGTTCCAGGCGTCCGGCGCGGTGACGGTAAACAGTTCCTCCCCGGACAGGCCCAACCGGTGGTCCGGGTCGTGCAGCTGCACGGTCTGCCCGGCCAGCAGGGCCGCACCGACCCGCTTGGCCGCGTCCAGGTCGGGCAGGCGCATGCCCAGCCCGGCGGCCAACTCGTCCACCGCGGGCAGCCCGGCCGAGTCCGTGCCCGTGGTGACCACGGCCTGGGCCCCGGTCACCCGGGCCAATTCCCGGGCCAGCCGGTTGGCCCCGCCCAGATGGCCCGAGAGTACGCTGACCGCGAATTGCCCGGCCTGGTCCACGGCCACCAGGGCCGGGTCCGAGCCCTTGTCCCTGAGCAGGGGCGCGGCGCAGCGCACGGCCACGCCCACCGGCCCCACCAGCACGTGGCCCGGGAAGCGGTTCCACGTCTGGGCCACGGTTTGGCACAGCCCGGCGAACCCGGTCTCCCCGGATCCGGCCATGTGCTCGGGCGCGAACACCTGGCCGCCGAGCCCGTCCCGAATGGTCCGGGCCAGGCGCAGGCCGTCCGGGGTCAGGGCGTAGATGGCCAGGGGGGATGGCAGCAGAGGCATGTCCGGATCACTCCGGCTTGAGGACCAGCTTGAGGTCCCGGCCCAGGGCGTGGTGGTGGGCGATGCGGAAGTGCAGGGCCTCGGCCATGTCGGCCACGGATCGGCCGGTGAGCAGCGGGGTGGCCGTGTTGTCGGCCAGGGCCTTTGGGGCCAGGTAGAGCACGAATTCGTGGGTCAGGCCCTGTTCCAGCAGGGACGATGCCAGCTGCCCGCCGCCCTCGCACAGGATGCGGTGCACGTCCATCTCGGTCCGAAGCCGCACCAACCCCTGGCGCAGGTCGCGGCCCGTGGGCTGGCCCGGGGTGGAGTGGGTGGGCAGGGCCCAGACGCGCACGCCTTTGGCCCGCAGTTCGTCCGCCCTGTGGCTCTTCTCGGCCTCGGGCGTGGTCAAGAGCACGGTCTGTTCGGGCCGTCTGGCAATGAGCGCCAGGTCCGCGTCCGGTTCGGGCAGGGAGCTGGTGACCACCACGGCCAGGGGCTGGTCCGCGGTCTCGTCGCCGTGCACGTCGCGCCGGGTCAGGCTGGGATTGTCCAGGCTCAGGGTGTTGCCGCCGACAAGCACGGCCTGGGCCCAGGCCCGGTATTGCTGCACGTCGGCCCAGGACTCGGCGCAGGAGATGGGCTGGCGGCGTCCGCCCCGGGGCGCGATGCGGCCGTCCAGGGTGGCGGCCAGCTTGAGGGTGGTGAAGGGCAGGTCCGTGGTCTTCCAGACCATGAAGTCCTCGATGAGTTCCAGGCAGGCGGGCTCCAGCACCCCGGTGGTCACGCGCACCCCGGCGTCGCGCAGCCGCTCCACGCCGCCCCCGGCCACGTCCGGGTTGGGGTCGGTCGCGCCCACCACCACCTCGGGGATGCGCGCGGCCAGGATGGCCTCGGTGCAGGGCGGGGTCTTGCCGTGGTGGTTGCAGGGCTCCAGGGTCACGTACAGGGTGGCGTCCTCGGTGTCCGCGCCCCGCTCGCCGGCCTGGCGCAGGCACTCCACCTCGGCGTGGGGTCCGCCGTAGCGCTGGTGATAGCCCTCGGCCAGGATGTCGCTGCCCCGGGCCAGGACCGCGCCCACGCAGGGGTTGGGCGCCGTGGCCGGGCGGCCTTTGAGCGCCAGCTCAACGGCCCGGGCCATGAGCCGGTCCGTGCGATCCGAGGGATCAGGCGGAGAAGTCGCCCTGGAGGTGCTCATGGTGGATTCCGGCCTCGGCCAGGAACTGGTCCGTGAGTTCGTCGGGATAGTCCTGGGCGTAGTAGATGGCGTTGATCTGGGAGTTGATAAGCAGCTTGGCGCAGATCAGGCAAGGCTTGGTGGTGCAGTAGAGGTCCGCGCCCTTGAGCACGATGCCGTAGACCGCGCACTGGGTGATGACGTTCTGCTCGGCGTGCAGGGCGCGGCAGAGTTCGTGGCGTTCGCCCGAGGGGATCTTCAACTGCTCGCGCAGGCAGCCCACGTCCTCGCAGTGGGGCAGGCCCGTGGGCGCGCCGTTGTAGCCGGTCGCCAAAATGCGCTTGTCGCGCACGGCCACCGCGCCCACCTTGCGGCGCAGGCAGGTGGACCGTTCGGCCACCAGGTGGGCGATCTTCATGAAGTATTCGGGCCAGGGCATGCGGGACATGGGCTGCTCTCTTGTGGTCCAGGGGCTAGTTCAGGATTTTTGGCTTGCCGTCCGGGTTGTCCACGTCCTCCTCGATGGTGACGCAGCGCACCTTGTCGGACAGCCAGGGCACTTCATTGAGCTTCATGTACCGGAAACAGGTGCCCAGGATCATGGAGTTCTGCATCAGGTCCACGGCCTCTTTTTCCGAGGAGGCCAGCACCCGCTTGGGCGGCTCGGCCGGGTTCACGTTCTCGTCGTCGGCCGGGGGCGAGATTTCGTAGATGTTGTACTTGGTCAAGACGGCTGCTCCGGGAAAAAAAAGGGGACCTTACGGCCCCCTTGTAGAACTGATTGGTGCGCCGGTCAATTCAGCGCGTTGTCGGCCCCTTACCAGGCGAACAGCGGGAACTCGCGGGCGAATTCCTCCACTTCCTTGCCCAGCTCGGTCAGCACGGCGTCCTCCTGCCAGTGCTCCAGGGCCGTGGTGATGGCCTCGGCCACCACCACCATGTCCTCCTCGATCATGCCGCGGGTGGTCAGGGCCGGGGTGCCCAGCCGGATGCCCGAGGTGACGAAGGGGGACAGGGTCTCGAAGGGGATGGTGTTCTTGTTCACCGTGATCTTGGCCTTTTCCAGGGCGATCTGGGCGTCCTTGCCCGTGACGCCCTTGTTGGTCAGGTCGATCATCATAAGGTGGTTGTCCGTGCCGCCGGACACCAGGCGGAAGCCCGCCTCGGAAAGGGCCGAGGCCAGGGTCTTGGCGTTCTTGACCACCTGGGCCTGGTACTCGGCAAACCCGGGCTGCAGGGCCTCGCCAAAGGCCACGGCCTTGCTGGCGATGATGTGCATGAGCGGGCCGCCCTGCATGCCCGGGAAGATGGTGGAGTTGAGTATCTTCTCCTGGTCCTCGGCGGCCAGGATGATGCCGCCGCGCGGGCCGCGCAGGGTCTTGTGCGTGGTGGAGGTGGTGAAGTGGGCGTGCTCGATGCAGGACGGATGTTCGCCCGCGGCGATGAGCCCGGCGATGTGGGCCATGTCCACCATCAGGTAGGCCCCCACCTCGTCGGCGATGGATCGGAAGCGCTTGAAGTCGATGATGCGCGGGTAGGCGCTGGCCCCGGCCACGATCATCTTGGGCTTGTGCTCCTTGGCCAGGGCCTGGACCTGGTCGTAGTCGATGGTCTCGGACTCCTTGTCCACGCCGTAGAACACGATGTTGTACAGCTTGCCCGAGAAGTTGACCGGCGAGCCGTGGGTCAGGTGTCCGCCGTGGGACAGGTCCATGCCCAGGATGGTGTCGCCCGGCTCCAGGGCCGCGAAGTACACGCCCATGTTGGCCTGGGACCCGGAGTGGGGCTGGACGTTGACGTAGGAGCAGCCGAACAGGGCCTTGAGCCGCTCGCGGGCCAGGTCTTCCACCTGGTCCACGAACTCGCAGCCGCCGTAGTAGCGCTTGCCCGGATAGCCCTCGGCGTACTTGTGGGTCATGACGCAGGCCATGGCCTGGCGCACGGCCGGGGAGGCGAAGTTCTCGGAGGCGATGAGCTCCAGGTTGCCCACCTGGCGGTCGATCTCGCGGACTATGGTCTCCGCGACTTCGGGGTCCTGAATGTAGATTTCGTCCATGATGGGTCCCTTTTAGTCTTCAAATCGCTTGTAGAGCACGCAGGCGTTGGTGCCCCCGAAGCCGAAGGAGTTGCACAGGGCGTATTCGATGTCGGTCTTGCGCGGTCCGTCGGTCACGTAGTCCAGGTCGCATTCCGGGTCCGGGTTGGTCAGGTTGATGGTGGCCGGGGCCACGCTCTCCATGATGGAGCGCACCGTGAACACGCCCTCCACGCCGCCGGCCGCGCCCAGCAAATGGCCGATTTGGGACTTGTTGGCCGAGATGGGCATCTTGTAGGCGTGGTCGCCGAACACGGTCTTGATGGCCCGTGTCTCGCACAGGTCGTTCAACTTGGTGGACGTGCCGTGGGCGTTGATGTGGGAAACTTGGGAGGGCTCCACGCCCGCCTCGCGCAGGGCCGCGCGCATGGCCAGGGCCATGCCCGAGCCGTCCTCGGGCGGCGCGGTCATGTGGTAGGCGTCGGAGCTGGCCCCGAACCCGACCACTTCGGCCATGATCTCGGCCCCGCGGGTCTTGGCGTGGTCCAGGGACTCGAGCATCAGCAGGCCGCAGCCCTCGGCCAGGATGAAGCCGTCGCGCTCGTTGTCGAACGGCCGGGAGGCCAGCTCCGGCTCGTCGTTGCGCGTGCTCAAGGCCTTGAGGGCGTTGAACCCGGCGATGCCCAGGGCGGTGACCGTGGACTCGCTGCCGCCGCAGATCATGGCGTCGGCCCGGCCGAGCTTGATCTCGCTGTAGCCCGCGCCGATGCCGTGGGTGCCCGAGGCGCAGGCCGTGGTGGTGCAGATGTTGGGCCCGCGCGCGCCCGTGAAGATGGACACCTGCCCGGCGGCCATGTTGGCGATGATGATGGGGATGAAGAAGGGGCCCAGACGCTTGGGGCCCTTTTCCATCATGATCGTGTGGTAGTCCTCGATGGACTGGAGTCCGCCCAGGCCCACGCCCACGATGACGCCGATGCGCTCCAGCTCGGCCGGAGTGGGTTCCCACTTGGCCTCCTTGAGCAGCATCTGCGCGGTGGCCACGGCGTAATGGCAGAATATCTCCATGCGCCGGGCCTGCTTGTGCGGGATGTACTCCGTGGGATCGAACCCCTTGACCTCGCCCGCGATGTGGGTGTCGCAGACGCTGGCGTCAAAACGGGTGATGGTGGTGATCCCCGACTTTTTGGCCAGCAGGTTTTTCCAGCTGGTCCATACGTCGTTGCCGAGCGGCGTGAGCGCCGCGTGGGCGGTGACGACTACGCGATTCATAGGCCTTCCTGTCGGTCTGGGGCGCGGACGCCGAATAGGGGGCGGCCGACCGTTCCGTTCCGGCTCCGGTCCAAAAACAAGGCGAGCGTCCGGCGACTGGCGCGGGACGCTCCGCCAGCGGCCGCGGGTCCCGCGGACCGCGACCGGCTATTGATTTTTCTCGATGTACGTCACCGCGTCCTTGACCTTGAGGAGCTTCTGGGCCTCTTCGTCGTCGATCTCGATGTCGAACTCTTCTTCCATGGCCATGATCAGTTCGGTCAGGTCCAGGGAATCGGCGCCCAGATCCTCAACAAAAGCGGATTCGGGCTTGACCTCGTCGGCGGACACGCCGAGCTGCTCCACGATGATGTCTTTGACTTTGTCGGCTACGGACATGGGGTTTCCTCCAGGGTTTGTTTTAGGCGTGACCTACATGTACATCCCGCCGTTGACGGCCAGAACCTGGCCTGTGACGTAGCTGGAATCGGGACCGGCCAGGAAGCTCGCCGCCGCGGCGACATCCTCGGGCCGGCCCGCTCGTTTCAGGGGAATTTGCGCCATCATGGCTTCGGTGGCCGCGTCGGACACGGCGTCGGTCATGTCGGTGGCGATGAATCCGGGGGCGATGGCGTTGACGCGCACGCCCCGCGAGGCCAGCTCCCGGGCCGCGGTCTTGGTCAGGCCGATGAGCCCGGCCTTGGCGGCCACGTAGTTGGCCTGGCCCGCGTTGCCCATCTGGCCCACCAGGGAGGCGATGTTGATGATGGAGCCGAAGCGCTGCTTCATCATGATCTTGGCGGCCTCGCGCAGACAGGCGAAGGCCCCGGTCAGGTTGATCTCGATGACCTTGTCCCAGTCCTCGTCCTTCATGCGCACCAGCAGGCCGTCGCGGGTGATGCCCGCATTGTTGACCACCGCGGCCAGCTCCACCTTGCCCTTGATCTCGTCGGCGAAAAAGGCGGCCACGGCCTGGCGGACGGCCGCGTCGAGCCTGTAGGCCTTGGCGTCGCGGCCCTTGGCCTTGACGGCCTCGACCACCTTGTCGGCCTCCTCGGGCCGGGACACGTAGGTCAGGATGACGTCGAACCCGTCATCGGCCAGGCGCAGGGCGCAGGCGCGGCCGATGCCGCGGGAACCCCCGGTGACCAGGGCGGTGCGTGGGCTGTCGCTCATGTGCTGTATCCCTCTCCCTTTTTGTCCTGGACCGAATATACCATGTTTGGCCGGAGCGCAAATGGGCGAGACGCGATTTTTTTAGTATTCCAGCAGGGCCGCGCCCCAGGTGAATCCGCCGCCGAAAGTGGTCACCAATACACGCATTCCCGGCTCGATGAACCCGGTCTCGCGGGCCTCGGACAGGGCCAGGGGAACCGAGGCGGCCGAAGTGTTTCCGTAGCGGTCCACGTTGACGAAGACCCGGTCCTTTTCAAAGCCCAGCCGGTCGCCCACGGCCTCGATGATGCGCAGGTTGGCCTGGTGGGGCAGGAGCACGTCCACGTCGGCCAGGGTCAGGCCGTTTTCTTCGAGCACCTGCTTGCAGATGGAGACCATGCTGCGCACCGCGTGCTTGTACACGTCGCGGCCCTGCATCTGCACGAAAAAGTCGTCCCGGATGGTGTCGCCCCTTTTGTAGACCGCGCCCGAGGCGCCGCCCCGGATGGTCAACAGATCGCCTAGGGAGCCGTCCGCGGCCAGCAGGATGTCGCGTACGCGGGCCGACCCGGTGGGCACCGGCCCCTGGCCGGACGCGTTGTCCGCCGTGACCACGGCCGCGCCGCAGGCGTCGCCGAAGAGCACGCAGGTGGCCCGGTCGGTGTAGTCGGTGCGCGAGCTGACCACGTCCCCGGCCACGGTCAGGATCCTGGCGTCGGGGTGGAGCAGGGTCAGGGCCCGGGCGGTCTCCACGGTGTACAGGAACCCGGAGCAGGCCGCCGAGATGTCCATGGCCATGCGGCCGGACAGGCCCAGGCGGTGCTGGAGCACGGCCGCGCCAGAGGGGATGTAGGCGTCGGCCGAAAAAGTGCCCACCAGGATGTGGGTCAGGTCTTCGGGCTCCATGCCGGCCAGCTCGAGGGCCTTTTGGGACGCGGGCAGGGCCAGGTCGGTCAGGGTCTGACCATCGGCGATCCGCCGCTCCTTGATGCCGGTGCGGGTGACGATCCATTCGTCCGAGGTGTCCACCATGGTTTCGAAGTCTTTGTTGGTGAGAACTTTCTCAGGCACATGATGGGCCACGGCGTGCAGGATGGCGGTCTTGGGCATGAATATGTTCCGGGATGTTTTGTCGGCGGCGCTGGCCGCCTCGGGTTCAGGCCTGGGGCTCGGGCTGGCCGTTGCTTTTGGCGGGAGAGCGGCGGAAGCGGGCCAGTTCGCTGTGGGCTTCCAGGGTCTCCACCAGGTGGGCGTTGCCCCGGCTGGTGACGTAGCGGGCGGCCATCTGGATGGCCGAGGTGATGGCCTTGACCGTGGACGAGCCGTGGCAGACCATGACCGCGCCCTTGACGCCCAGCAGGGGCGCGCCGCCGTACTCGGCGTAGTCCATCATGCGCGCGAAGCGGGTCAGGGTGCCCATCATGAGCAGGGCGCCCAGGCGGGAGATGAAGTCGCGCTTGAGCTCGCCCTTGAGCAGGTGGCCGAAGCTCTTGGCCACGCCTTCGGAGACCTTGAGGGCCACGTTGCCCACGAACCCGTCGCACACGGCCACGTCCACGTCGCCGGTGTACAGGTCCCGTCCCTCCACGTTGCCGATGAAGTTGAGCTTGGAGGATTTGAGCAGGTCGAAGGCTTCCTTGGTCACGGTGTTGCCCTTGCCCTCCTCCTCGCCGATGGACAGCAGGCCCACCCGGGGGGAGTCCACCTTGAGTATGCTGCGGGCCAGGGTGTCGCCCATGATGCCGAACTGGGCCAGCTGGAAGGGCTTGGAGTCCACGTTGGCGCCCACGTCCAAAAGCACGATGGGCTTCTTTTCAGTGGGCATGATGGAGGCCAGGGCCGGGCGTTCCACGCCGCTGATGCGGCCCAGGACGAACATGGCTCCGGCCACGGTGGCGCCGGAGTTGCCGGCCGAGATCAGGCCGTCGGCCTGACCGTTCTTGACCAGCTTGCAGGCGGTCATGATGGAGGAGTCGCGCTTCTTGCGCAGGGCGTCGGAGGGCTTCTCCTTCATCTCCACCACCTGGGGGGCGTGGACGATTTCGATGGTCCCGCCCCTGGGCCGGGTCTTGCCGAGCTCGGCCCGCAGGGCGTCCTCGTCGCCGACCAGGATGATGTCCACGCCCTGTTCCGCGGCGTTGACCGCGGCCGGGACGTTGACGTTCATGCCGAGGTCGCCGCCCATGGCGTCCACGGCGATGCAGGGATTGTTAGGCATCGTCCTTGGCGGTCATCACCTTGCGGCCTTTGTAGGCGCCGCACACGGCGCAGGCGCGGTGGGGCAGCACGGGCTCGCCGCACTCGCAGTAGATGACGTTGGGAACGGCCACCGTGTCGTGGCTGCGGCGCATGCCGCGACGGGAGCGGGAAGTGCGTTTCTTTGGAAGGGCCATGGTCTTACTCCTTGTGAGTGGATGGCTTAGTATAAAGGATAAACATGTTCACGTCACATTTTCAGGCCGCGGAAAACGGCCATGCGCGGATCCTCGCCTTCCTGCTTGCAATCGCAGGACTCCAGGTTCCGGTTGGCCCCGCAGATGTCGCACAGCCCCTTGCAGGAAGGGCTGCACACCGGCTTGCGGGGCAGGGCCAGGAGGAGCTGCTCCCAGAGCACCGCGCCCACGTTCAGGTGGAGGATGCCGTCCTCCTCCTTGATCCGGGCGTCGGTGTCTTCCGGGTCTTCGGGCATCTCCTCGTAAACCGTCAGGTCCGTGGCCACGTCCAGGCCGAAGTCCTCGGCGCAGCGGTCGCAAGGCACCGTCACCCTGCCCGTGAGCGAACCCTTGACCAGGGCGCCCCGGTCCCGGGGGACGATATGTATTTCCGCGTCCACCGCCTCCACCCGCCCGGGCAGGTGCATGTCCTGCCAGGCCCGGGCGAAAGGCTCGGAGTCGGAAAAGGAAAATTCCCGGCCTTCCGCCGGGAAGTCGTCCAGTGCGATCCACAGCTCGGACATGGTTCTCCTCGCAAGAGGGTTTTCCTACGGGGGATGATTTCTCTTTGTCAAGGAAAAAGCGCTTGCCTTTTGCCCGGAGACAGGCTAGGAAGTCCCCTCGCGTCGGCACGGAGCCTGCCGGGACGGCCGGACGCGAGAACGAGCAATACACCATAACGCGCCATACCGAAAGACGTGTCGGAGGTTCGAAATGTCACAGTTCTGCGATATATGCGGCAAGGGTCCGGCCACGGGCAACAACGTTTCCCACGCCCACAACAAGTCCCGCCGCCGTTTCATGCCCAACCTCCAGAAGGTTCGCGCGGTCATCAACGGCCAGACCAAGACCATCAAGGTCTGCACCCGCTGCCTGCGCTCCGGCAAGGTGGTCAAGCCCACGGCCCGTCCCAAGATCGAGGCCGACGCCTAGCCCGCAACCATTTTCGCCATTCCCTGGCCCCGCTTCGGCGGGGCCTTTTTTATGCCGAAGTGGCGGAGTCTAGCGCCTGGTCAAACCGTACTTCTTGAGCTTGTACTGCAGGGTGCGGCGGGAAATGCCCAGGGCGTCGGCCGTGCGTTCGCGGTGGTGGTCGTACTGCTCCAGGGTGCGCAGGATGGCCTGCTTCTCGGCATCCTCCAGCGACGGCGCGGCCGCAGCGGCCTGCTCGCCGTTGTCCTCGGCCCGGGGCCGGGCCCCCAGAATCTGCGGGGGCAAGAGCTCGGGCCCGAGCACGTCCGACCGGGCCAGGATCAGGGCCCGCTCCAACACGTTCTCCAGCTCGCGCACATTGCCCGGCCAGTCGTACTTCTGGAGCGCGTCCAAAAAGGCCGGGGCCACGGTGCGCACTTCCTTGTTGTTCTTCTTGCCCAGCTTGCCCAGCAGGAAGCTGATCAACAGGGGCAGGTCGGCCAAACGGTCCTTGAGGGGCGGGATGGCGATCTCCAGCACGGCCAGCCGGTAGTAGAGGTCCTCGCGAAAGCGACCCTCGCGGATCTCGGCGGCCAGTTCGCGGTTGGTGGCCGCGATGACCCGCACGTCCGTGGTCATGACCTTGACCGAACCCAGGGGCTCCACGGTCTTTTCCTGGAGCACCCGCAGGAGCTTGGCCTGCAGGGCCGGGGGCATCTCCCCGATCTCGTCCAGGAAGATGGTGCCGCCGTCGGCCAGCTGGAACCGGCCGGGCTTGTCCTTGACCGCGCCGGTGAACGCGCCCTTGACGTAGCCGAACAGTTCGCTCTCCAGCAGGTCCGCGGGCAGGGCCGCGCAGTTGACCTTGATGAGCGGCTTGCCCGCCCGGTAGCTGGCCCGGTGCAGGGCGTCGGCCACCAGCTCCTTGCCCGTGCCCGAGGGGCCCAGGATGAGCACCGAGGCCTCGCTGGGCCCGGCCTGCTCGATGAGGTGGCGGACCTGCTCCATGGCCGGGGTGGACCCGATGAGGGGCCGGTCCCCGCCGCCGGCCTTGTCGCGCAGCCGGGCGTTCTCCTCGATGAGGCGCGAATATTCGTAGGTCTTGCGGAGCACGGCCTTGAGTTCGTCGTTGTCCGCGGGCTTGGTCAGGTAGTCGTAGGCCCCCTGCTTCATGGCGTCCACGGCCGAGCCCACCGAGCCGAAGGCGGTCAGCAGGACCACGGGCAGGTTGGGCTTGAGCGCGTGCATCTCCTTGAGCAGGGTCAGGCCGTCCATGCCGGGCATGCGCATGTCCACCAGGGCGGCGTGGGGATTCTTGCCGGCCATGCGCTCCAGGGCTTCCTCCCCGGAGGCGGCCTCCAGCACCTTCCAGCCGTCGTCCTCGAGCACGGCCCGGACCATCTGGCGATGGCCCGGCTCGTCGTCAACCACCAGCACGCAGGGCTGGTCCATGTCCGGGGTCATGCTTCACCTTCCTCGTGTTCCCGCTCCCGGTCGGCTTTGCCTTGCAGATAGTCCGCGTCCGGATGGGGCCCGCCGTCCGGGAAAAAGAGCCGCACCGCGGTGCCCTGGCCGGGCTCGGTGTCGATGCGCACCGCGCCGTGGTGGCCGCGCACGATGGTCTGGACGATGGCCAGGCCCAGGCCGGTGCCGCCCTGCTTGGCCGTGAAAAAGGGCTCGAAGGCCTGGGTCTTGACCTCCTCGGGCATGCCCGGGCCGTTGTCCTCCACGGCCAGCCAGACCCCGCCCTGGCCCCGGGTGGCGATGAGGCGCACCTCGCCGCCGGTGTCGGGCAGGGCGTCCATGCTGTTGGCCAGCAGGTTGAGCAGGACCTGGCGCAGGGCGTCCGGGTCCGCGTGGACCAGGGGCACGTCCAGCTGGGCCTCCAGCTCCGCGTCCTTGTGCTCCAGGTCGAACTTGAGCAGGCCGCGCAGGCTTTCCACCAGGGCGGCCAGGTCCACCTCGTCGGGCTCGTAGGCCCGAGGCCTTGCCAGAAAGAGCAGGTCCGTGACCACCCGGTTCAGCCGGTCGGCCTCCTGGACCATGGTCGTGGCGTAGGCGTCGAAGGGCGCGCTGTTCTTGAACTTGTCCGCAAAGAATTGGGCGAATCCGCGCAACGAGGACAAGGGGTTGCGGATCTCGTGGGCCACGCCCGCGGCCAGGGAGCCCACCGTGGCCAGCCGCCGGGCCTCGGCCAGGTCTTCCTCCAGGCTTCTCAATTTGGTCCGGTCGCGGATGAGCACCAGCCGGTCCTCGTAGACCTCGCCGTCTCCGTGCCGCTCCTGGGCGAACAGGCCGGTGTCCAGGAAGGACACGGCCATGATCTCCAGGCGGCGTCCCTGGTGCTCCAGGTGCTGCCAGGACCCGGGCTCCAGGTCCGGGAAGGGCAGCTCGGACCACCTCCGGCCCACCAGCCCGGCGGTGCTCAGGTCCGGGACGTCCTCGTCCTCGGCCTCCAGGGGGCAGAGGAGCTCCAGGGCCGAGCCGTTGGCGGCCAGGATGACCCCGTCCGGTCCCAGGGTGACCAGGCCGTCGGGCATGGTGTCCAGGAGCTTGGACTGGAAGCGCTCCAGGCGGCCCAGGCGGCGCCCCTGGTCGCGGCGGCGCTGGTAGGCGAAGGACAGGAACCAGAGCAGGATGGCGGCCATGAACACGTATCCGGTCTGGAACATGGCCGCCCGGCGGTACTGGTTGAACTGGATGAGGTGGCGCTCGGCGGACAGGCCCGAGACCAGGATCATGGGCGCGTCCGGCGGGGCTTCCTCGAGCGGAGGGGGCTGGTTCATGCCGGGGCCCATGCCCTGGCCCATGCCTTGGCCCGGGCCCTGCCCCATGCCTTGGCCCTGGCCGTGGCCGGGTCCGTGTCCCTGGCCGTGTCCCGGGCCTTGTCCCTGTCCCTGGCCGTTGGCGCCGTTGTTCAGGGCTTCTTCCTCAGAAGCGTCCCCGAGTCCGGTCGCCTCGCCCGTGACGGTATCGTCCAGGCCCATGCCCGAGTTGAAGAGCCGGACCATGGTCGGCCGGGCGTACAGGGCCACGACCATGGTCTGCGAACCGTTGAACAGGGTCATGCCGCTCCAGATGCCCTGCGCCTTGAGGGAGGCCAGGGCCACGGGCGGCAGGCCCACGGGCTTTTCCTCGTCGCCGGCCGAGCTGATCAGGGGCTGTCCGGCCTCGTCGTACACGCCCACGAAGGCCACCTCGCCCGAGGAGGTCAGCTCGGCGAACAGCTCGTGGGAGAGCTGCGGAAACATGGGCAGCATGCCCGGGTTGTTGTGCAGGGAGCGCAGCATGCGCATGAGGTTGGCCTCCACCCCCCGGATGATGACCTGGGAGGAGAGGACCATGTGGTTCTCGACCACGGCCCGCTGGCGCTTGATGGACTGCCAGGTCAGGAAGATGGAGCCCAGGCCCAGGACCACCAGGGCGATGACCGCGGCCACAACCGGGCCTTTTTCCCTATGTCTCCAATGGATTTCCATGCAGGGTCCCGGTCAGTGCGCGCCCCGGATGATCTGGTAGATCTCGGCCGGTTCCTTGCCCGCTTCCTGGGCCAGGTCCTTGATGGTCCGGTCCGCGTCCGCGGGCAGGCCGCTCATGGACAGCCGTTCCATGGTCCGGTCCAGGGGCAGGCCGTAAGTCTCGGCCAGTTGCGCCAGGGTCAGCTTGCCCGTGCCCTCGGGGGGCAGGTCGGGCATGGCCGCGAAGGGGTCGGCGTCAGCGGGCCTGGTGGCGAGCATGATCTCGTGGATCTGCTTGGGACTGCGGTCGGCGGCCTCGGCGATGTCCAGCAGGGTCTGGTCCGGCCGGGCCTGGATGCCTTCCGCCTCCAGGGCGGCCAGGCAGGCGTCCGCGTCCAGGCCCACGGCCCTGGTGAAGTCGGCCAGGGTGGACAGCTCGGCGTGGCCGTAGGGCGGGTTGCCGTAGGTGGCCACGTGGGACTCCTTGAGCCAGGCGGAAAAGTCCAGGACCTGCTTCATGGGCGGCAGCCCCAGCAGGGTGCCTACGGCCACGAACAGGGTCAGGACCAGGGCCAGGACCACGGGCGGGGTGAACCGCAGCTGCCGGGCCCGGTTGCGCATGGCGCTCAGCAGGGGCTTCCAGTTCAGCCAGACGTGCAGGCCGATGGAGGCCAGGAAGAGCACGCCCGTGGTCAGGTGGACCTGGTCCCAGGATTCCTTGGTCAGGCCCAGGAACCGCCAGTCCCCCCAATAGGCGACCCGGCCGTGGGGCTCGAAGTAGAGCACCACCGAGGTCAGCAGGAGGACCGCGAACGAGGCCAGGGCGGTCATGGAAACGGTCTTTCGGAACATGTGGCTACCTCACGAGGGAAAGCGGGTCCATTGTGCATGAAACCCCGGTGCTGTCAAACTCTCCGCCGGAAAGCCGGGGCGGACCGGCCACCCCGATGGTGTCCGGTCCGCCCTTCGCCGCGTATGCCGAGTTGTGCTCGGTAATTCGTGTTCCGGGTTACTGCCAACAGGGGCCGAGACCCTGGCCGGGGCCCATGCCCTGGCCGGGACCGAAGCCCTGACCCGGGCCCATGCCCTGGCCGGGGCCCATGCCGCCGCCGCAGGGACCGAAGCCCTGGCCCATGCCGCGTCCGAAGCCGTGGCCGAAGCCGCGTCCGAACTGGACGCCCGTGGCCTCGGCCAGCTCGTCATGCATGTCCGCGCGCAGGTCGCGCAGCTCGCCGCGCAGGTCCGAGATCTCCTGGACCAGTTCCTGGATGGCCTTGCGGTCCGTGGTGCCCGCGTTGACCAGGGCCTGGAGCTCCATGTTCCTGGAGAAGAGCTTGACGCGGACGGGCTCGGCCTTGTCCGCGTACTTGTCGAAGATGGCGTCGGCCGCCTCCATCTGCTCGGCGGTCAGCTGCGGCTGGTTCTGTCCGGGTCCCATGCCCTTGCCCGGTCCGGGCTGGGCGGCCAGGGCCGCGGTAGTCAGAAGCGCCATCAGGGCCAGGGTCGAGAAGGGGATCAAAATGGTCTTTTTCATGAAACGCCTCCAAGGGTGTTTGTATTTTGTTGTTGGCTTACGCCGATTGGTATTTCAGTTAGCAGGTCCCGTGCCATCGGCGCAACAATCTGAAAACATTCATTATATAACTTTAGAAGAAATTAGGTTGCACAAAAAATGTGCATTATTTTGCATGACAGGTGCACGAGTGTGCACGAAAGGGATCAGTCGGTGAAGCGGTCCAGGCCGCAGGCCCGGCACTGGTCGCAGGTCCTGGACCCGGGACCGGAACCGGCCGGGCAGGCCGGGGAGGGCAGGGCTTGGAGGTAGCGGGTCCATTCCCGCCACAGGAAGGAGCGGTCCACGCCGGTGTCCACCACCTCCCAGGGGAAGGTCTCGTCCTGGTCCCGGGTGCGGTCCAGGACGTGCGGGACCAGGTCCTCGGCGCGTTCCCAGGCCTTGAGCGCCCTGGTCCATGAGCCCAGGTCCGCGGCCAACTCGGCCAGGTCGGCCATCTCCTCGCCGCCGCGGGCCAGCAGCCCCTGGAGCCGTGCCCGGGCCGGGCTGTCCGCGTCCGCGGTGCAGGCCTTGATGGACCTGGCCAGGCCCTTGACCTGCTTGATGCGGGCCTTGAGCGTTTCCTCCGGGGCCATGGGCGCCCACTGCATGGGAGTCTGGGGCTTGGGCACCAGGGAGCTGACCGAGATGGTCAGGCGCATGGGCTTGCCCTTTTTGCCGCCCCGGTCGCGGGCGTCGGCGATCTCGGCCAGGTATGCGGCCAGTTCCTCGTAGTCCTGGTCGGATTCTCCGGGCCAGCCCACGATGAGGTAGAGCTTGAGGTGGTTGACCCCGTGCCGGGCGCAGCGTTCCACCGCCGCCACCAGCTCGCCCGGGTCCAGCTTCTTGCCGCAGGCCGTGCGCAGCCGCTCGCTCGGGGCCTCCAGGGCCAGGGTCACGCTGCGCACGCCCACCCGGCGCAGGAAGGCCACCAGCTCTTCGGTCAAACCGTCGGCCCGCACCGAGGCCAGGGAAAACTTGATCCGCCGCTCGTGCAGCCAGGCCAGGAAGGGGAGCAGGTCGGGCCAGTCCGTGAGGGCCGTGCCTACCAGCCCGACTTTCTGGGGCTCGGCCTCCGCCACCAGGGCCTTGAGGTCGGCCACGTCCGCCTGCCTGGGCGGCCGGTACACGTAGCCCGCGGCGCAGAACCGGCAGCCGTAGGGGCAGCCCCGGTTGATCTCCAGGAGCATGGCGTCGGAAAAGGTGGCCTCGGGTCCGGTGAAGCAGGAATAGCCGGGGTCGTCCAGGCAGGCCCCGGATGGGGAGCGCGGGGCCAGGACGCGGCGCACCGGGGTCGGGGTCAGCCCGGGCGCGTAGACTCCGGGCCTTTGGGCGATGGCCTGGAGCATGGCCTGCTTGTCCCCGCCTTCGAGCCAGATGCGGGACAGCTCGGCCATGACCTCGACCAGCCCGGCCTCGGCCTCGCCCACGAAGCAGGCGTCGGCCAGAGGGGCCAGGGGGGCGGGATTGAGAAAGGCCAGGGGGCCGCCCGCCAGGATCAGGGGGAAGTCCGGCCGGTGTTCGCGCCGGACAGGAACCTGGGCGGCCCTGAGCGTCTCGACGAGGCGGAGGATGTCCTCTTCAAACGAGACGCTCAGGGCCAGTACCGGGAAGGAGGTCAGGTGACGGCCGGACTCCAGGGAGCATGGAGTCCGGTCCGCACCCGCCAGGTGGAAGCGTTCCACGGCCAGGGTCGGCTCGGGAGCGGTGAGCCGGTAGACCGTTTGCCAGCCCAGGCTGGACAGCGCGGGGCCGAGGCCGAACGGAGTGGCCAGGGCCACGGGGAGCCTGCCGCCGTGTTCCGGGGCTGGAGGTCCGGTGCCGCGGCCGTGATGCAGGATCGGCCGCTTCAACGCCATGGCGCTTCCAATCCCCGTTAGTCAGCCTTTTTGCGAATGAACGCGGGCACGTCCAGCTCGTCTTCCTCGAACACGAATTCCTCTTCTCCAGGCCCGGCCACGGCCCGGCGGCTCCTGGCCTGGGACGGGGCGTCCTCGCCCTCGGCCCCCTCGCCGTTCTTGTAGCGCAGGTAGGCCGGGATGTTGCGGTTGGACTGGGCGAACACGTTCTCGCGCACCTTGCGGCGGCTCTGCGCTCCGCCCGCGCCCACCAGGGTCAGCCGGTCTTTGGCCTCCTTGGACTGGGCCCGCTTGGCCTCCACGTCCTCGATGCCCGTGGCGATGACCGTGATGCGCATCTCGTCGCCGATCTCCGGGTCGAAGACCGTGCCGAAGAAGATCTGCGCGTCCTCGGCCGCCTCGCGGGAGATGGCGTTGGCCGCCTCGCTGACCTCGTCGATGAGCATGTCGGGCGAGCAGGTGATGTTCATGAGCACGCCGGACGCGCCCTGGATGGAGATGTCCTCCAGCAGGGGGCTGGAGATGGCCCGCTTGGCCGCCTCGACCGCCCGGCCCTCGCCGCTGGCCATGCCCGTGCCCATGAGCGCCAGGCCCGATCCGGACATGACCGCCTTGACGTCGGCGAAGTCCAGGTTGATCAAGCCCTGGACCGTGATCAGGTCCGCGATGCCCTTGGTGGCGTAGTAAAGCACCTCGTCGGCCTTTTTGAGCATCTCGGCAAAGGCCGCCTTTTTGGCCGCCATCTGCAGCAGGCGGTCGTTGGGAATGGTGATGATGGAGTCCACGGTCTCCTTGAGCTCGAAGATGCCCTGCTCGGCCGCGTCCAGCCTCCGCTTGCCCTCGAAGAAGAAGGGCTTGGTGACCACGGCCACGGTCAGGGCTCCGGCCTCGCGCGCCACCTGGGCGATGACCGGGGCCGCTCCTGTGCCCGTGCCGCCGCCCATGCCCGCGGTGATGAACACCATGTCCGCGTCGGACACGCACTCCTTGATGCGGTCCAGGGACTCCAGGGCGGCGTCCTTGCCCACTTGGGGATTGGCGCCCGCGCCCAGCCCCTTGGTCAGCTTGTCGCCCATGTAGATCTTGTGGTCGGCCAGGGACTTGTTCAGGTCCTGGGCGTCCGTGTTGGCGACGATGAACTCCACGCCCTTGAGCGCGGACTGGATCATGTTGTTGACGCCGTTGCCGCCGCCGCCGCCAACGCCGATCACTTTGATCCTGGCGCTGGTGTCGTGTTCGATCTCAAAGAAAGCCATGGTCTTCCTCCTTCCCGCGCCCCTTCTTACGGGGGCTCCCTGCGGGGTTGTTTACGCGATGTCGGTGAACCACTTGCGCATCCTGCCCAGGATGCGGTTGAAGACGTTGTCGTCCCGGATGCGGAAGCGCTGCTCGCCGCCGCCCTCCACTTCGCAGCCGTACATGAGGAGCCCCACCGCCGTGGCGAACTGGGGCCCGGCCACCACGTCGGTCAGGCCGCCGATGCCGGTGGGGTAGCCGATGCGCACCGGCAGGTCGAAAATCTGGTCGGCCAGCTCCTGCATGCCCTGGATGAGGCTGGAGCCGCCCGTGAGGACCACGCCCGCGGCGATGGTCTGCTTGAATCCGCTTTTCACCAGATCCTGGTCCACCAGGGCCAGGATTTCCTCCACCCGGGGCTCGCAGATCTCGGCCAGCACCCGCTTGGACATGGAGCGCGAGTCGCGGCCGCCCACGCTGGGCACGTCGATGGTCTCGTCCGTGTCCACCATCTCGGCCAGGGCGCAGCCGTGATCGACCTTGATCTTCTCGGCCGACTGCATGGGGGTGCGCAGGCCGAAGGCGATGTCGTTGGTCAGGTTGTTGCCGCCCAGGGCCAGCACCGAGGTGTGCTTGATGGAGTCCTTGGCGAAGATGGCGATGTCCGTGGTGCCGCCGCCCACGTCCACGATGGCCACGCCGATCTCGCGCTCCTCCGGGGTGAGCACGGCCTTGGACGAGGCCAGGGACTCGAGCACGATGTCGGCCACGTCCAGGCCCGCCCGGTGGCAGGAGCGGATGATGTTCTGGGCCGAGGTCACCGCGCCGGTGACGATGTGGACCTTGGTCTCCAGCCGTACGCCGGCCATGCCCAGGGGATCGGCGATGCCGCGCTGGTCGTCCACGATGAATTCCTGGGGCAGGGTGTGGATGACCTCGCGGTCCAGGGGAATGGCCACGGCCTTGGCCGCCTCGATGGCCCGCTCCACGTCCTTGCTGGTCACCTCGCCGCCCTTGACCGCGATGACGCCGTGGGAGTTGAAGCCCTTGATGTGGCTCCCGGCGATGCCCGCGTAGACCGAGCGGATCTCGCATCCGGCCATGAGCTCGGCCTCTTCCAGGGCCTTTTTCACCGACTGCACGGTCTGCTCGATGTTCACCACCACGCCGCGCCGCAGCCCGGTGGACGGAGCGGTGCCGATGCCGATGATGTCCACGCCGGAGCCGGAGGACTCGCCGACCACGGCGCAGATCTTCGTGGTCCCGATGTCCAGCCCGACGACAAGTTCATTCTTGGGCATGATTCTACTCCTTGCGGGCCTTGCCCGCTTCTTCCCGCTCGATATTCCACCCACACCCGGTCGGTCCGGACGGTGATGGCCGATACCCGGGCCATCTCGCCCCGGGTTCGCAAGTCCCCCAGCACGGCGTCGAGCCGCGCCAGTCCGGTGTCGAAATTCTCGGCGGGCAGGCTGACCAGCAGCCCCCGGCCGTCCGCCAGCATCTCCACCCGGCCGCCCGCGGTCAGGCGCACCCAGGCCACCTCGCCGGGCACAAAGGGCAGGTCGCCCGCGTCCAGCAGCCCGGATACCCGCTCCAGCAGCGGCCGGAAGCGGTCGGCCCCGGGTTCGACCACGGCCTGGGGCAGGGGAGTGAACCGCTCCCCGGTCACCGGGGCGATGGGGCGGCCCTGGATGTCGGCGTAGGCCATGGCCTGGCCCGTGGCCACCCAGTAGACCGGCTGCTTTTCACGCACCGTGATGAACAGCTGGTCGGGCAGCTCGCGCCGCACGGACACCTGGGCCACCCAGGGGTTGGCGGCCAGGGCGGCCTCGGCCTTGGCCAGGTTGAGCCCCAGCAGGTTCACGTCGTTGTCCAGTCCGGCCGAGGACAGCAGCTCGTCGCGGGTCAGCCGGTCCAGGCCTGTGACCTGGACGTTGTCCAGGTCGAAATAGGGATGGCTGGTCACGGTGCTGTAGGCCGCGTAGAGCCCGGCCGCCAGCAGGCCCAGCAGGCCCAGGACCGTGAGCCAGAGCATGGTCCTGCGCAGGGTGCGGCCCAGGCCGCCGGGATTTCTGCGGGCCCGCCCCTCCGAGGCCAGGCGGACGTTGGGACGGTTCTTGGCCCGGGTGTTGGTCTTGGCCCGGGTCCGCTTGGCGGGCCTGCTGTTCCGCAGTTGCGCCAGGGGGGGCGAGGGACGCCCCTTGTTGATGGCCAGCGTGCTCATGTGATCACCCTCACCTCGGTTTCCAGTTCCAGGCCGAAGCGCTCGCGCACCGTGCTCCTGGCCAGCTCCAGCAGCTCCAAGGCGTGCTCCGCCTTGCCGCCGCCCAGGTTGACCAGGAAGTTGGCGTGCAGCGGGGAAAAACCCATGTCCCCGAGCCGGTAGCCCTTGAATCCGGCCCGATCCAGGAGCATGCCCGCGCTCTGGCCTTCGGGATTCTTGAACACGCAGCCCGCGGTGCGTTCGCGCACGGGCTGGGTGCGTTTCTTGGCGGCCATGGTCTCGGACATGCGGGCCCGGATGGCCTCGGGGTCGCCGTCGTCCAGGGCCAGTTCCACGGCCCAGACCAGCCAGGGCTCGTCCAGGTCGCCCGGGAAAAAGTGCCGGTAGCCGAACTCCAGCTCATTGGCTGGTTTCCAGAACAGTCCCCTGGCCGGAGTCCAGAAGCTGGACGCGGGTGACGCGGCCGCCGATCTCCACGCCGTAGGACCCGGCGTTCATGGCCACGGCCCCGCCCACGCTGCCCGGGATGCCGGTCAGCCCTTCCAGGCCGGAGCAGCCCGCCCGGGCCAGCTTGCCCAGGAGCACGGGCAACCCCATGCCCGCGGTGGCCCGGGCCACGGGCCGGTCGCCGCCCTCGGGCCGCTCTGCGCGCTCGATGGCCAGGTCGGCCACCAGGCAGTGGACCAGGACCAGGGGCAGGTCGTGGTCCGCGGCCAAGAGGTTGGACCCGGCCCCGAGCACGAAAGGCCGTCCGCCCTGGCGGGAAACCACCCGCTCCAGGCGTTCCAGGCCCGCTTCGGCGGTCACGACCACCTCGGCCAGGCAGAGTCCGCCAAGGCCCAGGGTGGTGCGCTCCGCCAGCACGGGTCCGGGTTTGACCTCGATGCTCACGTCCGGTCCTCCTCGGGTTCCGGGGTCAGCCAGGATTCGCCCACGCGCCAGATGGAGCCCGCGCCCAGGGTCAGCAGCAGGTCGCCCGGGCGTAGCTCTTCGTGCAGCAGGTTTTCCAGGGCCGTGAAATCCTCGGCGAATCGCACCGGAATCTTGGACACCTGCCGGATGCCCTGGGCCAGGGAGGCCCCGGACACGCCCGGGATGGGCTGCTCCGAGGCCGGGTAGATCTCGGTCAGCAGGAGCAGGTCCGCGTTCTCGAAGGCGGTGCAGAAGTCGCCGAACAGGGCCTGGGTGCGCGAGAAGCGGTGGGGCTGGAAGGCCACCACCAGCCTGCGGTCCGGGTAGCAGGCCTTGGCCGTGGTCAGGGTGTGGCTGATTTCGGCCGGATGGTGGCCGTAGTCGTCCACCACCAGCACGCCCTTGCGCTCGCCCTTGCGCTCGAAGCGGCGTCCCACGCCCCCGAAATTGGACAGCCCGGCCAGGATGGCTTCCTTTTCCAGCCCGGCCTCCAGGGCCACGCCGATGGCGCCCAGGGAGTTGAGCACGTTGTGCTTGCCCGGGTGGGCCACGTTGGCCTCGCCCCAGAATTCGTTGTCCAGAAAGACCTTGAAGATGCTGCGCAGGCCGCTGGAGATGATCTCGCCGCGCAGCCGGTTCTCCTTGCCCAGGCCGTAGGTCAGGACGGGGCGGCGGATGCGGGGCAGCAGCCGGATCACGCCCGGGTCGTCGCCGCAGACCACGTTCATGCCGTAGAACGGGATGTGGTTCATGAAGGCCGTGAAGGACTCGTCGATGGCCTCCAGGTCCGGATAGAAGTCCATGTGGTCGCGGTCCACGTTGGTGACGATGGTGATGACCGGGGACAGGCACAGGAAGGAGCCGTCGGACTCGTCGGCCTCGGCGATGAGGTAGCGTCCCTCGCCCAGGCGCGCTCCGGCTCCGTAGGCGTTGAGGCGGCCGCCGATGATGACCGTGGGGTCGAACCCGGCCTCGGTGAAGATGGTGGCCAGGAGCGAGGTGGTGGTGGTCTTGCCGTGGGTCCCGGCCACGGCCACCCCGGCCTTGAGGCGCATGAGCTCGGCCAGCATCTCGGCCCTGGGGATGATGGGAATCTTGTTCTCCCGGGCCCGTGCCAGCTCCGGGTTGTCGTCCTTGATGGCCGTGGACTTGACCACCACGTCGGCCGAGCCCACGTTGTCCGCGCCGTGGCCGATGAACACCTGGGCCCCGAGCTTGGTCAGCCGCTTGACCGTGGCACCGGCCGCCAGGTCCGAGCCGGTGACCGTGAAGCCCATGTTCAGGAGCACCTCGGCGATGCCGGACATGCCCGAGCCGCCGATGCCGACCATGTGCACGGTCTGCACGCGGGAATGCATCATGGACAGTCCGGCCGCTCCGGCCAGGTCGATCTCGGGTCCGTGCGGGGCGATCACGAGTTCACTCCAAGGGTTTCCAGTTCTTTGGCGATGGTCTCGGCCGCCTGGGGCATGGCCTGCTCCAGGGAGGCCAGGGCCATGGCCCGCAGGGTCTTGCGGTCGGTAAAGAGTTCCTCGGCCAGGGCGACCAGCCCTTCCGGAGTCAGCTGGTCCTGGGGAACCAGCCGGGCCGCTTTGGCCGCCACCATGCTTCTGGCGTTGGTGGTCTGGTGGTCGTGGGTGGCGAAGGGAAAGGGCACGAACACGGCCGGCAGCCCGGCCGCGGCCAGCTCGAAGACCGTGCTGGCTCCGGCCCGGCACAGGGCCAGGTCGGCCCAGGCGTAGGCCTCGGCCATGTCGTCCATGAACCCGCGCACCCGGCTCGGATCGGCTCCGGCCTGGCGGTAGGCGGCCCGGACGCGGTCTTCGTCCGCGGTCCCGGCCTGGTGGAGAATCTCCACGCCCATGTCCGTGAGCGCGGGCAGGGCGTCCACCACCGCGTCGTTGATGGCCCTGGCCCCCTGGCTGCCGCCCAGGACCAGCAGCCGCCGGGAGTCGTTCCGGTTCCAGCGCCGCTCCGAGGACCGGACGATGTCGGCCCGCACCGGGTTGCCGGTGCGCAGGACCTTGCGGGCCGGGAAATGTTCCGCGCTCTGCTCGAACGACACGCAGACGCGCCGGGCCAGGCGGCCCAGGATGCGGTTGGCCAGGCCGGGCGTGGAGTTCTGCTCGTGGATCAGGGTGGGGGTGCGGGTCAGCCAGGCGGCCACCACCGGGCAGAAGCCCGCGAAGCCGCCGAATCCGGCCACGGCCTGGGGCCTGAAGCGCCTGAGCAGGCTCAGGGCGCGAAATACGGACAATCCCAACCCCAGCATGGCCAGCAGGCCCTTGAAGCCGCGTCCGAGCACGCCGCGCACCGGCAGGGATGCGAATTCCAGCCCGGCCTTTTCTGCCAGCCCTTTTTCCGGGCCCCGGCCGCCCACGAAGAGCATCTCGCAGCCCGGATTCCGCTCGCGCACGGCCTGGGCCACGGCCAGGGCCGGGAAGATGTGCCCGCCCGTGCCGCCGGTGGTCAGGAGGACGCGCTTAAGCCCGCTCATGGCTTGCTCCCGTTGCCGGACCGGTGCCGGGACAGG
This sequence comes from Desulfovibrionaceae bacterium, assembly GCA_963666895.2. Classification (GTDB taxonomy): domain Bacteria; phylum Desulfobacterota; class Desulfovibrionia; order Desulfovibrionales; family Desulfovibrionaceae. Next base: position 63,695 of record CAXXNS010000016.1, on the reverse strand, counting down.
TTGAGCAGGAAGCCGATGCACACGAAGGAGCCCATGAGGCCGGAGCCGCCGTAGGACACGAAGGGCATGGGCACGCCCTTGGGCGGCACAGTGCCCAGGACCACGGCCAGGTTGAGCAGGAAGCCCAGGCCCAGGATGAGGACCATGCCGAAGGCGCAGAGCCGGTCGCGCAGGTCTTCCTGCTCCAGGGTGACCTTGAGGCCGCGCCACAGGATGAGGCCGATGACCAGGAACACGAAGGACACGCCCAGGAAGCCCAGCTCCTCGCCCACCACGGCCATGATGAAGTCGTTGTGCGCCTCGGGCAGGTAGAAGAGTTTCTGCTTGCCCGCGCCCAGGCCCACGCCGGCGAGCTTGCCCGAACCGAAGGAGTACAGGGACTGGACCAACTGGTAGCCTTCGTTTCGGGCCACCTTGAAGGGGTCCAGGAAGGCGGTCCAGCGCTGGAGGCGGTAGGGCGACTGGACGATGAGCTGCCAGCCCGCCCAGCCCGCGAAGGTGGCGGACAGGAGGAGGTAGACGACCCGGGTGCCCCCGGCCAGGCACATGAAGAAGAGCAGCCCGGCCAGGAAGACCGCGCCGCCGAAGTCGGGCTGGGCCAGGAGCAGGAGGCAGAAGGCCCCGGTGACCAGGAAGGGCGGCAAAAAGCCCACGGAAAAGGTCTTGATGAGTTCCTGCTTGCGGGCGAAGAAGTGGGCCAGGTAGATGACCAGGGCGATCTTGGCCATCTCCAGGGGCTGCAGGGACACCGGGCCGATGCGCAGCCAGCGCGTGGCCTGGTTCACCTTGATCCCCAGCGGGGTGAAGGAGGTGGCGAAGAGCAGGAGCAGGGACAGGCCGATCCACACATAGGTCAGGTCGTAGAACAGGGACTTGGGCAGCCGGGAGACCGTGAGCATGAGCACCAGGCCGATGCCGAGGAACAGGGCCTGCTTCTTGAAGAAGAAGTATTTGTCCCCGTGGAAGCGCTCGGCCATGATGCCCGAGGACGACAGGACCATGATCAGGCCGAACCCGGCCAGGACCAGGGCGGCCAGCAGCAGCCACTGGTCCGCGCCCAGGGCTTCCACGCGGGCCTTGATGCCCGCGGTGGTGGTGCTCACGCGCCGGTTCATGACTGGGCCTCCCCGAGTTTTTCCTTCAACTCATGGACAATGGCCTGGAAATGGTCGCCGCGCGCGGCGTAGCTCTTGTAGGCGTCGAAGCTGGCCGTGGCCGGGGAGAGCAGAATCGCGTCCCCGGGCTTGGCGTCCCTGGCCAGGCGGCGCACGGCCTTGTCCAGGTCCGGCTCCCAGAAGGTGTCGAACACCGCGGTCAGGGGAGGCTCGAACACCTCGCGCCCGGCCCCGAACAGGCCCACCTGGACCACCTTGTGGCGCAGCTTTTCGGCCAGGTCGGCCACGTTTCCGCCCTTGAACACCCCGCCCATGAGCAGGCGCACGGGCCGGTCCAGGCTGGCGGCCGCGGCGGCCGTGGCGTCCAGGGTGGTGGCCTTGGAGTCGTCCACGTAGAGCACCTTGTCCACCTCGGCCACGGGCTGGAGCCGGTGGGGCGGCGGCACGAAGGCGGCCGCTGCCCGGGCCGCGGATTCCTCGTCCGCGCCCAGTTCCGAGGCGGCCAGCCAGGCGGCCTCCATGTTGGAGCGGTTGTGCGCGCCCAGCAGGCCGGGACAGGGGAACCGGAACGTCGCCGGGGTGGTGAACCAGACCTTGCGGGCCTTGCACTCCTCGTACTTTTCCAGGTGCTGTTCCAGGAAGGAGCGCTGGGCCTCGGGCAGCACGGCCAGGTCGTCCTTGTCCTGGCGGGCGAACACGTTGAGCTTGGCGGCCACGTACTCGTCCATGTCTTCGTGCCAGTCCAGGTGGTTGGCGGCCACGTTGAGGAGCACGGCCACCTCGGGCTTGAAGCGGCGGCAGGTCTGCAATTGAAAGCTGGACACCTCCACCACCAGGGCGTCGGCCCGGGCCCCGGACAGCACGTACTCGGACAGGGGCGTGCCGATGTTGCCGCCCACGAACACCCGCTTGCCCGCGGCCTCGATCATGGCGGCCGTGAGCAGGGTGGTGGTGGTCTTCCCGTTGGTGCCGGTGATGGCGATGATGGGCTCCTCGATGAACCAGGAGGCCAGCTCGGTCTCGGCCACCACGTGGCGCTCGGGCATGTCGTTCAGATACTGCTCCAGGCTCTTCCTGGGCACGCCCGGGGACAGGACCACCAGGTCCGCGTCCGAGAACTGGCCGCGGTGGTGGGGCCCCAACTGGAGATCGATCTTGCCTTCCAGACCGGCCAGGCGGTCCACCTGCACGGACTGGCCCGAGTCCGCCACGCGCACCCGGGCTCCCAGGGTGTGCAGGAGCCTGGCCGCGGCCGCGCCGGACACGCCGGCCCCCACCACCAGGACCAGGTGGTCCCGGAAGAGGTCGCGGTTGGTGAGTTCTCTGGCCAGCGGGTTCATGGCTACCTCAGCTTCAGGGTGGACAGGGCCAGCATGGCCAGGAGGATGGAGATGATCCAGGCCCGGATGATGATCTTGGATTCCGGGATGCCCTTGAGCTCGAAATGGTGGTGCAGGGGGGCCATGCGGAAGATGCGCTTGCCGCCCGAGACCTTGAAGTAGCCCACCTGGAGGATGACCGACAGGGTCTCGAATACGAACACCCCGCCCACGATGACCAGCAGGAGCTCCTGCTTGGCCAGCACGGCCACGAAGCCCAGGGCTCCGCCCAGGGACAGGGAGCCCACGTCGCCCATGAAGACCTGGGCCGGGTAGGCGTTGTACCACAGGAAGCCCATGCCCGCGCCCATGAGCGCGCCGCAGAACACGGTCACCTCGCCCACGCCCGGCACGGAAATGACGTTCAGGTAGTCGGCCAGGTTGGCGTGCCCGGCCACGTAGATGAACAGGCCGAAGCAGGCCGCGCCGACCACCATGGGCCCGATGGCCAGGCCGTCCAGGCCGTCGGTCAGGTTGACCGCGTTGGAGGTGCCCACCAGCACGAACATGGCCAGGGGCAGGTAAAACCAGCCCAGGTCGGGCTGGAAGTCCTTGAAAAAGGGCACGGCCAGCTGGGTGGAGTAGGCCGGTTCGCCCAGGAGCAGGGCGATGGCCACGGCCGCCACCAGGAACTGGCCCCCGAACTTGGCCCCGGCGGACAGCCCCTTGTTGGTGCCCCGGGCCAGCTTGATCCAGTCGTCGGCCAGGCCCACGGCTCCGAAACCGGCGAAGACCATCAGGGTCAACCAGACGTAGATGTTGGTCAGGTCGCCCCAGAGCAGGACCGAAACCATGGCCGCCGTGACCATGAGCAGGCCGCCCATGGTCGGGGTGCCCTCCTTGCACAGGTGCGACTGGGGCCCGTCCGACTGGATGTGCTGGCCGCACTTGACGCGCTTGAGCCAGCGGATGAAGCGCGGGCCCAGGAAGATGGTCAGGACCAGGGCCGTGAGCATGGCGTAGGTGGCCCGGAACGTGATGTACCGGAAGACGTTGAAGGCTCCGATGGTTTCGGAGAGGGGATAGAGCAGGTGGTAGATCACGAGGCGTCTCCGGACTCGGTTGCGGCGAAGCGTTCGCGAAGGGCGTCCACGTAGCGTTCCATGCGGCAGGAGCGCGAGCCCTTGACCAGGACCACGCTCTTGTCCTTGGCGCCCAGGGCGGCCAGGACCTCGGCGGGCTCTTGCACCGTGGTCACACTGGAGCCGTTGGCGCCGTAGCCCCGGGCCACGTCGTCGGCGTGCGCGCCCTGGAAGAACACGGCCGAGGGGGCCACTTCGCGCAGCATGCGGCCCAGGCTTTCGTGGGCCTCGGCGGCCGTGCGGCCCAGTTCGAGCATGTCGCCCAGGACCAGGACCAGGGGCCCGTCCCCGGCCAGGGCGCGGGCCGTGCGGATGGCCTGGGTCATGGACAGGGGGTTGGCGTTGTAGGAGTCGTCGATCAGGGTCATTTCGCCCAGGCGGCGGCGCACGAAGCGCTGCCCGGCCGGGGTGAAGGCGGACATGCCGCCCAGCAGGGCCTGGCGGGACAGGCCCAGGGTTCCGGCGGCCGCGGCCACCGCGGCCATGTTCTCGGCCCAGTGCTCGCCGCACAGGGGCAGGACCATCTTGGCCTTGAACTCCGGGGTGCGCAGCAGGAAGAGGCCGTTGTCGTCCTCCAGGCCGGTTTGGGACCCGGCCTGGCCGGGTCCCTGGAACAGGCAGCAGTACGGCGCGGACTCGTCCTTGGCGGAAAATTCGATCAGCTCGGCCGGAGAGCGTCTGGCCACGGCCTCCATGAGCAGGGGATGGTCGCGGCAGATGATGGCCGTGCCGTCCGGGGCCAGATGGTCCAGCAGGGAGGCCTTGGCCTCGGCCACGCCCTCCACGCTGCCCAGGCCCTCCAGGTGGGCCGGGCCCACGTTGGTGATCAGGGCCAGGTCCGGAGCGGCGATGCGGCCCAGATCCTCCATGTCGCCGGGGTGCGAGATGCCCAGCTCCAGGACCCACAGGTCCGCGTCGGCCTCGGCCTCGAGAATGGCCAGGGGCAGGCCGAGCTGGTTGTTGTAGTTCTTGTAGTTCTTGCAGGTGCGCAGCTCGCGGGAGGCCACCAGGGCCAGCATCTCCTTGACCGAGGTCTTGCCCGCCGTGCCGGTGACGGCCAGGACGCGGGCCTGGGCCCGGTCGCGCTGGAACCGGGCCAGGCGGCCCAGTCCGGCCAGGGCGTCGTCCACCACCAAAATCTTGTCCGGGTCCAGTCCGGGCAGGCCACGCTCGGCCACCACCAGGCCGGCCCCGGCCTCCAGGGCCTTGGCCGCGTAGTCGTGGCCGTCCACGTGCTCGCCCTTGAGGCAGAAGAACAGGTCTCCGGACGTTACCCGGCGCGAGTCCGTGCGGACCACGCCCAGGGGGCTGTCGTCCGGGCCGGTCCGGCCCGTCAGGGCCTGAAGTACTTGGTTCAGGGTCAGCCGCACCGATGCATCTCCTCGAGAATGCGCTTGATCTCATCCACGTCGCTGAAGGGCAGAATCTGGTCGCCGATCTTCTGGGTGGTCTCGTGGCCCTTGCCCGCGATGACCAGCACGTCGTCCTTGGTCATGAGGTCCGCGGCCAGGGCCAGGGCCTTGCGCCGGTCGGACTGGCGATACACCTTGGGGCACTCCCGCAGCCCGGGCATGATCTCGTCCAAAATGCGTTCCGGGTCCTCGCTGCGCGGGTTGTCCGAGGTGGCCACGGCCACGTCCGCGTACTGGGCCACGGCCCGGCCCATGATGGGCCGTTTGGTCCGGTCGCGGTCCCCGCCGCAGCCGAAGACCACGATCAACCGGTGGAAGTCCAGTTCGCGCAGGGAGGAGAGCACGTTCTCCAGGGCGTCCGGGGTGTGGGCGAAGTCCACGAACACGTGCAGCCCGAGCGGGTTCTCCACCCGTTCCAGCCGTCCGGGAATCCCGCCGAACCCGGCCAGTTTTCTCATGTCCCGGCAGGACACGCCCAGCCGGGTGGCCGCGGCCTGGGCGGCCAGCAGGTTGGAGGCGTTGTGCGCGCCGATGAGCGGGCTGTCCATGTCCCAGGACTTGCCCCGGTAGCGGGTGCGCAGGGTCATGCCGCCCACGCCGTGCTGCAGGATCTCGCCGGACAGCACCTCCAGGTCGGGCATGGCCGCGTGGGCCGCGTCCGTGGACGGACCCAGGCCGAAGCCCACGGTCCGGTCCGGGCACTCCTCGGCCAGGCGCAGGCCGTGCGGGTCGTCCAGGTTGGCCACCCGCCACAGGCTGTCCGTGCCGCAGGCCCGGAAGAGTTTGGCCTTGGCCTGGAAGTAGTCTTCCATGTCCTTGTGGTAGTCCAGGTGGTCCTGGGTCAGGTTGGTGAACAGGGCCACGTCGTATTTGAGCCCGGCCACGCGTTGCTGGGTCAGGGCGTGGGACGAGACCTCCATGACGGTCACGTCCACCTCGCTCTTGTCCATGTTGGCGATGAGCTCGTGCAGGGTCCAGCAGTCCGGGGTGGTCAGCCGGGCGTCCAGGGAGAAGCCGGGCCAGCGGTAGGCCACGGTGCCCAGCAGCCCGACCTTGAGTCCGGACGCGGTGAGCAGGTGCTCCAGCAGGTAGCTGACCGTGGTCTTGCCGTTGGTGCCGGTGACGCCCACCAGCTTGAGCTGCAGCGAATCGGTCTTGAAAAAGGCCGTGGCCAGCCCGCCCAGGGCCTGGGCCGGGTCGGCGTGGAACAGATATTTCCCTTGGGCCTCGGACGGCAGGTCGCTCAGGGCCTGGTCAGTGACCACGTGGGCCGCGCCGCGGGCCAGGGCGTCGGAGATGAACCGGGCGCCGTGCACCTTGGCCCCGGGCAAGGCCACGAAGACCTCCCCGGGCTGCACGAGGCGGGAGTCGGTGCGGACCATGAGCCCTTGGCCCACTTTGTCCAGCAACGTTCCCCAGCCGTCTTGTTCGCCGTTGTTCATGCTTCGTTCCTGCCTGCGGTTAGGAGACCCAGAGAATAAAAACATGGTTCCCTTCCTGGTTTTCGCCCGCGCTCCCCGCCGGGCTCTCTTGGTTCTCGACACCTGCCTGGGGGTCGGGCCAGGGTTCGCCCGGGTCGGGATGCTGCCCGACCACGGTGGAGCCGTGGCCCTTGATGACCGGGATGATGCCCTTCTGCGCCAGCAGCTCCAGCACCCGGCGCACGGGCAGGCCGGACAACTCCGGCACGCGCTTGCCCGGGGTCATGGCCGGGATGACGGCCGCCTGCTCCGGCGCCACCCGGATCTCGGAAAGGTCGGTTTCCACCACGGCCGCCACGGTCTGGCCCACGGCCGCCGGGGTTCCCTGGTCATTGTCCCCGGCCGGTTCCACCACGGCCAGGTCGGTCTCGGCCACGGTCGGGTCGGCGGCCTCGTCCTGCTCGGCCAACTGGGCGGCAATGGTCGGGTCGGGCAGGCGTCCCCAGTAGGCCATGGTGGCCACGGCGATCTCGCGCACCACCGGGGCGGCCACCTTGGCGCCCGCGTTGACCGGGCCGGGCTCGTCGATCATGACCAGGACCAGCAGCTCCGGGTTGTCGGCCGGCAGCAGGCCCAGGAAGCTGGAAAGATATTTTTCGCCGTAGCCGCCCTTTTTGGAGGCCTTCTGGGCCGTGCCGGTCTTGCCGGCCATGGGCATGCCCGGGATGCGCACCCCGCGCCCCGTGCCGTCCAGCTCCACCACCTCGCGCATCATGGACATGACCGTGTCCGCGGTCTCCTGGCTGACCACGCGCTGCCCCTGGACCAGGAGGCTGTCCAGCCCCTTGACCAGGACCAGGGGCTTGGTCACGCCGTGGTTGGCCAGGGCCAGGTAGGCATGGGCCATCTGCAGGGCCGTGACGCCCACGCCGTGGCCGAAGCCGCTGGCGGCCAGGTCGAAGTCGCTCCATTCCTTCCACGGCCGGACCGTGCCCGCGGCCTCGGCCGGTAGGGCCAGGCCCGTGGGGCTGCCCAGGCCGAAGCGGGTCAGGTAGCCGCGGTAGCGTTCGGCCCCCAGTTCCAGGGCGATCTTGGCCGCCCCGATGTTGGAGGAGTAGCGCAGCACCTCGTTGGTGGTCAGCCAGCCGTAGGCGTGGTGGTCGCGGATCACGTACGGTCCGACCTTGTACTTGCCCAGTTCGCAATCAAACACCCGGTCCGGGGTGACCACGCCTTCCTCCAGGGCCGCGGCCATGAGCAGGGGCTTCATGATGGAGCCGGGCTCCACGATGTCCAGGGCGGCGCGGTCGCGACGCAGGACGGCCGAGGAGGTGCGGTAGTCGTTGGGATTGAAAAACGGGCAGTTGGCCAGGGCCAGGATTTCGCCCGTGGGCACGTGGATCACGACGGCCACGCCGTAGCGCGCCTCGAAGCCCTTGACGGCCCGTTCGAGGGCCTGTTCCACCATGCCTTGGATATGCACGTCAAGGGTCAGGGTCAGGTCGCGGCCGTCCACGTCCAGGTCCATGTCGTCGGTGTCCAGGACCAGCTTGTTGCCCGTGGCGTCGCGGTGGACCACCAGGTCGGCCGAGCCCCCGGCCAGCTGGTTCTCGAACTCGCGCTCCAGCCCTTCCAGGCCCGTGCCGTCCACGCCCACGAAGCCCAGGATCTGCCCGGCCAGGTGGCCCTGGGGATAGAGGCGGATGAATTCCTCGGTCAGGTGTACGCCGGGCGCGGCGGCGTCGGCCAGGGCCAGGGCCTCGCGGTCCGTGACCTGTCGCTTGACCCATACGAACTTGCTGGGCTTGTTCAGGAGCTTGAGCACCGCGGCCCGGTCCATGCCCAGAACCTCGGAGAGCAGGGAGGCGGCCCGGTCCTTGTCCTCGATCTCCTGGGGACGGACGAACACGGACTTGGCTTCCACGCTGGTGGCCAGGATCTGGCCCGAGCGGTCGAGGATCTTGCCCCGCTGCCCGGACAGGTGCTCGCTGGTCAGGTTCTGGCGCGCGGCCATCTCCTCCAGACGCGGCCCCTGGACCAGCTGGATGTACGCGGCGCGGCCCCAGAGGCCCAGCCAGACGAGAGCGAAGACCACGGCCACGAAGACCAGTTTGGCCTTGCCCGGTCCGGCTTGCTTCCGCGTTTGGTTCGCCCGCATTGTCGCTCCCTGACGTGGGCGGTTTCGGACCCCTTGTTAGCTCCCGGGGCCCTCCACGCTCCGTATCTGTCCCGGCTCGGCCGGTCCCAGTTTGAATGTCTTCGCCAACCGGGCCAGCTCTCCCTGGGAGCGCAGGTTGTTGCGCTCCACTTCCAGCTTGCCCACCAGCTCCCGCTTCTCGGCCAGCTCCCGTTCGGCCGCGCGTATGGAATAGGCCAGGTCGGTGCGTTCGATGCTCACCAATGCCTGGGTCAGCCTGAGCCCCAGGGCCAGCCCGATGGCCAGCAGCAGGGGCACGAACCATTTTCTGTCCGGGGTGCTCATGGGGCGGCCTCCTCGGGCAGTTTCTCGCACACGCGGAGTTTGGCGCTCCGGGCCCTGGGATTTCCGGCCACTTCCTCTTCCTCGGCCATGACCGGCTTCTTGGTCAGCAGCCGGACCAAGGCGCGGCCCCGGCAGGTGCAGATCATCTGCCTGGGCGGGCAGACGCAGTCGCGGGCCCAGTCCCGGAAGGCGTGCTTGACCATGCGGTCCTCCAGGGAATGGAAGGAGATCACAGCCAGCCTCCCGCCGGGCTTGAGGGGCCCGGGCATGCGCCTGAGAAATTCGGCCAGTTCCTCCACCTCGCGGTTGACCGCGATGCGCAGGGCCATGAAGGTTCTGGTTGCCGGATGGTTGCGGGCCTGGCGGCGGCGGTCGGGCGGATAGGCCCGGGACACGAGCTCGGCCAGTTGGGCCGTGGTCTCGATGTCCGCGTCCATCCGCTGCTTGACGATCGCCCGGGCGATTTTTCCGGCCAGGGGTTCATCGCCGTACTCCTTGATGATCCGCCTGAGTTCCTCAAAGGGCCCTTTGTTCACCAGGACCCGGGCCGGGGCCGCCCCGGACTCGGGGTCCATCCGCATGTCCAGGGGCCCGTCTCCCATGAAGCTGAAGCCGCGCTCCCGGTCGTCCAGCTGCAGGGAGGAGACCCCCAGGTCCAGCACCGCGCCGTCCAGTCCGTCCCAGCCCAGTTCGGCCAGGGCTTCCTCGAAGCGGCTGAAGGGCAGGTGCGCCGTGCGCACCCTGTCCCCGTATGCGGCCAGCCGTTCGCTCGCCTGTTCCAGGGCCTTGGTGTCGCGGTCCAGGCCCAGGACCTCGGCTTGGCCGCCCGCGGCCTCCAGGATGGCTTCGGTGTGCCCGCCCAGGCCCAGGGTTCCGTCCAGGTAGCGTCCTCCCGGCTTGGGCTGAATGCGGCGCACCACTTCCTCCTTGAGGACCGTGGCGTGTATCTCGTGCGGAGCGGGCACGGCGAAGGCCCCCTAGAAGGGCAGCTCCACGCCGCTGTCGGCCAGCTCCTGGGAAACGTCGAAATCCTGGCCCAGCATGTCCTCGAACTCCGGACCGGCCCAGACCTCGAAGCGCCGGTCCACGCCGAAGACCACCACTTCCTTGTCGAGGCGGCCGGACTTGCGTAGGTGGGTGGGCAGTTGGATGCGGCCCTGCTTGTCCAGGCTCACTTCCTCGTACCCGGAGAAGAGGATGCGTTTGACCAGCTGGAGTTCCTTGCTCGGGGTCTTGACCTTGTTGATCTCGCGCTCGGTTTCGGTCCACTGGGCCGGGGACATGCCGATGACGTGCTTCTCGAACAGGGTGAGCACGATGCGGCCGTTCGGTTCCTCGGCCAGGATGTGGTCGCGAAAATCCGGGGGCAGCATGAGCCGTCCCTTGGAGTCGATGCTTCGGTGGGCGTGTCCCTGGAACTTCATGGTCCTCAAACCTTGTCACCGGGGTGGATGTCGGGTCCCGTTCCTTCCACGTGGCTCCCCTGTGCTCCCCTGGGTCTACCACTTTTTACCACATTATTACCCCGTTTCACCACTCCTGCTCGATTTTCAAGAGCATGTCAACATCAATGAGTGGTTTTCTTCGGGAAAAATAGAGGGTACAAAGGGCTTCCAGAGGTGTCGCCCCGGTCGACCGGGGATGGGCGGCTCTTGCAATGCTCGATTATTTGTACAACGATAGCGACACGTTGAATTGAAACGTCCCGAACAAGGGGCCAAGGCGCAAAAGGACAGTCCATGCACACCAAGATCATCGCCACCCTGGGCCCGGCCACGGACAACAAGAACGCCATCCGCCAGCTGGTGGAGGCCGGGGCCCGCATTTTCCGGCTCAACTTCTCCCACGCCTCGGGCGACAAGTTCGTCGACCTGGTGGCGGCCATCCGCGAGCTGGAGCGGGAGATGGAGGTCACCCTGTCCATCCTCCAGGACCTCTCCGGGCCCAAGATCCGCACCTGCGACCTGGGCCTGGGCACCCTGGAGGTGAGCAAGGGCGACGAGGTGGTGCTCACCGCGCCCGGCCTGGACAAGGAGTACACGGGCAACACCATCTGCCTGGAGTACCCCCAGCTCCTGCGCCAGCTCCAGATCGGCGACGTGGTGGCCCTGTCCGACGGCATGCTGCGCTTCAAGATCACCGAGCGCGTGGACGAACTGACCGTGAAGATGGAGGCCGACAACTCGGGCATCGCGCCGCCGCGCAAGGGCATCGCCTTCCCGGGCAAGGACACCAAGCTGGAGGCCCTGACCGCCAAGGACCGCGACGATCTCAAGGCCGGGCTGGACCTGGGCGTGGACCTGGTGGCCATGAGCTACGTGCAGCGCGCCGAGGACATCGTCCGGCTCAAGGCGCTCATGCGCGAGTACGGCCGGGAGGTGCCGGTCATCGCCAAGCTGGAGCGGCCCCAGGCCATCCAGAACCTGGACGACATCATCATCGAGAGCGACGGGCTCATGGTGGCCCGGGGCGACCTGGGCCTGGAGTGCGACCTGCCCGACCTGCCGCCCATGCAGAAGCGGATCATCCGCGCCTGCAACCTGGCCGCCAAGCCGGTCATCGTGGCCACCCAGATGCTTTTGTCCATGGTCTCCAGCCCCATGCCCACCCGGGCCGAGACCACGGACGTGGCCAACGCCATCCTGGACGGCGCGGACTGCATCATGCTCTCCGAGGAGACGGCCATCGGCCGCTACGCCATGGAGACAGTGGCCTACATGAGCCAGATCGGGGAGCAGGCCGAGGCCTACATGGTCGAGACCGGGCAGATGCTCAAGGCCCCGGCCGACCAGGAGTCTCCGGCCAAGTTCCTGGCCTACGCCGCCTGCCTCCTGGCGGACAAGACCCGGGCCAAGGCCGTGGTCTGCCACTCCACCTCCGGGGCCACCACCCGGACCATGGCCGCCTGCCGTCCCAAGCACCTGGTCTTCGCCATCTCGCCCAAGACCGTGGTTCGCCGCTTCACCAACCTGTCCTGGGGCGTCATGCCCGTGGAGCCCCTGAGCGAGGACGCCAACCACCAGGAGCGGGCCGAGAACTTCGTCATGGCCAGCCCCTGGTTCGCCCCGGGCGACACGGTCATCGTGGCCGCGGGCCAGCCCAGGAAGCACCATATGCAGACCCAAACCAACGTAGTGAAGATCTTCGAAAAGTAGCCATGACCAAGCAAGACGTTCCCAGCGGACTCAACGACGAGTACTACCAGATCGGCCAGGAAATCCTGTCCAGCTTCAACAAGTACCGCCCGCCCCTGGACATCTTTCGTCTCAAGGAGGACGTGGTTCGGGTGCTGCCCTACTACAAGAAGGGAGGGCGGCTCTCCAACGAGCAGGTGGAGGAGCTGGCCGAGCTGGTCAAGCAGGGCGTGATCTTCGTCTCCCGGCAGGACCATCCGGTCTACGTCAAGCACATCTCATACCAGCTCGACCTGGTCCTGGCCGACAAGAACCTGACCGAGACCGAGATAGCGGACATCTTCGCCCAGGCCCTGACCCGGCGCATCGGCGAGTTCATGGACCAGCCCGTGAAGCCGGTGTTCGAGAAGCTCTACACCGACCTCATGGTGCTCACGGAGTACCTGTTCGAGGACATCCACCGCATTCGGGCCCTGACCCGGCGGCTGCACCTGGAGCACACCCTGGTCAACCACTCCTTCAACTGCCTGGTGGCCGGGCTGGCCCTGTACGGTCAGATGCGGAAGAAGAATTTCGAAGAAGGCGGGATCAAGCGCAAGACCTTCGACAACCTGACCGTGGGCCTGGCCCTGCACGACGCGGGCATGACCAAGATTCCGGCCTTCATCCGCGACAAGACCACGCCCCTGACCACGGACGAGCGCAACAAGATTCTCCAGCACCCCAAGCTGGGCAACGAGATCCTGGCCAAGCTGGACCTGCGCTCCCCCGAGACCGAGGCCTGCGTCATGGAGCACCACGAGCGGACCAAGGGCACGGGCTACCCCCTGAAGAAGTCCGGGGACGAGATCAGCAGGATCGGCAGGCTGGCCGCCCTGGTGGATTCCTATTGCGCCATGGTCACCAAGCGGCCCTACGCCGATCCCATGGACCCGGACGCCGCGGCCAACGCCCTGCTCTCGGACGTGGGCTACGACTCCGATGTCTCCCAGCAGCTCAAGCTCATGTTCCTGGAGCAGAAAGGCGCCCTGCGGCCCAAGGAGCGGCCCAAGCCCGAAAAGGAGGGCTAGGCTGAACGCCCCGCGCTTTACGGCCTTGCTGGCCGCCGTTCTGGTTTGCCTTGCCCTGGGCGCTCCGGCCCGGGCCGGGCTCAAGCGCTCCTTTCCCTTCCAGCCCGGCGAAAAGCTGGTCTACGAGTTGTGGTGGACCGTGGTCTACGCCGGGGAGGCCACCCTGGAGGTGGTGGACGTGGAGGACCATGACGGAACCCTCATGTATCACTTCAAGGCCACGGCCCGCAGCTCGGAATTCCTGGACAACCTGTACAAGGTCCGCGACGTGATGGAGTCCTGGACCGACCTGACCGTGGACCGCACCTTTCGTTTCGAGAAGCACCAGCGGGAAGGGAGCTACGAAAAGGACACCCGGCTGGAGTTCGACTGGCCCGGCATGAGCGGAGGCGACGACAACGCCACGGTCACACGGTACGGCCGCCAGGGCTTCAAGCAGCGCATCGACCTTGAGGGCGACACCCTGGACCCCTTGGCCGTGCTCTACCACTTCCGCTCCCACTTCCTGTCCATCGGCCGGGTCATCAAGGGCTGGGTCACGGACGGCAAGAAGCTGACCGTGGGCCAGGGCGAGGTGGTGGCCCGGGAGCGCGTGGACGTGCCCCTGGGCGAGTTCGACGCCTTCCTGGTCGTGCCCGACACCCGCGAGGTGGGCGGGGTGTTCGAGAAGAGCCGGGACTCCAAGATCTGGATGTGGTTCACCAACGACGACAACCGCATCCCGGTGAAGATGAAGGCCCAGGTGGTCATCGGCCACGTGACCGCCGAGCTGGCCCGCATCGAGGGCCCGGCCGCCAAGGACTATTGAGGACTATTGAGGACCATTGATGAACATTCTCTTCATCCATCAGAACTTCCCGGCCCAGTTCAAGCACATGGCCCCGGCCCTGGCCCGCGACCCGGGCAACACCGTGGTGGCCGTGGGCCAGAAGCAGGACCATTCGGCCAACCTGCCCGGGGTGCGCCATTTGTGGTACGCCGAGCCCCAGGGCCCGTCCCAGGGCACCCACCAGTACCTGCGGCGGCTGGAGGCCAGTGTGCGCCGGGGCCAGGTGGCCTTCCGGGTGCTGGACCAGCTGGCCAGGGAAGGCTTCAAGCCGGACCTGATCTGCGCCCACACCGGCTGGGGCGAGTCCTTCTACCTGCGCGAGGCCTGCCCGGACGTGCCCGTGCTCGGCTATTTCGAGTTCTATTACCACCCCACGGGCGCGGACGTGGGCTTTGATCCCGAGTTCCCGGCCGACCTCAACGACTCGGCCCGGGTGCGCACCCTCAACGCCGGGGTGCTCCTGGGCCTGGAGTCCTGCGACCGGGGCCTGGTGCCCACCCGCTGGCAGCACTCCCTGTTCCCCACGCGCTACCAGGACATGCTCCAGGTCGTCCACGACGGCGTGGACACGGATCTGCTCAAACCCGATCCCGACGCCAAGGCCGTGCTGCCCGACGGCACGGTCCTGGCCGCGGACCAGGAGGTGGTCACCTATGTCAGCCGCAACCTGGAGCCCTACCGGGGCTTCCACACCCTGATCCGGGCCCTGCCCAAGCTGCTCAAGTCGCGGCCCAAGGCCCATATCGTGGTGGTGGGCGGGGACGACCGGGGCTACGGCCGTCCGGCCCCGGAGGGCAGGACCTGGCGGGAAATCTACCTGGAGGAGGCGGGCCTGAATCTCCACGACCCGGACATGGCCCGGGTGCACTTCACCGGCCGGGTGCCGTACCCCTTGTTCGTGCGCATCCTCCAGGTGTCCTCGGTCCACGTGTACCTGACCTGTCCGTTCGTGCTGTCCTGGTCCATGCTCGAGGCCATGTCCTGCGGCTGCCTGGTAGTCGGCTCGGCCACGCCGCCCGTGCGGGAGGTGCTGGAGGATGGGAAGAACGGCCTGCTCACGGACTTTTTCGATCCCGGCCGACTGGCGGATACGGTGGCCCGGGTCCTGGACAACCCCAAGGACATGGAGCCCCTGCGCCGGGCCGCCCGCCAGACCGTGCAAGAGCGCTATGACCTGAAAAGGGTTTGCCTGCCCGCCCAACTGGAGCTGATAAAGAAGATGGCCAGGGGTTAGGAGCCCGTTACAATGGAGGCTGTTCAAAAATGGTGAGATGCAAGGCGCGAAAAAAGTTCAAGACCGACGCGTACTGCGCGTACGCGAGGGTTTGAACTTTTTGAGCAACGCGGCAGATTGCCGTTTTTCAACAGCCTGTTAGAGTCGTTTCATACCCCGGGAAACGTCCGGATCGCAGGGGCCCAGGTCGAATACCCGGATTTTGGTGGAGCGCGGGAACTCCTGCTTGAGCAGGGCGCGCAGGGTCTTTTTCAGCTTGTCGGCTCCCACCTGGAAGCGGTCCTGCTCGAATCCGTCCCGGACCACCAGGAATCCGTCCTGGCCAAGGCGCTGGAAGCGCACCAGCCGGTTGCGCTTGTAGGTGCGGATTTCCAGGCAATGTCCCGGGGCCAGCTTGTCCAGCCGGGCCAGGAGTGTTGGTATGGCCGTTGCTTTGTCGATCACGGCTCCAGTCCGTTGAAATTCCCGCGATGACTTCGTTGCGTGCAAAAGGCCGATCCCTCGTGTACGGAAGAGTACACGTCGGGCCCGGTCTTTTGCCCACGCCTCGTCCTCACGGTTTTTGAACGGCCTGGAATTGGTCTGTTTTGAGCATAGACAAGCGCGGGTATCCGTGTCAAAGGGCTGCCTCCCGAGACAATCAAGCGAGGAACCATGCAGAAGAACGAGCGCATCGAATGCGAGATCGAGTCCCTGGCCTACGGCGGCCGGGGCGTGGCCCGAACCGAGGACGGCATCGTGGTCTTTGTGGAGCGCGGCCTGCCCGGCGCCCGGGTTTTGGCCCGGGTGGACCGGGTCAAGAAGCGCTTCGCCGAGGCCGTGGTGGAGCAGGTGCTGGAGCCCGGCCCGGACGCGGCCGAGCCCTTTTGCCCGCACTTCGGGGCCTGTGGGGGCTGCTCGCACCAGGACCTGGCCTACGAGCGCCAGGTAATGGAAAAACAGCGCCAGCTGGCCGAGACCATGGAGCGCATCGGCCGGGTGAGCTTTCCCACCGTTGACCCCCTGATCCCCTCGCCCGAGACCCGGGCCTACCGCAACAAGATGGAGTTCGCGTTTTCCGGCCAGGGCCGGGGGCTGAGCCTGGGGCTCAAGGAACGGGCCAGCGGCCGGGTGCTGGACGTGACCGGATGCGGGCTCATGCCCGAACAGGCCATGGGCCTGGTGGAGGCGGTGCGGGAATACGCCCGCCGCACCGGCCTGCCCGCCTGGGACCCGCGCACGGGCCAGGGCTTCTGGCGGCACCTGGTGCTGCGCTGCTCACGCTCCGAGGGGACCTGGCTGGCCCAGCTCATCACCACCCCGGCCACCAAGGGCTTTGCCCGGGCGGCCGACCTGTGCGACGGGCTCATGGAGAACATGGAGCATTTGGCCGGGGTTTCCCACGCCCTGCGCAAGAGCCGCAAGGCCCTGGCCTTCGGCGAGGCCCTGGTGTCCTCGGTGGGCGAGGACCACGTCATCGAACGCTTGCAGGTGGCCGGGCGCGAGGTGCGCTACCGGATTTCGGCCGGAGGTTTTTTCCAGCCCAATTCGGCCGCGGCCGAGAAATTGTACGAACTGGTCCGGGACATGGCCGGATTGACCAAGGAGAGCACCCTGGCCGACCTGTACTGCGGGTCCGGCGGCGTGGGCCTGGCCCTGGCTCCGGACGTGAACAAGGTGGTCGGACTGGATTCCGCGGCCGAGGCCGTGGACGAGGCCCGGGCCGCGGCCCGGGAGGCCGGATTGGGCAACTGCGTGTTCGCGCGCGCGGACCTGGAGACCGGGCAGGGCATGCCCGAGCTGGGCGCGGTGGACGTGGTGGTGGCCGATCCGCCCCGGGGCGGGCTCACGGACTCGGCTCTGGATCGGGTGAAGGCCATGAACCCCGAACGGCTGGTGCTGGTTTCCTGCGATCCCCCGGCCCTGGCCAGGGACGTGGCCCGGCTGGCCGAGACCTACGAGCCGGTCCGGCTGGGCGGGGTCGATCTCTTCCCGCACACCCCGCACATGGAAGCGGTGGCCCTGCTTACGCGTCGGGCTTAGGTTTCTTCTTGTGCCGCAGCCTGATGGCCAGCACCGGGCAGGGCGCGATGTGCAGCAGGGTGTGGGCCTTGGACCCGAAGATCAGGCCCGAGAGGTTGGAGTGGCCCTTGGAGCCCATGACGATGAGGTCGGCGTCTTCCCGTTCGGCCGCGTCGGCCAGGGCTTCGGCCGTGGGGCCGTCCAGGATCAGCGTTTCGTAGGGCACCCCGGCCTTTTCCAGCAGTTCCTTGGCCGGGGCCAGACGGTGTTCGGCTTTCTGCTTGGTCTGGTCCACCGTGGTCTGGAAGCGGGGCTCGTCCAGGACGATGGTCTCGTACTTGGCCACCGTGGTCAGGATCACCTTGGCGCTCACGGCCTTGGCCAGTTCCGCCGCGTACTGGGCGGCGTTGAGGGCGTGCTCGGAGCCGTCCACGGCGAGCAGTATCCTCTTGAAGGGCATGGAGCTCTCCTTGGGTTGACGATGCGCTGCAATCCCATGCCTATCCGGGTTTGTTCTTTTTCGCAACCTCTCTAGAAGACTTGTTTATAAAATCAAGGACAACGATCTCCTCGTAGGCTATTGAAGAAGTAAACAGGAGGGTCTTCATGGCCGAGATCGAGAAGAGGATTCCCGGCGACGCTCCCGATCAACAGACCGACCAGTGGCCCGAGGAATGGATGGGCGAGCCGGATTCCGAGAAGATGGCCTGCCTCTGGGAAGGAGAAGACAGGGCCTACCGCATCGGCATCCTCGGCACCGGCCCCGGGTTCATGGCCATCATGGACATCGCCCACAACCCCATCTTCCGCACCTATCTGCCCGACCTGGAAGTGGCGGCCGTGGCCGAGCCCGGACCCAACAGGTCCAAGCTCATCTACGCCAAGTCCCAGGGGCTGCCCATCTACGCCCACCTGTCCGAGATGCTGGGAGAGCACCGGGACATCAACCTGCTCATCGACCTGACCGGGCACCGCCACCGGCTGCGCCTGCTGCGCGAGGAGCTGCCCTACTCGGTGTCCTTCATCGACCAGGACGCGGCCATCTTCCTGTGCGGCCTGCATGACATGGCCAAGTCCACGGGCTACTTCCGGGACAGCCTGGACCGCCAGCGCCATCTGCTCCAGGCCATCATCGACGAGGTGCGCGAGGACATCCTGCTCCTGGACATGCAGGGCCGCGTGGTGGACATGAACCGCCACGTGTGGGAGCGCACGGGCCGGCCCAAGGAGGAGCTCGTGGGCAAGGTCTGCCACGAGGTGCTCACCCTGCCCGACGGGGAACTCCTGTGTCCGGGCGGGGAGGAGTCCTGTCCCCGCTTCGCCTGCATCGCCTCGGGCCGCAAGGAGGAGCAGCTCATCACCCGGGTCTCGGAGGACGGCCGCCTGCTCTATTTCCGGGTCTACGCCTATCCCATCTACAACCAGACCGGGAAGCAGACCCACGTCATGATCATGCACCGGGACATCACGGCCCGGACCATGCGCGAGAAGCACCAGCAGCAGACCGACAAGCTGGCCGTGGTGGGCGAGATGTCCACTTACCTGGCCCACGAGATCCGCAATCCCCTCATGGCCATCGGCGGCTTCACCCAGAGCCTGATGAAGTCTCAGTGCCTGACCGACCGTGAGCGCGAGAAGCTGTCCATCATAGCGGACGAGACCAGGCGGCTGGACAACCTGCTCACCGGCATCCTCAACTTCGTCCGGCCGTCCAGGGCTCCGGCCGGGGCCGTGGACCTGGCCAAGCTGGTGGACGAGACCGTGGACCTGATGAAGGCCGGGTACGCCAAGCAGGGCTACACCTTCGACGTCTCGGTGGAGCCTGAACTGCCCAAGGTCAAGGGCGGCGAGGAGATGGTCAAGCAGTGCCTGGTGAACATGATCAAGAACTCCATGGAGGCCATGGAGGAGGGCGGCGCGGTCAAGGTCTCGGCCGGGCTGGAGCACGACCTGGTCTACCTGCGGGTGGAGGACTCCGGCGTGGGCATGACCGACGCGGACATGGACAAGGTGTTCAGCCCCTTCTACAGCACCAAGGACAAGGGCTACGGCCTGGGCCTGGCCATGATGAAGAAGATCGTGGAGGACCTGGGCGGGCACATCGACCTGACCAGCAAGCTGGGCGAGGGCACCACCGTGACCATCTACCTGCCGCCGCTCTTGGCCGGGGAGGAGGGCCAGGCCATGCCCGAAGTGGACGCGGCCGGCATCGGCAGCGAACAGGAGCACGGCTGATCCCTGTTCACGGCCGCGCCCTTGCCTCCGGCCGGGGATGCGGGTAGACCCTGAACAAAGGAGAGCCCATGTCCGTCACCATCCGAAAGAGCCTGCTCGAACTGCTGTTTTCCGGCGCCTTCATGAAGCGCTGGAACGACAAGCTGCGGCCCATGGAGCTGGTGGAGGTGGACAAGCAGGCCCACAAGATGATCGTGGCCTGGCTGCTCTTCGTGCTCAACTCCCGAAACATGGACGTGGAGAAGCGGCGGGCCCTGGGCGAGGCCGTGGTCGAGGGCGGGCTGTTCGAGTACCTCTACCGGCTGGTCATCACGGACATCAAGCCGCCCGTGTTCTACCGCATCAAGGAGAACCGGGACGACTACCAGAAGCTCACCCACTGGGTGCTCAAGCGGCTGGCCCCGCGCCTGGCCCCCCTGGGTCCGGACTTCACCGAGCGCATGGGCGCCTACTTCCTGGAGCCCGAGGAGGACTGCCTGGACCGGCGCATCCTGGCCTCGGCCCACCTCTACGCCTCGTTCTCCGAGTTCAAGCTCATCAAGGGCGTCAACCCGCCCGCATTCGACATGGACGAGATCGAGAAGAGCTTTCTCCACCGGCTGGGCGGGTTCACGGACCTGGCCGGTGTGCCCCAGCTGCTCGAGGACCAGGGCGACGTGCTGGAGCGTTTCGCCGCCACCTGCGGCCATCTGCGTTTCCAGAAGCGCTGGTCCCAGACCCCGCGCGTGCCCGAGACCACGGTGCTGGGCCACATGTTCATCGTGGCCGCGTTCGCCTGGTTCTTCAGCATGGAGGTGGGGGCCTGCCGGGCCCGGAGGCAGAACAACTTTTTCGCCGGGCTCATCCACGACCTGCCCGAGCTCCTGACCCGGGACATCATCTCCCCGGTCAAGGGGTCGGCTCCGGAGATCTCCGGGCTCATCCGCGAGTACGAGCGGGCCGAGCTGGACCGGGTGGTGCTCGATCCCCTGGAAAAGGGCGGGTACGCGGACGTGGTGGACCGGGTGAGCTACTTCCTGGGGTTGGAGGTGGGCAGCGAGTTCACGGCCTCGGTGCGCACGGACGGCCGCGTCCGGGCCGTGACCAGCCAGGAGTTGGCCGGGCGGTACAACGAGGACCAGTTCGATCCCAAGGACGGCGAGCTGCTCAAGATGTGCGACAAGCTGGCCGCGTTCATCGAGGCCTCCATGGCCCTGAGAAACGGCATCTCCTCGGACCAGCTCTACCAGGCCTGCTGGCGCATCCGGGCCCAGTACCAGGAGAAGCCCGAGGTGGCCGGCATCAACGTCGGGTCGCTTTTAGCGGATTTCGACTAATCTTTTTCTTCCGTATCGCGGTCGCCCAGGAGCGGGCCCATGTCCAGGGCCTGCTTGGCCGCCTGCCGGGCCTGTTTCAGGTCCGTTTCCTTGCGCGACTTTTTTCCGCCGGATTTGCTTGCCGACTGGCTGCGGATGGTGGTCATGACCTTGCCCAGGGTGCGGTCGCGCTCCGTGTCCCGCACGGGTTCGGCCGCCTTGCGCGCCTCGCGCTTGGCCCGCCTGCGCTCCCGGGCCTCGGCCTGCTCGTGGGACAGGGAATTGAGGAACAGGCCGACCAGGATCAGGCCGAGCACCGACTCCACGCCCACCAGGATTCGGGAGCGGTCCGAGATGGGCACAATGTCGCCGTAGCCCAGGGTGGTGATGGTCACGGCCGAGAAGTAGAGCATGCGCGGGAACAGCCCCTGGCCGTCCGAGGGGAAGCCCCCGGCCCCGTCCAGGAACGCGGATACGTCGCGGGCCAGGGCGTGGTCCACGGGCAAAAAGGCCGCCTTGTCGCTGGGATAGTTGGTGTCGCCCGGGAAGAGCCGGGCCAGGGGCACGGGCAGGCCGCCCATGTCGTCGGGCAGGACCAGGAAGTAGTGGACCGGCTTGCCCTCCTTCTCCTTTTCGATGCCGTAGAGGTCGGTGAGGATCACGGACACCACGTGGGCCGAGCTGGCCTTGGCCTGGGCGTTGACCGCCGGGGCCACCAGCTCCAGGCGCAGATCCCCGTCGCGGGCGGCCACGTCGCTGACCACCAGGCCGTCCGGGTCCACGGACCAGGCCCCCTGGGTGATCATGTTGTCCGGGTCGGCCGCGGCCGTGGCCTTGGTGATGGCCCCGTGGATGCCCTGCATGAGCCGCGCCTTGAGGTCCTTGTAGGACTGCTCGTGGATGACCGTGGTGTGGAAGAACTCCCGGGAATGGGCCGCGAAGATGGTGGCGAAGACCGGGATGCAGGCCAGGAACAGGGTGGCGTAGACCAGGCTCGGGATGCGGGCCAGGGACGAGCTCAGGGCCCGGCACAGGAATTTGACCACAATCGTGCTCCTTGACCGGGGCCTACCACTGGCGGACCAGCCGCGCCCCGGGATAGTAGAATTCCAAGATTTGCTGGTGGTTCAGGCTGCGGCCCAGCGCGGCCGCGCCCCACTGGGAATAGCCCACCCCGTGTCCCCAGCCGTGGCCGTGGAAGGTTACCGTGTCCCCGTCCGCTGTCAAGGTGAACAGGATGTCTTTGAGTCCCAGGGCCTTGCGCAGGGTGGTCCAGGTGCGCACCTCCAGCACGCCCGCGTCGCAGGCCAGCCCGGTGCGGATGACCCGGCCCGAAGGCCCGGTCTCGGCCGCGGACAGCCCGGTCAGCCCGGGGGCGTCCACGCCCACCCCGGCCAAACGGGACTCGATGTCGGCCAGGGTGAAGCTCACGGTCCAGTCCGCGTGCTCGCCCTTGAGGCTGGCCGGGTCCGCGTGGGCGGGCAGATAAGGCTTGTCCAGGTAGTTGAACACGGCCCCGGCGTCCGCGCACCAGCCCCCGGAGTTGGCCGTGTACATGGCCAGGATGGGCCGGTTCTCGTGGGTCAGGATGATCCCGGCCGTGCCGCGCACCGCCTTGGCGGCCGACGGGTGCTCGTGGTCCACGCCCTTGTAGGCCTGGTCCTTCTGGTCGTCGTGCAGGTCGTAGTCCAGGTGGGTGCGGTGCATGGCCTGGTACAGGGCGTAGGTGCGGGCGGCCACGGCCTGGGCCTTGAGGGTCTCGGCGGGCCAGGACACGTAGGACTCGGCCGGGACCACGCCCAGCAGATAGTCCTCCACGTCCACCAGGTTGACCACCGTGAGCCGGTCCTCCTCGGCCTTGACCACGACCCGTCCGCGCACGTGCTTGGACCCGCCCCGGCTGGCCACGCGCACCGTGGACGTGGGCGCGAACACGGCCCGGGCCAGGTTGGTGGGCTGGCCGTCCAGGGTCAGGCGGCCGTTCGACGCGGCCACGGCGTACACGTCCGCGCACTGATTCTCATAAGGGCCCGGTCCAATGCAAACTTGTCCGCCGGGCGCGCTCAGGTCCACGCCGACCGCGTTGCGGTACAGGAGCACGCGCAGGGTGGGCCGGGCAATGAGCACGTCCGCGTCGGGCGGGGGCAGGTTGTCCTCGATGCGGTCCAGCAGGGCCTCGGCCTGGAACGCGAAGGAGCCGTCCGGGTTCAGGGTCAGGTAGCGGGTCAGGACCTGGGAGGCCTCCTCGGTGCGGTCCAGCTCGTAGAGCAACAGCCCCTGGCGGAACGCGGCCAGCCCGGCCGCCCGGGGAAACCCGGCCTCCAGCCGTTGGTACAGGGCCAGGGCCGTGTCCGGGGCGTCCAGGTAGGTTGTCAGCACCACGGCCTGGCCTAACAGGGCCTCCATGCGGGTCTGCTCCAGCCCGCTGCTCTCCAGGGCGGTCTGAAAGTATTCCAGGGCCTCGGCGTAGCCGCCCCGGTCGATGAGGTATCCTGCGTAGTTGAGGCTGAAGCGGGCCAGTTGCTCGGAGCGGACAACAAGCGGGTCCTCTTGGGCCAGGGTCGGTTGGAACAGAATCAGGACGAACAGCGCGGCCAGCAAAAGGCCCCGTTTTTCGATCATGGGTCGGGCTCCAGCAGCTCCCTCTCCAGATATTCCTCCTCGCTCAAATCGGGGCTCAAATCGGGGCTCGTGGGCGGGGCTTCCTCTTCGGATTCGTGGGCCGCGGACGCGTTCCGCTTGGGCACGGCCAGTTCGCGCTCCAGGATACTCTCCAGCTCGGCCAGCCCCGGGTGCCCGGGCTGGAAGGCCAGACCCTGGCGCACCACGTCCAGGGCCGCCTGGACCTGCCCCTGCCCGGCCAGCTCCCGGGCCAGGGCCTGGTGGATGCGCACGTCCCGGGGGTGGTCGTTCAGGGCCTGGAGCAGGGTGGGCAGGGGGTCCTCGCCCATGGCCTGGCGGGTGTAGGCCAGCAGCAGGTACACGCCCCGGTCCGGGAACAGGTACAGGGCCTTGGCCAGGTCCTCGTGGGCGTCGCCGTAGCGGCCCTCGGCGAATGCCGCGGCCCCGGCGTTGCGGTACTTCTCGAACAGGGCGGCCCGCTCCTCGTGGGACAGGTCCAGGTCCACCACCTTGCCGTAGGGCGGCTTGTCCGTGAGCAGGCTCTTGACCTCCACCGGCCCTTCCAGCCGCAGCCCGGCCGGGTCCGTGGAGCCCAGGTAGTTCTCGCGCAGCACCAGGGGGCCGTCGCTGGCCACGTCCACGCCGTTGCCGGAAATGTCGTTGCGCGTCACCTCGGCCTCGCCGCCGGTGACGGTCAGGCCGATGGCGTTGCCCCTGATGGAGGACTCGGTCAAATGGCCCCGGCTGTCGGACAGGACCAGGCCGTTGCTGAAGTCGCGCACCTCCAGCCCCTCCAGGGCGAAGTCCATGCAGTCGATGATCTCCACCCCGGTGCCCGTTCCGCCGGACAGGGAAACCCGGTCCATGGCCACCTCGGCGTCCTCGGCCAGCAGGCAGAACTCGCAGCCCTGCAGCCGGGCCTGGCTGGCCACCAGGCTGCCGCCCGGGGAGATGACCACTCCGTGCCACTCGCGGCCGGACAAGACCACGGGCAGATCCTCGCGTCCGGCCAGGATCAGGTCGCCGTCCACCAGCAGGGCCGAGCCGGGATCAAAGACCAGTTCCGCGCCCGCGGGCACGCGAAGCCGTTCGCCTTTGGGCACCACGGTCACGTCCGGCACCAGGTAGGGCCCCGGGCTCAGGGTGCCGGTGGCCACCGGGGGCAGGGGCGCCGGGGTCAGGCGCGGGGTCACGGTCTTGACCGACCGGGAGGCGTGGGACAGGTTGCCCGCCTCGTCCTCGGCCAGGACGCGGTAGTGGTAGGTGGATTCCTGGAGCACGTCCTCGTCCAGCCAGCCCGCATCGCGGCTGGTGCCCACTGTGGCGTAGTCACCGGCCGCCTTGTCCGAGCGCTGGATCACGAACAGGGCCAGGTCGTCCTCGGGCGGCGGGGTCCAGGAGAGCTGGACGCCGTTCTTGGTGGGCTCGGCCTTGAGGTCCGAGGGCGTGCGGGGCGCGGCCCCGTCCAGGGTCAGGCGGGATTCCTCCACCCAAACGCGCTCGACCCCGTTCTTGACCATGTGGATGACGAGCGGCAGGTCCTTGGCCTGGTCGTCGCCGCCCACCTGGTAGAGCCCGATGTAGTCGCCGGGCTCCATGGGGTCCAGGGGCAGGTTGGTGCGGTAGTCGCCCAGGGAGAAGGTGGCCTTGAGCCCGGGCTCGGCGGCCATGCGCACGGCCACCAGCTGGCCGCGGCCGAACACGCCCTGCTGCACGTTGGCCTCCACCATCTTGATGGCGGGTAGGTCCGGGGCGTGGGGCGAGGGCGTGACGTGGTCGGCCAGGAGCGCGCCCCAGCTGAAGGCCAGGTTGCGCACCTTTTGCTCGGCCGGTTCGTCCACCGCGGTCTCGAAGAGCAGGGCGGCCGCCGAGATGGGGCCGGTGGGGATGGACAGGTCGCGGGCCGTGGCCGTCTCCTCCCAGGGCCCGAGTACCCGGCCGTCCGCGTCCACCAGGTCCATGCGGCCTTGCACCAGGTATTCCTCGTACACGATGCTGTCCGCGGCGCGCACGTCGGTCAGGGTCAGGCGCACCAGGCCGTCCGCGCCCAGGTCGCGGGCCAGTTCCGTCATGTCCGCGGCCCGCCAGTCCCCGTCCGGGGCCGTGGCCGCCACCATGTCGTCCACCGTGTTGGACGGGATCATGAGGTAGCCCTTTCCGGCCAGGGCGTTGAACAGATAGGCCCGGGACAGTTGCCTCACCAGGGGGGAGTAGCCGTTCTCCAGGGTGATCTTGCCGGGCTCGCCCTCCGGCTCAAAGGCCACGGGCAGCACGGCCAGGGTCCTGGGCAGGGACTGGGCGTCCTCGGCCAGGGGCGGCGCGGCCTGGTCCTGTCTCGCGGCGCAGGCCGTGAGCAGCAGGGCGGCCAGGAGCAGAAGCGGTCCGGTGCGGGCCATGGGTTTCCTAGTTCAACAGGTATACGACACGCGCATTGGCGAACATATTGGTGGTTTCGTTATCGCTGAACGCCTTGTCCGCGTCAAACACGGAGATGACCACGTCGGATCTTTCCTGCACGCCGGCGGCCTCGATGACCAGCGGATTGGTGCTGCCCCAGGCTTCCAGCTGGGCCTTGGCCTTGTCCAGGGTGTTGGTGTAGCCGCCGCAGCCGCGCTCCACCAGCACGGTTCCGGCCACGTTGGCGGGCTGGAAGATGACCGTGTCGTTGTCCACCAGGATGCGGTTGACCATGGCCGGGCGGAACTCGGGGAAGGCCCGCACGTCCACGATGAGCCCGTCGTGGAGGATATCCACGGCCTCGGCGGCCTCGGCGGTCCCGTCGGAGGTGCCCAGACCCTGGTAGCGGGGCGCGGTGGTGATGTTCATCTCGCTCTGGATGACCGGGTAGACCGTGTCGTAGAGCCCGCCCTGGCCGGTCAGGCCCAGGCGCATGCACACCGTGCCCACGCCCTTGGCCCGGTCGTAGCTGTTGCCGCATTCCGTGGCTCCCTGCACGAATCCCTTGACCGAGGTCTCGATGATCTCCGAGGCCAGCATGCCGTTCTGGATGGTGCTGGTGCCGGTCAGGTCGAGGCCCTGCACGGTCTCCAGGATGCGCTTCAGGGCGATGTAGCGGGCCGCGGTCAGGGCCGAGTATTCGTCCTGGCCCTCGCGGCTGGACGCGGTGACCTGGATGTGCCCGGCCTCGAACACCTGGCGCGGGGCCGTGACGTCGCCTTGGCCCTCGGTCTGGGCCAGGGCGTTGACCACGAAATCGGGCCCCCAATAGGTCAGGGCGGCCATGGCCGCGAATACCAGGGCCGCCAGGATGAGGATGCGCTTGAACATGTTATTTCTCCTGCGTTGGGGGTCAGCGGGCCACGGCCTGGCGGAGCTTGAGCACGGCCAGCACCAGGTCGGCCCCGTCCACGTAGCCGTCCGGCCTAAAGTCGCCGTTGAGCTCGGGCTGCATGAGTCCGCGGCCCACGGCCGTGACGGCGGCGTTGTACCAGGGCGCGGTCACGGGCACGTCCGGGAAGGGCGAGTCCGCGTCCGAGTAGTAGCGGGTGGCCAGGCCGTCGTCCCTGGTGGCCCGCAGCACCACGTCCTCGAGGAAAAAGGCCAGCTCCTTGCGGGTCAGGGGCCGGGCCGGTTCGAACAAATAGGCGTGGGCCGAGGGCTCGTACAGCGGCTCCAGGCCCCGGATGCGCCAGGCCACCACGTTCATGATGGCGTTCTCCATGGGGTGCCCGGCCACGTCGGCCGGGACGGCCGCCTGGATCGGGTGGCCGCCCACCAGGGGGCCGCCGGAAAAGAGCCGGTCCGGGTGCAGTTCGTTGACCACCAGGGCGGCCGCGTCGGCCCGCTGGACCACGTCCTGGACGGCCACGGCCCGGGCCAGCCCGGTCAGGCTGAACTGGGCCTGGGCGCGGTCGATCTTCTGGGCCTTGGCGTAGAGGTCCGAGGCCGCGCCCTTCCAGACCGAGGGGGAGCCCACGGCCCGGGACAGCACGTTCTGGGCCTCCACGTACTCCCCGGCCAGGAGCAGGGCCCGGCCGAAGAACAGATGGGCAGCGCCCTGGTCACGGTAGTGGGGCAGCATGTCCGGGCCCAGCCCCTCGCAGTCCAGGGCCCGGTCATAGGCCCGCTCGCAGCGGTCCAGCCAGTGGTCGGTCCGCAGGGTCTGGTACACGCGCAGGCTGGTGACGTGGAACACGAAGCGCTCGTTGTCGGCCCGGCACTTGGAGTCGGCCTTGTCCAGCAGGTCCAGGGCCGCCTCGGCCTCGGCCCGGGCGCGTCCGGGGTCCGTGGCCATGTGGGTCCGATAGGCGTGGACCAGGGCCAGCCCGGCCCAGCCCGGACCAAAGTCCGGCTCCAGGGCCAGGGCCCGTGCGAACTCGGGCTCGGCCCGGGAAAACTCGCCGTTCTCCACCAGGCGCATGCCCAGCAGGTAGTGCTGGGCCGGGGGTGTCGGACTGGGAAACAGGCTTGGCCTTGGTGGCGCAGCCCTGGGCCGAGAAAAGGACCAGTATCGCGAACAGGGGAGCCAGCAACGCGGCCGCCGGCCGAAATGCGACGGCCCTGACGGCGACGGCTTTGAAGGGCAAGGGACGGGTCATGGCTACCTCCGGCCGGGACCGGCCCGGCGGCTGGGGTGGGCGATGCTCAAGGGTGTTGAGCAAGGCCCATGCCAGAGGCAACCATCTGGAATCAAACGATCTTAATGTTTTACCAACAAAGCCGGTGCGCAAGAAAGGAACAGGTGGGCGGGCGATTTCGTCCGTTTTCCGGAATACGGGGCATGGAGGGAGGGATGGTCGGGGTGGAGGGATTTGAACCCCCGGCATCCTGCTCCCAAAGCAGGCGCGCTACCAGTCTGCGCCACACCCCGACGGGTGAAGTTGACTACTGCATCCGGGCCGTTCTGGCAACCGAAGCGGTCAGGACCAGACCCCGGGGATCTCCCGGCCGCACTTGGGGCAGCGGCCGTCCTTCACGGCCCCGGAACCCAGGGAGAAGCCCATGCGGTCGATGAGCTTGGCCGAGCAGCCCGGACAGTAGGTGCTGCCGTCCGGGTGGCCGGGCACGTTGCCCAGGTACACGAAGTCCAGGCCGTTTTGCTTGCCCAGGGCGTGGGCCTTCTCCAGGCTGGCCGTGGGCGTGGGCGGCCGGTCGCGCAGCCGGTACTGCGGGGTGAAGCGCGACAAATGCCACGGGGTCTGCGTTCCCAGCTCTCCGGAGATGAACCGGGCGATGTCGGACAATTCCTGGTCCGAGTCGTTGAGCCCGGGGATGACCAGGGTGGTCACCTCCAGCCACCAGCCCAGGCGGCGGATGTGGCGCAGGTTCTTGAGCACCGGGTCCAGCTTGGCCCCGCACTGCTCCTGGTAGAACTGGTTGGTGAAGGCCTTGAGGTCGATGTTGGCCGCGTCCACCAGATGGCCAGGGAGTCCAGGCACTCCGGGCTCTGGAATCCGTTGGACACCAGGATGTTCCTGAGCCCGTGCTCGTGGGCCAGGGCGGCCGTGTCCGCCACCAGCTCGTAGAATATGGTCGGCTCGGAATAGGTGTAGGAGATGGAGGCCGCGTCGTTGTCCAGGGCGGCCCGGACCAGCCCCTCGGGCGTGGCCGGGTGGCCCGTGGGCCTGCGGCCGGACTTGGGCGCCTGGGACAGGCTGTCGTTCTGGCAGAAGGAGCAGGAGAAGTTGCAGCCCTGGGTGCCGAAGGAAAAGGTCATGGTGCCGGGCAAAAAGTGGTAGAGCGGCTTCTTCTCCACCGGGTCCATGTTCACCGCGGCCACGTGGTCGTAGACCAGGGTATAGAGCGTGCCGCCCTTGTTCTCGCGCACCCCGCACAGGCCGCGCGCGCCGTCCTCGACGAGGCAGAACTGGCTGCACAACCGGCACTGCACCCGGTCGTTCTCAAGCTTCTTGTACAGTCGGGCTTCGGTCATGGTTTCCTCCCTGTCCAAAGGATGGACCATGATGCAAGCCTATCTCTGCTCGAAGGAAAAGGAAACCGTCTACGAGACTACCGAGAATGACTATTTTACAGGCCGTTCAAAAACCGTGAGGGCAAGGCGCAAGAAAAGTTCAAGAACGATGCGTACTCCTCGTACGCGAGGGTTTGAACTTTTTGAAGCAACGTAGCCATCGCGGGAATTTCAACGGCCTGCTACCAGGTGTTGGTCGTCGTGGTGGTATCCGTGGAGTTGGAATCCACGGTGGCGTTGGCCGTGGTGTGGGTCGTGGTGGTGGAGGTGGTCTCGTTGCCCGAGGGCGGCCAGGACACGTCCGGGTCCACGGTGATGATGATGTCCTTGTACGGGTCGCGCTGCTCGTGCTTCTCGCCCGGGATCACGCCCCAGGAGGTGCCGTTCTCGCTGTCCTCGAAATAGGGCTCGGACTCGTTGCTGCGCGTGCCCCAGGAGGAGTCCTGGCGGTTCTTGGCCGTGTCCTTGTTGGGGAACTGGGCCTGGGCCGGGGAGACCGGAGTCAGGAAAATCGCCAGAATCAGGGGCGTCAACAGGGCGACGCCGGTCCGGATCAGGCGCATGGGCTTGTGAATGTTCATGTCTTTCTCCCGTACCGGTCGGGTGGATTCCGATGTTCACATTCTCCAGGAGTTCATGCAAGCCCCGGGCCGAACCTGTGTCTTGCGGGCCGGGGGGTTTGATTCTATCATACGCCCGCTCCACGGAGCAAAGGAGTGATATCATGTCCGACAGGGCCAAGGCGTACAAGGAGGCGGGCGTCGACATCGACGCGGCCAATAAGCTGGTGGAGAACATCAAGAAGACGGTGTCCTCCACCTTCACCCGCGGGGTGCTCTCGGGCATCGGCGGGTTCGGCGGGCTGTTCAAGCCCGACGTGAGCGAGATGAAAAGCCCGGTGCTGGTGGCCGGGGCCGACGGCGTGGGCACCAAGCTCAAGCTGGCCTTCGCCTTCGGCAAGCACGACACCATCGGCATCGACCTGGTGGCCATGAGCGTCAACGACGTGCTGGTCCAGGGCGCCAAGCCGTTGTTCTTTTTGGACTACTTCGCCACGGGGCGGCTGGAACCGGCCGTCACCGAGGCGGTCATCGAGGGCGTGGCCGAGGGCTGCCGCCAGGCCGGGTGCGCCCTGCTGGGCGGCGAGACCGCCGAGATGCCGGGCTTCTACCCGGACGGGGAGTACGACCTGTCCGGCTTCTGCGTCGGCCTGGTGGACGAGGACAAGCTGGTGGACGGCCGGGCCGTGCGGCCGGGCGACGTGATCGTGGGCCTGGCCTCCTCGGGCCTGCACTCCAACGGCTACTCCCTGGTGCGCAAGATCTTCGACGGCTCCGGGGCCAAGGCGGACGACGTCCTGCCCGGGTCCGGCCTGACCTTTGCCCAGACCCTGCTGGCCCCCACGCGCATCTACGTCACCGCAGTGCGCAGCCTCATGCGCGACCTGGAGATCAAGGCCATGGTCCACGTCACGGGCGGCGGGTTCTACGACAACGTGCCCCGGGTCCTGCCCGAGGGCGTGGGCGCGTCCCTGGAGTTCGGCTCCTGGGCCGTGGACCCGGTGTTCCACTGGCTTCGCGAGCAGGGCAAGCTCACCTGGCCCGAGATGCTCCAGATCTTCAACTGCGGCCTGGGCTACCTGCTCATCGTGGCCGAGGACACGGCCGAGGAGGTCGTTTCCCGGCTGGGGGCCATGGAGGTCCCGGCCTGGATCGTGGGCCGGGCGGTCAAGGCGGACAAGGGCCAGAAGGACCGGGTGGAGATTCAGGGCATCTAGCCCATGCAACGATCCGCCAGGTAAGGGTTGAAATATCCAAACTGAAGCCAGTCGCACGACTTCTTGAGCCGCTTGCGGAAGTTGTTCAGCCCCATGCTCGGCCCGGGATCGAACGGCCGGACCAGGTCCATGTACAGCTCCGGGTCCAGGTTCAGGTTGCGGAGCTGGATAAAGTCCAGCCGGGTTGATTCCACCAGCTCGACCAGCCCGGCCAGCTCGGCCTCGGTGTCTGTGAAGCCCGGGAAAAAGAGCAGGTTCAGGGACACGAACAGCCCGGCATCCTTGGCCGTTTCAATGCTCCTGCGCACGTCCTCGAACCCGTACCCCTGGGGCCGGTAGTAGGCCTCGTAGGGCTCCTTGCGGGGGCTGTTCATGCTGACCCGGATGGAGTCGAGCCCGGCCTTGGCCATCTCGGGCAATGCTTCCGGTATGGAGGCGTTGGTGTTCAGGTTCACCGTGCCCTGCCCGCCGCGCTCCCGGAACAGGGCCACGGCGTCGCGCAGGTTCTTCCAGCCCGTGAGCGGCTCGCCCTCGCACCCCTGGCCGAAGCTGTACACGGGCCGCTTCTTTTCCTTGCGGCCATGCTCCAGCATGACCTCCACGATCTCCTCGGGAGTGGGCGTGAACGCGATGCGGTTTTGTGGCGCGGGAAAGCCCGAGTCCCCGGGCTGGAGCGAGATGCAGCCCACGCACCGGGCGTTGCAGGCCTGGGCCGTGGGCAGGGGGGCTTCGAACCGGCCCAGGGCCAGGTTCTTGGCCGCGGGGCAGCCGTAGTTCAGGGCGCACCCGGCCAGGTGGCTGACCAGCCGGTTGTTCGGATACTTCTTCATCAGCCGAAGGGCCCCGTCGCGGATGCGCTGCGGGTCGACGTGGGTGAACACCTGGCGCTGGTCCTGGTCCACGCGGCGGGCCGCCACCCAGAATTTGCCCTCGGCGTAACCCACGGCCGCGTAGGACAACAGCGGCAGGATCGGGGCGTCCTGATCGGTGGCATAGGCCGTGGTCCCGGCCACGGTGTGGCCCGGGGCCACGAACGCGGCCACGGCCAGCTCCTCCAGGGCCTCCACCTCTCCGGTCTCCGGGTCCAGGCCCAGGGCGCGGCGGCCGGGCAGCAGAAAGAGCTCGCTCTCCTCGGGCAGGATCATGAGCTCGTCGGGCCGGGGCGTGCCCAGCTCGTCGCCCCGGCGGCAGAGCATGCGCAGGTCCGGTTCTTCCAGGATGTCGCCGTTGTGGTCGGCCACCAGCAGGTAGGGTTCGGGGGGCTTGCGTTTGGCCATGGCCGGGACTGTACGGACAGCCGGGGCCGGAGGCAAGAAAATCGGAGATGATGATAAAAGCGGCCGGTCCATATGGCATGGACTTTCCTTTGGCCGGGAAATGTGCTTACCCTCGGGCCCAAACCCCGCGTCCGGAATCGGGGTGCAAGCCGCAGGGGAGGTGGATCATGTCCCAAGCGGAGCGCGTTGTCAGGGGGTTGCTGGACGGGGCGGGCGTCGCGGTCAACGGTCCCGAGCCGTGGGACATCGCGGTGCACGACCATCGGCTCTGGGGCCGGATTCTAGCCCAAAAAAGCCTGGGCCTGGGCGAGGCCTACATGGACGGCTGGTGGGACTGCCGGCGGATCGACCAGTTCATCGACCGGCTGATCCGGTCCGGGGCCGAGCGCAGGGTGCGCGGCGGGCCGCGCCTGTGGCTGGCCATGGTCCCGGCCCTGGTCCTGAACATGCAGACCGTGCGCCGCTCCAGGCAGGTGGCCGAGCGACACTACGACCTGGGCAACGACCTGTTCGGGGCCTTTCTGGATCCCTGCCGCCAATACTCCTGCGCCTTTTTCCAGGACGGCGACGATCTGGCCCGGGCCCAGGAGCGCAAGATGCGGCTCATCTGCGACAAGCTGGAGCTCACTCCCGGGGACCGGCTCCTGGACATCGGCTGCGGCTGGGGCGGCCTGGCCCGGTACGCCTGCGAGCATTACGGGACCAGCGTGGTCGGGGTGAACATCTCCCAGCGCCAGATCGAATACGCCCGGGAACACTGCGCCGGGCTGGACGTGGACATCCGCTGCCAGGACTACCGGGAACTGGGCGAGCCGTTCGACAAGGTGGTGTCCGTGGGCATGTACGAGCACGTGGGCCCGAAGAACTACCACGACTTCATGGACGCCGTGGCCCGCTGCCTCAAACCCGGAGGGGTGTTCCTGCTGCACACCATCGGCAACAACCGGACCACCCTGGGTTCGGACCCCTGGGTCGAGCGCTACATATTCCCCAACGGCAAGCTGCCCACCATCGCCCAGACCGCCCGGGCGGCCGAAGGCCGCTTCGTCATGGAGGACCTGCACAACCTGGGTCCGCACTACGACAAGACCCTGATGTGCTGGCTCAGGAACTTCCGGGCCGCCTGGCCCAGGCTGGCCGAGCGCTACGGGGAGCGGTTCCGGCGCATGTGGGAGTACTATCTGCAGTGCTGCGCCGGGGCCTTCCGCGCCCGGGACATCCAGCTCTGGCAGATGGTGTTCACGCCCGAGGGACGCGACCAGCCCTGCTGCCGCCTGGGCTGAAACGCCAATGAAAAAGGCCGCTCCCGGAGGAGCGGCCCTTGAATTCGTCTGCCTTGCGGCTTAGCGCTTGGAGTACTGGAACTTGGCGCGGGCGCCGGGCTGGCCGTACTTTTTGCGCTCCTTCTTGCGGGCGTCGCGGGTGATGAACCCGGCCTTTTTGAGTACGCCGCGCAGCTCGGGGTCCAGGTCCATGAGGGCCAGGGCGATGCCGTGGCGCAGGGCCTGGGCCTGTCCGGAGATGCCGCCGCCGAGGATGTTGGCCTTGATGTCCACGCTGCCCAGGGTCTTGGTCAGCTTCAGGGGCTGTTGCACGATCATCTGCAGGGTCTGGCGGGGGAAATATTCCTCGAACGGGCGCTGGTTGATCAGAATCTGCCCCGTTCCCTTGTAGATGCGGGTGCGGGCGATGGAATTCTTGCGCTTTCCGGTGCCGTAGGAAAAGGCTTCGCTCATGATGGTACTTCCTAGACGTCCAGGGGTTTGGGCTGCTGGGCCTCGTGCGGATGCGCGGGACCGGCGTAGATCTTCAGCTTCTTGATCTGCTGGCGGGCCAGGCGATTCTTGGGCAGCATGCCGCGCACGGCCTTGCGGATCACCTCTTCCGGCTTCTTGTCCAGCATCTCGCGCAGGCTGCGGGACTTGAGGCCGCCCACGTAGCCGGAGTGCTTGTAGTAGAACTTCTGGTCCAGCTTGTTGCCGGTGACCTTGATCTTTTCCGCGTTGACCACCACCACGAAATCGCCCATGTCCATGTGGGGGGCGAACTCGGGTTTGTGCTTGCCGCGCAGGCGGATGGCGATTTCCGTGGCCAGGCGTCCGAGGATCTTGTCTTCGGCGTCCACCACGAACCACTGGTGGTCGGCGTCTTCAGGCTTGGGGCTGTATGTCTGCATAGCGTATTGCTCCTTACGGTGCGAACCGAGAAGGGGTCTTTTACGGGCTTTGAATCGGGTTGTCAACCTTGCGGACGGGCCCGGGGCGGTGTTTTTTTCACGCGCCTTTTCAGGTCCGGTTGGTTTGTGTATGCTGTTGCCGTCCATTCATTATGTCCGGCGGAGAATAATACCATAACATTTTAAAGTTCCTGGACATATGCTCCTGGACAGGAGTTCGCCGCCATGGCCCGATTCGAGCTCCCCCCGCTTCGAGTCCTGTTGTGCGAAGACGACGAGGTCAACGCCGTGGTCCTGGTCAGCGTGATCCAACGACTGGGCCACGACGCGGTGTGGGTGGATTCCGGGTCCGAGGCCCTCAAGGCCCTGGACCGGGACCGCTTCGACCTGGTGCTCATGGACCTGATGATGCCCGGCATGACCGGGCTGGAGACCACCAAACGCATCCGCCGGGATCGGGCCGACCTGCCCATCGTGGCCCTGACCGCCCTGGACGATCCCGAGGCCCTGCGGGCCGGGCGCGAGGCGGGCATGAACGGCTACATCCCCAAGCCCGTGGACTCCAGGGACCTGGAGCGCGTCCTGGCCGAGGCCGTTACAGGACCGGCCGCCTAGCCCTTTTCCACCAATTCCTTCAGCGTGGCCATGGCCTTGTCCATGCCCGAGGGGTCCGTGCCCCCGGCCTGGGCCATGTCCGGGCGTCCGCCGCCCCCGCCGCCCACGGCCACGGCCACGGGCTTGATCAGCTCACCGGCCTTGAACCGGCCGGTCAAATCCTTGCTCACGGCCACCACCAGGGCCACCTTGCCCTCTTCCGTGGCCGTGACCAGGCCGATGACGCCGGAGGAAAGCTTGGTGCGCAGGTCGTCCACCTGATCGCGCAGCACCTTCATGTCCCCGGCCTCCACCACGGCGGCCAGGACCTTGACCCCGTTCACCTCCACGGCTTCGGACATCAGGTCGCGGCTTCCGCCCGAGGCCAGCTTGGCCTGGAGCTTTTCCTTTTCCTTGTTCAAATGGCGGACCTGGTCCTGCAGGGCCTCGATCTTGTCGGCCAGTTCGCCGGGCCGGGCCTTGAGCAGGGCCGAGGCCCGCTCCAGCTCGCCGTGCTCGCCCCGCAAATGGTTCAGGGCCCCAAAGCCCGTGGCCGCCTCGATGCGCCGCACGCCCGAGGCGATGCCGGCCTCGGACAGGATGACGAAGGGTCCGGCCTGGCCGGTGTTGGTCAGGTGGGTGCCGCCGCAGAGTTCCATGGACACCCCGGGCACCTCGATGACGCTGACCTCGTCCCCGTATTTCTCGCCGAACAGGGCCACCGCGCCCTTTTTGACCGCGTCCGCGTGGCTCATGACCTCGCGCGACACGGGCAGGCTCTCCAGCACGGCCCGGTTGACCTCGTCCTCCACCCGCTCGCGCTCCTCGGCGGTCATGGGCTTGATGTGGGTGAAGTCGAACCGGCAGCGGTCCGGCCCGACCAGGGAGCCGGACTGGTTGACGTGGGCGCCCAGGACCTTTTTCAGGGCCGCGTGCAGCAAATGGGTGGCCGTGTGGTTGCGGGCCGTGGCCAGGCGTACGTCGCGGTCCACGGCCAGGCTGACGTCGGTGCGGTCCTCCACCCGGCCCCGGGTGACGTGGATCTTGTGGGCCGTGAGCTTGGGCGCGGGGCGGACCGTGTCCACCACGTCGGCCCGGCCGCCCAGGGCCTCGGCCTTGCCCACGTCGCCCGTCTGGCCGCCGGACTCGCCGTAAAAGGGCGTGGACAGGGCCACCAGCCAGCCGACGGCGCCCTCTTCCAGGGCGTCCACGCGCCGGCCCGACTCGTCCAGCAGGGCCTGGATGCGCGAGGTTTCGGAAAGTTGCTCGTACCCGGTGAACTTGCTGGTCACGCCGCGCTCCAGCAGGTCCTTGAACACCACGCCCAGGTCCTTTTCGCCCGAGCCCTTCCAGGCCGCCTTGGCCCGTTCCTTCTGCTCGGCCATGTGCTTCTTGTAGTCGGCCTCGTCCACGGCCAGGCCGCGGCGTTCGGCCACGTCGTTGACGATGTCGATGGGGAAGCCGTAGGTGTCGTAGAGCTTGAACGCGGCCTGGCCGCTGATGATTTTGCCCCCGGACTTCTCCAGCCTGGCCATCTCCTCTTCCAGGATGGCCAGCCCCTTGTCCAGGGTCTGGGCGAACCGCTCCTCCTCCTCGCGCACCACCTTGGTCATGAAGTCGCGGTGCTCCTCCAACTCCGGGAAGGCGTGGCCCATTTCGTCCACCACCGTGTTCACGGTCTGGTGCAGGAAGGGCTCGGTGAGCCCGATGAGGCGGCCGAACCGGAAGGCCCTCCGGATCAGGCGGCGGAGCACGTAGCCCCTCCCCTCGTTGGAGGGCAGCACCTGGTCCGGGATGAGGAAGGCCGCGGCCCGGGAATGGTCGGCGATGACCTGCAGGGCCGTGTCGATTTCCTCGTCCTTCTTGTATTCCACCCCGGCCTTCTCGGCCACGGCGTGGATGATGGGGGTGAACAGGTCGGATTCGTAGTTGGAGTGTACGCCCTGGCACACGGCCGCCACGCGCTCCAGGCCCATGCCCGTGTCGATGGAGGGCTTGGGCAGGGGAGTGCGGGTGCCGGTCTCGTCCTGGTTGTACTGCATGAACACCAGGTTCCAGACTTCCAGATACCGGTCGCAGTCGCACTTGCCGATGCCGCAGTTCGGGCCGCAGGACATCTCCTCGCCCTGGTCGAAGTGGATTTCCGAGCAGGGGCCGCAGGGGCCGGTGTCACCCATGGACCAGAAGTTGTCCTTTTCGCCCAATCTATAGATGCGGTCGGCCGGGACGTTGGCCACTTCCTGCCACAGCTTGTCCGCCTCGTCGTCGTCCGTGTAGATGGTGATGTAGAGCTTGTCCTTGGGCAGCTTGAGCTCCTTGGTCAGAAACTCCCAGGCAAAGGCGATGGCCTTGTCCTTGAAATAGTCGCCGAACGAGAAGTTGCCCAACATTTCGAAGAAGGTGTGGTGGCGCGCTGTGCGGCCCACGTTCTCCAGGTCGTTGTGCTTGCCGCCCACGCGCAGGCATTTCTGGCTGGTGGTGGCCCGGTTGTAGTCGCGCTTTTCCTGGCCCAAAAAGGTCTTCTTGAACTGGACCATGCCCGCGTTGGTGAACAGCAGGCTGGGGTCGTCGCGGGGGATCAGGGGCGCGGACTCCACCATCTGGTGGCCGTGCCTGGCGAAATACTCAAGAAAGCGCTTGCGGATTTCAGCGGCTTGCATACTCACTCCTGGGGGATTCATTGTCCCGGGCGGCCGCTCATAGGTGCGCGCCACGCGGGACGAACAGCCATACCAGGAAGCGGCCCGGGGCTCAAGACATGCCCGCGCGGGCCGGTCCGGACGAAAAAACGCCCCGAACGGTCTTGTTCCGTCCGGGGCGTTTCTGGTCGGTTGTTGGCCAGGGGTCAGGCTTCAACGGCCTCGTCCCCGGTTTCGTTCCCGGTTTCGTCCCCGGCGTGGGTCGGGATTCCGGTCACGCCCAGGGCCTCCAGGACCTTGGTCTCGATCTGTTCGGCCAGGTCCTTGTTCTCCACCAGCATCTGGCGCACGTTCTCCTTGCCCTGGCCCAGGCGTTCGGACCCGAACGCGAACCAGGCTCCGGACTTGTCCACCACGCCCAGCTCCACGCCCAGGTCGATGAGCTCGCCCTCGCGGGACACGCCCGTGCCGTAGAGCACGTCGAACTGGGCCTCGCGGAAGGGCGGGGCCACCTTGTTCTTGACCACCTTGATCCGGGCCCGGATGCCGTACGCCTCGTCCTTGTCCTTCAGCGTCTGGATGCGCCGGATGTCCATGCGCACCGAGGCGTAGAACTTGAGCGCGTTGCCGCCCGAGGTGGTCTCTGGGTTGCCGTACCCGGTCATGCC
Source organism: Desulfovibrionaceae bacterium (assembly GCA_963666895.2). GTDB lineage: Bacteria > Desulfobacterota > Desulfovibrionia > Desulfovibrionales > Desulfovibrionaceae. Next base: position 25,321 of record CAXXNS010000016.1, on the reverse strand, counting down.
GATCTTCATGCGGATCTGGTTGATGAACAGGACCACGGACTTGGATTTGTGGATGGTGCCGGTGAGCTTTCGCAGCGCGTGGGACATGAGCCGGGCCTGGCCGCCCACCTGGGTCTCGCCCATCTGGCCTTCCAGTTCGGCCTGGGGGATGAGCGCGGCCACCGAGTCGATGACCACCACGTCGATGGCCCCGGAGCGGACCAGGAGGTCGGCGATTTCCAGGGCCTGCTCGCCGTAGTCGGGCTGGGAGATGAGCAACTCGTCGGTCTTCACGCCCAACCGCTTGGCGTAGGACATGTCCAGGGCGTGCTCGGCGTCGATAAAGGCCGCGGTGCCGCCCTGTTTCTGGGCTTCGGCGATGATGTGCAGGGCCAGGGTGGTCTTGCCCGAGGACTCGGGGCCGTAGATTTCACTGACCCGGCCGCGGGGCACGCCGCCCACGCCCAGGGCCAGGTCCAGGGCGATGGAGCCGGTGGGGATGACGGGCACCACGTGGGAGGCCTCGTCGTCCATGCGCATGATGGAGCCCTTGCCGAACTTGCGTTCAATGGTCGTCAGGGCGGTGGACAGGGCCTCCTGGCGGAGGGCCTGCTCGTCGGGCTTTTTGGCCATGTGTGATGTTCCTCCAAGGCTTGATGGCGACACTGCATGGGGTATCAGATCGCCGCCAGGGGGGCAACCGGCTCGTGCCCCCCCGTCCGGTTGGAGACTCCTTGCCATAGTCCTTGCCCGGATATATATTAAGTTGTACGCTGTTTATAATCACAGTTGATTCTTGAATCGACGTGAGGGGATTTCCTCCTGGGAGAGGGGAGTCCTTTGGGAAGGACACGGGGGATCACGATGATCAAGAAGATTTCCACGTCCGAGCTCAAGCCGGGCATGGTGGTAGCGAAGCTTCAGTCCAACATCTGGGAGCAACAGCCCTTCATCTATACCAAGCCCGGGCTCATCCAGTACGAGTCCGAGGTGGACCGCATCCGGGACGAGGGGTTCCTGGAGGTCTTCATCAGCGTGGACGAGCCCGGCGAGAAGGTGGGCAAGGTCGGCGTGGAGGAGACCGTGGCCAAGCGGCTCAACGACACCTGCGGGCGGGTGCCCCCCCCACCGGAGTACCCGCTGCTCCAGGAGATGGGCCGTACCGAGAAGATCTATTCCCGGTCCCTGGATCTGGCCCGGCGCGTGGTGCGCGACGTGACCGAGGGCCGCGAGATCGACATGGACACCTCCGGCGAACTGGTGGAGGAGCTCATCGATTCCGCGGTGCGCAACCACCAGACCCTGATCTGCCTGTCCAAGCTCGACACCTTCGACAACTACACCTATTCCCACTGCGTCAACGTGGCCGCCCTGGCCGTGGTCTTCGGCCGTTTCCTGGACCTGGACCGCGACACCCTCATGGTCCTGGGCCTGGCCGGATTGTTCCACGACCTGGGCAAGACCAAGGTGCCGCGCAAGATCCTGAACAAGCCCGGGCGGCTGACCGCGGAGGAGTTCAAGGAGATCCAACTCCATCCCGTGCACAGCCGGGACATCCTGTCCGAGCAGACCGTGGACGACGCCATCATCCGGGCGGCCATCGAGCACCACGAGAAGTACAACGGCCTGGGCTATCCCCTGGGCCTGACCCCGGACAAGGTCAGCTCCATGGCCCGCATCCTGTCCCTGGCCGACGTGTTCGACGCCCTGACCAGCCGCCGCCCCTACAAGGAGAGCATGCTCACCAACAAGGCCCTGTCCGTGATGTACGGCATGCGCGGCCAGGACTTCGACCCGGGCGACGTGGACCTGTTCATCAAGTGTCTGGGCGTCTATCCCACAGGCAGCCTGGTGCGGCTGTCCAACGGGGACCACGCCGTGGTCCTGGACAGCAGGGCGGACAACCTGCTCAAGCCCCTGGTGCTTCTGGTCCTGTCCTCGGACGCCCGCCGCACCGGCGAGCTGGACCTGGCGGACAACCCGCTGGACGACACGGGCAAGGCCATCCGCATCGAGGAGTGCCTCGACCCCAGGACCGCGCACATCGACGTGGGCCGGACAATGGGAGTGAGCCTGGTGGCCCGGGCCTGACGGCCGCTGAAAATTCCGCGATGGCTTCGTTGCCGCGAAAAGTTCAAACCCCCGCGTACCGCAAGAGTACGCGTCGGTCTTGAACTTTTCTTGCGTCTCGCCCTCACGGTTTTTGAGCGGCCGGTGTCGTATGGGTTTCCAGAATTGCCTTGATGGGGTTGTCTTGCCAGTGGGCGCGGGCTGGGATACGTTGCCCCTCCATGCCCGCGGACCGTAAAAACGATCATAAAACGCCCGAGGACAAGCCCGCCAAGACCTGGGACGGGCTGGCCCTGTTCTCAGGCGGCCTGGACTCGGTCCTGGCCTGCAAGGTGGTCCAGGACCAGGGCCTGCGCGTGCTCGGCCTGCACTTTGTCACGCCCTTCTTCGGCAAGCCCAAGGCGGCCGGGTTCTGGCGCCGCGTCTACGGCGTGGACACGGCCATGATCGACATGAGCGAGGACTACGTGGACATGCTGGCCCAGGGTCCGGCCCACGGCTTCGGCAAGTTCCTCAACCCCTGCGTGGACTGCAAGATTCTCATGCTCCGCCGGGCCCGTGAGCTCATGGTCCAGTACGGAGCCTCGTTCCTCATCTCCGGCGAGGTGGTGGGCCAGCGGCCCATGTCCCAGCGCAAGGACGCCCTGAACCTGATCCGCAACCAGGCCGGGGTGGGCGAGGTGCTGGTGCGCCCGCTCTGCGCCCGAAGGATGGACCCCACGCCCGTGGAGCGGGCCGGGCTGGTGGACCGTGAACGCCTGCTCGACATCTGGGGCCGGGGCCGCAAGGAGCAGCTCCGGCTGGCCCAGGAGGTCTACGGGTTCGAGGAGATTCCCACCCCGGGCGGGGGCTGCCTGCTCACCGAGCCCGAGACAGCGGCCCGGTTCTGGATGCTGCTCAAGTCCAAGCCGCGCCCGGCCGTGGCCGATTTTCAATTGTCCCTGGTCGGGCGGCAGTTTTTTGCCCCCTCGGACGACGGCCTGGCCTGGCTGGCCCTGGGCCGCAACAAGCAGGACAACGACAAGCTGGCCGACATGGTCAAGCCCGGGGACTGCGTGTTCACGGTGCGGGACTTCCCCGGACCCCAGGGCCTGGGACGGCCCCTGACCGGCCCCTGGTCCGCCCTGGACGTGCTCAACGCGGCCTCTTTGGTGGCGGGCTATTCGCCCAAGGCCGTGCGCGCGGGCGGTGAGGTGGCCGTGACCGTGGTCCGGGACGGAGCCGCGCAGGCCGTGCTGGTCAGCCCGGACAAGAACCCGCCCGGCTGGTTCGAGCCCGGCCTGGACGAGGAGAATTTCAAGCACTGGAAGGCGGAGCGCGTGGCCCGGGGCAAGGCTGTCCACGACAAGGCCGCCCACGACGGGAAAAAAGGGGACTAGGCCGTGACCCAGGACATCCTCTACATCCTCCTGGCCTCGGTCCTGCTCTGGTTCGGGGCCACCTGGATCGTGGACTCGGCCTCGGCCCTGGCCCGCAGGTTCGGGGTCTCGGAGCTGGTCATCGGCCTGACCGTGGTGGCCATGGGCACCTCGGCCCCGGAGTTCCTGGTCACGGCCACGGCCGCGTTCAAGGGACTGACCGACATCTCCCTGTCCAACGTGGTCGGCTCCAACATCTTCAACCTGGGCTTCATCCTGGGCCTCATGGCCATGATCCGGCCCTTGCGGACCGGCCGCACCGTGCTCTTTCGCGACGGCCTGCTCCTGCTGGCCACCACCTCGGCCATCCTGCTCATGGCCCTGGCCGGGGTGCTGGGCCGTCCGGCCGGAGCCGTACTGCTCCTGGGCCTCTTCACCTACGTGGGCTGGCTTCTGTGGCGGGGCAGCCGGGGCGACCTGCAGATGGACGTGCTGGACGAGGTGGTGGAGCGGCCCTTGCGCTGGTGGGACCCGCTGCTCCTGCTGGCCGGGTTCGCGGCAGTGGCCCTGGGCGGCGACCTGATGGTGGAGTCGGCCCGGTCCTTTGCCCTGGCCCTGGGCGTGTCCGACTGGGTCATCGGCGTGACCATCGTGGCCGCGGGCACCTCCCTGCCCGAGCTGGTCACCTGCCTGGCCGCCGCGCTCAAGGGCAAGTCCGACATGCTGCTCGGCAACCTCATCGGATCGGACTTCTTCAATTTCGCCGGGGTGCTGGGCCTGACCTGCCTGCTGCGGCCCCTGGTCGTGTCGCCCGAGGCCATGCCCGGGCTGGTGGTGCTGGTGTCCATGGTCGGGCTGGTGCTGGTGCTCATGCGCACGGGCTGGCGGGTCAGCCGCTGGGAAGGGGCCCTGCTGGTGGGCCTGAACCTGGTCCGCTGGGCCCGGGACTTCATGGGCTAGCACCGCGTCCGCGCGTGACGATCAGGAAATCGGGCCCGACTTTCCTTGCCAACCCAAAGGAAAGCACTTATTTTCGGTTTTCGGAGTTGGACGGGCCATCCCGCCCGGCGGCCGAATCGCCGCGATACACAGACACACCGTCCGCTTGCGGACCATATCAGGAGGCTGGTTCATGAATCCGTATCCCATGCAACAAACCCAGGTGAAAACCGAGGTCATCAACGCGTTCATGCGCGGGGTCTACGCCTGGATGACCGGCGGCCTGCTGCTGACAGCGGTCCTGGCCTTCGCCACCACCAGCCTGCCCGGGCTGAGCGACCTGGTGTTCATCAAGGAAGCCGGGCAGATCGTGGGCATCTCGCCCATCGTGTTCGTCCTGCTCATCGCCGAGCTGGGCGTGGTGTTCTATTTGAGCGCGCGCATCAAGAACATGCAGGCCAGCACGGCCACCACCCTGTTCCTGGTCTACGCCGGGCTCAACGGCATCACCCTGTCGCCCATCCTGCTGGCCTACACGGCCGCCTCGGTGGCCAAGGCCTTCCTGGTCACGGCCGGCATGTTCGGGGCCATGAGCGCCTACGGCCTGCTCACCAAGCGCGACCTGACCGGCATGGGCTCCTTCCTGATGATGGGCCTGTTCGGCCTGATCATCGCCATGGTGGTCAACATGTTCCTGGGCAGCTCCCAGATGGACTTCGTCATCTCGGTCCTTGGCGTGGTCATCTTCGCCGGGCTGACCGCGTGGGACACCCAGCGGTTCAAGACCATGGGCGAGACCATGCCCGGCGATGCCGACGGCGGACTGGTCCGCAAGGGGTCCATCATGGGCGCGCTGTCGCTCTACCTGGACTTCATCAACCTGTTCCTGTTCCTGTTGCGCTTCATGGGCGCCGCCCGCGACTAGGACGGCCGTTGCCCGGCACTCTGAAACAGCTCGGGGAGGCGTGAAGCCTCCCCTTTTTTTCGCCATGCCCGACATCGCCGCGCTGCAATACCGCCTCTGGCCCCTGCTGGCCCCCTTCGGGTGGGCCTACGGCCGGGTCATGGCCATGCGGGCCCGGCTCTATGCAAAGGGCGCCATGCCCTCCTGGGAGCCGCCCGCGCCCTGCGTGTCCGTGGGCAACATCGGCTGGGGCGGCTCGGGCAAGACCCCCCTGGCCGGGTGGCTGCTGTCCTGGGCCGTGGAGCGCGGCCTGGACCCGGTGCTCCTGACCCGGGGCTATCGGGCCCGGCCCGAGAAGCTGCCCCACCGCGTCCATCCCCAGTCCATGGCCGAGGAGTCCGGGGACGAGCCCCTGCTCCTGGCCCGGCAGAACCCCCAGGCCCTGGTCCTGGTGGACCCCGTGCGCTCCCGGGCCGGCAAGCTGGCCGCCGAGACCGCCAACCCCAAGCTCTTCGTGCTGGACGACGGGTTCCAGCATCTGGCGGTCAAACGCCAGGTGGACCTGGTCATGCTCCGGCCCGACGACCTGGGCCGGTCCTGGAATCGGGTCATCCCGGCCGGTCCGTGGCGCGAGCCCGAGCAGGCCCTGTTCCGGGCCCACGCCTTTATCATCAAGTCCTCGTCCCGGCGGTTCAAGGAGGCGGCCGACCTCATCCGGGAGCGGCTGGGCCGGTTCGGCAAGCCCGTGTTTTCCATGAGCCTGCGGCCCACAGGGGTGCGCAACCTGCGATCCGGGGAGGAGAAGCCGGACTTCAGCGGCCGTCCCTATCTGCTGGTCACGGGCGTGGCCGAGCCCGGGCAGGTGGCCGTGACCGCGGCCCGCATGCTGGGCGCCGGGCCCACGGACCACATGGCCTACGGCGACCACCATCTGTTCACCCGGCGGGACGTGGCCGCCATCCAGGGCCGGGCCGCCCGGCTGGGCGTCAAGCGGGTGCTGTGCACGGCCAAGGACGGGGTCAAGCTCGGCCCCCTGGCCAGCAAGGAATTCTGGACCCTGGAGGTGCGCCCCTCGTTCGGCCCGAGCATGGGCGCGGGCGGGCCTTTTCACGAATGGTGGAGCGACATCTACGACGCCATGCGGCTGGCCGGGGGCGGCCCGCTGCACGAACCCGACGCCTCGACCCGGGCCTCGGCCAGGGGCTTCGGGGACTTGTACGAGGCGCCGCCCGATCCCGATCCCGATTCCGACTTCGACATGGACTAGCAGCCCGCCATCTCACCCTTTCGGTTTTTGAACGGCCTGTGTTCTGATATTTCCAATAGGTAACAGGAGGCTGTCATGGCCCGACACAAGAAATCCAAGAAAACTTCCGGCGCGGCTCCCGATGCCGGGGCCGTGCTCCGTCTGTTCCGCAACGCGGGCAAGCCCCTGCGCCAGGACGAGGTGGCCAAGGGCCTGAAGCTCAAGAAGGGCGACAAGGGAGACCTGCGTTCCGTCCTGGACCAGCTCACCAACCAGGGGCGGCTCATTCGCACCCGCAACGCCTGGGGCCTGCTGGACAAGATGAGCCTGGTCACGGGCCGCCTGCAGGTGGTGCGCTCGGGCAACGGCTTCGTGCTGCCCGAGGACTCGCGGCGCAAGGACGTGTTCATCGACCAGAGGGACATGGGCGACGCCTGGCACGGCGACCGGGTGGTGGCGGCCGTGTCCAAGGAGATGCGCCGGGGCAACCACCAGGGCCGCATCGTGCGCGTGCTGGAGCGGGCCCGGCAGGTGCTCCCGGCCAAGGTGGTCCGCCCGGCCGGGGTGGGGGCCTTTCTCTGCCGCCCCACCGATCCCCATATGGGCTTCGGCATCGTGGCCCAGGACATGGGCCTGGACCTGGCGCCCGGGGACGTGGTCCTGGTGGCCCCGGGCGACCGGCTGGAGCCGTATCTCTGGGAGGGCACGGTCAAGAAGCGGCTCGGCCCGGAGGAGTCCCTGCCCGTGCAGGAGGCCGTGGTCAAGGTCAACCACCAGGTGCCGACCAGCTTTCCCGAGGACGTTCTGGAGCAGGCCCGGGCCCTGCCGGACGCGCCCACCAAGGCGGACGCGGCCGGACGCAGGGATTTGCGTTCCCTGGGCCTGGTGACCATCGACGGGGCCGACGCCCGGGACTTTGACGACGCGGTGCACGTCAAGCGCACCCAGCGCGGCTGGAAGCTGACCGTGGCCATCGCGGACGTCAGCCACTACGTGCGCAACGGCTCGCCCCTGGACCGCGAGGCCCGGGAGCGCGGCAACTCCTACTATTTCCCCCTGTCCGTGGAGCCCATGTTCCCCGAGGCCCTGTCCAACGGGCTGTGCAGCCTGAATCCGGGCGTGGACCGGCTGTGCATGGTGGTGGTCCTGGACATCGACCGCAAGGGAGAGCCCCACGAGGCCGAGTATTTCCCGGCAATCATGCGCAGCGCGGCCCGCCTGACCTACGACCAGGTGGCCCGGGCCGTGCTGGACGACGACGCCAAGGCGGCCTCCACTCTGCCCCAGGGCGTGGAGCCCATGCTCCGGGAGGCCGTGCTCCTGGCCAAGGCCCTGCGCTCCCGCCGCAGGCAGCGCGGCAGCCTGGACTTCGAGCTGCCCGAGGCCGAGGTGCATACGGACGACCAGGGCCGGGTGGTGGACGTACGCCCGGCCGTGCGCAACTTCGCGCACAAGCTCATCGAGGAGTGCATGATCGCGGCCAACGAGGCCGTGGCCCGCTTCCTGGAGGGCGGCCCGGCCGGATGCGTATTCCGCGTGCATCCGGACCCGGACGAGGGCAAGCTGGAGACCCTGTTCGAGATCCTGGCCCGGTCCGGGGTGGACTTCACCCCGCCGCCCGATCCCGATCCGGCCGCGCTCCAGGGCCTCATCGACACGGTCTCGGGCACGCGCATGGAGTACCTGGTCAACCGGCTGCTGCTGCGGTCCATGAAGCAGGCCCGGTACGCGCCCGAGAACGAGGGCCACTTCGGCCTGGCCAGCGAGGCCTACTGCCACTTCACCTCGCCCATCCGGCGCTACGCCGATCTGGTGGTCCACCGCCAGCTCAAGCACGCCCTGGGCGACGCGTCCCAGCCGGTCATGGGCGGCAAGAAGCTCACCGACCTGTGCGGCGACATCAACGGCTGCGAGCGCAAGAGCGTGGAGGCGGAGCGGGAGATGGACAAGCGGGCCGCCATCCTGCTGCTCATGGACAAGCAGGGCGAGATTTTCACCGGCGTGGTGAACGGCCTGTCCGACGTGGGCTTCTGGGTGGAACTGGCCGAGGTCATGGCCGAGGGCATGGTCCGCCTGTCCAGCCTGGACGACGACTACTATTCCTATTGGGCGGACGAGGAGCGGCTGGTGGGCGTGCGCACGGGCCGGGCCTTTCTCATGGGCCAGGAGGTGAAGGTGCGTCTGGAGTCGGTCAGCCTGGACCGCCTCGAGGTGGACCTGACCCTGGTGGAGGGAGGAGGCACCGTACCCGCCAGGGGGCCCAGGCCGGTGCCCAGGCCGCGCAAGACGGGCGCCAGGAAGAGCGCCGGGAAGAACGTCGGCCCTAGGCGGAAGAAGCGCGGGCCTCGATGAGCTCGAAGGCGCGCTGGGCCAGGTGGGTGATGTCCGGCTTGGCGATCTGGTCGTCCGCGCCCACGGACTTGCCCTTGTGGTACTGGGCCTCGGTGATCAGCGAGGAGAACACGATGATCGGCAGGTTCCGCAGGTGCCGGTTTTCGCGCACCCGTCGGGTCAGGGTCAGGCCGTCCAGCGCGGGCATCTCGATGTCCGTGACCAGCACGTTGACGTAGTCCGTCAGGGGCCGTCCCTCGGCCTCCACCTGCTTGGCGTATTGTTCCAGCCTGTCCAGGGCCAGCTGGCCGTTGGGGAACTGCTCCACTGTGAACCCGGCCTGGCTCAAGAGCCCGACCAGCAACTGGCGGGTGGACGGGGAGTCCTCGGCCACCACGGCCCGGTAGCCCGAGGACTTGTGCGGCGTGGCGGCCAGGACCTCCTTGTCCAGTTCCATGCCCCCGTGCGGGGCCAGGTCGGCCAGGATGCTCTCCATGTCCAGGACCAGGATGAGCTTGCCGTCCACGCGGACCACGCCGGTCAGGGCCTTTCCGGCCATGTCGGCCGAGGCGCCGTCCGGCTGTTCCAGGTCGGCCCAGGACACGCGGTGGATGCGGCTGACCGCCGAGACCTGGAAGGCCGAGATGACCTGGTTGAACTCGCAGAGCATGACGCGCTCGTCCTTGGAAGGCACGACGTCCTTGCCCAGCCAGGCGGCCAGGTCCAGCACGGGCACGATGCGGTTGCGGTGGTCGAAGGCCCCGAGCACGGCCGGGTGGGAGGCCTCGGGCAGGAGCGTCAGTTTGGGCGTGCGGATGATCTCCAGCACCTTGGCCACGTTGACGCCGTAGTTGCCTCGGTAGGTCTCGCCCTTGGAGGTCAACTCGTCGATGTGGAATTCCACGAGTTCGAATTCACCCGTGCCCGCTTCCAGCAGAATGGACGGCTCGCTCATGTCGGCTCCGAGTTGGCGGTGTGACTGTATGGGTAGTACGGTGAGGGGAAAACACAGTCAAGTTGGGCCAATAAAAAAATATGTCAATTTATGCTTGACAAGTTGTTTACGATATGTTTTGTGTTGGGCGACGATCAGGAACCAAGGAGCCGACATGGACCAACGCAAAGGGTTCGACGCCTTTTTCAAGCGCCTCACCGAACGGACCGACATCGCCACCCAGGCCGACCTGGCCCGGGCGCTGAACGTGGGCCGCGCGGCCGTGTCCCTGATAAAGAAGAAGAATCAGGTCCCGCCCCGCTGGGTGCTGGACTTGTCCGTGCGCTACGGCCTGAACACGGCCTGGCTGGAGTCCGGCTTGGGCGAGCCCCGGGTGCGGGACAAGGACCCGGTGGAGGAGTTCGTCCGGGTGCCCAAGGTGGTGGCCCGGCTGTCGGCCGGCGGCGGCTCCTTTGAGACCGAGTCCGCGGTGGAAGGGTATTACGCCTTCCGGGGCGAGTGGCTCCGCAGCAAGGGCCGGGCCGAGGAGATGGTGCTCATGCAGGTGGTGGGCAACTCCATGGAGCCCGAGGTCCAGGAAGGGGACCTGGTCCTGGTGGACCAGTCCCGCACCGACGTGCTGGCCGGGGGCATCTACGCCGTGGGCGTGGAGGACACCGTGCTGGTCAAGCGCGTGGAGAAGCGGCCCGGGCAGTTGGTGCTGCACAGCGACAACACGGACTACTCCCCGATCTGCCTGGCCGGCGACGAGTTGAACTCGGTGCGGGTCATCGGCCGCGTGGTCTGGGCCTGCCGGGAGTACCGCTGATTTCAGCGGAAATTTTTTTGGCGTACGAGTCAAGTTTTAATAAACGTATGGCGACGTTTTGTAGTTCAAAGGTAGACAGCCCCGGGCCGCATCCGGTTGCGGCCGGTCGGCCCGGGCAAGGAGCGACTCTCATGCAGGAACGGTATTGCACTTGCGGATACAAGGTGTTCGTGGATTACGGTCCGGGCCGGAACCTGGGAACGGGCGTTCGTTTCTGGTCCTTTTGCCAGGCCGGCGGCGTGACCGTCCGGGTCTGCCCCCACTGCGGCCGCGGCCTGACCATTCACGGCCTGCGCTAGCATTCAACACCGGGCTTTTCGCCCGAAGACTTTTCCCACCTCACAGGCGGCACGCTCCCTGCCGCCTGGCCTCTCCCCTGGGGCGGGCCTGCTCCCTGGCCCGCCTTTTTCCGTGCCCGCAGGACCCTTCGCACGGTTTCCGGTAAGGCGGAAATCCTTGTCCGCCGGGTGTTCCTGGTCGGCGACGAAATGAAAATGAAGTTGACAAGGAGGACTTATTCAACATATTTGAGAAAAAAGTTAAAGAAGTTCTAGAGATTTTTTAGCGGGGGCTGGGCGGTATTGCCATGCGGTTTTCCATTCCGTTGCTGATTGGAAGGCTACGGAACCGGGCCTTTCTGGGCCCGGCCCTGACCTTGGCTGCGGCCGTGTTTCTGGCCGCCGGGGCCGGAATCCTGGTCCGGTACGTGCCGGGGGCCAGCAGCGTCCTGACCGGCCTGAACCGGGCCACCGCCGCGGTGGAATCCGTCACGGAGCCTGCGGACGAGCAGGCCCTGCCCGTCCCTGTTCTCCAATCCGCGGTGCGCGGCGACGAGTCCGACAACCCGCCTCCCAAGAAACATGCCCCGGCCGAGCTGCCCGACATACTGGGCCAGCTCCGGCTCATGCCCGGGGAAACCCTGCCCCAGGTCATCCAGGACATCTACGGCTCCGTGGACCCAGGCATCATCCGGATGGTGGCCGAGGCCAACCCGGGCCTCGGGCTCCCTGACCAGGCGGCCCCCGGGATCATCGTCCGTTTCCCGGCCGACAAGAGCCTGGCCCGGACCGTGCCCGTGGGCACGAGCTGGATCGGCCTGTCCGCGTCCGGCCGGTTGGAGCGGGCCTACGCCCAGCTCCGCCAGTACCGGTACTTCGACCTGGACTGCCGCATCCTGGTTTCCTGGTCCGAAAGCGATGGGTTGATCTTTCTGGTCACCCTGGCCACGCCCGTGAGCACGGAGGCGGAAGTCCGCAAGGCCCTGGCCTCCCTGCCCCTGTCCCTGCAGGCCGAAGCCCGGCCCTGGGATTCCGCCCGGGCCGGTTTCATGATCCTGGGTTCCCTCTAGACCGTTTCCGCCACCTTGATGTTGTCCCGGCCGGTTTCCTTGGCCAGGTACAGGGCCTGGTCCGCGGCGTGGGCCAGGGATTCGGGGCGGCGTTCGAGGCTGGGCGTCACCGAGGCCACGCCGATGCTCACCGTGACCACCGGGGACACGTCCGAGGAGGAGTGGGGCACGCCCGCTTCGGCCAGGGAGGCGCGCACGTTCTCGGCCACCTGGAGGGCGCCTGCGCCGTCGGTGTTGGGCAGGAGCACGGCGAATTCCTCGCCCCCGTAGCGCGCGGCCAGGTCGCCGGGCCTGCGCCGGGCCTCCTTCAGGGCGTGGGCCACGGTCTTGAGGCAGGCGTCGCCCTGGAGGTGGCCGTAGGTGTCGTTGTAGCGCTTGAAAAAGTCGATATCCACCATGAGCAGGGAGATGGGGGACTGTTCGCGGCGGCAGCGTAGCCATTCGCGCTCGAAGTTGTCCTCAAAGCAGCGGCGGTTGGCCACACCGGTCAGCCCGTCGCTGTTGGAGATGTCCCGCAGCTCGCGGGCCAGCTCCTCCAGCTCGGCCTCCCGGGCCTTGCGCTGGTCCATTTCCTCCTTGAGGCGCAGCACGGCCCGAACCCGGGCCCGAAGCTCGATCTTGCTCACCGGTTTGAGGATGTAGTCCGTGGCTCCGGCCTGGAAGGCCTCCTCGAGCCGGTTCATGTCGTCCGAGGCCGTGACCATGACGATGGGGATGTCGGCCATGCCCCCGTCGGACTTGATGTGCCGGATGGCCTCGATGCCGTTCATGTCCGGCATGTTCAGGTCCATGAGCACCAGGTCCGGGGCCTCGTCCCCGGCCTTGAGCATGTCGAAGGCCTCGCGGGCCGACCCGGCGAACAGCAGGTCCTCGAACCCCTCGCCCTTGAGGATGACCTCCAGGAGCATTCGCGAGGTCTCGGAATCGTCCACGATGAGCAGGCGCATGCACGTCCTTGTGTTTCGGTTGCGATCGATATCGAGATTCAAGAATACGGCAACCTTGCCGTAGGCCGCAAGCTTTCAGTTGACCGCTTCCGGCGGGCGGTCAGGTCAGGGAGAGGAGAACCGGGGCCAGAAGGGTTTCGTCGATGTAGGGAGCGCTCTTTTTGGTGATGAGCGGGGTGTCGATGATCCGGCAGCCCAGGGCCTCGACGCGGGTCAGGTCCAGCCCCTCGGGGTAGCGGCCGTTCTTGCGGTCCACCACCACGAAGTTCAAGAGCTCGGAGGGCGTGATGTGCGGGTCGTCCTGCCCGGCGTAGCGCACGATGCGCTCGGCCTGCTCGCCCACGCTGGTCCCCCGGGCTTCCGGGTCGCGGTCCGTGTTGGGCACGAAGACCTTGGGGCAGGGGTTGGCGGCCACGGACCGGCCCACGCCCTTGGGCAGCAGGTTGGCGATCAGGCTGGAGTAGAAGCTGCCCATGGGGTAGCAGATGAGCTCGGCCTCGCCGATGAGCTCCTTCATCTTGTTGCGGATGGGCGGCTGCTGCCGGTCCTGGGGGTCGTCCAGCCCCGAGATCCACACGTCCTTGACCTTGCCCGGGATGGGGTCGCATTCCTTGCCCGTGAGCAGGTGCTGGCTGGGGATGACGGTCCCGTCCTCCAACTCGGCCACCAGGTTCAAATGCTTGTTGATCACCGGCCGCACCTCGCCCCGGGCCCGGACCAGCCTGGAGAAGATGTAGATGACCGGGTCCAGCAGGCGGCGGTTGGCCAGGTATCCGGCGGACAGCACCAGGTTGCCGATGCTGGCGCCCTTGAGTTCGAAGTCCTCGGGCATGAGCCGGAGAAAGTCTTGCAGGTGGTTGCGGATGATCTTGCGCATGGGGTCGGGCACCCGCGCCACCAGCCGGTGTCGGCCCTGGGCCATGTTTTCCAACTCGGCCAGCAGGGTTTCCCGAGCCTTGTTCCTGGGCAGCCGGTGGGTGAACAGGGCGACCACGGCCGGGTTGCCCCGCAGGCTGTTGTCGGCCAGGGCCATGATGCGGTTCCGGATGTCGCCGATGGCGGGCATGTTGAAGGCCCGGCGCAGGTGGGCCGAGCTGCCGCCCGAGTCGAACGGGGTGATGACGTGGATGGAGTTGTGCGTGTAGCGGATGATGTGGCGCGACAGCTTCCGAAGCGCGGTGCCGCCGCTGAAGAACAGGATGCGCGGCCCCAGGTCCGGGCTCTTGGCGAACCGGGCCGTCTTGACCGGATCGGGTACGGGTATGGTCCGGGTGAGCTTGATTTCCATCGTGATGCCCTGTCCGCGCCCGGGGCGGGTCAGGAAGGGATGGACTCGGAGGTCTTGCGCGACTGCTTTTTGACCTCCTTCCAGGAGATGGCCATGATCAGTTTGCTGCCTCCGGCCTTTTTCTTGCCCTTGACCGTGAGCCGGATCAGGGAACCGGGATAGAGGACCATCTCGTCGTCCTCGGTGGACAGGATGACCCGTCCGCGGTCGATGCCGTCGATGATCGATTGCAGATAGGTCTTGATGGTCTTGGGATCCTGGAGGGATTCGACCACGAGTTTCTCGTCCTGGGGCATGGCGGGCTCCTTGGCGTCGGAGGAGCTTCGCTTCTTGGGCAGCCTGGGCCGCAATTTGTTCATATCTCGGATACCTCGCCGCCGTGGCGTTCGGCGTTTGTTCTGGTCAAGTCCCGCGCTGCGTGTCCATTGTAGGTTTGTACAATATCCCCGGAAAGGTCAACGAAGGCCCGGATTCCGTCAAGAGGAAATCCGGGCCCTTATTGTTGCGGTTCGGTAAAGATTGCGGTCTACAGGATCTGTTCCAGGAACTGCTTGAGGCGCGGGTGCTCGGGGTTGGTGAAGAAGTGCTCGGGCGCGCCGCGCTCCAGGATGGTGCCCGCGTCCATGAACACGATCTCGTCGGCCACCTCCCGGGCGAAGCCCATCTCGTGGGTGACCACCACCATGGTCATGCCCTCCTTGGCCAGGGCCACCATGACGTCCAGAACCTCGCCGATCATCTCCGGGTCCAGGGCGCTGGTGGGCTCGTCAAAGAGCATGATCTTGGGGTTCATGGCCAGGGCGCGGGCAATGGCCACGCGCTGCTGCTGGCCGCCCGAGAGCCGCGACGGGTACACGTCGGCCTTTTCCTCGATGCCCACCTTCTTCAGCAGCTTGAGGGCCTCGACCTTGGCGTCGTCGGGCTTGGCTCCGCGCAGCTTGATGGGGGCCATGGTCAGGTTTTCCAGGGCGGTCTTGTGCGGGAACAGGTTGAAGTTCTGGAAGACCATGCCCAGGTCCTGGCGGATGCGGTTGATGTCGTTCTTGGGGTCGTGCACGTCCTGGCCGTCCACCACGATGTTGCCCCGGTCGATCTCCTCCAGCCTGTTGATGGACCGGAGCAGGGTGGACTTGCCCGAGCCCGAGGGCCCGATGATGACGAATTTCTGCCCGGGCTTGATGTCCAGAGACACGTCGTTCAGGGCCATGAGGGAGCCGAAGAACTTGTAGACGTTCTCGATGTGGATGATGGGCTTAGTCTTTGACATAGTGACTCAACTTTGCTTCCATGTGGCTGACACCCTTGGATAAAACCAAAGTGATGGCCAGGTAGACCAGGGCGACCATGGTGTAGGTCTCAAAGGACGTGAAGTACTGGGCCACGAACTCGCGGCCGGTGCGGGTGATGTCCGCGATGGCCACTACCGAGACCAGGGAGGAGTCCTTCAGCAGGGCGATGAACTCGTTGCCCACCGGGGGCAGGATGGTGCGCCAGGCCTGGGGCAGGATGACCAGTCGCATGGTCTGCGAGCCGTTGAAGCCCAGGGAGCGCGCCGCCTCGGTCTGGCCCTTGTCGATGGAGTCGATGCCGGCCCGGAAGACCTCGCCCATGTAGGCGCCGTAGCAGATGCTCATGGCGATGACCGCGGCCACCATGCCTTCCAGGTGCAGGAATTTGGCCAGGGCGTAGTAGAAGTAGAAGAGCTGGACGATGAGCGGGATGCCGCGCACGATCTCCACGTAGGTGGAGGCGATCAGGCTGACGAGTCTGTTCTTGCTCAGCCGACCGAGGCCGGTGAACAGGCCCAGGACCAGGGCTCCGAGGATGGACAGCACGGTCACCTCGAAGGTGACGAAGATGCCCTTGGAGATGAATTTCAGGGAGTCCCAGTAGGGAAAGGGCTGGACGACGGGCAGGATGATCAGACCGGACACGGCCACGAAGAGCGACAGCCACCAGGCGTTGAGAAGTCCCTTGTCCTTTTTGTGCGGGATGGCCGCGCCGTCACCAATGGTGATGGTGGGCTGCGCCTCCTTGTTCATGACTCCTTCCTTGTGAACGTAAATGTGGCCGGGGCCCGGTTGGACCGGACCCCGGCGGATGTCGGCTCGTTACGCCCGGGTTTCTACTTGAACCACTTGGCGTAGATCTCGTCGTACTTGCCGGATTCCTTCACCTTGGCCAGGGCCTCGTTGAGGATCGGCAGCACGCCGGTGGGGTCGCCCTTGCGAATGGCCCAGCCCAGGTACTCGGGGGTATCGGACTCGAGCAGGAAGGCCAGATCCAGGGCGTCCTTGTAGGTCTCGTTCTGGAGAGCGAAGTCGTAGGCCACGGAGTCGTCGCAGATCACGGCGTCCAGGTTCCCGTTGTACAGGTCCTGCACGGCCAGGCCGATCTCGTCGTAGCTCTTGGCCTCGGCGCCCTCGATCTTCTGGGCGGCGAAGAAGCCGGTGGTGCCGATCTGGGCGCCCACGACCTTGCCGTTCAGGTCGGCGGCGGAGGCGATGCCGGAATCCTTGGCAACGATCACGCCCTGCTTGACCTCGAAGTACGGGTCGGAGAAGTCCATGGTGGCCTTGCGCTCCTCGGTGATGGAGACCGAGGAGTTGATGGCGTCATACTGTCCGGCGGCCAGGCCGGCGAAGATGCTGTCCCAGGCCACGTTCTCGACCTCGGGGGTGAACAGGCCGGTCTCGGCCATGGCGGTCAGCAGGTCGATGGAGAAGCCGATGATGTTGCGGTCGGCATCCAGGAACTCCATGGGCGGCCAGGTGCAGTCGGAGGCGAAGTGGATGACCACGGCTTCGGCCGGAGCGGCTTCCTCGGCCGGAGCGGCCTCTTCAGCGGCGGGAGCGGCCTCCTCGGCGGGGGCGGCGGCTTCCTCGGCCTTTTCAGCGGGCTTCTCTTCGCCGCCGCAGCCGGCAATGGCGAAGGTCAGGCCCAGGGCCAGCAACAGGGCCAGCATCGTGAGCAGAGCGTTGCGTTTCATTTGCAGATTCCTCCAAGTTTGTTTTCCGGGCGGTCCCCGCCGTCCGGTTCGGTTCCGAACCGTCGATTCGCAAGGAAAAGACGAGGTTTGTTTATTCTACAAAGGGGCGCAAGTTGTCAATTTGTAATTGCCGGTCCCTGCCTGATTTTCCCGCCTAATCGAACTGGATCACGTAGTCGTACATGACCCAGAAAAAGGCGAAGCTGCCGGCCATGCACAAAAGGTGAAAGATTTCGTGGTGGCTGAACACGTCCTTGATGAGATTGGGCCGTCTCATGGCGAACAGGATGCCGCCCACGGTGTAGCAGACCGCGCCGATGAGGAGCCACAACAGGGCGCCGGGTTGCAGGGTCTCGACCAGGGGCACGACGGCCACCAGCACGACCCAGCCCATGGCGATGTAGATGGCCGCGTTGACCCAGTCCGGCAGGTCGAAGCGCACGAGCTTGAGCACGGTGCCGATGAGGGCCAGGCCCCAGACGATGCCGAACAGGGTCCAGCCCCAGGGTCCCCTGAGCGGCACCAGGCAGATGGGCGTGTAGGTGCCTGCGATGAGCACGAAGATCATGATGTGGTCAAGCTTCTCCAGTATCCGCGAGGGCTTGTCCGGATCCTGGAACCAGTGACACAGGGTGGAGGCCGTGTACAGGCCGATCATGCCCGCGCCGAAGATGGCGTAGCTGACGATGTGCCAGGGCTTGGACAGGAAGGCGGCCCGGGTGACCAGGATGACCAGGGCCAGCACGGACAGGAGCGCGGCCACGAAGTGCAGGAACCCGGACATGGGATCGCGCAGGATGAGCATTTTGGGCTGGTGGCGCCAGTGGTTTTGTTCCATTTCGTCCTCAGGGTCGGAATTGTGAGAAGAGCATGCCGGTGAGCATCAGGCCGCAGCCCACCAAGGCGCGGGCGTCCATGACCTCGCCCAGGATGAGCCAGCCGGCCAATGCGCCGAACACCGCCTCCAGGGACAGGATGACCGAGGCGTGGGACGGGTTGGCCTGGCGCTGGGCCACCACCTGCAGGGTGTAGGCCACGCCCACCGAGCCCAGGCCGCAGTAGAGGATGGCCGTGGACGCGCCCATGATCCCGGCCAGGGTGATGGGCTCGAAGGCCAGCCCGGCGGCCAGGCTCAGGATGCCGCAGACCGCGAACTGGGCCGAGGCCAGGGTGACCGGGTCCATGCGCGGGGACAAATGCCCGATGACCAGCATGTGCCCGGCCCAGAAGAACGCGCCCATGAAGACCAGCAGGTCGCCCGGGGAGATGGAGAAGTTCGCCTCCACGGACAGCAGGTACAGCCCCACCGCGGCCAGCACCGCGCCCACCCAGGTGCCCCAGCCCGGCCGCTGCCGGAAGATGAGGCCCATGAGCGGGGTGATGACCACGTACAGCCCGGTGATGAACCCGGCCTTGCCCGCGGTGGTGGTCACCAGCCCGGCCTGCTGGAGCCCGGCCCCGGCGAAGAGCACGGTTCCGGCGATGATCCCGCCCAGCAGGTAGGTTTTGAGCCCGGCTTCGGGCAGGCCCGGCGAGGGCAGGAAGTGCTTGCGGGTGCGCATGGTCAGGGGGACCAGGGCCAGGGAGCCGAGCAGGAAGCGGATTCCGTTGAAGGTCATGGGGCCAACGTGCTCCATGCCGGTGCGCTGGAACGCGAAAGCCACGCCCCAGATCAGGGCGGTCAGCAGGAGCAGGGAGTCGGCGCGGAGCGTGGCCAGTCGCATGGGAACTCGGGATCGGTCGGAATCGAGCCGGGAAGGGCTCGTTCAGCCCTCCCTAGCAGACCCCGGCCCGGCCTACAAGCCAAGATTGGCGGGCGGTTGCCCGCTTCAGCAGGTTCAGGAGGCGTCCTTGCAGGCCACGATCAAGGCCTCCAGCACGTCGTCGGCCCGGCTGTTGGGCACCTGGCAGGTGCCGACTTGGCGGTGGCCGCCGCCGCCGAAGCGGTACATGAGCGCGCCTACGTCCACGTTGGAGGTGCGGTTGAAGATGGAGTGGCCCACCGCGAAGACCGTGTTCTGGCCCTGGCGGCCGGACACGGCCTGGATGGAGATGTTGCAGCCCGGGAACAGGGTGTACATGGTGAAGCGGTTGCCCTGGGGCACGTCCGGCTCGCCCCGCAGGTCCAGCACCAGGACGTTGTCCTCGGTGCGGGCCTTGTTCAGGAGCATGTGCCGGAACTGGTTCTCCTTCATGTTGTAGCGGGCCACCCGTTCGGCCACGTCGCGCTGGACCAGGATGTCCTTGATGGGCATGGTCCGGCAGTAGCCGATGAGGTCCTCCATGAGCTGGTAGTTGGAGATGGTGAAGCTGTGGTGCTTGCCCAGGCCGGTGCGCGGGTCCATGACGAAGCCCAGCAGGACCCAGCCCTCGGGGTGCAGGACCTCGTTGATGTCCAGCGCGCCGGAGTCCACCTTGTCCACGTAGTGGAGCATCTCGTCGAACTTGATGCCAAAGGCGTCGCGGCCGCCGAAGTATTCCCAGATCACCCGGGCGCAGCTGTCCGCTTGCTTGGAGGCCCCGGTGAACTTGACGGCCGGGTCCAGCCGGTCGATCTCCGAGGAGTGGTGGTCGAACCACATGCCGCAGCCCGGGATGTAGGGCACGTTGGCCACGATATCCTCGGGGTGGCCGGGATATTTGCCGTCCTGCACGTCCTTGGGATGGACGAACAGAAAGTTGTCCATGAGCTTGAGCTCGGAAAGCAGGACGCCGCAGGCCAAGCCGTCGAAGTCGGCGCGGGTGACGAGTCTCACGAAGGGTTCTCCTGGGGTTGCCCGCGCTTCTCCCGGTCGGCCAGGGAAACCCGTTCCACCACCTTGTCGTAGTAGAGCTGGCGTTTTTCCAGGTCGATCGGCCGGTTGCGGCGCAGGTTCATGCGGGTGACCATGAGGTTGAGCTTCTGGATCTGGCGGTAGCGTTCCTGCTCGTCCCGGCAGGATTCAAGGAGGTCCACGGCGCGTTCGATTTCCCGCTCCTCGGCGATTTCCTGGGGCAGGTATCCGGCGTTCTTGAGGATCTTGTAGGCCATGCGCAAATCCTCGGGAACGTGGGAATCGTCGTCCAGGCGCAGGGGCATGCCCCTGCCCTCCAGGTTGTCGAAGGCCCCTTCACGCATGGCCCTGGCGATGGCCTCGTCAGCCATTCGAGAGAGGATTTCCCACATTGAATTTCTCTAGCCCGGGCCCGCCATCTTTGTCAAAACCGGCCGCGGCCGGGTGGAGCGCATGGATTTGAAAACACGGACAGGCGTGGTATGTATCCAGGAGTCAAAGGTGGTCAAAGCGGCCCGACCCAAGGGAGGTTTCATGGCCAAGGTGCTCGTGGTGGACGACAACCAGGATTTTTGCTTCGCCCTGGAAAGCAAGCTCCAGTCCATGGGGCACCAGACGGGCAAGGCCCACGATCTGCCCGGAGCCCTGGCCGAGCTGGCCCGGGACGAGTACGAGGTGGTCTTCCTGGACGTCATGCTGCCCCAGGGCAACTCCCTGAGCGCCATCGGGGACATCCAGTCCATGCCCGGCAACCCCTCGGTGGTGGTCATCACCGCCTCGGGCGACACGGACAATGCCGAGCAGGCCATCCGCGACGGGGCCTACGACTACCTGGTCAAGCCCCTGAAGCGCGAGCGCCTGGAGATTCTGCTCAACCGGCTGACCTCCCATCGGGCCAAGCGGTCCATGGCCCAGGCCGACTTCGACCGCTGCGGCATCCTGGGCCAGAACCGCAAGCTGCTGGCCGGGCTGGACCTGCTCCGGAGGGCCGCGGACAGCCGCAGCAACGTGCTGGTGTCGGGCGAGACCGGCACGGGCAAGGAACTGTTCGCCCGGGCCGTGCATGCCAACAGCCCGCGGGCCAAGGCCGCCTTCGTGGTGGTGGACTGCACCAACCTGCCCCACAGCCTGGCCGAGAGCCTGCTCTTCGGCCATGAGAAGGGCTCGTTCACCGGCGCGGACGACGCCAAGCAGGGGTTGTTCAAGCTGGCCGACGGCGGCACCCTGTTCCTGGACGAGATCGGCGACCTGGAACTGGCCACCCAGAAGTCCCTGCTGCGCGTGCTCCAGGAGAAGAAGTTCAGGCCCCTGTCGGCCAAGAAGGAGGTGGCCAGCGACTTCCGGCTGGTGGCGGCCACCAACCGCGACCTCCAGGCCATGGTGGCCACGGGCGAGTTCCGCGAGGACCTTTACTACCGCATCAGCAGCGTGATCATCGTCGTGCCGCCCCTGCGGGAGCGCAAGAGCGACATCGAGCTGCTGGCCCGCCATTTCATCGAGCAGAGCTGCGAGCAGGAGGCCTGCACGAACAAGGAGCCCACGGCCGACTTCCTGGCCGCTTTGCGCGAATATCCCTGGCCGGGCAACGTGCGCGAACTCGTCAACGCGGTGGAGACCGCGGTGCACAACGCCGAGGGCGAGGCCCATCTGCACCTGCACCATTTGCCCACCGAGATCCGGGTCCAGGCGGCCAGGCGGTCCGTGGGAATGGCGGAGGAGGGCGTCGCGGCGCCGGTGCCCGGAACGGTTCCGGCGGCCGGGTCCGGGCCGGTCCGTCGTTTCCGGGAGTCGCGCCAGGAGGCTCTGGACGCCTTTGAGGCCGCCTACCTGTCCCGGCTGGTGGAGCAGTGCGAAGACATGCTCGATGCGGGCCGCGTCTCGGGCCTGTCCAAGACCAGGCTGTACGAGCTCCTGCAGAAGCACGGCATCCAGCCCCTGGGCCGGTCGCGCCGCTCCTCCTGACCCGCGGCGGCACCAAAAACCATTTTCCGGGTTTTCCGGAAATTGTCTTTGGCCGCATGGCCGCCCTTTCTCTTTCCGACACCACCCTGAAAAAGTTAAGAAAAAACCATCGCACCTCTGGTCCACAGGTTGAATTTCCCGGTCCGGGATCTTGGGCGGCCTGATTTCGAGCCGTGATCCCTTTGGATTCCGGCTGCTCAGTCTTGAATAATTGGAATCAGGGGCCTGGCATGGAAATGAGGCGCTTTCCGACTCTCTTCCAGGCCGGAAAAATATTTATTTTTGAATAAAAGCAAGTGCCCACTTACAGAACGCTTTTTTGGCCGCGCGTACTACTTTCGACTGACAAGGAACGTAGTGAGTTAAGCAAGGACTGGCATGGATTTTTCATGCCTGGGAGTACAATCCGGCCAAGACTGCGACCCTGTTTGGCCCGATCCGGGAAAGGGCGACCAGGAAAGATGAAAAAAACAAGTTATGACAAATGGTTTTACTCCTCAAAAGGCAAAAGGGCAGGGCGCGGCAAGAGAACGCGCGAAATATAGCTTTTCCGGTTTTATCGGAAATGAAGACAGCGTTTAGAAACATGAAGAAGAGTTTGTTGTTATCGGTTTGAGAATATAGAACAAAATTGTCCGATTTTCCCGGACGAACACTCGGCCGAGCCGAGGAATTATTCAAGGAGAGGGACCATGCCAGAGACCAACGAAACCACCGGCACCCCGGAACAGGCCCAGACCACCCCCACCGGAGCCCTGACCACTCCCGCCGCCAACGAGGCGTTGACCTACGCCGTGGGCGCGGGCGACGTCGTCAGCTTTGATTTCCCCGTGGACGCGGTGGAGATCCTGATCAGCGGCGAGGACGTGGTCCTCCGGTTCGACAACGGCGGCACCATCACCCTTGAGAATTTCGCGGAGCTGGCCGCGGGCGACAATCCGCCCTCCATCCAGCTTACCGACGGCACGGTCCTGCCCGGCGACGTGGTGGTCTCCACCCTGGCCGTGGGCGAGATCGAGGCCGCGGCCGGTCCGGGCGCGGGCGGCGCGGGCCAGCCCGGCGGCGGCGGCTCCCGGTACAGCGACGACTTCGGTGACCTGGCCGACGGCCTGGACACCATCCCCGGCACCGACGGCCTCAACGACCCCACCTACGGCACCCAGTTCGAGGAAGCGGGCACCGTGCTGGGCGTGGGCGCGGGCGCGGCCACTGCGGACCTGACCCTGGAGATGACCTATGCCCATGACGACTGGAACACCTACGAGGGCACCGGCGAGCCGGGCGCCACGGTCACCCTGTCCGCCTCCAGCCCCAGCGGCGACGTGGTGTTGGGCACGGCCACCGTGGCCGGGGACGGCACTTGGCGCATCGACAACAACCTCGACGACCTGGTTTCCGCCCAGGCGCCCCTGCTGGCCGAGGGTGAGCGGTCCGTCCTGACCGCCACCGATTCCACCGGGGCCACCTCGGACTCCATCATCGTCTATTACGGCACCAACAACACCCCGGGCGTGGCCGGCACCGGCCAGGATACCTTCAACGGCGGCACGGCCGACGAGGACGCCTACTTCGCGGGCCGCGGCGGCAACGACCTCCTGATCGGCGGCGCGGGAGCGGACACCATCTACGGCGGCACCAACGCCAACGGCAACGCCAACGACCCGGACTCCCTGGACGACGACGAGCTCATCGGCGGCACCTACGACGGCAGGACCCTGGCCGCGGACG
Organism: Desulfovibrionaceae bacterium; assembly: GCA_963666895.2. Lineage (GTDB taxonomy): Bacteria > Desulfobacterota > Desulfovibrionia > Desulfovibrionales > Desulfovibrionaceae. The sequence continues at coordinate 1,695 of CAXXNS010000016.1, read as the reverse complement.
GCGAGGCCGACGAGATGTACGGCCAGGACGGCAGCGACACCCTGTACTTCGACCATGCCGACCAGGACGCCTCGGGCATCGGCGCGGACGGCCAGTACCACGGCATCTCCGGCGACGACGCGCGCTATCCGTATTCCCTGGACGACGCGTCCCTGTCCCAGGAATTGCGCGACTACCTCTACAACGGCCTTGACCCGACCCCGGACGCCGGCACCTTCACCAACCCGCTGACCTACGCCTGGGCCACCTACGGCGACTTCTTCCGCGACAACGGCTTCGACGTCGGCGTGGCCGTGAACGATCCCGGCACGGACGGCGTGTATTCCGCCATGGACGACGGCTACACCCTGTTCCTGACCGACTACGGCTTCGAGGGCGGAGTCGGGTCCGACGCCAACGACGTCATCGTGGCCTACGACTACGACCACACCTCCAATTACATCCTTCAGGACACCAGCGACGATTACGACTTCGGCGTGAACTTCAACGGCACCTACATCGAGGGCCAGGGCGGCCAGGACGTCATCGTGGGCACGGACAGCGTGTTCGGCGGCTACGACATCTTCGGCAACCAGGTGAACCAGGGCGCCGGGAACGACCTGCTCTACGGCGACGACAACCCGGACGACACCGGGTCCCGCATCTTCCAGAGCGACAGCGGCCTGAACGCCGCGGACTCCGGCAACCACGCGGACCTCATGTTCGGCCTGGACGGCAACGACACCATGTACGGCGGAGCGGACAACACCTCCTATTATGGAACCTTCGGCCTGGGCAGCATGCGAGGCGGCGACGTCATGTACGGCGGCGAGGGCGACGATCTCATGTACGGCGACTACGCAGCCGGCAACGGGTTCTCGGAGCAGGGTAACGACGTGCTCATGGGCGGCGCGGGCAACGACACCATCTACGGCGGCGAAGGCGACGACCTCATCGCGGGCGGTTCGGGCGACGACGTCCTGACCGGCGGCGCCGGTGCGGACCGCTTCGTGATCGACCTGGCCGCGAGCAACGGCGATACCGACACCATCACGGACTTCAACGCCGGAAGCGACTCCCTCGTGGTCACCGGATACTCCGGCGCCCTCAGCTACACGTTTGCGGGCAACGTGCTGACCATCTCCGACGGCACCAACAGCGTGGATATCGATCTCGGCGCCGCTTACAGCAGCCATACGGACGTCACCGCCGCAGCGGGCAACTCCTATGAGCTCATGGTCTCCTATGCGGAGTCTGTGCTCTCCGACGCCGGGGACATCGGCGGCCTGGACCACCTGGGCGAAACCGGCGGCACCGTGGGCCAGAACGTCACCGTCCACGACAACACTGACCCGGGCGGCACGGTGGACTGCGGAGCCGACGACGTGAACTACGTGATCATCACCGTCTCCTAGAGCGGCCCACCGCGCGAAACGCATCAACGCAAGAGCCCCCTCTTTCGGGAGGGGGCTCTTTGTTTTCCGGTTTTTTCGGAAAAATTGTGCGGCCGTGCAGGTTGGGCATGGGAAATCAGCGTGTTCCAGTGTTGCTTCCGGCTGGTTAAGTTTTCTTAATGAAAGAATCATGCGCCCGGCGGCCAAGGGTTGCCGGGTCGTTCGTACTACTTTCGACTGACAAGGGGAGGGGTGGAGGGCCCGGGGATTGGCATGGATTTTCCATATGTTTGAGTACCGTTCGTTCGCAGCGGCCGCATCC
>CAXXNS010000015.1:0-156121 GCA_963666895.2 Desulfovibrionaceae bacterium | reverse complement strand
GTAAGGTAGAGGGGCCCTCATGCAACGGGAGCGAACCGAAGCGCGCAAGGCCAGGATTCGCGAGATACTGGCCGGGCGTCAGAAAGACCTGACCCTGGTGGTGGACAACATCTGGGATCCGCACAACGTGTCCGCGGTGCTGCGCAGCTGCGACGCCTTCGGCCTGTTCAAGGTGCATCTCTACTATACCCGCGAAACCTTCCCGGACCTGGGCAAGAAGTCCTCGGGCTCGGCCAAGAAGTGGGTGGACCAGGTTCCCCACCAGGACGCCCGGGCCATGCTGGGCGAGCTGCGCGGCCAGGGCTTCCAGGTCCTGCGCACCGGGTTCTCGGAAACGGCCAGGCCCCTGCACCGCTGGGACATGACCAGGCCCACGGCCGTGATCCTGTCCAACGAGCACGACGGCGCGTCTCCGGAGCTGGTGGACCTGGTCCCGGACGAGCTCTACATCCCCATGCGGGGCATGGTGCAGAGCTTCAACGTGTCCGTGGCCGCGGCCATCATCCTGCACGAGGCCTGCCGCCAGCGCATGGACGCGCCTGAGACCGAGGGCCGTTATCTGACCCCTGAAGAACTTGAGGCGCTGGCTCTCGACTGGGAGCAGCGCTGACAGGCCGTTGAAAATTCCGCGACGGCTTTGTTGCTGCGAAAAGTACAAACCCTCGCGTACCGCAAGAGTACGCGTCGGGCTTGAATTTTTCTTGCGCCTCGCCCTCACGTTTTTTGAACGGCCTGGGGTCTGGCTTTTTCAATAGCCAGTGATTGTTACGATTGAGACAGGTCGGCCGTCTTGGCCAGCAGGTCGTCCCACAGGCGGTCCAGGCCGGACTCGGCCAGCCCGCGCAGCTGGTCCTCGGTGAACATCCCTTCCAGCTTGATCTTGTTGCCCAGCACCTGGGCCGCCTGGAGCAGGCTCTTGGCCCGGGCCAGGGAGGAGTGCTGCACGTGGCCCACGGCCACGTCGCCCAGGTAGTGGACGTCCATTCCGGCCAGGCCCAGGCGCAGGTCCCGCTCCAGGTCGTCGAACTGGGTCGGGGTGAAGGCCAGGTTGAACCCGCCGTGGCGGCGCACGCCCTCCATGTTCAGCAGATGGCAGCAGCCCGACACGGACCGGGCCGGGCGGGAGTAGGAGAACAGGCCCAGGTCCAGGCTCCCGGCCGCGTTGTCGAACACGGCCAGGTTCTCGGGCCAGTCCTGGAACGTGCCGTGGCCGGGCTGGGGCGGCAGCAGGTGGTAGTCTGCCGACTGCATGGTCTGGGGCTTGGCCGCGGACACGATGCGGCAGCCCACCGCGCCGTACTCCGGGCCCATGCGCCCGGCCTGGGCCAGCATCCGGGGCAGCCAGTCCGCGGGCAGGAGCACGTCGTCGTCCAGAAAGGCGGCGTGGCGCATGGCCCGCACCGAGGGCAGGGCCAGCAGCCAGTTGCGGGCCGCGGGGGCGCCCACGTTGACCGGCAGGCGCACGGTCTCGAACCGCCCGGCGAACAGGCTCTCGCCCAGCTCCAGGGTCCGGCCCATGGGGTCGCCGCCCTGGCGGTCCGAGCCGTTGTCCAGGACCACCACCCGGGCCGGTCCGATGTGGCTCTCGGCCAGGCTCTCCAGGGTCTGGGCCAGCAGGTCGGGCTTGTTCCAGGAGTAGAGGAGCACGCCGGTGGCGGCCATCTCCTCCTCGGACACCACGGTCTTGGGCGGCAGCAGGCGGTGGTGCAGGACCAGGGTCAGGTGGGGGTGCCAGGGCATGGCCCGCCAGACTCCGGCCAGACGCCGGGCCGATCCGCCCGGGTCGCCCAGCCGGTTTTCCAACTCGGCGGCCAGGATGTCGGTCCAGGGCCACCACATCTCCGGGTCCAGGCCCAGGACCATGTCCAGGGCGGCCTCGGCGGGCTGGTAGTGGAAGGCCCACTCGGCCAGCAGGCGCGGCCGCAGGAGCTCGGCCGGTCCGGTCAGGGCGGCGCGCCGGATCAGTTCACCGGCCTCTTCGGCCCGTCCCAGCCGCAGCAGCCAGTCCCAGGAGCGTCCCAGCCGGAACAGCCCCTCGGCCGGGTCGGCCACCAGGGCGGGCAAATGCTGGAGCACGGCCTCGTGCTGGTCGCTGGCCAGCAGCTCCTCGTAGCCCTCCACCGGGTCCGGCCGGACCATGACGCCCCCGAGCCGCTGGGCCAGGGCTTCGGCCCTGGGATCGAGAAAGGGGTGCGACCTGTTGATGTCGGACAGGCTGTTGGCCCAGAGCGGATCAAAGGGAAATTGCTGGAAGCAGAGCAGGGCCAGATTGGCGGCCATGGACAGCCGATCTTCCACCGCGGGTTCCTGCTCGGGGTGGCGTTCCAGGATTCGGGACAGGCATCCGGCCGTGGCGCCGCGCTCCTGCAGGCCCAGGGGCAAACCGGCCAGCAGCGGGCGCAGGGCGCGCAGCAGGGCGACGGGTTCGGCTTGGACGGCTGGCGGACGGGGCATGGCTACCTCCCGGTTGCGTGCATGGGAATAGTTACGCCAATTGGGCGGCCTTGAAAAGCTGTGCATGACGAATCCCCGGTTTCCTGGTAGGATGGATGAATGGACGAGACCCTGACCGACCCTGTCCAGCCCGGTCTGGACGCCGCATTGGACGTCCTTGTCCGGGGCGGTGTGCTGGTCTATCCCACCGAGACCCTGTACGCCCTGGGCTGCGACGCCCGCGACCGGGAGGCCGTGGAGCGGGTGGCCCGCATCAAGAACCGGCCCGTGGACAAGCCCCTGCCCGTGGTCATCGGCTCGAAGGACATGTTCCCCCTGGTGGCCCGCCGCGAGGGGCCCGGGGACGGAGAAGGGGACCGGGGCGCGGACATGGGCCCGACCCTGTCCGCCCTGGCCCAGGCCTTCTGGCCCGGCCCCCTGTCCGTGCTGGTCCGGGCCCGGCGCAGCCTGGCCCCGTCGGTCATGGACTTCCAGGAACTGGTCTCGGTGCGCGTCACGCCCCATCCCCTGGCCGCTGAATTGTCCCGTCGCCTGGGCGCGCCCCTGGTGGCCACCAGCGCCAATCCGTCCGGCCGTCCGGCCCCGGCCCGGCTGGAGGATCTGGACCCGTCCCTGGTGGAGCGCGCCGACCTGGTGGTCCGCGAGGAGCCCTGGCCCAGCGGCGGCGCTCCCTCCACTCTGGTGCGCGTGGTCGGGTCCATGCGGCTGTCCGTGCTCCGGCCCGGAGCCCTGCCGGCCACGGATCTGCAGGCGGCCGGGTTCGAGTTGGAGAGCCCGGAAAGCCCGGACTGATCCCCCCGCACAACGGTCAAATATTTTGTACCCCGCAAGGGGGTGGCGCTTGGCCGGTTCAAGGTTTTTAACCGATCCAGGCCCGGGCTCTTGCCTGTCGCATCGGAACGATGTACCATAACATATTGTATCTATTGGAATAAAAAATTTTGCGTTCTGTCGACGGATTTTGGCACGCGGGTTGCTTTAACCAAATCACCTACTTCATTTGCAGCAACAGCGTTCGAAAGAGGCTTCTCGGATCGGTCCGGGAAGCTTTTTTCGTTGTCGTGCAAATTCTCTTCCTCAAATCCTGGCCAAGGTTCTTGTCAGGATGCGAGCACAACATTAGAGTTTGTTTTATGGTCCGGGCCGGATCGCGCCGGACCGGATCTGTTCGGGCCGGATGGTTTCGTTCTGGTGACGAAAGGGAAAAATCATTGCCATCCGCTTTATTTGGTTTGACATTGTTCCCGGATTTCTGCTTACTATGGAACACGTGCGCGCACGACATTGGAGTGACTCGAAGTGACGAACCGTTGTCCGCATTGCGGGGGCGACCTGCCGGGCCCCAGGAATCCCTTTCCCACGGTGGACGTGCTGGTGCACGTGCCCCAGCGGGGGATTCTCCTGGTGGAACGCAAAAACCCGCCCCACGGCTGGGCCCTGCCCGGCGGGTTCGTGGACTACGGCGAGTCGTGCGAGGACGCGGCCGTGCGCGAGGCCCGGGAGGAGACCGGCCTGCGCGTGGAACTGACCGGCCTGGTGGGCGTGTTCTCCCGGCCTGACCGGGACCCGCGCCACCACACCATGAGCGTTGTCTACCGGGCACGGGCCCTGGACCTGGACGAGCTGCGCGCCGGGGACGACGCAGCCAAAGCTGAATTCTTCCCCCTGGACGCCCTGCCCGAGCTGGCCTTTGACCATGCCGAGATCGTGGAACGCTTCCGGGAGGGCCTGGCGGCCCGAGGTCCGGAGCAAGGATGATCGACAACAACAACCCGGCAGCCGACATGCTTGAGTCCGCCAAAGCCGACACCAGCCGTCCGCTCATCGTCTTCCTGACTTCGGAGATGTACCCCTTCTCCAAGACGGGTGGCCTGGCCGACGTGCTGGGCGCACTGCCGGTGGCCCTGCATCTGGCCGGGGCCAACGTGGCCGTGGTCACGCCCTTCTACGGCCGCCTAGCCACGGCCGGGCACGAGATCCGGCTGGTCCAGTCCAACTGCCCGGTGGGCTATCCCTGGCCGCCCATCACGGCCGAGATCTACCAGACCGACTACCAGGGCGTGCCGGTCTACTTCGTGTCCCGGCCCGAGTATTTCGACCGCCGCCAGTACTACAACACCTACCAGGGCGACTACTTCGACAATTGCGAGCGGTTCAATTTTTTTGTCCGGGCCGCCCTGGCCTGGTGCTCGCAGCTGGACAGCGCCCCGGCCGTGCTCCACGCCAACGACTGGCAGACCGCCCTGGCCCCGGTCTACCTTCATTTTCTGCGCCAGGCCGACCCCTTCTGGGCCGAAGCCAAGAGCGTGCTCTCCATCCACAACCTGGCCTTCCAGGGCCGGTTCGCCTTCCGGCTCTTCGAGGGCTCGGGCCTGCCCCCGGCCGCCTGGAACCTGGACGGGGTGGAGTTCCACGGCGACTTCAACCTGCTCAAGGGCGGCATCGCCTACGCCGACCGCATCGTCACGGTCTCCCCGTCCTACTCCCGCGAGATCCTCTCCCCCCGGCACGGCCAGGGATTGGAGGGCATCCTGGCCAAGCGGCGGGCCGTGGTCTCGGGCATCCTCAACGGCGCGGACTACGACGTCTGGAGCCCGGAGGACAACCGCTACCTGCCCTGCGGCTATTCCTGGGAGCACCCCGAGGACAAGCAGGTCTGCAAGCGGTCCCTGATCCGGGAGATGTACCTGGCCGACCAGTTGGAGAACCGGCCCATCCTGTCCTTCATCGGCCGCCTTCGCGGCCAGAAGGGCATCGACCTGCTCATCGACATCCTGCCCCAGCTCATGGCCAAGGAGGTGGGCGTGGTGGTCCTGGGCGAGGGCAACCTGAGCCACGAGGCCCGTCTGCTGGAGATGATGGAGCGCTACCCGGGCAGGCTGTCCGTGCAGGTGGGCTACGCCGAGGACCTGGCCCACCGCATCCTGGCCGGCAGCGACATCTTCCTCATGCCCTCGCGCTACGAGCCCTGCGGCCTGACCCAGATGTACGCCCTGCGTTTCGGCGCGCCGCCGGTGGCCACGGCCGTGGGCGGGCTCATCGACACCATCATCTCCCACCCCAGCCCGTATTCCACCGGGTTCACCTTTGCCCGGCCCGAACCGGGCCTGTTCCTGGACGCGGTGAACAAGGCCCTGCGGCTGTGGCACGACGGCCACGCCTGGCGGCAACTCATGGTCCGGGCCATGCGCCAATCCTTCACCTGGGAGCGATCGGCGGAGCAATACGCTGAATTGTATAGAAATCTTGGATTTAAATTATGATGAAAAAACAATTGCATATGGATTTTTCTACGCATATCATCGGAAAATCAAAGGAGGTACGGCCATGCCATTGACCAAAAAGTATCTGAAGTCAAAACCGGTGTGCAAAGTGACCTTCAAACTGTCCAAGGGCGGGGCCCAAGGGTCCAAGAAAATCTTCCTGGCCGGCGAGTTCAACGGGTGGAACACCAAGAGGCTGCCCATGAAGGCGCTCAAGGACGGATCCTTCACCGCCACGGTGGACCTGAAAGCGGGCCGCGAGTACCAGTACCGCTACCTCAACGACCGGGGCGAGTGGCTCAACGACACCAAGGCGGACCGCTACGAGTATTCCGCCTTTGCCGGGGGCGACAACTCCGTGGTCTCGGTCTAGCCGGCTGTCCAGATTTCCGCGATGGCGTTTTGCTGCGCAAGGTTCAATCCCTCGCGTACGGTGGAGTACGCGTCGGGCTTGCGCCTCGCCCTCACGATTTTTCTGAACAGCCAGCCACCCGGAACTCATTGATATGCCCAAACAGCCCGCCACCCAGCCCGTTTTTCTCGAACCCTTTGATCTCTACCTGTTCGGACGGGGCGAGCATTGGGATCTGTACCGCGTCCTGGGAGCCCATCCGGACGTGGGCGGCGAGGGGCCGTTCAAGGGCAGGCCGGGCTATCGGTTCGCGGTCTGGGCGCCCAACGCCCGGGCCGTGAGCGTGGTCGGGGCCTTCAACAACTGGAGCGCCTACGTCCACCCCCTGTATCCCGTGGGTTCCTCGGGCATCTGGGCCGGTTTCCTGCCCGGCATGAGCCGGAACAACTCCTACAAGTACGCGGTGGAGCAGGCCGACGGCCGCCTGACCCACAAGGCCGATCCCGTGGCCCTGGCCACCGAGTCACGGCCGGGCAACGCGGCCGTGACCACGGACCTGGGCGGCTACCGGTGGGCTGACCAGGAGTGGATGGACCGCCGCCGTGAGGTGGGGCCGCCCCTGGCCGCTCCCATCAGCGTGTACGAGGTCCACGCCGGATCCTGGCGCAGGCCGGGCGGCAAGTTTCCCACCTACACGGAGCTGGCCGACCAGCTCATCCCCTACGTCAGGGACATGGGGTTCACCCATGTGGAGTTCATGCCCCTGGCCGAGCACCCCCTGGACGAGTCCTGGGGCTACCAGACCAGCCACTACTACGCGCCCACCTCGCGCTTCGGCTCCCCGGACGAGCTGCGCGGACTGGTGGACCGTTTTCATCAGGCGGGCATCGGCGTGCTCCTGGACTGGGTGCCGGGCCACTTTCCCAAGGACGACTGGTGCCTGGGCCGGTTCGACGGCACGGCCCTGTACGAGCATCAGGACCCGCGCAAGGGCGAGCATCCGGACTGGGGCACCTACATCTTCAACTACGGCCGCCACGAGGTGCGCAACTTCCTGTTTGCCAACGCCCTGTACTGGCTTAAGGAGTTCCACATCGACGGCCTGCGAATCGACGCCGTGGCGAGCATGCTCTACCTGGACTACTCGCGGAAGGACGGGGAGTGGATTCCCAACGAGTTCGGGGGCAACGAGAACCTGGAGGCCATCAACTTCCTGCAGGAGCTGAACAGGGTGGTGCACGGCCACTTCCCGGGCGCCTGCATGATCGCCGAGGAGTCCACGGCCTGGCCCGGGGTGTCGCGGCCCATCTACGCGGGCGGCCTGGGCTTTACCTTCAAGTGGAACATGGGCTGGATGAACGACTCGCTTGACTACTTCTGCCGCGAGCCCGTGCACCGCTCCTGGCACCACTCCAACCTGACCTTCTCCATGCTCTACGCCTTTTCCGAGAACTTCGTGCTGCCGCTGTCCCACGACGAGGTGGTGCACGGCAAGGGCGCGCTCCTGTCCAAGATGCCCGGGGACCTGTGGCAGCAGTTCGCCAACCTGCGCCTGCTCCTGGCATACCAGTGGGCCCACCCGGGCAAGAAGCTGTTGTTCATGGGCAGCGAGTTCGGCCAGTGGAACGAGTGGAACTCCCAGGCCGAGATGGACTGGGTGCTCCTGACCTTTGACACCCACCGCGGGGTCCAGTCCCTGGTGCGCGACTTGAATGGCCTGCTGGCCCGCGAACCGGCCATGCACGCCCACGACCACGACTGGTCCGGGTTCGAGTGGGTGGACTTCACGGACAGCCAGTCCTCGGTGATCAGCTTTTTGCGCAAGGCCGAGGGCTCGGCCCCGGTGCTCTGGGTGTTCAACTTCACCCCGGTGGCGCGCCAGGGCTACGGGGTGCGCTGCCCGGCCCCGGGCCGCTGGATCGAGGTCCTGAACACGGACGCCGGTCTCTACGGCGGCTCCAACCTGGGCAACGACGGCCAGGTCCACGCCATCCCGCTTGAGGGCGGCGGCCAGGTCTTGGAACTCACCCTGCCGCCGTTGGCGGCGCTGGCTTTGGTTCCTGGCTAACAGGTGTCGTGTTTTTACTAATTCTAAAAAAAAGGATTGAGATGGCTATATCAATAAAATTTAAATTTAGATGGCTACAGAACGTAATCCTATATAAATTATTTATTGCAATGGTATTATTGTGTGTTGCCGTTTTTCCAATGCAAACTTCTGCACAGGAAGAGCAAATTATAAGCAAACCAGAGGTTGATTACTTTTTTAAATCGAACCGTGGGCAATGGGAAGTAGATGTCAGGAATATGTATGTCCCGGAAGGAGTAACAATACATTTTTTGGATATAGATACTGGAACAGCATATGTTGCCAGTTATGAATCTGGCGCTAGATTGACAGTGCAACCTATTTTTCAAGATAATGGTAAATTATTTTCTATTGTCGTTGGAAGTTATTATCCCACACCAACAGAATTTGTTATTGATGAAAGCTTTCGAGAAGACGTAGAGAGTCAAGTACAGAAAGAGCTTGGAACTCAATATGTAGTCCATACAGAGGTATTGAATATGGGAAGTAATTATCGCGGTGTAGAGTTTGTGATAACCGAGAAGCAATAAGTACATTTTGGCTCATGAGTTAGCCACCAACCTTTTTAGCATTTCCAGCGCGGCCGTAAAGCTGGTGATGGAGGCCTGGCCCGTACCGACCAGGTCGTAGGCCGTGCCGTGGTCCGGCGAGGTGCGCGGCCACGGCAGTCCCAGGGTCGTGTTCACGGCCTCGGAGAAGTGCAGCAGCTTGAGCGGGGCTAGTCCCTGGTCGTGGTACATGGCCAGCACGGCCCCGTAGTCGCCCTTGGCCGCGAAGTGGAACAGGCTGTCCGCGGGCAAAGGGCCGACCGCGTCCAGGCCCAGGCCCCGGGCTTCCTCCACGGCCGGTGCGATGATATCGATCTCCTCCCGGCCCATGCGGCCCGATTCCCCGGCATGCGGGTTGAGCCCGCACACGGCCACGGGCCCGTCCAGGCCCAGGCGGCGCAGATGGTCCGCGGTCAGCTTCAGGCAGGTCAGGATGCGCTCGCGCGTGACCAGCTCGGCCACCCTGGCCAGGGGCGGATGGGTGGTCACCAGGCTGACCCGCAGCCTGGGTCCGGCCAGATGCATGCAGATGTTGTCCCGGCCCGCGCCCGAGCGCTCGGCCAAAAATTCCGTGTGCCCGGGGAAGTCGAACCCGGCCTGCTGGAGCGTGGCCTTGTTCAGGGGGCAGGTGAGCAGGGCCTGGCCCACGCCGTCGTTCATGAGCTCCACGGCCGTTTCCAGGGTCGTGCCTGCGGCCAGGCCGCCTTCCAGGCTGGGTCGGCCCAGGGGTCCGTCCAGGCCGTCCAGGCCCTCGGGCTGGAACAGGTACACGCCCGGGCCTTGTTCAGACACTTCCCGGACACTGTCCAGGGTTGTCCAGAATGGCTGCAACCCGTCGAGATGCTTTCGTAACCATGCCTCGGGGCCAAGGACCAGGAAGCGCCTGACCTCGGTGGGTGTACGGATGGTGTCGGGACTGTCAGGGGACAGGGTGCGGCGGACCAGTTCCGGGCCGATGCCGCCCGGGTCGCCCAGGGTCAGGATGATGGTGCGCATGGCCCGAGCCTAGCAGGCTTGCCCCTAGGGGGGAAGAGGCCGGGGTCAGGACAGGGTGCTTTGCGGCAGGGGCTGGACCGCCGGGATGGGCGCGTAGGTCCGCGCGGACGCGGTTCGGGCCTTGGCGTCCACGGTCCAGCGGGCCATGGGTCCGGCCACGGCCAGGGCGGACTTGGCGGTCAACTCCAGAACCCGTTCGGGCGAGCTGCGGTCCAGGTGGGTCAGCTCCTTGAGCAGGTCGCGCAGGCCCGGTCCGGGCATGAGTACGGCCTGGTCCTGCATGCACAGGCGGATGTGGCGCAGGGCCCGGTCGCGCCGGGGCGGCGGACTCCAGAGCCCGGCCTTGGCCAGGGCTTCCTCCGGCAGATAGAGCGGTCCCTTGGCCGTGCGCTCCTGGGCCATGGCGACGGCCGTGATTCCGGCCCGGGCGCCGAAGACCTGGGTGGCCAGGATCATGGCCCCGCCCAAGCGGTTGGCCCCGTGCATGCCCGTGGCGCATTCCCCGGCCGCCAGCAGTCCGGCCACCGTGGTCCGGCCGTTCCGGTCGATGACCGCGCCGCCGTTGCCCGCCTGGGCCCGGGGCGACAGGGCCAGCCAGTCCCTGTCCGGGAGCTGGACGTGGACCAGGCCGTTGCGGTCGCGATGGGCGGCCAGGAAGCGGTCCAGCACCGCGTCCGGGCGCTGGTACGCGGCCGGGCAGTGGGTGGAGCGCTGCTTGAGCAGCCCGGGCAGGGCCCCGATGGCCTCGTCGGGCAGAACCTCTTCGGGATTGACCACCGAGCCGTCGCGCAGCCGCACCCGGCTGCCCGGGGCCAGCAAGCGGGCCGGGGACCAGAAGGCGCGGCTGGCCTCGTCGGTCCACAGGAATTGGACATAGGGGGTGTTTTCCAGCCGGGCTCCGGCCTCGGCCATGATGCCGTAGGACAGGCCGGTGTTGGCCGGTCCGGACATGTCCGAGGAATAGAGCGGGGCCGGTCCGCCCAGGGCCATGACCACGGCCGGGGCCTGGACCGCGATCGGCTCGCCGCGCTGGTCGGTCAGGGCCGCGCCCAGCACGGCCGGGTCGCGCGGGTCCTGGTTGGTGAGCAGGCCGCGCACCTCCACGCCGGACAGGAATTCACAGCCCAGGTCCGTGAGCCGGTGGAGGAAACGGTTGTACAGTCCGGGCAAATCACGGAGCACGTAGGCCCGGGGCTCGGCGCTGAAGCAGCCGGGCTGGCGCTTGCGGGCCAGGTCCGGCCCCAGTTCGGAGAGCTCGGCGAAGCGTTGCTCGGCCTCCAGGGCCAGCAAACGGACCATCTCCGGGTCGGCGTACCCGGGCGCGGCCAGGTTCAGGGCCTCGGCGCAGAAGGCCCGGCGCGAACCATCGGACTCGGGCACCTGGATGCCCAGGGCGTTGTTGGAATTGGCGAAGGACGAGCCCGTGGGTCCGGAGCGCGGGCTGGCCACCAGGACGCGGGCCCGGGGGCAGGCCTCCAGGGCCGATCGGGCGGCACGAAGCCCGGCCAGTCCGGCGCCGAGCACGAGAACGTCGCATGTCAGTGTGCGGGTCATGACCCCGGCCATTCAGCGAGAAGCGTGCCAGGGCGAGGGCCTGGAAAGGATCGCCAGGAATGGCGGGCGGTTGTCCGGGCACAAAAACAACGCGCCCCGGCCGAAATGGCTCGGAGCGCGCTCTGCGTCGGGGTTTTGGCGGGGCCGGGCCGGAAAAGCCTGCCGAGTCAGCCCATCTTCTTGCGGGCGAACTGGAGCATCTTGGCCGCTTCCTTGAAGTCCGGGTTGATGGCCAGGGCCCGTTCGGCCGCGGCGGCCATCTTCTTCCATTCGCCCATGTCGAAGTACAGCCGTCCCAGGTTGAAGATCAGGTATTCGTCCTTCTTGGAAAGCTCCAGCGCGCTCTTATAGTACTTTTCCGCGGTCTCGTAGTCCTTGAGCTTGCGCAGGGCGATGCCGATGCGGTTGTACAGGAAGATGGCGCTGGGGTCGTCCTTCAGGGCCTGGGCCAGGATGACGTAGGCTTCCTTGTACATCCCGGCGCTCAGGTACTGGTCCGCGATGGCGGCCATGAGGTTGGAGTCGCCGGGGAATTCCTTGACGAGCTGGTCGAACAGGGCCTTGGCCTGGTCCCGCTCGTCGTCGGCCAGGTGCTTTTCGCCCTTGCCCAGGGCCTCGGCTTTTCGCCGCTCGATCTCGGCGATGTCCATCTGGGCGTCCTCGGTCATCTGGTCCTGGAAGGCCTTGAGCAGGTCGTTGAGGGAGTTCAGCAGGACCTTTTCTTCGCCCGGGGTGTACTTGATGACCAGGGAGTAGTGGCGGCGCAGCTCGTCGTCGCCGTTCAGGTTGTAGACCGCGGTCTCGATGAGGGTGATGAACTCCTCCCGCTCGCTCTTCATGAGCGGCGACCTGATCACCGTGGCCACGGACTCGGCCACCGCCTGTCCGGCGGCCATGGGCTTGCCCTGCTTGAGCAGGGACTTGACGGCTCCAAGCCGTTTTCGAGCCTTGGTCAGTTCCTGTGACATTCGGCGACCTCCTGGAGAACCCTACGCCCCGACGGACTCGCGGACCATGTCCCGGAAGCGGCGGAAAAAGTACCGGCTGTCGTGGGGGCCGGGCGCCGCTTCGGGGTGGTACTGGATGGCCAGGATGGGCTTGTCCTTGTGGGCGAAGCCCTCCAGGGTCTGGTCGTTCAGGTTCTTGTGCGTCATTTTAAGATGATCGAGGCCCGTGATGTCAACGCAAAAGCCATGATTCTGGGAGGAAATTTCGATCTTTTCCGTTTCCATGTCCATGACCGGATGGTTGCACCCGTGGTGTCCGAAGTCCAGCTTGAAGGTCTTGCCGCCCAGGGCCAGGCCCAGGATCTGGTGGCCCAGGCAGATGCCCGCCACCGGCGTGTCCTTGCAGAAGTCCCTGGCCACGGCCACTCCGTTTTCCACCACGGCCGGGTCGCCCGGGCCGTTGGCCAGGAACAGGGCGTCGGGCTTCAGGGCCCGGGCCTTTTCCAGGGGCGTGCTGGAGGGCACGGCCAAGAGGTCGAAGCCCTGGCCTTCGAGCAGGCGCAGGATGTTCCACTTGATGCCGAAGTCGTAGACCAGCAGCTTGGGGCCGGAGCCGATCCACGGCTCGTCTTTGTCCAGGTCGATGAACACCGGGGCCTTGCCGTCCCAGCGGTAGGCCCGGGTCTGGGACACGCGGTCGGCCAGGTTGAGCCCTTCCATCAGGGGCAGGGCCCTGGCCTTGGCCACCACTTCCTCGTCGGTCAGGTCGGCCGGGGCCACGGCTCCGCGCATGGCGCCGTGCAGGCGCAGGTGCCGGGTCAGGGCGCGGGTGTCCACGTGCTCGATGCCCAGCACGCCCGCCTTGTCCAGGTATTCGGGCAGGCTCATGGCCGAGCGCCAGTTGGAGGGCCGCTTGCAGCACTCCTTGACGATGAACCCGGCCACGTGGACCTTGGCAGACTCCACGTCCTCGGGGTTGACCCCGTAGTTGCCGATGAGCGGGTAGGTCATGGTCACCATCTGGCCGTCGTACGAGGGGTCGGTGAGGATCTCCTGGTACCCGGCCATGCCGGTGTTGAAGATGACCTCGCCCCCGGCCTCGCCCGGCCCGGCGAACCGCGTGCCCGTGAAGATGGTTCCGTCCTCCAGGCCCAGCTTGACTTTCATTGCCCTTGCTCCGTGAGTAGCTTGCATACCGTATCTATGTCCTCGGGCCGGTCCACGCCGTGGCAACGGCGTTCGGTCACGACCACGCGGATGTCCATTCCGTTTTCCAGCAGCCTGAGCTGCTCCAGTTTCTCCCGCTTCTCCAGGGGCGACGGGGCCAGCTCGGAGAAGCGCTCCAGCGCCTGCATGCGGAAGGCGTAGAGCCCGATGTGCAGCAGGTGGGAGCCGGGCGCGCCATCGGCCGCGTAGGGGATGGGCGCTCTAGAAAAGTAAAGCGCGTTGCCGTCCTTGGCAACCACCACCTTGACCCGGTCCGGACTCTTCGCCTCTTCGGGGTCCAGGGGCGTGGCCAGGGTGGCCGTGTTCACACCCGCTGTCGGGCCCCCTGATTCCGAATTCGTGAACGGGGCCAGCAGCTCGCTGAGCATGGCCGGGTCCAGGGCCGGTTCGTCGCCCTGGATGTTGACCACCACGGCGTCGTCGCCCAGGCCCAGGATGCGGGCCGCCTCCAGCACGCGGTCCGTGCCGCTCTTGTGGTCGGCCCGGGTCATGACCACGGGTACGCCCCGCTCCTCGGCCGCTGCCCGGATGCGCTGGTCGTCCGTGGCCAGGACCACGCGCTCCAGCTCGGGGCAGCTGGCCGCCCGCTCGTACACGCGCTGGAACATGGGCTTGCCCAGGATGTCGGCCAGGGGCTTGCCCGGGAAGCGCGAGGATTCGTACCGCGCCGGGATGACGCCGAAGCAGGCGGGTCTGGTCATGGTGCTCCGTGCTGGTTGTCCGGGTGCCCGGCGTTGTACGCGTTCTTCAGGGTTTCGGCAACCAGCCGGGCCGCGGTCTCCGCGCCGCCCCGGCGGGGGGCCACGTAGGCCTCGAACGCGGCCCGGGTTCCCGTCCGGTCCGGTTCATGCTCCAGGTCGTCGGCCAGCGCGTCCAGAACGGCCGCCGCGTCCGGGACCTGGCGGGCCAGGCCGGAGTCCGCGATCTCCTTGCCCACCCAGGCGAAGTTGGTCCAGTGCGGACCCATGACCGGCCGCAACCCCTTGGCCAGGGGCTCCAAAAAGTTCTGCCCGCCCAGGGGGGCCAGGGAGCCGCCGATGAACGCGGCCCGGGCCAGGCCGAAGGCGTGCCCCATCTCGCCGAAGGTATCCCACACTATGACGGACCCGGCCGTGGCCGGGCCTGTTGTCTCGGAGCGTAGCGACCAGGGGATGTTCTTGTCGGACAGGAGGGTCTTCCAGGCGTCCAGGCGGTGCATGTGGCGCGGGAACAGGCCGATGACCGTTTCGGGCCTGCGTTGCAGCAGTCCGGAAACGATGTCCAGAACCTGGTCCTCCTCCTGCTCCCGCACCGAACCGAACACAACCAGGGGTGCGTTGGGCGGCAGCAAGGGAGCCAGGGGGTTGTCCTTCTCCGCGTGGTCCGGTCCGGGGATGCGGTCGAACTTGATGTTCTGCATCACGCCCACCCGGTCGGTCCCGAACACCGCGCCGAAGCGCCCGGCGTCCTCCGGGCTCATGGCCAGGACGCGGTCCGGGGCCAGGGAGCGGAAGAACTTGGGCAGCTTGAGGTACCGGGCCCGGCTGCGCTCGGACATGCGGCCGTTGACCAGAAGCGTGGATACGTTCTGTTCGGCGCAGGCGTTCAGGAACCCGGGCCATATTTCGCTCTCCAGGAGCACGGCGGTCAGGGGTCGCACCTGGGCCACGGCCTTGCGCATGAGCCGGGGCGCGTCCAAAGGGAAATAGGCCGTGCTGATGGTCAGGCTCGGGCCGGACAGGGCCGGGGCCAGCTTTTCCAGCACGTCGCGGCCCTGGGAGGTGTTGGTGGTCAGGAGCACGGTCAGGGGTTCGGGCAAGGGCGCGGTCAATGAATCGTCCAGGGCGGCCAATGCCTTGAGCAGTTCCTCGGCCAGGAATGCCTCGCCCACGCTGGCCGCCTGGACCCAGAGGTGGGCGCTGGGCAGCGGGGTCTTGAGCACGCGCTCGTCCCACCCCTCGCGCAGACGGGGGTTCTTTTTCAGGAACATGGGCGCGGCGCGCCAGGCCGCGGAGTAGAGCGTGAAGGGGAGGGATGCCACCGATGAACCGCCTTCAGTGAATTCGGTAATCTGTAGAGCAGGGAAAGGGGGAAGGCAAGCCGAGAACTTCTGACAAACTTGCGGAAAATCGCTTTGGGCAATAACTTGTTTTCATTCTCGGGGATGCAGACGTATGCCGAGGCGTTTTGAGGTCGTGACGAGATGATGGCGTGGTTTTTGTATGGAGAATCAAATGAATCCGTATTTGAGTGCTGGCACTGCCAAAATGCTTCCTTCTATTGTATGCTATTGTGATATTTTAGGGTTCAGGAAGTTAACGAGTGAGTATCTAGAGTCTGGAAGAGGGGAAGAGTTGCTTGCGCGGTTGCATGCTGCTTTAACGGCCGCTCATGAACGTATTCGTGAGAGTTCACATCTTTTTGATGATAATGCTTTTTTCCACGTTAATATTTTTACCGATAATATTGTCGTTGGATATCCTGTGCTAACTAGTGCTTTTGAACGAGGAGAGATGGAATTAGGGAGTATTATTGGTTTGTTTAGTGAATATCAGGCCACGCTAGCCTCAGAAGGATTCCTTGTAAGGGGCGGTATTGCGTATGGTAATCATTATATGGATAAAGACATAGTGTTTGGTGATGCATTAATTGAAGCAGTAAGTTGTGATGTGTCTGGAGGTGCGCCACGGATTATTTTAGCTGAATCAGCTAGAAAAATGATATTCGAGCATCTCAAGTTTTATTCTGAACCTAAATGGGCTCCTCAGGCAGACATGGTTTTGATGGATCCTGATGGAAAACTTTTTATTAATTATTTAGATCAAGCGTTTGCCATCTTTCCAGATGATCCCATATTTTTTGAACTGATAAAAGGACATAAGACTACAATAGAAATTGGCTTGGAGAATTTTCGCGGTAGTCCCGGAACGCGATCAAAATTTGAATGGGCAGCCAACTACCACAACTATGTATTGCAGAGGTATTTAGAACGTTATCCTCTGTATGGCAGTGATGATGGCGATTTGGAACAGGCTGCCGCTGTTGAAGAAGTCCAGAAGTTGAATGATTACATAATTGCGAATGAAATGTTGCTTGTAGGGCCTTCTGAAATTTCAGAGGAATGCTAACGTAAGGTTGGATGGTTAACCGTTCATTCCCAGCCGGATCAGTTCGGCGATAAGCTCTTCAAACGAGTATCCGGCCGCCTTGGCGGCCCGGGGGACGAGGGAGGTGGGGGTCATGCCGGGCAGGGTGTTGACCTCCAGCAAAAACGGCCCCTTGTCCGTCCAGATGAAGTCCGCGCGGGAA
Source organism: Desulfovibrionaceae bacterium (assembly GCA_963666895.2). Classification (GTDB taxonomy): domain Bacteria; phylum Desulfobacterota; class Desulfovibrionia; order Desulfovibrionales; family Desulfovibrionaceae. The sequence goes on along the minus strand of CAXXNS010000015.1, from coordinate 139,403 downwards.
TAGCCGCGCAACCCCAGCACATGATGGGCGCGGAGGGCCAGTGCCTGGATCAGGTCCACGATGTCCTGGGCCACGGGCGCGGGGCAGATTTCCTCGGCCCCGTTGGCGTCGTACTTGTTGGCGTAGTCGAAGAACACGGACCCCGGCCTGGGCCGGATGAGGATGAGCGGCAGGGCGGCCTCGCCCAACACGCCGCAGGTCAGCTCCTGCCCTTCCATGTACGACTCCACCAGGGCCTCCTCGCCCAACTCGAAGACCGTCTTCAGGGCCGGGCCCAACTCCTCGGGCCGCTCCACCAATCCCATGCCCAGGCTGGACCCGCCCATGTTGGGCTTGACGAACACGGGCAACTCCAACCCCACGCTCCCGGGATCGGCCTTGGGGTCGGTGACCAGCTCCCACGGCGGGGTGGGCAGCCCGGCCGCGTGGAACACGGACTTGGCCGCGGCCTTGTTCAGGGCCAGGAAGCTCCCGGCCGGACCCGCGCCCTGGTACGGCGTGCCCGTGGTCTCCAGCAGGGCCTGGACCAAGCCGTCCTCCCCCGGAGCGCCGTGCAGGTTGATGAAGGCGAAGTCGGCCCACTGGGCGTGCCTGAGCAGCAGGGGGAAGCCTTGGGAAAGGTCGAAGAAGTCCACGTCGTGGCCCAGGGATTCCAGGGCCTTTTTGATCTGCGTGGCTCCGGACAGGGACACCTCCCGTTCCCCGGACCAGCCTCCGGCGATCAGAAGGACGCGCATGACAGATCCTCGCCGATGATTTCGCCCAGGACGCGCTCGATCTCCAGGGCCTGCACGTGGGTCCGGGTGATGCCTTCGCGGATGGCCTCGGTGGCGCCGTAGCGGTTGAGCAGGTCCTGGAACCGGGTCTCCATGTCCACGATCTGGTCGTGGGACACGCGCTTGTCCCCGTAGATGACGCAGAAGGGCAGCAAATGCCCGGCCACGTCCAGGTCAAAGGGCCAGAACACGTGGTGCATGACCCCCATGGCGATGGCCGGGTTGCCGGTCAGGTCCATGACCCAGGCCGCGCCGATCTGGCTGTGGTTGCCGCCGTGCTCGATGGTGTAGGTCTTGGCCAGGTCGTGGAGCAGGGCCGAGGCCCGCACCTGGGGCACGTCCACCGGGTGCCCGGCCTTGTGGGCGCGGGCGGCGATGTACCCGGCCACTCGGGCCACCTGCTCGGAATGGCGCTTGATGTGCTCCATCATGGCGTAGTCGTTCCACCAGGCGCGGCACTGCTCCTCGCTGGGGGTGGGCCAGGAGGCGTCGGGCCTGACGGGCGGCGGCGAAGCCAGGGGCGGAACGTACGGGGACGGCATGGCGTGTCTCATTTATCAGCACGGGGGTGAAAAAGCAAAGCTGAAGGTCGGATGGGCGGAAAGGGGGGGCGGCCTGAAAACCCTTGGGAAACGGATGAAAAACAAATTTTTCCTTGATATCACGGGGCGCAGGTTGTATAGAGCCATTTCAGGTTTTTTGGCCCGCCGGGAACCCCCGGCCCGGGCCGCCTGCCGCGAAAACTCGGGGCAGGCTGGCGAGTGAGAGCATGCATGACAATCATACTATGAGGAGGATTTCGCATGGCCACTGTTGATTTCCAGGGTAAAACCTTCGAGGTGGACGAGGACGGTTTCCTGCAGTCTTTCGACGCTTACTGCCCCGAGTGGGTGGAGTTCGTGAAGGGCGAAGAGGGTATCGCCGAGTTGACCGATGACCACATGAAGGTCGTGGAGTTCCTCCAGGACTACTATAAGAAGAACGGCATCGCCCCCATGGTGCGCATTCTTTCCAAGGTCACCGGCTTCAAGCTGAAGCAGATCTACGAGCTGTTCCCCTCCGGGCCCGGCAAGGGAGCCTGTAAGATGGCCGGCCTGCCCAAGCCCACCGGCTGCGTCTAGTTCGCACCGCATCTTGGGAACCCAGGGCGGAGGCTTCGGTCTCCGCCTTTTTTTCGCGCCCGCGACCAACCTTGTTTGATATCGGGGGCCGATGAGTATATGAAGGTCCGACCATTTCTTGAGGAGCACCATCTTGAGTCTCGACATCCTTGACGGGTTTCACGACCCCGAACTGGCCCGCGGCCTGCTGGACAAGCTCGGCGGCCTGATCGACGGCGAGTACCGGTTCATGGAGGTCTGCGGCACCCACACCGTGGCCATCTTCCAGTCCGGCCTGCGCTCCTTGATGCCCAAGGAGATCGTGCATTTGTCCGGCCCGGGTTGCCCGGTCTGCGTGACCCACGAGGCCGAGGTCAACGCCTTCATCGACCTGGCCGGACGCGACGGCGTGATCATCGCCACCTTCGGCGACCTGATGCGCGTGCCCGGCCACCACAAGAAGACGCTGAAGAACGCCCAGGCCGACGGGGCCCGCATCCAGGTGGTGTACTCGCCCATGGACGCCATCGCCCTGGCCAAGGCCAACCCCGGCGACACCGTGGTCTTCCTCGGGGTCGGGTTCGAGACCACCGCCCCCACGGTGGCCGCCACCCTCATGGCCGCCAAGGCCCAGGGCGTGACCAACCTCAAGGTTTTGTCCTTCCACAAGGTGGTGCCTCCGGCCCTGGACGCCCTGCTGGCCGACCCGGACACCGCCATCGACGGCTTCATCCTGCCCGGCCACGTCTCGGCCATCATCGGCATGGAGCCCTACGGTCCCATCGCCTCGACGCACAAACGCTCGGCCGCGGTGGCCGGGTTCGAGCCCGTGGACATCCTCCAGGCCCTGATCTTCCTGCTGGAGTGCCGCCGCGTGGGCGAGCCCCGGGTGGCCAATTTGTACAAGCGCGTGGTGGCGGACCAGGGCAACCCCAAGGCCAGGCAGGTGCTCTACACCGTGTTCGAGCCCGCGGACGCGCTCTGGCGCGGCATCGGCATGATCCCGGGCAGCGGCCTGGCCGTGCGCCCGGAATATGAGGAGCACGACGCGGCGAAAACTTTTGGTCTGGTCATCACCGAGACCCCGCCCCTGCCGGGCTGCAAGTGCGGGGCCGTGCTCACCGGCCGCATCCGGCCCAACGAATGTCCGCTCTTCGGCAAGGCCTGCACGCCCGAGGCTCCGGTGGGCCCATGCATGGTGTCCACGGAAGGATCGTGCGCGGCCTACTATAAATACTCTGTTTAAGGGACTTTCATGTCAGACAAAATCCTTCTCGACGCCGGTTCCGGCGGCCGCGCCTCCCAGCGCTTGGTGGCCGAGATATTCCTGACCCACCTCAAGGGACAGGACGCCCTGCAGCTCAACGACGCCGCCCTGATCCAGGTCAGCGGCCCTCTGGCCGTGTCCACGGACTCCTTCACCGTGGACCCCATCTTCTTCCCGGGCGGGGACATCGGCTCCCTGGCCGTGCACGGCACGGTCAACGACGTGGCCATGCTCGGGGCCGAGCCCAAGTACCTGACCTGCGGGTTCATCATCGAGGAGGGCCTGCCCGTGGCCGACCTGGAGCGCATCGTGGCCAGCATGGGCAAGGCCGCGGAGCACGCCGGGGTGGTCGTGGTCACCGGCGACACCAAGGTGGTGCCCAAGGGCGCGGCGGACAAGATTTTCATCAACACCACGGGCATCGGCGAGGTCGTGGCCAAGACGCCCCCGGCCGGGGAGCGGGCCAAACCCGGCGACGCCGTGCTCCTGTCCGGCACCATGGGCGACCACGGCCTGACCATCCTGGCCACCCGCGAGGGGCTGACCCTGGGCGGCGACGTGCAGTCCGACTCGGCCGCCCTCAACCACCTCATCCTCAAGCTGGTGCGCGAGGTCGGGGATATCCACGTGCTGCGCGACCCCACCCGGGGCGGCCTGGCCACCACGCTCAACGAGATCGCCCAGTCCTCCAAGGTGGGCATGGAGCTCATGGAGACGGACGTGCCCGTGCGGGCCGAGGTTACGGGCGGCTGCAAGGTGCTCGGCCTGGACCCGCTCTACTTGGCCAATGAGGGCAAGTTCATCTGCATCCTGCCCCAGGAGCTGGCCGGCAAGGCCCTGGAGATCATGAAGGCCGATCCCCTGGGCGCGGACGCCTGCCAGGTGGGCACGATCACCGAGGACAACGCGGGCAAGGTGGTCCTGGTCACCCAGCTCGGGGGCAAGCGGCTGCTTGGCATGCTCGAGGGCGAGCAGCTGCCGCGCATCTGCTGATTCCTGCTTGGCGACCGTCGGTCACTTTTTTTTCGCGAATGAAACCGGAAGTTTTTTGCCTGTGAGCGAGTACACGCTTGACAGGGTTTCGGGATTGCTGTAGACCCCCATCCATGCACACCACCCTAAACCGCTTTTTCTTCTTTTTCTTTTTTACCTTTACCGGCCTGCGGTCCGGGGGTGGTCCACTGTAACCAGGGAACAAGCAACCACACCAGACGGGCCGCAGGCGAAACAGCCGGCGGCCCGTCTTTTTTTGTGCCGCCGGGCCTGGCCCAAAAACCCTTGAGGAGGGGGAAGTCATGATTGGAATGGGCAGCGCGGAAATGGCGCTCGTATTTTGGCTGTGCATCGGGGCCAGCGCCTTGTGCCTGATCTACGGCATCGCCAAGTGGAATGAGGACGGCCTGACCGACAAAGTCACGGACGAGGACGAGGGAGGGCAGGACTGATGGTCGTTAAAATCATAGTCATCCTGGCCTACTTCTGCGTCATCTTCTACCTTGGCTACAAGGGCTGGAAGGCCACCCGCAAGACCGCGGACTACATGGTGGCCGGACGGTCCATGAACCCCTTTGTCATGGCCCTGTCCTACGGAGCGACCTTCATCTCCACCTCGGCCATCATCGGCTTCGGCGGGGCGGCCGGACTCTTCGGCTTCCCCCTGCTGTGGCTGACCTTCGCCAACATCTTCGTGGGCATCTTCATCGCCATGGTCGTATTCGGCAAGCGCACCCGCCGCATGGGCCTGGCCCTGAACACCCACACCTTCCCGGAACTGCTGGGCAGGCGCTACAAGTCCAAGTTCGCCCAGGTCTTCGCCGGGGCGATCATCTTCGTCTTCATCCCGGTCTACGCCGCGGCCGTGCTCATCGGCATCGGCCGCATGATGGAGGCCTCGCTGCTGATCCCCTTTGACTGGGCCCTCGTCGTCATGACCGGCATCCTGGCCCTGTACGTGGTTACGGGCGGGCTCAAGGCGGTCATGTACACGGACGCCTTCCAGGGCTCGATCATGTTCGTCATGATGGCCATCCTGCTCATCGTCACCTACTCCAAGCTGGGCGGCGTCACCGAGGCCCACCAGGCCCTGACCGACATGGCCGCGCTCATGCCCGAGAAGCTGGCCAAGGGCGGCATGATGGGCTGGACCCAGGGGGCCAAGTTCGCCTCGCCCCTGTGGCTGACCATCTACACCACCATCATCTACGGCGTGGGCATCGGCGTGCTGGCCCAGCCCCAGCTGGCCGTGCGCTACATGACCGTCAAGTCGGACAAGCAGCTCAACCGGGCCATCGCCATCGGCGGCGTGTTCATCCTGTTCATGACCGGCGTGGCCTTCGTGGTCGGCGCCCTGTCCAACGCGGTCTTCTACCAGGACCCGGCCTTCGGCAAGATCTCCATCGCCGTGGCCGAGGGCAACATGGACAAGATCATTCCCATGTACATCGAGAACATGATGCCCGACTGGTTTTCGGGCCTGTTCCTGCTGGGCATGTTCGCCGCGGCCATGAGCACGCTGTCGTCCCAGTACCACGCGGGCGGCACCAGCCTGGGCCGTGACGTGTACGAGAAGCTCACCGGCGAGGAGCGCCACGTGTCGGCCAAGTACTCCAAGATCGGCGTGTCCGTGACCATCCTGGCCACGCTCATCTGGTCCTGGGTGCTGCCGGAGTCGGTCATCGCCTACGCCACGGCCTTCTTCTTCGGCCTGTGCGCGGCGTCCTTCCTGCCCATGTTCCTGCTCGGGCTGTACTGGAAGGGCATGACCAAGGCCGGAGCCGTGTGGAGCATGGTCGGCGGATTCTGCTTCTCCATGTTCTGGCTCCTGTTCGTGCACCTGAAGGAATCGGCCGGGCTCGGCCTGTGCAACGCCATCTTCGGCACGCCTTCCCTGGCCGCCGGAGGGGAGCCGGGGACCTGGCTCTGGCGGCTCCAGTGGGTGGATCCCAACGTGGTGGCCCTGCCCATCAGCTTCATCCTGGCCGTGGTCGTCAGCCTGGCCACCAAGAAGATAGAAGAGGGCCACGTGGCCAAGTGCTGGGCCAACTTCTAGACGTTCTTTGAACGAGCCCTTCCTCAAGGGGTGTGCCGCGAAGCGCCTGGGTGACCAGCGAGGCGAGGGCGCTTCCGGCCCCGGGCGCTCGCGGCATCACTTGAGGTTTGGACCATAAGGCAACAACGCGAAAAAGGGCGGTGGGGAAACCCGCCGCCCTTTTTTGTCGTTCAAAATGTAGACATCGACTAAAACATTCTATAAAAACGACGGGATACATGACTACGCCGGAGGTTCCCGTGAAGCGCGCTCTCGTTCTGTCCCTGATGCTCCTGTCCCTGTCCGTTGTTGGTTGTTCCGGGTCCGATGATCCCGTGGGCGTCAGCGAAAGATTTATTCAAGCCCTGGAGAACAAGGATCTGGAAACGATCAAGGCCCTGGGGTGTTCCGAGAACATGGACCGCTACCTGGCGTTCGTCGACCGCCTCATCAGCCACGACTATCGGGTGGACTACGACGTGGACTGCTCCCTGGAGTCCAAGGACGACGACTCGGCTTCCGTGCGGGTCAAGGGCGGGTTTGATTTCTACGGCCTGAACAAGGACGGCTCCCCTTCTTCCAGGGAGGTCGACAATAGCGTGAATCTGGTTCGGGAAGACGGGCAGTGGAAGTACTGCATCCGCCAGTAGCGGGTGGGCCCGACGCCTAGTCCGCTTCCATGTCCGCGATGGTCCGGGCGGACTCGGTGAGTTGGTCCCAGTCCTTGCACGTGTACAGCTGGGCGCGGAAGGCGCGGATGTCGCGCAGGCCCTTGGCGTAGCGCGGGATGATGGAGCGCACCTTGCGGAAGGAGCGCGGGTCGCCCTGGAGATCGCGGGTCAGGCGGACGTGCTCGACGACCAGGTCGGCCAGGGCCGGTCCGGAGCGCTCCGGGGGCGTCTCTCCCCGGGCCAGGGCCAGGTGGCGGGCGAACACGGTCGGGTCGGTGATGGCCCCGCGGGCGTACATGACCGCGTCCACGCCGGTCTCGCGCAGGCAGGCCAGGCCGTTCTCGGCCGTGTACAGATCGCCCGAGGCCAGCACCGGGATGGACAGGGCCGCCTTGAGCGCGGCCAGGTGGTCCCAGGCGGCCGAGCCCGTGAACATCTGCTTGCCGTAGCGGGGGTGCAGGGTCATCCAGGCCACGCCCGCGTCTTCCAATCGCTTGCCCAAATCCAGGTAGACCTGTTCCCCGGAGACGAAGCCCAGCCGCGTCTTGACCCCCACCCGGCCGGGTCCGGCCGCCTCGGCCATGGCCTTGGCGATGGCCACCAACCGGTCCGGGTCGGACAGCAGCCCGGCCCCGCCGCCGGACTTGAGCACCTTTTTCACCGGGCAGCCCGCGTTGAGGTCGAAGTGGGTGAAGCCCTGGTCCATGAGCAGGGACACGGCCCTGCGGAAGCGCTCGGGCTCGGCCCCGAAGAGCTGGACCACCAGGGGGGAGTCGCCCCGCACCGTGGTCAAAAGCCGCCTTGTGCCCGAGTTGTGGGACAGGGTGAGGCCCTTGACGCTGACCATCTCGGTGACGCAGCAGGCCGCGCCGAACGAGCGGCAGAGCATGCGAAACGGCAGGTCCGAGTACCCGGCCAGCGGGGCCAGCCAGGGGGCCTCGGGGCCGAACGGAAGGCCCAGGGGAAGGTCAAATGCCGGGGTGCTCATGGCCCCGGGAAATAGGCCCTGTCAGGCCGGATGTCAAAATCTGTTTCCACAGGGCCTGAACAGGACGAAAAAAAGCTTTACAACCTTAAGGAATGATGGCAGGAGCGGGCCTCAAGCGCATGGTTTCTTGCGCTGCGACGCGGGGTTGGTCGCGCGGGGAAGAGCAAGGGAAAAACCCTTGCCTTTTTGCCCGACGCCGTATATGGTCCCACGTTCGCGCTGGCTGGCGTAGCTCAATTGGCAGAGCAGCTGATTTGTAATCAGCAGGTTGCGGGTTCGAGTCCCATCGCCAGCTCCAGCAAGTGTTCTGTGAAGGTACGGAGGGGTTCCCGAGTGGCCAAAGGGAACAGACTGTAAATCTGTCGTCGAATGACTTCGGAGGTTCAAATCCTCCCCCCTCCACCATGAACATATGCCTTAGAATTTAGGAAGCCACGCTTCAGGAGGTGGATGCGTCTACCGAATGGACTGCGGCGTGCAGGCGGGAATAGCTCAATTGGCTAGAGCATCAGCCTTCCAAGCTGAGGGTTGCGGGTTCGAGTCCCGTTTCCCGCTCCAACCGCACCGCAGTCTCCAGGCAGACCAACCAGAGGCGATTTGCCCACGTAGCTCAGTCGGTAGAGCACATCCTTGGTAAGGATGAGGTCATCGGTTCAAGTCCGATCGTGGGCTCCATAACATTTAGTCACCCACAAGTTTAACTGTAGCAGTTAGGGGGATTCGAAAATGGGTAAGGCGAAGTTTGAGCGCACCAAGCCGCACGTAAACATCGGCACCATCGGCCACATCGACCATGGCAAGACCACCCTGACCGCCGCCATCACCAAGCTGGCGGCCATGAAGGGCTACGGCGATTTCGTGGCCTTCGACGAAATCGACAAGGCTCCCGAGGAGAAGGAGCGTGGCATCACCATCGCCACCGCCCACGTGGAGTACGAGACCGAAAAGCGTCACTACGCCCACGTGGACTGCCCCGGTCACGCCGACTACATCAAAAACATGATCACCGGCGCGGCCCAGATGGACGGCGCCATCCTGGTCGTGGCCGCCACGGACGGCCCCATGCCGCAGACCCGTGAGCACATCCTGCTCGGCCGTCAGGTCGGCGTGCCCGCCATGGTCGTGTTCATGAACAAGTGCGACATGGTGGACGACGAGGAGCTGCTCGAGCTCGTCGAACTCGAGGTCCGCGAGCTGCTCTCCAAGTACGAGTTCCCGGGCGACGACCTGCCCGTGGTTCAGGGTTCCGCCCTCAAGGCTCTTGAGTGCGAGTCCGTGGACGATCCGGCCGCCAAGCCCATCTTCGAGCTCCTGGACGCCTGCGACTCCTACATCCCCGAGCCCGAGCGCGACATCGACAAGCCGTTCCTGATGCCCATCGAGGACGTGTTCTCCATCTCCGGCCGCGGCACCGTGGTCACCGGCCGCGTCGAGCGCGGCATCGTCACCGTGGGTGACGAGGTCGAGATCATCGGCATCAAGGACACCGCCAAGACCACCTGCACCGGCGTTGAGATGTTCCGCAAGGTCCTGGACCAGGGCCAGGCCGGCGACAACGTGGGCGTGCTGGTGCGCGGCGTCAAGCGCGAGGACGTGGAGCGCGGCCAGGTTCTGGCCAAGCCCGGTTCCATCACCCCGCACACCAAGTTCAAGGGCGAGGTCTACGTCCTGTCCAAGGATGAGGGCGGCCGCCACACCCCGTTCTTCTCCGGCTATCGTCCGCAGTTCTACTTCCGCACCACCGACGTGACCGGCGTGGTCACGCTGGCCGAGGGCGTGGAGATGGTCATGCCGGGCGACTCCGCCACCTTCGAGGTGCAGCTCATCGTGCCCATCGCCATGGAGCTGGGCCTTCGGTTCGCCATCCGCGAGGGCGGCCGCACCGTGGGCGCCGGCGTGGTGACCGAGATCCTGGAGTAGGAACATGCGCATCAACATTCAGTTGCAGTGCACGGAGTGCAAGCGCAAGAACTACGCGACCCAGAAGAACAAGAAGAACACCACGGGTCGTCTCGAGGTCAAGAAGTATTGCCCTTGGGACAAGAAGCACACGGTGCATAAAGAGACCAAGTAGGGTTCTTCAACGAGCAGGGGTGTAGCTCCAACGGCTAGAGCGCCGGTCTCCAAAACCGGATGTTGGGGGTTCGAATCCCTCCACCCCTGCCATTTCTCTGTCGAGGGAGACAATGGCCAAAGGCAAGTCCAAGACTGCGGACGGCAAGGGCAAGGCCCCGTCCCAAAAGGCCCAGACCGGATACGACGGTCTGGGAGGCAAACTTCGCCAGTTCAGGGATTTCTTCGAGGAATCCAAGGCCGAGGTGAAGAAGATCGTCTGGCCTACCCGGAAGGAGACCATCGCCACCTCGGTGGCCGTGGTGATCTTCACCCTGGTGATGGCCTTGTTCCTGGGGCTGGTGGACTTCGGCTGGTCCAACCTGGTCAGCGTCATCCTCTAACGAGCAACGGGAGATCCAATGGTTGAGGAAGCGGCCCAGGGCGCGCCTGAGCGTGCCCGCTGGTACATCGTCCATACCTACTCGGGTTCCGAGCAGCGGGTGGAGCGGACCATCAAGGAGATGATGCGCACCGGTCAGGACGGCGGGCTCATCGAGGAAGTGGTCATGCCCACCGAAAAGGTGGTGGAGATGGTCAAGGGCGAGAAGCGCACCTCCACCCGCAAGTTCTACCCCGGTTACGTAATGATCAAAATGGTGCTCACCGACGACACCTGGCACCTTATCCAATCGATCCCCCGGGTGACTGGTTTCGTCGGCGGCAAGAGCAGGCCCACTCCCATGCGGGACTCCGAGGCGGAGAACATCCTGACCATGATGGAGTCTCGCCAGGAGCAGCCCCGGCCCAAGTTCCACTTCGGCCGCGGCGACGAGGTTCGGGTCATCGATGGTCCTTTCTCCGGCTTCAACGGCATGGTGGAGGACGTGAACTACGACAAAGGTAAGCTGCGGGTTTCGGTTTCCATCTTCGGCCGCCAGACCCCGGTGGAGCTGGACTTCGTCCAAGTGGACAAGAGCTAGGCTCCGCGGACGCCCCGGCTGGAAACCCGTATTTCTCATGTAAGGATTGTACAAATGGCCAAGAAAGTCATCGGCAAGATCAAGCTGCAAATACCGGCCGGCTCGGCCAACCCGTCCCCTCCGGTGGGACCGGCGCTGGGCCAGCACGGCGTGAACATCATGGAGTTCTGCAAGGCCTTCAACGCCCAGACCCAGGATCAGAAGGGCATGATCATCCCCGTGATCATCACCGTCTACGCCGACCGGTCCTTCTCCTTCATCACCAAGACCCCGCCCGCCGCGGTGCTGCTCATGAAGGCGGCCAAGGTGGACAAGGGGTCCGGCGTGCCCAACAAGGAAAAGGTCGGCAGCGTCACCAAGGCGCAGGTTCGGGATATCGCCGAACTGAAGATGCCGGATCTGAATGCCGCCTCCGTGGAGACGGCCATGAAGAGCATCGAGGGCACCGCGCGCAGCATGGGCCTCGAGGTCAAGGGTTAGGAGCGAGCAATGCCCAAACATGGAAAGAAATTCATCACGGCCGCTGAAGGCGTCGATCCCATCGAACGCATCGACGTGGCCGAGGCTGTGAAACGAGCCGTCGAGAAGGCGTACGCCAAGTTCGACGAGACCGTGGACGTGGCCATCAACCTGGGTGTCAACCCCAAGTACTCCGACCAGATGGTCCGCGGCGCCGTCAGCCTGCCCCATGGGCTGGGCAAGGACGTGCGCGTGGCCGCCTTCTGCAAGGGGGACAAGGTGGCCGAGGCCAAGGAGGCCGGGGCCGACATCGTGGGCGGCGAGGATCTGATCGAGAAGGTCCAGGGCGGTTTCCTGGACTTCGACAAGGCCGTGGCCACTCCGGACATGATGGCCCTGGTCGGCAAGATCGGCCGCGTGCTCGGTCCCCGCGGGCTCATGCCCAACGCCAAGACCGGCACCGTGACCTTCGACGTCGGCAAGGCGGTCCAGGAACTCAAGGCGGGCAAGGTGGAGTTCAAGGTGGACAAGGCCGGGGTGCTGCATGCGCCCATCGGCAAGGTTTCCTTTGGAGCCGAGAAGCTGTCCGACAACCTGCGGGCTCTCCTGGACACGGTCAACCGGCTCAAGCCCACTTCGGCCAAGGGCACCTACATGAAGGCGCTGGCCGTCAGCACCACCATGGGCCCGGGCTTCAAGATCGATCCGGCCAGCGTGCGCCGGTTCTTGGACGTCCAGTAGAGGCAGAGGGAAATTCCCTGGGGACGGCCTTCGTTTGGAGGCGCGTCCCCGGGGTTCACATACAGTTCGGAAAGTCGAGTTGAAGACAGCGGGTGGGTCTTCCCTTAAATATCCCGCCGAGACCTTTGACTTGCTTTCCGGGTCATAGCGACCAAGGAGTGGTTGGATGAACAGGCAAGAGAAAGCCCAGATCGTGAGCGAACTCACCGAGAAGGCTTCCCGGGCATCCATCGCCATCGTCACCGACTTCAAGGGCCTGACCGTGGAGAACGTCACCGATCTCCGCGCCAGGCTCCGCGATGCCGGCGTCGATTACCAGGTCGTCAAGAACACACTGGCCCGGTTGGCACTCAAGGACACCGATCACGGCGTCCTGGCCGAACACTTCAAGGAGAACTGCGCCATCGCACTGGGATACGACGATCCCGTGGCCCTGGCCAAGGCCCTGGCTGATTACGCCAAGACCAACAAGAAGTTCGCCATGAAGTTCGGCAGCCTCGAGGGCAAGTTCCTTGACGACGCGGCGGTGAAGGAGCTGTCGACGCTCCCCGCCAAGCCCGAGATGCTGGCGAAGCTTCTGGGCACCATGAACGCGGTGCCCACCAACTTCGTTGGACTCTTCGCGAATCTGCTTCGCAACTTCCTGTACGCCTTGAACGCCATCAAGGACCAGAAGGAAGCGGCGTAGGGTTCGGGACACGATCGCAAACAATTCCCAGAAGGAGCGTTTATCATGGCTGACATCACCAAAGATCAGGTGGTTGATTTCATTTCCAACATGACCGTCCTCGACCTGGCTGAGTTCATCAAGGAGCTCGAGGACAAGTTCGGCGTTTCCGCCGCCGCCCCGGTGGCCGCGGTCGCCATGGCCCCCGGCGCCGCCGGTGGCGATGCCTCCGCCGAGGAAGAGCAGACCGAGTTCAACGTGGTGCTGACCGGCGCCGGCGACAACAAGATCGCCGTCATCAAGGCCGTCCGCGCCATCACCGGCCTGGGCCTCAAGGAGGCCAAGGCTCTGGTGGACGAGGCTCCCAAGGCTGTCAAGGAAGGCGTGAGCAAGGACGAGGCCGACGAGGCCAAGAAGCAGCTTGAGGAAGCGGGCGCCGGCGTTGAGGTCAAGTAGCACAACCATCTGACGCACCGAGAGCGCGGCCGCCTTACGGGGGCTTGCGCTCTTCGTGCTGTATGGTATGGCTCAATATTGACCCCACGTTCAGGGCGGGCCGCCGCCTGAAAAACACTGAAAAAACGGGGCTCTCGGGCGTTCCCCACGCCCGAGGGCCCTCCCAACCCTCCAACCCCGCGCGAGGGAACAATGGCTCAGCTGAGAAAAGAATTCGGAAAGATCTCCCACGCCCTGCCCATCCCCAACCTCCTGAACCTCCAGGTGGACTCGTACCGCCGGTTCCTTCAGGATTCCGTTCCCCCGGCCAGCCGTGAGGACATCGGGCTCGAGGGCGTCTTCCGATCCGTCTTCCCCATCGAGGACTTCAATCGCACCGCCTCGCTGGAGTACGTCTCCTACGAGATCGGCGAGCCCAAGTACGATGAGGCCGAGTGCATCTCCAAGGGCCTGACCCATGAGACCCCCATCCGCATCAAGGTCCGCCTGGTGGTCTACGATGTGGACGAGGAGAGCGAGGCCCGCACCATCCGGGACATCAAGGAGCAGGACATCTACTTCGGGACGATCCCGCTGATGACCGACAAGGGCACGTTCATCATCAACGGCACCGAACGGGTCATAGTCAACCAGCTCCAGCGCTCCCCGGGCATCATCTTCGAGCACGACTCGGGCAAGTCCCACTCCTCGCGCACCGTGCTCTATTCCTGCCGCATCATCCCCATGCGCGGGTCCTGGCTGGACTTCGACTTCGACCACAAGGACATCCTGTACGTGCGCATCGACCGTAGGCGGAAGATGCCCGCGACCATCCTCCTGAAGGCCATGGGCATGGATCGCCAGGACATCCTGGACTATTTCTACGACACCGAGCAGTACGTGGTGGAGAAGGGCAAGGTCTACCGCATTCTCAAGGAAGACCAGTACCGCAAGGAAGAGGCCTGGACCGACCTGTCCACCAAGGACGGCAAGCCCGTGGCTTCCCTGGGCGAGACCCTGACCAAGGGCGGCTACCGCCGCCTGGTGCGTTCCGGCGTGGAGCGCATGGAGATCAGCCCGGACTCCCTGGCCGGCCTGTACCTGGCCAAGGATCTCATCGACCCGGATTCCGGCGAGGTGGTGGCCCCGGCCGCCGAGCAGCTGGACGCGGCCCTGGTGGAGGACATCCTGGAGCGCAAGCTCAAGGATTTCGAGTGCCTGTACACCCGCGGCCTGGACGTGTCCTCGTCCATTCGGGACACCCTGGTCCTGGACAAGACCACGGACATGGAGTCGGCCCAGATCGAGATCTACCGCCGCCTGCGCCCCAGCTCTCCGCCCACCCCGGAGATCGCGGCCTCCTTCTTCGAGAACCTGTTCCGGTCCTCGGACTACTACGACCTTTCCAGCGTGGGCCGGTACAAGCTCAATTCCCGCCTGGGGCTGGACATGCCCCTGGACATGCGGACCCTGGGCAACGAGGACATCCTGACCGCGGTCCGGGTCCTGGCCCGGCTCAAGGACGCCCACGGCCCGGCCGACGACATCGACCACCTGGGCAACCGCCGCGTCCGCCCGGTGGGCGAGCTGGTGGAGAACCAGTACCGCATCGGCCTGGTGCGCATGGAGCGGGCCATCAAGGAGCGCATGAGCCTCCAGGAAGTGGCCACGCTCATGCCCCACGACCTGATCAATCCCAAGCCCGTGGCGGCCGTGCTCAAGGAGTTCTTCGGAACCTCCCAGCTCAGCCAGTTCATGGACCAGACCAACCCGCTTTCCGAGGTCACGCACAAGCGTCGCCTGTCGGCTCTGGGCCCCGGCGGCCTGACCCGCGAGCGCGCGGGCTTCGAGGTGCGCGACGTGCACACCTCGCACTACGGCCGCATCTGCCCCATCGAGACTCCGGAAGGACCGAACATCGGCCTCATCGTCTCCCTGACCACCTACGCCAAGGTCAACGACTACGGGTTCATCGAGACCCCGTTCCGGCAGGTCAAGGACGGCAAGGTGACCACGGACATCATGTACCTGGACGCCACCCAGGAAGCCGACGAGGTGGTGGCCCAGGCCAACGCCCCGCTGACGCCCGAGAGCACCTTCGCCAACGAGCTGGTCACGGCCCGCATCGTGGGCGAGGTGTCCATGACTCCGCGCGATGACGTGACGCTCATGGACATCAGCCCGTCCCAGATCGTGTCCGTTTCCGCGGCCCTGATTCCCTTCCTGGAGCACGACGACGCCAACCGCGCCCTCATGGGCTCCAACATGCAGCGCCAGGCCGTGCCCCTGCTTCGCAGTGAGCAGCCCCTGGTGGGCACGGGCATGGAAGGCGTGGTGGCCAAGGACTCCGGCGCCTGCCTGCTGGCCGAGAACGACGGCGTGGTCCATTACGCCGACGCCGAGCGCGTCCTGGTCTCCTACCAGGGCGACATCTGGCCGGACATGGGCGGGGTCAAGAACTACGAATTGCAGAAGTGGCACAAGTCCAACCAGAACTCGTGCTTCGGCCAGACCCTGCGCGTGGCCCCGGGCCAGCCGGTCAACAAGGGCGACGTGCTGGCCGACGGCCCGGGCATCCGGGACGGCGAGCTGGCCCTGGGCAAGAACCTGCTGGTGGCCTTCATGCCCTGGTGCGGATACAACTTCGAGGACTCCATCCTCATCTCCGAGCGCATGGTCAAGGAGGACGTGTTCACGTCCGTCCACATCGAGGAGTTCGAGGTGGTTGCCCGGGACACCAAGCTGGGACCCGAGGAGATCACTCGCGACATCTCCAACGTGAGCGAGGAGATGCTCCGCAACCTGGACGATTGCGGCATCATCCGCATCGGCGCCCGGGTCAAGGCGGACGACATCCTGGTGGGCAAGATCACGCCCAAGGGCGAGACGCAGCTGACCCCGGAGGAGAAGCTCCTGCGGGCCATCTTCGGCGACAAGGCCCGGGACGTGAAAAACACCTCGCTCAAGGTTCCGCCCGGGATCGAGGGCACCATCATCGACGTCAAGGTCTTCAACCGCCGCTCCGGCGAGAAGGACGAGCGCACCAGGTCCATCGAGGAATGGGAGCTCGGCAAGTTCGACGTCAAGGAAACCAAGCACATGGCCGCCCTGGGCGATGCCACCCGCGAGCGCATCGCCAAGGCCGCGGGCAAGGCCAAGCTCAACCAGGACCTGCCCGGCAAAAAGCGGGGCACCGTGGCCGTGGCCGCGGGCTCCCCCCTGCCTTCGGACTTGGGCGTGCTGGACGAGGTGCCGGTGAAGAAGTTCGCCGGAGCCTTTGACACGGACAAGGCCAACAAGGAAGTGCGCGCCATCCTGGACGACTACGAGAACCAGGTGCGCTTCATCAAGGCCATGTACGACTCCAAGCGCGACAAGGTCACCGAGGGCGACGAACTGCCCCCGGGCGTCATCAAGATGGTCAAGGTCTACGTGGCCGTGAAGCGCAAGCTCTCCGTGGGCGACAAGATGGCCGGACGCCACGGCAACAAGGGCGTCGTGTCCTGCATCCTGCCCGAGGAGGACATGCCCTTCTTCGCCAACGGCAAGCCCGTGGACATCGTGCTCAACCCGCTGGGCGTGCCCTCGCGCATGAACATCGGGCAGATCATGGAGACCCACCTGGGCTGGGCCGCCCGCGAGCTCGGCACGCAGATGGCCGAGCTGGTGGATTCCGGCGCGGCCATGAAGCAGGTCCGCGACGAGGTCAAGGATGTGTTCTCCTCGCCCATGACCGCCGAACTGGTGGACTCCATGAGCGACGAGGAGCTGCAGAGCGCGCTCAAGGCCGTTCGCGACGGCATCGTCACCAAGACCCCGGTCTTCGACGGCGCGGACGAGAGCGAGATCTGGGGCTGGCTCGAGCGGGCCGGCCTGCCGGACGACGGCAAGATCATCCTGTACGACGGCCGCACCGGCGAGCCCTTCCACAACCGGGTCACCGTGGGCATCATGTACATGCTCAAGCTGCACCACCTGGTTGACGAGAAGATCCACGCCCGGAGCACGGGCCCGTACTCCCTGGTCACGCAGCAGCCCCTGGGCGGCAAGGCCCAGTTCGGCGGCCAGCGCCTGGGCGAGATGGAGGTCTGGGCCCTGGAGGCCTACGGCGCCGCCTATCTCCTGCAGGAATTCCTGACCGTCAAGTCCGACGACGTGGGCGGCCGCGTCAAGATGTACGAGAAGATCGTCAAGGGAGACAACTTCCTGGAAGCCGGTCTGCCCGAGTCCTTCAACGTCCTGGTCAAGGAGCTCATGAGCCTGGGCCTGAACGTGAACCTGGACTGGGAGGAGCGCAAGCGCCCGCTGGAGCAGCGCGGCGGCCGGTCCGGCGCGGGCCGGGAGTTCCGGGATGGCCTGGAGACCGACGCGCCCAAGGTCTTCCTGGACGAAGCCAAGGAACCCGTCCAATAGGGCAGGTTTCGACTGATTGACTCATGGCCCGGGGTAGATTCCCGGGCACGAGATAACTCACAACCCGAGAGGTTGCCATGACCCTGGACGATCTGTTCAGCCTGCGTGGGGTTCCCGTCACCCAGGCTGCCGGCCGAGGCCTCAAATCCATTCAGATCTCCATCGCCGCTCCGGAAGTCATCCGCGAGTGGTCCTTCGGCGAGGTGAAGAAGCCCGAGACCATCAACTACCGCACCTTCAAGCCCGAGCGGGACGGCCTGTTCTGCGCCAAGATCTTCGGACCGGTGAAGGACTACGAGTGCAACTGCGGCAAGTACAAGCGCATGAAGCACCGCGGCATCGTCTGCGAGAAGTGCGGCGTCGAGGTCATCGCCTCCAAGGTGCGCCGCGAGCGCATGGGCCACATCGAGCTGGCCGCGCCCGTGGCCCACATCTGGTTCCTCAAGACCCTGCCCTCCAAGATCGGCACCCTGCTGGACATCACCATGGCCGACCTGGAGAAGGTCCTGTACTTCGACTCCTACATCGTGCTTGATCCGGGCGAGACCCCGCTCAAGCCCATGCAGATCATCTCCGAGGACCAGTACCTCCAGGTCATCGACCACTTCGGCGAGGACGCCTGCGAGGTGGGCATGGGCGCGGAGACCATCCGCAAGCTCCTGGAGGCCATCGACCTGGAAACCCTGCGCACCGAGCTGCGCGAGGAGTCCCAGGCAACGCGCTCCCAGACCAAGAAGAAGAAGATCACCAAGCGCCTCAAGATCGTGGAGGCCTTCCTGGAGTCCGGCAACAAGCCCGAGTGGATGATCATGGAAGTCATCCCGGTCATCCCGCCCGAGCTGCGCCCCCTCGTCCCCCTGGACGGCGGCCGCTTCGCCACCTCCGACTTGAACGACCTCTACCGTCGCGTGATCAACCGCAACAACCGCCTCAAGAGGCTGTTGGAGCTGGGCGCGCCCGAGATCATCATCCGCAACGAGAAACGGATGCTGCAGGAAGCCGTGGACGCCCTGTTCGACAACGGCCGCCGCGGCCGGGCCATCACCGGGACCAACGGCCGCCCGCTCAAGTCCCTGTCCGACATGATCAAGGGCAAGCAGGGCCGCTTCCGCCAGAACCTGCTGGGCAAGCGTGTGGACTACTCGGGCCGCTCGGTCATCGTGGTCGGCCCCAGCCTGAAGCTGCACCAGTGCGGCCTGCCCAAGAAGATGGCCCTGGAGCTGTTCAAGCCCTTCATCTATTCCGAGCTTGAGAAGCGCGAGATCGCCACCACCATCAAGTCGGCCAAGAAGATGGTCGAGCGTGAGGACCTGGTGGTCTGGGACATCCTCGAGGACGTGGTCCGCGAGTACCCCATCATGCTCAACCGCGCCCCGACTCTGCACCGTCTGGGAATCCAGGCCTTCGAGCCGCTTTTGGTCGAGGGCAAGGCCATCCAACTGCACCCCCTGGTTTGCTCGGCCTACAACGCGGACTTCGACGGCGACCAGATGGCCGTGCACGTGCCCCTTTCCGTGGAGGCCCAGATCGAGTGCCGGGTGCTCATGATGAGCTCCAACAACATCCTGAGCCCGTCCAACGGTTCCCCCATCATCAACCCCTCCCAGGACATCGTGCTCGGGCTCTACTACCTGACCACGGAGCGGAGCTTCCAGCCCGGCGAGAACATGATCTTCTCCGGTCCCTGGGAGGTCGTGGCGGCCCACGACGCCGGGATTCTCGGCCTGCACGCCAAGATCAAGGTCCGCGTGGACGGCGAGCTTCTGGACACCACGGCCGGGCGCATCATGGTCGGCGAGTTGCTGCCCGACGGCGTGCCCTTCGAGGCCGTCAACCTGGTGCTGAACAAGAAGAACATCGGCCGCCTGGTGGCCAGCGCCTACCGCGAGGCCGGAACCAAGGCCACGGTCATCCTGTGCGACCGCCTCAAGGACCTGGGCTACGAGTTCGCCACCCGGGCGGGCGTGACCATCGGCGTCAAGGACCTCAAGCTCCCGGACGACAAGCCGCAGATCATCGAGGACGCCCATAACAAGGTGACCGAGATCGAGAACGAGTACCGCAACGGCATCATCACCCGTACGGAGAAGTACAACAAGGTGGTCGACGTCTGGACGCGGACCACGGAGACGGTCTCCCAGGAGATGATGCGCGAGATCTCGGTGGACACGGTGGTCAACCCCAAGACCAAGGAAACCGACACCAACTCGAGCTTCAACCCCATCTTCATGATGGCCACCTCGGGCGCCCGAGGCAACCAGGACCAGATGCGGCAGCTGGCCGGTATGCGCGGCCTCATGGCCAAGCCCTCGGGCGAGATCATCGAGACCCCCATCACCAGCTCCTTCCGCGAAGGCCTGTCCGTGCTCCAGTACTTTATCTCCACGCACGGCGCGCGCAAGGGCCTGGCCGACACGGCCCTCAAGACGGCCAACTCCGGCTACCTGACCCGCCGCCTGGTGGACGTGGTCCAGGACGTGACCGTCACCGAGCTGGACTGCGGCACCGTGGACGGCCTGGAGCTGACCCACTACATCAAGGGCGGCGAGATCAAGCAGCGGCTCTCCGAGCGCGTGCTCGGCCGGGCGTCCATGTTCGACATCTACAACGAGGACACGGGCGAGGTCATCGTCCCGGCCAGCACCATCATCGACGAGGCCTATGCCGAGGCCCTGGACAACGCGGGCGTGAACACGGTCACCATCCGTTCCGCCCTGACCTGCAAGTCCGACCACGGCGTGTGCGCCATGTGCTACGGCCGCGACCTGGCCCGCGGGCACTTGGTCAACGTGGGCGAGACCGTGGGCATCATCGCGGCCCAGTCCATCGGCGAACCCGGCACCCAGCTGACCATGCGCACCTTCCACATCGGCGGCACCGCGTCCAAGGAAGTGGAGCAGTCCTCCATCGAGGCCCAGCACAACGGAAATGTCATCTTCTCGCGCATGCGCACGGTGACCAACTCCAAGAACGACGAGATGGTGCTCGGCAAGAGCTGCCAGGTGGGCGTGATCGACTCCCAGGGCCGCGAACGCGAGAAGTACGTGCTGCCGTCCGGCGCGCGCCTGCTGGTCCACGAGGGCGACGACATCAAGAAGGGCATGACCCTGGCCGAATGGGATCCCTTCAACGAGCCCTTCATCTCGGACGTGGGCGGCAAGGTCGTGTTCACGGACATCATCGAGGGCAAGACCTTCCAGGAGAAGGTGGACGACATGACCCAGCGGGCCACGCTGACCATCATGGAGTACCGCACCACCAACTTCAAGCCGTCCATCTCCATCGTGGACAAGAAGGGCGAACCCGTCATGCGGCCCGGCACCCGGAGCCCGGCGGTCTTCCCCATGCCCGTGGGCGCCATCCTGATGATCAAGGACGGCGAGGTGATCTCGGCTGGCGACGTCATCGCCCGCAAGCCGCGTGAAACCTCCAAGACCAAGGACATCGTCGGCGGTCTGCCGCGCGTGGCCGAGCTCTTCGAGGTCCGCAAGCCCAAGGACCAGGGCGTGGTCAGCGAGATCGACGGCGTGGTGTCCTTCGGCGCCGAGACCAAGGGCAAGCGCAAGATCATCGTCACCCCGGAGACCGGCGAAGCCAAGGAATACCTGATCCCCAAGGGCAAGCACATCACGGTTCAGGAAGCCGACTTCGTGGAGGCCGGAGACCTGCTCACCGAGGGCTACCCCGAGCTGCACGACATCCTGAAGATCAAGGGCGAGAAGCACCTGGCCCGCTACCTGGTGGAGGAGATTCAGGACGTCTACCGGTTCCAGGGCGTGAACATCAACGACAAGCACATCGAGATCATCGTCCGCCAGATGCTCAAGAAGGTCTCCATCGTGGAGCCCGGCGACACCACCTTCCTCATCGGCGAGCAGGTGGACAAGGCCCGGTTCATGAACGAGAACTCCAAGGTCATCGGCGAGGGCGGCAAGCCGGCCACGGCCGAGACCCTGGTCTTGGGCATCACCCAGGCCTCCCTGAGCACGGATTCGTTCATCTCCGCGGCCAGCTTCCAGGAGACCACCAAGGTCCTGACCGAGGCCGCGCTCATGGGCAAGTCCGACTCCCTGCGCGGGCTCAAGGAGAACGTCATCGTCGGCCGCCTCATCCCGGCCGGCACGGGATTCCGGCGCTACGCGGATTGCGAGATCTCGGTGCCCGAGCAGCCTGAGCGGCCGGGCAAGTTCCTGGAGGAACTCGAGGAAGATCCGCTGCTGGTGGACTTGTAGACCGGCATCGACAGGAAAACCAAGGGAGAGGCCCCCGGCGGCCTCTCCTTTTTTTGGGTTCGGTCAGGAAATGCGCGGGTCCGGGGAGAGCCAGGCTTGACAAAGGACACGGTTTGGAATAGCTACTCTCCTCTTTGCCCGAGTTGATCGCAACTATATTATATGGAGGAGTGACGATATGCCCACCATCAACCAGCTGGTCCGCAACCAGCGCAAGGTGCTGCCCAAGCGCAAGAAGACTCCGGCGCTTCTCGAGTGCCCGCAGCGCCGTGGCGTGTGCACCCGCGTCTACACCACCACGCCCAAGAAGCCGAACTCGGCCCTGCGTAAGGTCGCCCGCGTGCGCCTGACCAACGGCATCGAGGTCACGGCCTATATCCCGGGCGAAGGCCACAACCTGCAGGAGCACTCGGTGGTGCTGATCCGCGGCGGCCGCGTCAAGGACCTTCCCGGCGTGCGCTATCACATCATCCGTGGTACCCTGGACACTGCCGGTGTCTCCGATCGCCGTCGCGGCCGTTCCAAGTACGGCGCCAAGCGGCCCAAGTAGTTCACCGCCACATTTCATTAGTAAGGAGAGACGACGATGCCCCGCAAAGGCCCCGTTGCCAAAAGGCCCATTCTTCCCGACCCGATGTTCGGCTCCCGTCTGGTGACCCGGTTCATCAACCGGCTCATGATGCGCGGCAAGAAGTCCGTTGCCGAAAAGGTTTTCTACAGCGCCCTGGATCGCCTGGCCAACGAGACCAACGAGGATCCGATCAAGGCCTTTGAAAAGGCCCTGGACAATGTCCGCCCCTTCCTCGAGGTCAAGTCCCGCCGTGTCGGCGGCGCCACCTATCAGGTGCCCATGGAGGTCCGTAGCGACCGCCAGTTCGCCCTGGCCATCCGCTGGCTCATCTCCTACTCCCGCTCCCGCGGAGAGAAGGGCATGACCAACCGCCTTTCGGGCGAGCTGCTGGACGCCTACCACAATCGCGGCGGCGCGGTGAAGAAGAAGGAAGACGTTCTCAAGATGGCCGAGGCCAACAAGGCCTTTGCCCACTACCGCTGGTAAGCAAGAGGATTTGAAGAGTGCCCAGGAAGGTTCCGCGCGAGATGCAGCGCAACATCGGCATCATGGCTCACATCGATGCCGGGAAGACCACCACCACCGAGCGCATCCTGTTCTATACGGGCGTGTCGCACAAGATCGGCGAGGTGCATGAGGGTCAGGCCACCATGGACTGGATGGCCCAGGAGCAGGAGCGCGGCATCACCATCACGTCGGCGGCCACGCAGTGCTTCTGGCGCGATCATCGCATCTCCATCATCGACACTCCCGGGCACGTGGACTTCACCATGGAGGTGGAGCGGGCCCTGCGCGTCCTGGACGGCGCCGTAGCCGTGTTCGACGCCGTGGCCGGCGTGGAGCCGCAGTCCGAGACGGTCTGGCGCCAGGCCGACCGCTACAAGGTTCCCCGCATCGCCTTCGTCAACAAGATGGACCGCGTGGGCGCGGACTTCTTCCGTTGCGTGGACATGATCAAGAACCGCCTGGGCGCCAAGCCCGTCCCCCTGCAGCTGCCCATCGGCGCGGAGGACGAGTTCCAGGGCGTGGTGGACCTGATCCAGGGCAAGGCCTTCGTCTTCGACAAGCCCGAGACCATGGGCATGGAGTACACCGAGACCGCGGTCCCGGCCGATATGCTCGACATGTTCGAGGCGTATCGGGGCGAGCTCATCGAGGCCATCGCCGAGGAAGACGAGGCCCTGCTGGACAAGTACGCGTCCGGCGAGGACCTGACCCCCGAGGAGATCGCCTCCGGGGTGCGCCAGGCCACCGTCAAGCTGACCATCTGCCCGGTGCTCTGCGGCACGGCCTTCAAGAACAAGGGCGTGCAGCAGCTTCTGGACGCGGTGGTGGATTTCATGCCGTCCCCCCTGGACGTGGTGGTCATGAAGGGCACGGACCCGGACACCGGCGAGGTTGTGGAGTGCCCCTGTGAGGACGACAAGCCGCTGTCCGCCCTGGCCTTCAAGCTCATGACCGACCCGTTCGTGGGCCATCTGACCTTTTTGCGACTCTACTCGGGGCGTATCGAGTCCGGGGCCACCTTCGTCAACGTGGCCAACGGCAAGAAAGAGCGCATCGGCCGCCTGCTCAAGATGCACGCCAACAAGCGTGAAGAGATCAAGGAAGCCTACGCCGGAGACATCGTGGCCGCCGTCGGTCTCAAGACCATGGCCACGGGCGACACCCTGTGCGACCCCAAGCGGCTGGTGGCCCTGGAGTCCCTGGAAGTGCCCGAGCCGGTCATCGAGGTGGCCATCGAGCCCAAGACCAAGGCCGACCGCGACGTGCTGACCGACTCCCTGGCCAAGCTGGCCAAGGAGGACCCGTCCTTCCGCGTCAAGACGGACGAGGAGACCGGCCAGACCCTGATCGCGGGCATGGGCGAGCTGCACCTGGAGATCATCGTCGACAGACTCCTTCGCGAATTCAACGTGAATGCGAACGTGGGCGCGCCCCGCGTGGCCTACCGCGAGACCATCACCAAGCCGGTGGACGTGGACGTCAAGCACGCCAAGCAGACCGGCGGCCGCGGCCAGTACGGCCACGTGTGCCTCAAGGTGGAGCCCAACCCCGAGGGCGGATACGAATTTCTGGATGAGATCAAGGGCGGGGTCATTCCCAAGGAATACATCCCGGCCGTGAACAAGGGCATCGTGGACGCCATGAAGACCGGCGTACTGGCCGGGTATCCGGTGGTGGACCTGAAGGTGGTTCTGCACTTCGGTTCCTACCACGAGGTGGACTCCTCGGAGCAGGCCTTCTACGTGGCCGGCTCCATGGCCCTCAAGGAAGCCGTGAAAAAGGCGTCTCCCATCCTCCTCGAGCCCATCATGGCCGTGGAGGTCGTCACCCCGGAGGACTATCTGGGCGACGTCATGGGCGACCTGAACAGCCGCCGCGGCCGGGTCAGCAACATGGAGGCCCGGGCCGGCGCCCAGGTGGTGAAGGTCAACGTGCCCTTGTCCGAGATGTTCGGATACGCCACGGACCTGCGCAGCAAAACCCAGGGCCGGGCCACCTTCACCATGCAGTTTGACCACTATGAGCCGGTGCCTGCCAGCCTGGCCGAGGAGCTGGTCAAGAAGTAGGCAGGGGTTTCCCCTTGACAGGAGAAGCGCCCCGAGGTAGGGCTTCGGACCGCTCGGCAAGCGGGGCGGGGAGCCCCCAAAACGAGCGACAAAAAAGTTTCTGGATTCGAAGACGTTAGGAGTTAGATATGGCCACCATGACCAGTGACCGCATCCGCATCAAGCTGAAAGCGTACGATTACCGCATTCTGGACAAGGCCGTGACCGAAATCGTTGACACGGCCCGGAATACCGGTGCGGCCATTGCCGGCCCTATCCCGCTGCCCACCGACATCCACCGGACCACGGTGCAGAAGTCGGTTCACGTGGACAAGAAGTCCCGGGAGCAGTTCGAGCTGCGCATCCACAAGCGCCTCCTGGACATCCTGGAGCCCACCCAGCAGACCGTCGACGCCCTGGGCAAGCTTTCCCTGCCCGCCGGCGTGGACGTGGAAATCAAGCTGTAGGAGCGAGCCAATGGCTAAGACTCTTGGAATACTTGGAAAGAAGCTCGGCATGACCCGGGTTTTCGATAACGACGGCACCGTGGTTCCCGTGACCGTGGTCGCGGCCGGACCCTGCCCTGTGATGCAGATCAAGACCCAGGACAAGGAAGGCTACAACGCCGTCCAGGTCGGGTTCGACTCCCTTGAGGAGCGCAAGGCCAACCGTCCCGTCAAGGGGCACCAGGCCAAGGCGGGCAAGGGCCTGTTCCGGCACCTGCGCGAGTTCCGCGTGGACGATCCGGCCGGCTACGAGTTGGGCCAGGAACTGACCGTCGAACTCTTCGCCCCCGGCGAGAAGGTCAAGGTCACCGGCACCAGCAAGGGCAAGGGCTTCCAGGGCGTCATGAAGCGACACAACTTTCGGGGCATGGGAGCTTCCCACGGCGCCGAGAAGGTGCACCGCTCGCCCGGTTCCGTGGGTCACGCCACCTTCCCCGGCCGCGTCTTCAAGAACAAGAAGATGCCCGGCCAGATGGGCAACGAGCAGGTGACCAACGTCAGTGTCGAGATCGTTGACGTCCGCCCCGAGGAAAACATCCTGGTGCTCAAGGGCCAGGTGCCGGGTCCCAAGAACGGCCTGGTTATGATCCGCAAGAAGTAGGAAGGACAATCATGGCCAAGGTAAGCGTATACGACCAGGACAAAAAGGAAGTCGGCAGCCTGGAGCTCTCCCCGGAGGTCTTCGAGGTGCAGGTCCGGCCCGAGATATTGCATCTCGTGGTCCGTGCCCAGCTGGCCAGCGGCCGCGCCGGCACCCACGCCACCAAGAACCGGGCCCTGATCACCGGCGGCGGGCGTAAGCCCTGGCGCCAGAAGGGCACCGGCCGGGCCCGCGCCGGCAGCGTGCGCAGCCCCCTGTGGCGCGGCGGCGCGACCACTTTCGGTCCCCAGCCCCGCGACTATTCTTTCAAGGTCAACCGCAAGGTTCGCCGCCTGGCCCTGAAGATGGCGCTTTCCTCCCGCCTGGTGGAGGACAAGCTGATGGTGCTCAAGGGCCTCGACATGCCCGAGATCAAGACCAAGAATTTCGTCCAGATCGCCAAGGCCCTGGGACTGGAAAAGGCCTTGATTGTCACCAAGGATACTGATAATAAGCTCACCCTTTCGGCCCGGAACGTGCCCGGCATCAAGCTGATGCCGGCCGAACAACTGAACGTCTACGACGTGCTCAAGTACCCCCAGCTGGTGTTGCTGGAGTCCGCGGCCAAGGACGTCGAGGAAAGGTTGAAGTAGCCATGGACTACACCCAGATATTGATTCGCCCCGTGGTCTCCGAGAAGGCCAACATGGCCAAGGAGGAGGACAATCAAGTGGCGTTCTACGTCGCCCCGTCCGCCAACAAGATCGAGATCAAGCGGGCTGTTGAGGAGGCCTTCGGCGTCAAGGTGGCCGCGGTGAACATCAGCCGCAAGAAAGCCTTGGGCCGTAAGCGTTGGGGCCGGCCCGTGGGCCGCGTCTCCGGCCACAAGAAGGCCTGGGTCACCCTGGCCCCGGGTGAGAAGATCGAGCTGTTCGAGGGAGTGTAAGATGGCCATTCGCAAGCTCAAACCCACGAGCGCCGGACGCCGGTTCCAGACCGTGTCCGATTTCGCCGAGATCACCTGCACCACGCCGGAGAAGTCCCTCACCGAGGGCCTGACCAAGAAGGCGGGGCGCAACAACAACGGTCGCGTCACCTCCCGCCGTCGCGGCGGCGGCGTGAAGCGCCTCTATCGCATCATCGACTTCAAGCGGGACAAGGTCACGGTGCCGGCCAAGGTGGCCACCATCGAGTACGACCCCAACCGCTCGGCGCGCATCGCCCTGCTGCACTACGCGGACGGCGAGAAGCGTTACATTCTGGCCCCGGTGGGCCTGAACGTGGGCGACGAGGTGGTGGCCGGCGACGGCGCGGACATCAAGCCCGGCAACGCCCTGAACCTGATCAAGATCCCCGTGGGCACCATCGTGCACAACGTGGAACTGCATCCGGGCCGCGGCGGCCAGTTCTGCCGCGCCGCCGGAACCTATGCCCAGCTCATCGCCAAGGAAGGCAAGTACGCCCTGCTGCGCATGCCCTCCGGCGAGGTCCGCAAGGTGCTGTCCGCCTGCATGGCCACGGTGGGCCAGGTGGGCAACATCCACCACGAGAACGTCACCCTGGGCAAGGCCGGCCGCAACCGTTGGCTGGGTCGCCGCCCGCAGGTGCGCGGCGTGGCCATGAACCCGGTGGACCACCCCCTGGGCGGCGGCGAAGGCCGTTCCTCGGGCGGACGCCACCCCTGCACGCCTTGGGGCAAGCCCACCAAGGGCTACAAGACCCGCAACAAGAAGAAGCCCTCCAGCCGGCTCATCGTCAAGCGGCGCGGCCAGAAGTAGGAGCAAGTCATGCCGAGATCGTTGAAAAAAGGTCCTTTTGTGGACGGCCACCTGATCAACAAGGTGGAGCGGGCCAACGAGGCGGGCGACCGCCGGGTCATCAAGACCTGGTCCAGGCGGTCCACCATCCTTCCCGAAATGGTCGGGATGACCTTTGCCGTGCACAATGGACGCAAGTTCATCCCCGTGTTCGTCACCGAGAACATGGTCGGGCACAAGCTGGGTGAATTTTCCCCCACCAGGACCTTCTACGGCCATGCCGCCGACAAGAAGAAAAAGAAGTAGGAACGCGACATGGAAGCCAGAGCGGTAGCCAAATTCATGCGCATCTCGCCCCGCAAGGTCCGCCTTGTGGCCGAGAACATCAAAGGACGCCCCGTTGAGGACGCCCTGAATATTCTCAAGTTCACTCCCAAGAAGGCGGCCGACGTGCTGTCCAAGGTCCTGTATTCGGCCTTGGCCAACGCGGAGCAGACCCCGGGAGTGGACGTGGACAGCCTGATGGTCTCGAACGTCGAGGTCAACGAGGGTCCGACCTGGAAGCGGATCATGCCCCGGGCCATGGGCCGGGCATACCGCATCCGCAAGCGCACGAGCCACATCACCGTGTGGGTCAAGGACATGTAGGACGAAATATCATGGGTCAGAAAGTACATCCCTACGGGTTCCGGCTCGGGTACAACAAGAATTGGCTGTCCCGCTGGTACAGCAAGAAGGACTACCCGGCCTTCGTCTACGAGGACGACAAGCTTCGCAAGTACGTCAAGGAGAAGCTCTATCAGGCGGGCATCTCCAAGATCGAGATCGAGCGCGCCGGCGGCAAGGTCCGCCTGATCATCCACACCGCCCGTCCCGGCATCGTCATCGGCCGCAAGGGCGTGGAGATCGAGAAGCTCAGAGAGGATCTGCGCCGCAAGTTCCAGTCCGAGATCGCCATCGAGGTCAACGAGATTCGTCGGCCCGAGACCGATGCCCAGTTGGTGGCCGAGAACATCGCCACCCAGCTCGAGCGCCGCGTGGCCTTCCGCCGCGCCATGAAGCGCACCGTGGGTCTGGCCCGCAAGTTCGGCGCCGAGGGCATCAAGGTCGCCTGTGCCGGCCGCCTGGCCGGTGCCGAGATCGCCCGCGGCGAGTGGTACCGCGACGGCCGCGTGCCGTTGCACACCCTGCGCGCGGACATTGATTACGGCTATGCCATCGCCCGCACCACCTACGGCGTCATCGGCGTCAAGGTCTGGGTGTTCAAGGGCGAGATTCTGGATCAGGAGGTGGACCAGTAATGCTGGCTCCCAAGAAGATGAAATTCCGCAAGCGCCAGAAAGGGCGCCTGCGCGGCAAGGCCCACCGCGGCTCCACCATCTCGTTCGGCGAGATCGGTCTGAAGACCCTGGACCACGGCAAGCTCACCGCCCAGCAGATCGAGTCCGCCCGTGTGGCCATCATGCGCCACATCAAGCGCGGCGGTAAGGTCTGGATCCGGGTCTTCCCGGACCGGCCCATCACCAAGAAGCCTGCCGAGGTCCGCATGGGCAAGGGCAAGGGCTCTCCCGAGGGCTGGTACGCCCCGGTCAAGCCCGGCCGCATCCTGTACGAAGTCACCGGCGTTTCGCTGGAGCTGGCCAAGGAAGCGCTCAAGCGCGCCTCCTACAAGCTGCCCGTGAAGACCGTCATCGTGGTTAAGGAGGGCGTTGAATAATGGACGCCAAGGAAATTAGGGAAATGGACGACAAGAAGCTGGTCGAGACCCTGGACGAGAAGCGCAAGGAGCTCTTTGACCTCCGCTTCCGTCACGCCACGGCCCAGCTCGAGAACACGCAGGAACTGCCGCAGGTCAAGCGGGAAATCGCCCGCATCCTGACCGTGCAGCGCGAACGTGCCACGGAGGCGAAGTAGTCATGGCCGAGAGCTCCACAGGCAACCGCCGGATCATGACCGGCCTGGTCGTTTCCGACAAGGCTGACAAGACCATCGTCGTGCGGGCGGAAACGCTCATCAAGCACCCGTTGTTCAAGAAGTACGTCCGTCGGCACAAGAAATTCATGGCCCATGATCCGGAGAACAGCTGCGGCGTGGGCGACAAGGTGCAGATCATCGAATCGAGGCCCATGAGCCGTCGCAAGCGCTGGGCCCTGGTCAAGATTCTCGAAAAGGCCGTCTAAGGGTAAAGCCATGATTCAGGTAGAAAGCAAACTCGACGTGGCGGACAATTCCGGCGCCAAGAAGGTGGCCTGCATCAAGGTGTTGGGCGGCTCCCGCCGCCGCTACGCCTCGGTGGGCGACATCATCAAGGTCTCGGTCAAGGAAGCCATGCCCCATTCCAAGGTGAAGAAGGGCGAGGTCCTGCGGGCCGTCATCGTGCGCACCAAAAAGGAAGTCGGTCGCCCCGACGGGTCGTACATCAAGTTCGACAACAATTCCGCGGTGCTTTTGAACAACCAGAACGAGCCCATCGGGACCCGCATTTTCGGCCCCGTGGCCCGGGAGCTTCGGCAGAAGAACTTCATGAAGATCGTCTCCCTGGCTCCTGAGGTTCTCTAGAGGTATCGCCATGCGCATCCATAAAGACGACAAGGTCATGGTCACGGCCGGCAAGGACAAGGGCAAGATCGGCAAGGTCATGAAGGTGCTGACCAAGCACGACCAGGTGCTGGTCGAGAACGTCAACAAGGTCAAGCGCCACACCAAGGCCAATCCCTACGCGGGCCAGTCCGGCGGCATCGTCGAGAAGGAGATGCCCATCCACGTGTCCAACGTGGCCGCGGTCTGCGATTCTTGCGCCACCCCCACCCGGGTGGGCTACAAGCGGACCAAGGACGGCAAGAAGGTCCGCTACTGCAAGAAGTGCAACGAACAGTTCGATTAGAGGTCCTGTCATGACTCGTTTGGAACAGGTATATAAGGAAAAGGTCGCCCCGGCCTTGCAGAAGGAGTTCGGGTACAAGAGCTCCATGGAGCTTCCCCGGCTCAAGATGGTCAGCCTGAATATCGGGCTGGGCGAGG
This sequence comes from Desulfovibrionaceae bacterium, assembly GCA_963666895.2. Lineage (GTDB taxonomy): Bacteria > Desulfobacterota > Desulfovibrionia > Desulfovibrionales > Desulfovibrionaceae. Next base: position 108,604 of record CAXXNS010000015.1, on the reverse strand, counting down.
GCAGCGCCAACAACAAGCTCATCGAGGACGCGGTGGAGGAACTGACCCTCATCGCCGGGCAGCGGGCGGTCGTCACCCGCGCCAAGAAGTCCATCGCCGCCTTCAAGGTGCGCGAGGGCATGCCGGTGGGCTGCCGGGTCACGCTGCGTCGCGAATTCATGTGGGACTTCGTGGACAAGCTCATCAATTTCGCCCTGCCCAGGGTGCGTGACTTCCGGGGCGTCCCGGACCGGGGCTTTGACGGCCGCGGCAACTTCACCATGGGCATCAAGGACCACACCATCTTCCCCGAGATCAACATGGACAAGGTGGAGTTGGTCAAGGGTATGAACGTCACGGTGACCACCAGCGCCAACACCGACAAAGAGGGCAAGCTGCTCCTTGAGCTGCTGGGAATGCCCTTCAAAAAGTAAGGAGAGCCGTTTTGGCCAGGACAGCGCTACGGGTCAAGGCCCAACGCAAGAACAAGTTCAAGGTGCGCGAGTACAACCGGTGCCCCATCTGCGGACGCTCCCGGGCGTTCCTCCGTCGGTACGGCATTTGTCGCATTTGTTTCAGGAACAAGGCCCTGCACGGGGAACTCCCCGGCGTACGCAAGGCAAGCTGGTAGCCGCCCCAGGAGTGAAGAACAATGGCAGTCGTTGATCCCATTGCCGATATGCTCGCCCGGATTCGGAACGCCCACGGGGCCTTCCACAAGACCGTGAGCGTGCCCGCTTCCAAGATGAAGCAGGCCATCGCCGCCATCCTGAAGGATGAGGGCTATATCATGGACTTCGCCGTCGAGGGCGAGGCCATCGACATCACGCTCAAGTACGACGGCGGCAAGCCGCTGATCTCCGGTCTCAAGAAGGTCAGCAAGCCCGGCCGGCGCGTGTACGTTTCGGTCCACGACATCCCCCGGGTCCAGAACGGACTCGGCATCTGCATCCTGTCCACCTCCCGCGGAGTGATGGACGGTGATCGGGCCCGCGCCGACCATGTGGGCGGCGAACTTTTGTGCGAGATCTGGTAGCGAGGACGAGAACAATGTCCAGAATAGGAAAATTGCCCGTGACCATCCCCGGCGGGGTCGAGGTCACCGTGGGCAAGGAAGAAATTCAGGTCAAGGGCCCCAAGGGCGTCCTGACCACGCCGGTGGACCCCTCGATCAAGTACGAGGTGGCCGACGGCAAGGTGGAAATCACCCGCGCCGACGAGACCCGCCGGGCCCGCGCCCAGCACGGCCTTCGCCGTACCCTGCTCGACAATTGCGTGCAGGGCGTGAGCAAGGGCTTTGAGAAGGGCCTTGAGATCATCGGCGTCGGATACAAAGTGGCCGTGCAGGGCGACAAGGTCGTGCTCACGGTGGGCTATTCCCACCCTGTGGAGTACCCCCTGCCCAAGGGCATCGAGGCCCGGGCCGAGGGCAGCAAGCTCTTCGTCTCCGGCATCGACAAGCAGCTCGTGGGCGAGGTGGCGGCCCAGATTCGCCGCGTCCGTCCGCCCGAGCCGTACAAGGGCAAGGGCATCAAGTACCTGGACGAGCAGATCCGGCGTAAGGCCGGCAAGTCCGGCGCCAAGTAGGGAGCCAAAGCAATGTTCAACAAGAATGCCGCGCGCCAGAAACGCAAGGTGCGCATCAGGAAGAAGATTTCCGGCACGTCCCAGCGCCCCCGTCTGGTGGTGTTCCGCTCCAACCGGCATCTGTATGCCCAGTTGGTGGACGACGCCTCCGGCGTGACCCTGGTCAGTTCCTCCACGCAGGTCCTGGCCAAGGCCGGCAAGATGGGCGTGGACAAGGAAGCCGCCACCAAGGTGGGCCAGGATATCGCGGCCAAGGCCAAGGAGAGGGACATCGTGGAGGTCGTGTTCGACCGTAACGGTTACATCTACCACGGCCGTGTCAAGGCCCTGGCCGACGGCGCCCGCGAGGGCGGCCTGAAGTTCTAGCCCCCGGGCGAAGAGAGGATAGTCACAGTGATGGATCAGAACGATTCCGGTCTCATCGAAAAGATCGTCTACCTCAACCGCGTGGCCAAAGTGGTCAAGGGCGGTCGCAGGTTTTCGTTTTCCTGCCTGGTGGTCGTCGGCGACGGCCAGGGCAAGGTGGGATACGGCCTGGGTAAGGCCAACGAGGTCCCCGAGGCCATTCGCAAGGCCAGTGAGCGGGCCAAGAAGGACATGATCGAGGTTCCGGTGCTGGACGGCACCCTGCCTTACGAGATCCTGGGCCGCTACGGCGCCGGCCGCGTGGTGCTCAAACCGGCCAGCCGAGGCACCGGCATCATCGCCGGCGGCCCGGTGCGCGCGGTCATGGAGGCCGTCGGGGTGCATGACATCCTGACCAAGGCCATCGGCACCAACAACCCGCACAACGTGCTTCGGGCCACCATGACCGGCCTGGCCTCCCTGCGTAGCGCCGAGGATGTTTCCAAGCTGCGCGGTAAGGCCGTGGATACCCCGCGCAAGTAAGAGTACAAGGAATACAAGTCATGTCCGAGATCACCGTCAAGCTCGTCCGCAGCCGGCACAACGGCACGCCCAAGCAGCGCGCCACGCTGGAGGCCCTGGGCCTGAAGAAAATCCGTCAGGAAAAGACGTTCACGAAGACTCCCTCCCTGGAGGGCATGATCGAGCGCGTCAAGCATATGGTGGAGGTTACGTCCTAATGCGCCTGCACGAACTCTATCCCTTCCCCGAGGAATACAAGTCCCGGAAGCGCCTCGGGCGCGGCTCCGGCTCCGGCTGGGGCAAGACTTCGGGCAAGGGCAACAAGGGTCAGCTCTCCCGCGCCGGCGCTTCGGTCCCGGCCGGTTTCGAGGGCGGCCAGATGCCCCTGGCCCGCCGCCTGCCCAAGCGCGGCTTCAAGAATCCGTTCCGCGAGGAGTACGCGGCCGTCAACGTCGGCCCCCTGCTGGCGGCTTTCGAGGGCGCGTCCGAGATCACCCTGGCCGACATCTACGCCAAGGGCCTGGCCAGGACCGGCATGCCGGTCAAGGTTCTGGGCATGGGCGAGGTGGACCGGGCCGTGACCGTGGAGGCGCACCGCTTCTCCGCCACGGCCGTGGACAAGCTGGCCAAGGCCGGCGGTGCCGCCAAGGCCATCGAGCCCGTGGCCAAGTCCGCCGATGCGAAGCCCGAAAAAAAGTCCGGCAAGAAATCCGAGAAGAAATCCGATAAGGAAACCGGGGAGTAACAAGTGGCCCTGTCCGGCGTCGAAAATCTGGCCCGTTTGCCCGAGCTGAAAAAGCGCCTCCTTTGGACGGCGTTTTTTCTCATCGTTTATCGCTTGGGCATCCACGTGCCCGTGCCCGGCATCGACGGCCAGGCCCTGGGCGAAATGTTCTCCCAGGCCGGAGACACCCTGCTCGGGCTGTTCAACATGTTCTCCGGCGGCGGGCTCCAGAACTTCTCCCTGTTCGCGCTGGGCATCATGCCCTACATCTCGGCGTCCATCATCCTTCAGCTGCTGACCGTGGTCAGCCCCGAGCTCAAGCGGCTTCAGAAGGAAGAGGGCCAGGCCGGGCGCAAGAAGATCACCCAGTACACCCGCTACGGCACCGTGCTCATCACCACGGTCCAGGGTTTCGCCATCGCGGCCGGGCTCATCCAGATGGGCGTGGTCAAGGGGGTCGTGGAGTTCGACTTCTGGTTCTGCGCTCTGACCTCCCTGACCCTGACCGCCGGTACCGTGTTCCTCATGTGGCTGGGCGAGCAGATGACCGAGAAGGGCATCGGCAACGGCATCTCCCTGATCATCTTCGCCGGTATTGTGGCCGCCATGCCCGGTTCCACGGTCAAGCTGTTCTCCTTCATGAGCGAGGGCGTGTTCTCGCCGCTGAAGGTCCTGCTGCTGGTGGTGGGCATGATCGCCGTGCTGGGCCTCATCGTGTTCATGGAGCGCGGCCAGCGTCGCATCCCCATCCATTACGCCAAGCGCCAGATGGGGCGGAAGATGTACGGCGGCCAGACCACGCACCTGCCGCTCCGGATCAACACCGCAGGCGTCATCCCGCCCATCTTCGCCTCCTCGCTGCTGCTGTTCCCGGCCACCATCGCCAAGTTTTCCGGGGTGGACTGGCTGAACCAGTTCTCGTCCACCTACCTGGTGCCGACCAACATCTTCTACAACCTGGTGTACGTGGCCGTCATCGTGTTCTTCTGCTACTTCTACACGGCCATCGTGTTCGACCCCAAGGGCGTGGCCGAGAACATCCAGAAGCAGGGCGGCTTCATTCCGGGCATCCGGCCCGGCGCCCGCACCCGCGAATACATTGACAAGGTGCTGGCCCGCATCACCCTGTGGGGCGCCATGTACATTTCGGCCATCTGCGTACTGCCCAACCTGCTCATCGCCCAGTTCAACGTGCCGTTCTACTTCGGCGGCACCTCGCTGTTGATCATCGTCGGCGTGGCCATGGATTTCATGGGACAGATCGAGTCCTACCTCATCTCCAGGCAATACGAGGGCCTGATGGGCAAGGCGGGGAAGGTCAGAGGAAGGCGTTAGATTGAAGAAGTTTCGGGGAATCTTCCTGAAAAACGCCAAGGAGATCGGCCTCATGCGTGAGGCCAATCGCATGGTGGCGAAGATTCTCGACGAGTTGGGCGAGGCCGTGGAGCCGGGCGTCCCGACAATGCTCTTTGAAGAAATCGCTCAGAAGCGATGCGCCGAGTTCGGCGTGCGGCCCGCGTTTCAGGGCTACCAGGGGTTCCCGTTCGCGCTCTGCTGCTCGGTCAACGAGGAAGTGGTGCACGGGTTCCCGTCCAAGGAACGCATCCTGGAGCCGGGCGACATCGTCAGCTTCGACTTCGGCGTGGTGTACAAGGGGTTCTACGGGGATTCGGCCCGGACCTTCGCCGTGGGCGAGGTGCCGCCGGAGACCACGCGCCTCATGAACGTCACCCGCGAGTCGCTCATGAAGGGCATCGCCCGGGCCCGGGTCGGGGGGAATCTGTTCGACATCTCCCTGGCCGTGCAGCAGCACGTGGAGCAGGCCGGGTACGGCGTGATCCGCCGCTTCGTGGGTCACGGCATCGGCACCCACCTGCACGAGAAGCCCGAGGTGCCGAACTTCGTGCCCCGGGGCCTGGCGGGCGTGCCGCTCAAGGCGGGCATGGTCCTGGCCATCGAGCCCATGGTTTCGCTGGGCTCGCCGGACGTTGAGGTGCTTGAGGACCGCTGGACCGCGGTCACCAAGGACAGGAGCTTGACGGCCCATTTCGAGCACACCATCGCGGTGACCTCGGACGGGCCGAAAATCCTGAGTCTGTCCGAGTGAGGCGAGGATTTCTTTCTTGCGGTTTGGGGAAAATAGGTGTAAAAGACTGATTCGCTTTTTTTCGTCCGTATTGGGCGATGGACAACGATAAAAATTGATTTCAGCGGGTTGTATCCGGAAGGAACAGCCCAAAGACGGGAGAAGGTCATGAAAGTCAGACCGTCTGTTCGCAAAATGTGCGCTAAGTGCAAAATCATCCGCCGCAAGGGCGTGCTCCGGGTCATCTGCGAGAACCCGCGGCACAAGCAGCGTCAGGGATAAGGGGGAGCGACGTGGCACGCATCGCCGGTATTGATCTTCCCAGGAACAAGCGCGTGGATATCGCGCTGACCTACATCTACGGCATCGGCCGGACCACTGCTCTGGGCATCCTGAGCACCACGGGAGTGGACTGGCAGAAAAACGCCGATGACCTGACGGCCGAAGAGGCCAACGCCATCCGCCTGGAGATCGAGCAGAATCACAAGGTGGAAGGCGACCTGAGGCGCGACATCACTTCCAACATCAAGCGGTTGATGGACATCGGCTGCTACCGCGGCCTGCGCCACCGAAAGGGCATGCCCGTCAACGGCCAGCGCACCCACACCAACGCCCGCACCCGCAAGGGCCCGCGCCGTTCGGTGGTGGGCAAGAAGAAGAAGTAACCGGCGATCCAGCCGACACGATTCCATCTTTCGGAGAATTCAATGGCCAAACCCAAGCGTTCCGGCAAGAAAAAAGAGAAGAAGAACATCCCGGTGGGGCATGCCCACATCAAGGCCACGTTCAACAACACCATCATCACCTTCACCGATCAGAAGGGCAATGTGGTCAGTTGGGCCAGCGCCGGGAGCATGTTCAAGGGATCCCGCAAGTCCACGCCGTTCGCGGCCCAGTTGGCCGCGGAAAACGCGGCCAAGACGGCCCGCGACAACGGCATGCGCTCCGTGGGTATCTACGTCCGCGGTCCGGGATCCGGGCGTGAGGCGGCCATGCGCGCCATCTCCGCCGCCGGATTCAAAGTCAATTTCATTCGCGACATCACGCCCATCCCGCACAACGGCTGCCGTCCGCCCAAACGGCGCCGGGTCTAGGAGGACTACCAGTGGCCAGATACAAGGACGCCAAGTGCCGGCTTTGCCGCCGCGAGGGCCAGAAGCTCTTCCTCAAGGGAGACCGCTGCTTCACCGACAAGTGCGCCTATGAGCGCCGTCCCTACGCCCCCGGCGGCGCGGGACGCATGCGCCGCAAGGTTTCCGACTACGCCGTTCAGCTTCGCGAGAAGCAGAAGGTGCGCCGCATGTACGGCATTCTGGAGAAGCAGTTCCACCGCTATTTCCTGAAGGCCGACTCCCAGAAGGGCGTCACCGGCGTCAACCTGCTGGTGCTCCTGGAGCGTCGCCTGGACAACGTGATCTACCGCCTCGGCTTCGCCAACTCCCGCGACCAGGCCCGCCAGCTTGTCCGGCACGGCATCTTCACCCTCAACGGCCGCCGCGTCAGCATCCCCTCCATCCAGGTTCGCGAGGGCGACGTGGTCGAGGTTCGCGAGGAGTCCCGGAAGATCCCGGTCATCGCCGAGGCCCAGGACGTCATCGCCCGCCGCGGCTGCCCCGAGTGGCTCGAGCCCCAGGGTGACCAGTTCAAGGGTACGGTCAAGGCCATGCCCGCCCGGGAGGACATCCAGTTCCCGGTCAACGAACAGCTCATCGTCGAGTTGTACTCGAAGTAAACCCGAAGCCTTCCGACGGCTTCAAGGGATATGTCTATGCTCGTTCAAGACGGCGAAAGACTGATCAACACCCGCAACTGGTCGGAGCTGGTCAAGCCCGAACAGCTGCTGCGGGACGAAAAGTCCACCACGACTTACGGCAAGTTCGTCTGTGAGCCCCTGGAACGCGGTTTCGCCACCACCATCGGCAACGCGCTCCGGCGAGTGCTCCTGTCCTCCCTGCAGGGCGCGGCCGCCGTGGCCGTGCGCATCGAGGGCGTGCAGCACGAGTTCACCACCATCGAGGGTGTCATGGAAGACATCACCGAGATCGTGCTGAACATCAAGCAGACCCGCTTTGCCATGAGTTCGGAGGAGCCCCAGATACTGATTCTGGAGGCCGACAAGAAAGGCGCCGTGACCGCGGCCATGATCCAGGAGACCCAGAACGTCAAGGTCCTGAACAAGGACCAGCATCTGGCCACCCTGTCCGAGGACCGGGCGCTGAAGATGGAGATCGAGGTGCGCATGGGCAAGGGCTACGTGCCCGCCGAGCTGCACGAGGGCCTGAGCGAGGACATCGGCCTCGTCACCCTGGACTCTTCCTTCTCACCGGTCAAGAAGGTCGCCTACACCGTGGAGCAGGCCCGCGTCGGCCAGATGACCAACTACGACAAGCTCATCCTTGAAGTGGTCACCGACGGCTCCATCTCCCCCGAGGACGCCGTGGCCTACTCGGCCAAGATCCTCAAGGATCAGCTGTCCGTGTTCATCAACTTCGACGAGTCCTCCTCGGAGAAGCAGGCCGAGTCCGACGACAACGGCGACTTCAATCCCAACCTGTTCAAGCAGATCGACGAGCTGGAGCTCTCGGTCCGGGCCACCAACTGCCTCAAGGCGGCCAACATCCAGTATGTTGGCGAACTGGTCCAACGCAGCGAGCAGGCCATGCTCAAGACCAAGAACTTCGGCCGCAAGTCCCTGGACGAGATCCGCCGCGTCCTGGAAGGCATGAGCCTCAAGTTCGGCATGTCCGTTGATGATTTCGACAAGAAGCTTCAGGAATGGTTGAAGAGGAAGGAGAGCAATGAGGCATAACAAATCGGGCAGGAAGCTCAACCGCAGCAGTTCCCATCGTCGCGCCATGTTCCGCAACATGGCCCGGGCGCTCCTGACTTACGAGCAGATCCGCACCACCGAGGCCAAGGCCAAGGAGTTGCGCGGCGTGGTGGACAAGCTGGTGACCCTGGCCGTGAAGAACGACCTGCACGCTCGCCGGCTGGCCTACAAGGAACTGGGCAGCCACCAGCTGGTGCAGAAGCTTTTCGAGGACATCGGCCCCCGCTACTCCGAGGGCGGCGGCGGGTACACCCGCATCGTCAAGCTGTCCCAGGCCCGCCGCGGCGACGCCGCCCCCATGGTCATCATCGAGCTGACCCGCCGGGCCGCTTCCGAGGAGCCCGCTCCCAAGAAGGAAGCCAAGAAGGAGGCCAAGAAGGCCCCCGTCAAGGCCGCCGCCAAGGACGAGAAGGCCGACGACAAGGCCGCCGACAAGTCCGAGGACAAGCCCAAGAAGGCCGCGCCCAAGAAGGCGGCCGCCAAGAAGGCCGCTCCCAAGAAGGATGCGGATAAAAAGGCCGCGCCCAAGAAGGCGGCTGCCAAGAAGGCCGCGCCCAAAAAGGCCGCGCCCAAGAAGGCCGCCCCCAAGAAGGCCGACGCCAAGTAGTTGTCTCTTGATGTGGAAATGGAAGCGGGCCCCTCGGGGCCCGCTTTTTTTGCGTCTATTCGGCGTCCAAATCCAGGAATTCCAAAGCGGGCGCGCGCGGGGATGGCCCCGGTCTCGGCCAGGCACTCCATGAACCGCGTCAGTCCCATCTGTTCCCGCTCCCCCAGGTCGTAGCACAGCCCGGCGAAGTAGGTTTCGGCGCGCTCCAGGCTCATGCCCGTCTCCTCGGCGGCCAGGCGGCTCATCTCGGAGATGCGGGCCACGCCCTCCCGCTTGGCCGTGAGCAGGGTGCGGCAGGCTTGGCGCACGCCCTGAGGATCGGCCTGGAAGGCTTCCCGGGCGGCCAGCCAGACCCCGAAGATGAAGGGCAGGCCGGTCCATTCCTGCCAGGCCTGGCCCAGGTCCAGAATTTCCGGGTAGTCCGGGTGCCCGGCCAGCTTCAGGGCCTGGTCGCCGATGGCCAGGATGGCCGTGGGGTGCTCGCCCAGGGCCAGGGTCTTCTGGGCGCTGCCCACGATGAGCCGGGGTTTGATGGCGTAGCGCTTGTTCATGAGCACCCGGAACAGGGCGGCCGAGGTGTGGGTCTGGGAGCTGACCAGCACGGTCTCGTCGTGCAGCTCGGACACCGGCCGGTCGGACAGGAGCAGCACGCTGCGCACCGGGCCGCAGGAGCCGATGGCCAGGTCGGGCACGAGCAGGTAGCGCTCGGGCCGGGAGGCGTACTCCAGGCTCGAGGCCGCGGACACGGGCAGCAACCCCTGGCGCATGAGGTCGTTGAGGTGCGAGGGCGGCCCGGACACGAACTCGAAGTCGTTTTCCACCGTGCCGTCCTCCAGGGGGCGGTAGATGGGCAGCACGTTGAGATAGCCGATGCGGCCCACGTTCATCGCGGCTCCTCCAGCAACGTGTAGTCCATGCGCCGGCGCGCGGGCTTGAACCCGGCCGCCCGGATGATGCGGCGCATCTCGTCCTCGGGCAGCCGATACCCGACCCCGGCCGCGGCCACCACGTTCTCTTCGATCATGGTGGAGCCGAAGTCGTTGCCCCCGAAGTACAGGGCCAGCTGGGCCACTTTGGGCCCCATGGTCACCCAGGACACCTGCAGGTTGTCCACGTTGTCCAGCACCAGCCGGGCCAGGGCCAGTACGCGCAAATACTCCTGGGCCGTGGCCGGCCGGGCCTGGATGTTGGTGTTCTCGGGCTGGAAGGACCAGGGGATGAAGGCCGTGAAACCGCCGTATTCGTCCTGGAGGTCGCGCACGGCCAGCAAATGCTCCACGCGTTGGGCCACGGTCTCCTCGTGGCCGAACATCATGGTGGCGGTGGTGCGCATACCCTGCTTGTGGGCCTGGCGCATGACGTTCAGCCAGTCGGCCGCGCAGCACTTGTTGGGCGACACCCGGGCGCGCACCTCGTCCACCAGGATTTCGGCTCCGCCGCCCGGGATGGAGTCCAGCCCGGCCTTTCTGAGCCGGGCCACCACCTCGGCCGGGTCCAGCCCTTCCTTGTGCGCGAAGAACATGATCTCGGGCGGGGAAAAGGCGTGGGTGTGGATTCCGGGGTAGTTCTCCTTGAGAAAGCCGAGCATGTCCTCGTAGAAGGTCAGGGGCAGGTCCGGGTGGTGGCCGCCCTGCATGAGGATCTGGGTGCCGCCCAGGGCCAGGGTCTCCTCCACCTTGGCGGCCAGCTCCTCCCGGGAGAGCACGTACCCTTCGGGATGATTGGGCGGGCGGAAAAAGGCGCAGAACCGGCAGCCGCACACGCAGATGTTGGAATAGTTGATGTTGCGGTCCACCACGTAGGTGACCACGGGCTCGGGATGTCGGGTCAGGCGGACGTCGTGGGCCAGGGCCCCCAGGTCCAGGAGGTCTGCCCGCTCCCAGAGCAGCATGGCCTCGTCCATGTCCAGGCGGTGGCCCTCCAGCACGCGCTGGCCCAGCTTGCGGACCTCGGAATCGCTGGTGGTCAGGCGGGGCATGGCGCGTCCTCCTTGGCCTTGGACAGGGGCCGGAACAGGCTGTCCCGCTCCTGGGGCACAAATCCCGCGCCCCGGATCATGGCCTCCAGCTCGGCCCGGGTCAGGGCCTGGGCCGAGTCCGCCCCGGCCTCGTGGCCGATCTTCTCCTCGATGACCGTGCCGTCCAGGTCGTCGGCCCCGAAGCTCAGGGCCATCTGGGCCTGCTTGACCCCGAGCATGACCCAGTAGGCCTTGACGTGCGGGACGTTGTCCAGGAGCAGCCGGCTGACCGCGATGGTCCTCAGCTCCTCCAGCCCGGTCAGGGGTTCGGGCACGGTGAGCTGCGAGTTCTCGGTCAGGAAGGGCAGGGGGATGAAGCAGACGAACCCGCCGGGCAGGTCGGCCGACAAATCCTGGCGTTCACGCAGGGCCAGCAGATGGTCCACCCGGTGGGCGTGGCTCTCCAAATGGCCGAAGAGCATGGTGCAGTTGGTGGAGATGCCCAGCTCGTGGGCCTGGCCGTGGATGTCCAGCCACTCCTGGCCGGTGCTCTTGTTGGGGCAGATGCGCTCGCGCACCTCGGGGTCGAATATCTCGGCCCCGCCGCCGGGCAGCATGTCCAGCCCGGCCTGCTTGAGCTCGGCCAGGATCTGGCCGGTGGTCAGGCCGGACAGCTCGGCGAAGTGGGCAATCTCCACGGCCGTGAAGCACTTGAGCAGGGCCCCCGGCAGCCGGGCGCGCAGGGCCGAGAGCAGGCCGGTGAAGTAGTCCAGGCCCAGGCGCGGGTGGCAGCCGCCCACGATGTGGACCTCGGTGGGCTCGGGCAGGCCCCGGGCCAGCCGCTCCTCCACCGTGGCCAGGGCCTGGTCCACGGTGAGCACGAAGCCCCCGGCCTGGCCTTCCTTGCGCTGGTAGGCACAAAAGACGCAGCCGTTGACGCAGACGTTGGTGTAGTTGAGGTGCTGGTTGACCACGTAGTGGACCGTGCGGCCGTGCAGGGCCCGGCGGCGGAAGTCCGCCAGGGCGCCCACGGCCAAAGGGTCGGGGCAGGCCAGGAGGTCCAGGCCGTCCCGGCGCGACAGGCGTTCACCGGCCAGGACCTTGTCCAGCACGTCGGACAGGCCCAGGTCGTGGAATCGATGGACATCAAGCATGGGCGTTCTATTCCTGGGGGTGTTGGGGTTCTTGGGGTGCCAGGGGGGCCAGACCGCGGTGCAGGACGTCGGCCAACTGCACCGCCCAGTCCCTGGCCACCTGTTGGTCCTGAAAGATGATGTCCTGGGCCAGGCCGGGCACGGTGCGGGCCTGGAGCAGGCGGCCGAGCATGCCGTCCACCATGAACAGGACCAGCTCCGGATCCAGGTCGGGCCGTATCTCTCCCTGTTTCTGGGCGTCCCGGATGAGCGGGATCAGGAGTTCCTGGGTATAGCCCTTGACCCGGTTTATGATGCGTTCCCGGAACGGGACGTTCTCCTCGTACAGGACCTTGAGGTAGGTGCGGAAGATCTTGGGGTGGCCCTCGATGAAGTTCAAGCTGGCCAGCATGATGTCCCGAACGTGATCGAAGAAGCTCTGCTCCTTGGCCCGCAAGGCCCGCAGGGGCTTCTTGAATTCCTCCACATAGGAACTGAAGAGGTGCTCGAACAGGCCTTCCTTGGAACCGAAGTATTGGAAGATGGAGCCCTTGGCGATGCTCAGCTTTCGGACCAGCCGGCTGATGCTGGCCTGGTGGAAGCCGTGTTCTGCGAACTCGTCCGTGGCCGCGCTAAGTATTAGATCCTGTTTGTTTTTTGCGAGGCGCTCGAAGATCGGACTGGCGGTGGGGCGCATTTGTTATTGCCTCTCGGATAGATGAATGGTATAGAAGTGACCGGCCGGTCATTTCTAGCCGAAGACCGTTTCCGGTGTCAACCAGCGGAGGGGGATCCGGGCGGCTCGAGTGGGGGGGGAGCACCTATGTCCGGGCAACGGACACTTCGTCTGGGCATTTCGCCATGCCCAAACGATACTTTCATTTTTGCGGCGCTGCTGGACGGCCGGGTCAAGATTCCCGGCTACCGGATCGAACCGGAGCTTCTGGACGTGGACGCCTTGAATTCCCGGGCCCTGTCCGGGTCTTTCGACGTCTGCAAGATGTCAACGGCCCTGGTGGCCGACGTGGCCGACAAATGGCTCCTGCTCCGGTCCGGAGGCGCCCTGGGCAAGGGCGTGGGGCCGCTTCTGGTGGCCAGGCCCGGGACCAGGCTTTCGGAACTGGACGGCAACCACCTGGCCGTGCCCGGCCTGGGCACCACGGGCCATCTGCTCCTGCGGCTCTTCGCCCGCGACAAGGGCTTCTCGTTCAAACCCGCGGCCATGGTCTTTTCCCAGGTCATGGAGGCCGTGGCCATGCATCGCTACCGGGCCGGGGTGGTCATCCACGAGGGCCGGTTCACCTATGGCGGGCGCGGCCTGGAGGTTCTGGCCGACCTGGGGCAATGGTGGGAGGAGACCTTCAGCCTGCCCGTGCCCCTGGGGATCATCGCCATCCGGCGGGAACTGGGCCTGGAGGCCGCCGGCCTGGTCAACCAGGCCATTGTTCAGAGCCTGGAAACGGCCCGGGACAACCCCAAGTCGGTCATGCCCATGGTGGAGAAGTACGCCCAGGAGATGGATCCCGGCGTGGTGCTCAAGCACATCGATACTTTTGTCACGGACTTCAGCCTTGACGTGGGGCCCAACGGGGAGCAGGCCTGCCTGGCCTTGCTGGCCGAGGCGGCCCGGATGGCCGGGACCACGCTTCCGGAATCAGGGCTGTTCCTGCCTCGGGACGCGGCCTAGATTCTCCGAGACGCCCACGGCGGGCGCGGCCAAGCGCTTCTTCCTGGCCTTGGAGTCCTGGGACAGGACCACGCCGAAGAGCACCAGCCCGGAGGCCAGGTACTGCAACAGGGTCAACCGTTCGCCCAAAAACAGCCAACCCATGCCCAGGGTCATGACCGGAATCAGGTTGGTGAAGGCCGTGGCCTGCCCGGCGGGCATCTTGCTCATGCCGTAGTTGTACAGTCCGTAGGCCCCCAGGGTGACGAAGGCGCCCAGGTAGACGATGGCGCCCAGGCCCAGCGGGTCCGCTGCCACGGGCGTCTGGGTGGTGGGCAGGAAGAGCAGGGGAAAGTAGAACACCGTGCCCACCAGGGCCTGCAGAGCGGTGATGAACAGCGGCGCGTAGCGCACGGACATGCGCTTGAGGGTGATCATGTACCCGACGGAGCAGACCATGGCCAGGAATTCCAGAAAGTTGCCCAGGACCGGATTGGGCGAACCCAGGCTGCCGACCGCCCCGGCCGAGAGCCAGATCGCTCCGGCGATGGCCAGGCCGAAGCCGGTCCAGGTGCGCAGGCTGGTTCGTTCGCCCAGCACGAAATGGGCGGCCACCGCCACCATGCAGCGGCAGCATGGCCACGATCATGCCCGCCTGGGCCGCGTCGGTGTTCTCCAGGGCCAGGGCCTCGAACACGAAATACAGGCAGGGTTCGCAAAAAGCCATGAACAACAGCGGCTTCCAGTCGCCAGGCTGGTAGTTCACGGTGCGCAGGAAATTGCGGCGCACAGGTCCAGGAAGAGCAGGCTGGCCACGAACATGCGGCCGAACATGACCACCATGGGGTCGTAGGACCCGGAAGGCCAGCTTGAGGACCACGAAGGAACTGGCCCAGATCAGGCTGGCGAAGAACAGGGCCACCGGGGCCAGGAAGCGAGAGTCCCGGGTCATGCGTCTTCCGTTTCGTCCAAGGGCGGATTGATCCGTTCGCGTCCGGTGCGCAGGGACAGGGTGGTGTGGGTGGAGCGCACGGCCGGGGCCTCGTTGACCTTGGCCAGCAGGTCTTCCAGGTGGTTGGGGTTCCTGCAGCGCACCTTGAGCAGGAAGCAGGCGTCGCCGATGGTGTTGTGGATCTCCAGCACCTCGTCCATCCGAAGCAGGGCCTCGATGGTCTCCTCGAACCTCCGCATCTCGTCCAGGAACACGCTGACGAAGGCCAGGATGTCCAGGCCCAGGGCGGCGTGGTCGATCTGCACGGTGAATCGTTGAATGACTCCGCCGGCGGTGAGCTTCTTGACGCGGGCGTGGATGGCCGCGGCGGACAGGCCCACCTCGCGGCCGATGGCCGCGTTGGAGGTCCGGGCGTCCTCCTGAAGAATATTCAAAATTTTGCGGTCAATTTTGTCGATCATAAATAAAAACCTCCGGAGAGGTTTCGATATGTCAACAGCGCCCCGGATGTCAATGGAAAATATGTAAAGAAAAAGGCTCCCCGCGGGGAGCCTGGGCGTTCATGTGGGTTTGTTTGGGGCCTATCTGCAAACAGCCAATAAATTGAAGGATTGGTAGCCGTTGTCCGGGTTGACCGCGTACCGGCAGCCCAGATTGGAATCGTCGCGTTTGTTGGCGATGGCGTTGTCCGAGCCCACGTAGTGCGGGCACTGGTTGTTCCAGCAGACCAGGATTATTCCCCATCCAGAATCCGGCGGCCCCAGCCAGGGCTCCAAAGGCTTGCCGCAATGGGGGCAGTCCTTGTCCTCCAGTTCGGTGACGATGCCTGCGTATTCGAATTTCATGATGACTCCTTGGTTGTGCCTGGCCCACAAGATAAGGTTCTCTGGCCCGGCGTCAAGGGTCTCGGTCGAACCTGGGGGAACACCTTGAAGCCTTTGCAATTCCGCGCTCCTTGGGTATAGCAAGAAACATGAAGTGGAGAGTGCCCAAGCGCGACCCCGTGGCGGAGTATCCTCTCAATAAGCCCCGCCGTGCGGGTCTTGTCGTTCGTCCCGGGAAGGAGGCGCTCACATTGGTCCTGTCCGGCCGCCTGGACGCGCACATCGCCTCGGGCATCTGGAACCAGGCCCTGGACGCCCTGGCGTACCACAAGCCCGACAAGCTCATCCTGGACGCCACGGACCTGACCCACGCGGACGGCCCCGGCCTGGCCCTGCTGCTCAAGCTGGAGTTGGAGCAGTACGAGCGCGGCGGCACTGTCTCCTATTCCGGACTCTCGCCCCGTCTGGAGCGGGTGGTGGGGCTGGTGGACGTGCGCCGCCTGTCCAAGCCTTCGGCGCCGGATCGGGAGCGGCGCAACATGGCCGAGATCGTGGGCCGGGCCGCGGAAAAGCTCATCAAGGCCATGGGCGACCAGCTCTGTTACGTGGGCGAGGTCTTCCAGACCCTGGTCCAGTGCGCCCTGCGGCCGACCCTGGTGCGGGGCAAGGACCTGTGGCTTACGGCCATCGCCGTGGGCGTGGAGAGCCTGCCCATCCTGTTGCTGGTGGGCTTTCTCATCGGTCTGATCCTGTCCTTCCAGTCGGCCATGAGCCTGCAGCGGTTCGGGGCCGAAATCTGGGTGCCCAACATGCTCGGCCTGGCCATGTTCCGGGAGATGGGCCCGCTGATCACGGCCATCCTGCTGTGCAGCCGCTCGGGCTCGGCCTTCGCCGCCGAGCTGGGCACCATGAAGGTCAACGAGGAGGTGGACGCCCTGGTGACCATGGGGCTGCCGCCGGTGCGCTTCCTGGTGGCCCCCAAGATCATCGCCGCCGTGGTCATGGCCCCGATCATGACCCTGTTCTTCAGCTTCGCCGGGCTCATCGGCGGGGCCGTGGTCATGCTCTCCCTGGGCTTTCCCCTGGCCACCTTTACCGACCGCATCTTCGCCTCCACGCAGTTTTCCGACTTTTTCGGGGGCATGGTCAAGATAGTCATCTTCAGCATCCTGGTGGCGGCCGTGGGCTGCCAGAGAGGGTTGTCCGCCCGGAGCGGCGCGGGCAGCGTGGGCCGCTCCACCACCAGCGCGGTGGTGGCCGGCCTGGTCCTGATCACCATCGCCGACGGCCTGTTCGCCGTGGTCTACTACGTGTTGGGGTGGTGAGCATGGAAGCGGGCAGGGACGTGGACATGGAATTGAACCTGATGGAGCGGGAAACGGTCATCGAGGTGCGCGGCCTGACCTGCGCCTATGGCGACGTCGTGGTCATGCAAGACCTCGACTTCGAGATCCACAAGGGCGAGATATTTTTCGTCATCGGCGGCTCGGGCTGCGGCAAGTCCACGCTGCTGCGGCACATGATCGGGCTACGCCGTCCGGCCAAGGGGGCCATCCTCATCGACGGCGACGACATCGGCTCGGCCGAGGGGCTGGAGCGCTCGCGCATCCTGCGCCGCTTCGGCGTGGCCTTCCAGTCCGGCGCGCTGTTCGGCAACATGTCGCTGCTGCAGAACGTCATGCTGCCCCTGGAGGAGTACACCGACCTGCCCCGGGACGCCCGGGAGCTGGTGGCCCGGGCCAAGCTGTCCCTGGTGGGGCTGGAGGCCTCGGCCTACAAGATGCCGGACGCCCTGTCCGGGGGCATGCAGAAGCGGGCCGCCCTGGCCCGGGCCATGGCCCTGGATCCGTCCATCCTGTTCCTGGACGAGCCCTCGGCCGGGCTGGACCCGGTGACCTCGGCCGAACTGGACGCCCTGATCCTGTCCCTGGCCAGGAACCTGGACGTGACCTTCGTCATCGTGTCCCACGAGCTGGCCAGCATCGAGGGCATCGGCGACCGGGTCGTGCAGCTGGACAGGGAGGCCAAGGGCATCGTGGCCCTGGGCCCGCCCAAGGAGCTGAAGGAACACTCCACTATCCCGGCCGTGCGCCGGTTCTTCGACCGTACCCGGGTGGCCTGCCGGGTGGAGGTCGCCCAAACCGAGGAGGCGCATCCGTGAGGCGTTCCGACCATTACAAACTCGGCATCTTCGTCCTGGTGGGCGCCTTCCTTTTCCTGGTGGTGGTGCTGGTCCTGGGCGGGGGCAACTTCTTCCGCAGCACCCAGCGGTTCGAGACCTACCTGGACGAGGCGGTCAACGGCCTGGCCGTGGGCTCTCCGGTCACCTACCGGGGCGTGGACGTGGGCAACGTGGTGGAGATCGGGTTCATCACCGGCCGCTACGTGGATTTCAACGACAGCGAACAGCGCTACGTGTACGTGGCCTTCGAGATGGACGCCGACGTCCTGGAGGGCGGCAACGCCAAGGAGATGCGGGCGGCCCTGGCCAAGGACATCGAGCGCGGCCTGCGGGTGCGGCCCATCTCCCAGGGGCTGACCGGCCAGCTCTTCCTGGGCATCGACTATCTGCCGCCCCTGTCCAACCCGGTGCTGCCCATCACCTGGGAGCCCCGCCATCCCTACATCCCGGCCGCGGCCAGCACCCTGTCCCGGCTGGAGGCGGCCGTGACCAGCGTGTCCGAAGCCATGGGCGGCCTGGAGAAGGACGTGGTCTCCCGGTTCATGAACGCCCTGACCAACGCCACCGAGAACCTGGGCGTATTTTTGGAAACCGCGGACGCCAAGACCATCGGCCTGTTGGTGCAGGACAACCTGAGCCAGACCGAGGAGATGTTCGCCAACATCAACCGGCTGCTGTCCTCCCCGGCCCTGGAGCACATCGTGCCCGAGATCCAGCACCTGCTGGCCGGAGCCAACGAGATCGTGGACCGTTCCAAGGAGGACGTCATCGTCCTGCTGGCCGAGGGCGCCAAGGCCGCCGAGAGCGTGGCTCAGGCCACCGGGCGGCTCAACGAGCTGCTCGACGACCCGGCCATGGAGGAGGGGCTGGCCCGCATGCCCGAGTCATTCGCCGCGGCCAATTCGGCCATCCGCGAATTCGAGGCGGCCACGGCTAAGTTCCACGACGCCATGGCCCGCATCAACAACCTGGTGGCCGACCAGCAGCTGACCGTGCGCTCCATCCTGGATTCCATCCGGGTCATGGCCGAGAACCTGCGCGAGTTCTCCGAGGAGGCCAAGCGCAATCCGTCCGGCATCCTGTTCGGCGAACCCCCAGAGCACGTTGTCCCGGGCGAATAGGCCCGGCGAGGAAGCATGATGAAACGCTACATTTTCCTGGTACTGGCCCTGGCCCTGACGCTGCCCGCCTGCGTCAGTGCGCTCAAGCAGAAACCCGTGGAGCGGCACTACTTCCACCTGGCCGTGGAGCGGAGCATGGCCCAGGGCGCGGAGCCCGCGCCCATGAACCTGCGCCTTCGGCCCCTGCGCGTCTCGCCCGGATACGCGGGCCGGGAGCTGGTCTACCGCATGGGCCCGTCCGACTTCGCCACGGACTTCTACAACCTCTACTTCGTCTCGCCCTCGGACATGCTGACCCAGGAGCTGCGGACCTGGCTGGACGAGTCCCGGCTCTTCGCCAACGTGGTGGAGGATTACAGCCTGGCCCGGCCCGGCCTGACCCTGGAGGGCGTGGCCAACGCGCTCTACGGCGACTTCTCGGCCAGCCCGCCCGCGGCCGTGGTGGAGATGCAGTTCTTCCTGGTGGACGAGAACACCCGGGACAACGAGATCGTGTTTTCCGCGACCTACGAGCGGGCCCTGGCCATCGGCTCGGCCACGCCCCAGGCCCTGGTCCAGGGGCTGACCCAGGGGGTGCGCGAGATCTTCACCGAGCTGGAAACGGACCTGAAGGCCGCGCTGGCCAAAATGAGCGAATAAAAAAAGGGAGCCTCCGGGCTCCCTTCTCATTTGGTTTCGTAAAGCGGCTAGCCCGACAGGGCCTCGCTCCAGGCGGTCTCGAAGGTGGTCAGCCGGGCGTCGTAGGGCGGGAACCCGAAAAAGGCCGAGCCCGACACCAGCACGTCCGCGCCCGCCTCCACGATCTCGGCGCAGTTCTCCGGGGTCACGCCGCCGTCCACCTGGACCAGGCACTCCGCGCCCTCCGTGTCGATCATCTCGGCAAGCTCCATGATCTTCTGCAGGCAGAAGGGGATGAACTTCTGGCCGCCGAAGCCCGGGTTCACGGACATGATGAGCACCATGTCCAGTTGGGGCAGGAGGTAGCGGACCACGTCCAGGGGCGTGTGCGGATTCAGGGCCACGGCGCACTTCTTGCCGGCCTCGGCGATGAGGGCCACGGTCCGCTCCAGGTGGTTGGTGGCCTCGGCATGCACGCAGATGAGGTCGGCCCCGGCGTCAACGAAGTCCTGGATGTAGCGCTCGGGCTGCTCGATCATCAGGTGGACGTCGAAGAACAGGCCCGAGCCCTGGCGCATGGCCTTGATCACGGGCGGGCCGAAGGTGATGTTGGGCACGAACGCCCCGTCCATCACGTCCAGGTGAACCCACTCCAGCCGGGCCTTTTCCAGGGCGTCGAGTTCCTCGGCCAGCCGGGAGAAGTCGCAGGACAAAAGCGACGGGGAAAGGATGATCTCGCGGTCCATGGGGCCTCCGTCAACCAGCGGTTTCGTCATTGTTGTCGTCGTTCATGGCGAAGTCCACCTTGATCTTGAACAGTTTGTCCGCGGGCAGGTTCAGGACCTCGATGCCCGTGTTGGCCTCGATTTCGGCCAGCACGGACTCCACTTCCTCCCAGCCCTTGCCGATGAAGGTGAACCAGACGTTGAAATCGTGCTCGCGCAAATAGTTGTGGGTCACGCCCGGGTGGCGGTTGACCTCCTCCACGAAGTCCATGAGCTGGTCCGCGGGCACCTTGGCCGCGCACAGGGTGGACTTCCAGCCCAGCTGCCGGGAGTTGAAGCTGGCGCCCATGCGGCGGATCACGCCCGCCTCCCTGAGCCTGTCCACCCGGGCCAGGACCTCGTCCTCGCCCAGGCCGACCTGTTCGGCCACGGCCGCGTACGGCCGGGACTGAACCGGGAAGTCGGACTGGATGATGTTCAGAATTTTTTTGTCCAGGTCGTCCATGCGCGTCCTATTTTTTGGCCAGGGCGGCCGCCTTTTTGGGCTGGTACGAACAAAGCGGCTCCTCGTCCAGGTAGTGGCCGTTCATGGTCTGGGCCCGGGCCCGGCAGCCGCCGCAGACCCGTTCGTACTCGCAGACCCCGCACTTGCCGTGGTAGACTTTGGGGTTTCTAAGATTTTGAAAGTGTTCAGACTTTTTCCAGATTTCCGGAAACGGCGTCTGTAACACGTTGCCGCAGTCCAGCTCCAGGTAGCCGCAGGGCTGGACCTGGCCCACGTGGGAGATGAAGCAGAAACCCACTCCGCCCAAACAGCCGCGACTGACCGCGTCCAGGCCGAAGGTCTCGAAGTTGACCGGGATGCCCTCTTCCTTGGCCCGTTGGCGGAGGATGCGGTGGTAGTGCGGGGCGCAGGTGGCCTTGAGCTGCATGTCCGTGGTCTTGCGGAAGTCGTAGAACCAGTTCAGGACCTGCTCGTATTCATCGCCCGTGATGACCTCGGCGCCCAACTCCGCGCCCCGGCCCGTGGGCACCAGCAGGAAGATGTGCCAGGCGGCCGCGCCGATTTCCTGGCACAGGCTGAAGATGTCTTTGAAGTACGGCAGATTGTGCTTGGTGACCGTGGTGTTGATCTGGAACTCGATGCCCGCCTTCTTGAGCCGTTCGATGCCCTGCATGGAGGTCTCGAACGCGCCCTTGACGCCCCGGAACTCGTCGTGCTGTTCGGCGCGCGGCGCGTCGATGGAGATGGAGCAGCGCTCGATGCCCACTTCCTTGATGCGGGCCACGTTCTCCTCGGACAGCAGGGTGCCGTTGGGGGCCATGACGCAGCGCAGTCCCTTGGCCTTGGCGTAGGGGACGAGCTCGAAGATGTCGTGGCGCATGAGCGGCTCGCCGCCCGTGAAGATGATGATCGGGTTGCCCACGTCCGGGAAGGTGTCGATGAGCGCCTTGGCCTGCTCGGTGGTCAGCTCGCCGGGGTAGGCCTCCTCGTGGGCCTCGGCCCGGCAGTGCTTGCAGGCCAGGTTGCAGGAGCGGGTCACTTCCCAGGCGATGAGGCGGCAGGCCGGAGAGCCGTCCTCCAGCGTCATGGCCGGGGCCCCGTCCGCCTTGCCATGCGGATGCCCCTTGCCGCCCGGGTGCCCCTTGGCGTGTGAATGGCCCGCGGTGTATTCGGGCATGTCCGCGGTCTGTCGTTCGTTCTTGCTCATGTCAGCCTTTGAGATAGCCGAGCACGTCCTCGGCGAAGTAGGTCAGGATGATGTCCGCTCCGGCCCGCTTGATGCTCGTCAGGGACTCCATGACCATGGTCTTCTCGTCCACCCAGCCTTTTTCCGCGGCCGCCTTGATCAGGCTGTACTCGCCCGAGACCTGGTAGGCGGCCAGGGGCTGGTCGAACGTGTCGCGCACGGTCCGGACCACGTCCAGGTAGGGCAGGGCGGGTTTGACCATGAGGATGTCCGCGCCCTCCAGGGCGTCGGCCCCGGCCTCGAGCAGGGCCTCGCGGCCGTTGGCCGGGTCCATCTGGTAGGTCTTGCGGTCCCCGAACTGCGGCGCGGACTCCGCGGCTTCCCTGAACGGTCCGTAGAAGCTGGAGGCGTATTTCACGGCATAGGACATGATGGGCAGGTCCTCGAACCCGGCCTCGTCCAGGGCGGCCCTGATGGCCAGCACGCGGCCGTCCATCATGTCCGACGGAGCGACCAGGTCGGCCCCGGCCTTGGCGTGGGACACGGCCGTGCGGGCCAGCAGGTTGAGCGTCGGGTCGTTGAGCACGTCACCGTCGCGCACGATGCCGCAGTGGCCGTGGGAGGTGTACTCGCACAGGCAGACGTCCGTGGCCACCAGCAGGTCCGGGAAGGCTTCCTTGAGCCGGGCCACGGCCTTCTGCACGATGCCGTTCTCGTCGTAGGCCCCGGAGGCCTGTTCGTCCTTCTCGGCCGGGATGCCGAACAGGATGACGCTCATGAGGCCGTTCTTCATGGCCGCGCCCACCCGCTTGACCAGCATGTCCAGGGAGAGCTGGAACTGGCCGGGCATGGACCCGATGGGCTTGGCCACCCCGGTCTCTTCGGTCTCGACCACGAAGTAGGGCATCATCAGGTCCTGGGGCCGGATCTCGGTCTGACGGACCAGGGTGCGCATGGCCGGGGTGCGCCGCAGGCGGCGTCCCCTATGGAAATCGTGGTGGAAGTCGGACATGGCGTGCCTCCTCGTCTCCCATTAATCTTCAGCGGCCACCACGGGCTCGCCGGTGATTTCCTCGTCGGTCAGGTAGCAGGCCGGATCCTGGGCCCAGAAGTCGCCGTAGAAGGCCTCGGCCCGGGCCCGGAAGTTGCCGCCGCAGATGTTCAGGAAGCGGCAGCCGGCGCAGCGTCCCTTGACGTGGGGCCGCTTGTCCTTGAGCTTGTGCAACAGCTCGATCTCCGGGTCCACCCAGATCTCGGAGAAGGGGCGCTCCAGCACGTTGCCGAAGGTGATGTGGCGCATGAACTGGTCCGCGTGCACCTTGCCGTCCCAGGAGATGCAGCCGATGCCCCGGCCGGACGAGTTGCCCTCGTTCCAGGACAGCAGCTTGAGCACCTCGGCCGCCCGGGCCGGGTCCTCCTTCAGGAGGCGGTAGTAGAGGTAGGGGCCGTCCGCGTGGTTGTCCACGGTCAGGACCTCCTTCTCCAACCCCTTGTCGAACAGGGCCCTGGTGCGGTCCATGATCAGGTCCACCACTTCACGGGTTTCCTGGTGGTCCAGGTCCTCGTTGATGAGCTCCGAGCCCCGGCCGGAATAGACCAGGTGGTAGAAACAGATGCGCGGGATGTCGCGCTCTTCGATGAGGTCGAAGAGGTGCGGAATCTCGGTGGCGTTGCGCTTGTTGATGGTGAACCGCAGCCCCACCTTGAGCCCCTCGGCCTGGCAGTTGGCCACGCCCTCCAGGGCCTTCTTGTACGACCCCTTCACGCCCCGGAACTGGTCGTGGATGTCTTCGGACCCGTCCAGGGAGATGCCCACGTAGGACAGGCCGACTTCCTTGAGCTCCTTGGCCTTTTTCTTGGTGATCAGGGTGCCGTTGGTGGAGATGACCGCGCGCATGCCCTTGCCGGTGGCGTACTTGGCCAGTTCGACCAGGTCGTTGCGCACCAGGGGCTCGCCCCCGGAGAACAGGAGCACGGGCGCGCCGAACGCGGCCAGGTCGTCGATCATGGCCTTGGCCTGGTCCGTGGAGATGGGGTCGTCGCCCTTGGGGTCGATGGCCTGGGCGTAACAGTGGACACACTTGAGATTGCAGCGCTGGGTCATGTTCCAGACCACCACCGGCTTCTTGTCCTTGGAGAACTGGAGCAGGTGGGAGGGGAGCTGCCCGGAGCGGCGGCCGTAGCGCAGGGCGTCCGAGGGCTCCACTGCGCCGCAATAGAGTTTGGAAATACCGATCATTCAGAATACCTCGCTTGTGGAATGCGGGTTTGGAGGTAGCACAAAAGGGGCGGGGGGAAAAGCAAAAGGGACCCCGCGGGGCCCCTTAGTAGTAACGATTCTCAGCCGACAGTCAAGGACTCGTTTAGGGAGTCATTCGATGATCCAGACTTCCACGCGCCGGTTCTTCTGCATGTTTTCCGGGGAGTCGTTGGGCACCAGGGGTCGGGATTCGCCGTAGCCCCGCGTGACCAGGCGGTCGGAATCGATGCCGAAGTTTTGCACCAGGTAGTCCTTCACCGCCGCGGCCCGCTTTTCGGACAGGGTTTGGTTGTAGGCCGCGTCCGCGTCGGAGTCCGTGTGCCCGGCCAGGCCGATGGTCTTGCCGGCCAACTCGGGGCTGTTCAGCGCCTTGCCCAATTCGTCCAGGTTGGCGTGGTATTCCGGCCGGATGGTGGCCTTGTCCTTGTCGAACTCCACCTTGATGTTCACGGATGCACCCGGGGCGGACAGGGTCCGGGGCAGGTCGTCCTGGGCCAGGTCCTGGCTCTGCATGGGCTCGGGCTTGGGCTTGGTCAGCCCGTCGGTGATGGCCTGGGAGGTGTAGGCGTAGCCCAGGTTGCGGTCCGGGTCGGGCAGCCAGGAGCCCACGGGTAAGGCCATGTCCTCGGCCATGGCCGCGATGGCCGCGCGCAGGGGTGCGTCGGGCATGCGGGTCACCTGGTCGGCGATGATCCAGTCCTTGGGCGGCCGGTACTCCATCCGGGCCGACTGGGCCATGGAGAAGAGCAGGTTGCCCTGGGCCGCGTCGTAGATGTTGATTTGCAGGGTCAGGGCGGTGTCGTCCAGGGTGTGCCCGGCGTAGAGGTAGGGCACCAGGCCGACGACGACCACGTCTGCGCCGCGCTTGCGGGCCTCGGCGGTGGCCCGCTCGGGCGAGCGGTAGACCAGGGAACGGTCCAGCACCTGCACCGGGAAGAGCTCCTTGGACAGCCACACGGCGTTGAAGATCTCGGCGAAATCCCGGCCCAGGTCCAGGTCTTCCTGGATGTCCTGGGTGATCCAGAAGGGGTAGATCAGGGCCTTGAGCGGGGTCCGCTGCCTGCCCTTGGGCTTGACCGTGATCATGAGCTCGGACAGGTCCACCTTGGCGTCGTCGTACACCTTGGTTTTCTGGGTCAGGGAGGGGTCCACGTAGTTGCACGCGCCCAACAGAAGAGCGGTTGCGAGAACCGCGCACAGGGCCGGGAGAAAACGGGGCAGTGTGTTCATGGTCGTCCGCTGGCCGGGCTCGCCGGCGTGGTTGGTTAAAGGGACCGCCAAACCACTGACGGAACGGGTTCCGTCGTCGGAGACCGAGCAAGTTTCGTACCGGGGCTGCCGGAGGCGGAGCTATTGCAGGTAGGTGGTCGGGGGAGAGGAGGACTGCAAGGCCTGGAGCACGGCCTCGCGGGAGCGTTCCAGGCCGTTCTTGAATTCGCGGCGGCGTTCCACGGGCAGGTGGCGGAATTCGGGGTCGTCCAGCTGCTTGGCCAGCTTTTCCATGTCGCGGCGGACCTCGTCCATATGCACCGCGTTTTCAGCGGCTTCCTGGCGGATGCGGGCGGCCATGAGGGTCAGCTCCGAGAGCTCGTCCACCATGCGGCGCAACCGTTCGGGGTGCAGCTCCCGGGCCTGCCGCCTGCTGTGGCGCCACCGGGCCAGGAGCCGTTTCACCGGGCCGATCACGACAGGCCTCCCGCGGGCATGGAGTTCAGGGCGGCCTGCACGATGGACCAGGCCAGGAGGAATTGGATGCCCAGGAGCACGGCAAAGGCCATGGCCACCTTGAGCCAGCTGGTGCGGTGCACGTTCTTGAGGGCGATGACCAGCAGGACCAGGCCCCAGAGGATGCCCCCCAGGTAGCCGTAGGGCAACACGGACAGGATCAGGCTGGAGTTGGAGTAGGTCTGGGCCCGGAAGGTGGCCTCGAAGCCTCGTTCGCCCGAGCGCATGAGCTTGAGCATGGCGTGGAGCACGCCGCTGGTCACGAAGGCGATGACCGCGGCCATGGCCGGGTAGATGACGAACAGGGTCACGGGTCCGGCCGGTCCGCCCAGGCCCGGGTCCAGGGGAGCCAGGCCGGGATGGATGCCTGACACCGGCGGCAGGCCCGCCTTGCCCCAGAGCACGTCCATGACCAGGGAGAACTCGAAGAGCAGCAGATAGAAGGCCAGGGGGGCGGCCAGGCCGCGCAGGGGCATGACCCGGAAGAAGAGCCGGGGCGAGAGCATGACCCGCCGGATGGTCAGCCAGATGCCCGGGAAGAACCCGTACTGGTCCAGCCGCTCGAAGGGAACGTCGATCTCCACCGTGTCCGCCTGGGAGGCGGCGGGGGCCGGTTCAGGGGCCGGTTCAGGGGCCTGCTCCGGTTCGTCGATGCGGAAGTCCGGCTGCGCGGCCTCGGGCTCGGGCGTACCGGTGGCTTCCGGGGCCGGAGCGGACTCGGTCGGCTGCCCGTTGTCCAGGGTCCGGAAGCGGAAGCGGTGGGAGCATTTGGGGCAGGTGGCCAGCTCGGCGGTGTCCGGGACCTTGTCGTCCGGAATCTGGCGGCTGAACCCGCATTGTGGGCAAGTGATGCGCATACTTGGCTCGCGGCTCGTGAACAGGAACGTCTTGTCTACACGGCTTCGCTGTTCCCCGCAAGCATACGCGCCGCGCCGTTCCCGGCCCGTCCGGAGGCCGGGATCAGGAGCATGGGCGGGCCTCCGTCCCGATCCGGGTCCGGGCGGCCCATATAGGGCGGGCCAACGGGCAGGTTGGGGAATTCCTGGTTCAGGGTGTGGCTGACGCTTCCTTGGGACGCGGCGTCGAACCGGGCCAGCTTCTCCCGGATGGCCTCGGGCCGTTTGAGCAGGTGTGTCAGGTGCAGGATGGGCTGGTCCGGGAGCAGGGCCAGGGTTCCGTCCAGGCCCGTCAGCCGTTCATGCACGGGCCGCTGGTAGTGCAGGCCCGGAACACGGCGGAACAGGCGCAGCTGCACGTCCGGCCACAGCCCGTACCCGGCCCGGAAGTGGCCCTGGTCCGGGAACAGGGTCAGCCGGGGCAGCAGAACCCCCTGTGCGCCCGCCTCGTCCAGCCGGGCCAGCAGGAAGGGCAGCCGGTCCCAGAACCCGGCGGGCAGGCGTTCGTCCGCGTCCAGGCTGAGGACCCAGTCGCCCGAGCACAACTCCAGCAGGCGGTTGCGCTGGGCCGCGAAGTCATTGCCCAGGGGATGGGCGGCCTGGCGCAGGGGAAAAGGCAGGCCCCTGGTGGCGTCCGGAATTTCGGCGCCGTCCCAGACCAGGCAGAGCTCGCGGATGTCGGCCGGGAGCTGGGACAGGAAGCCGCTCAGGTCGGGCTCCTCCGGGCTCAGGATGGCCGCGCAGGTAAGGTTTTCCAACCCCTTGGGGCAGGGCGGGGCCGGGTCGGCCGGTTGCAGCTTCACGAGCAGGCGTTGCAACTCCTGGTGCTCGTCCCGCTCTCGTCCCTTGGGCAGCTCGGGGTTGACCACGGCCAGGAAGGAGCCGGGCCCGAACCCGCACAGGGCCGGCAGGCAGGCGTGTGCCCAGGTGGAGGTGTCGGCCAGGACCACGGCCCGTGAGCTTTCCAAATCCGTTCCCGTGTCCCGCGCCCGGTCTGCCGAGCGTTCGCAGCACACCATACGGACCTGTTCGGGCAGGGCCGTTGCCAACCGTTTGGCCAGGACGCCCGTGCCCAAGCCCAGCAGGACCAGCCGGTCCTTGCCCGAGGCGGACACCAGGCGCAGGACGCGCTTAACGTGGCGGTCCAGGTCGGCCGCGCCCAGCTCGGGCAAGCGTCGGATCGTCCGCGTTCCCTGCATGGAGAAGCGCAGCACCTCGGCCGTGTACGCCCCAAGGGTGGCCATGTCGATCAAATCGGGGCTGGTCATGGCCTGGCTTCCAGCAATTCCAGGTAGATGGCTTCCAGTTGTCCGGCAACGACCTGGGCCCGGAACAGCTTGGCGGCCTTGGCCTGTCCGGCCTTGCCCATGGCCCTGGCTTCGGCGGGGTGCTCAAAGCACCAGGCCACGGCTCGGGCGTAGTCCTCGACCGTGTCGGCCACCAGCCCGGTGCGGCCGTGCTCCACCAGCTCGAGCTGGGCGTTGTCCCGCTTGCCCTGGGCCGGGTGGGTGACCACGGGCAGTCCGCAGGCCATGGCCTCGGCAATGACCAGGCCAAAGGACTCGCCCGCGTCGTTGGCGTGGGCCAGGACCGAGATTGTGTCATAGAATCCGGCCAGTTCCTGGTCCGTGGACACCGGGGTCAGGAACTCCACGCAGTTCTCCAGGCCGTGTTGGCGCACGTAGTCCCGGGCCTGGTCCGTGTGGCCGATGACCCGGTAGCGGAACCCGGGTACGCGCTGTTTGAGCAAGGGCAGGATGTCCAGGGCCAGGGCGGACCACTTGCCCGGGTCGGGCCGGGAGATGCGTCCGGCCACGGGTCGGGACAGGTCGCGGTCCGGGTTGGAGTGGGCCGCGAAAAAGTCCGTGTCCACGGGGTTGTAGAGCACGCGGTAGCGGGGCGGCTCGGCCGGGATGGAGGTCTCGGCCGCGAAGCGCTGGGCGCAGAAGTTGGACACGAACAGGGTGCAGTCCAGGATGGTTGCCGTGGGATCGTGGCGGCCGAACACGTTGGTCTCCACCACCACGGGCCTGGGCGCCAGGTCGGCCGAGGCCAGCTTGATGGTGCGCATCAGGGAGGGCTCGGGCCACCCGGCCCGGTGCAGATGGATGATCTCCGGGGACAGGTCCCGGATCAGGCGCAGCAGGTCGCCGCCGATGTGGGTGTCCACGCCCGAGGCGCGGATCTGCGCGGCCCGGGGTCCGGGCTCGAAGGCGAAGACCGTGGGCCGGAACCGCCGGCGGTCCAGGTGGCCGACCAGGAGCTGGAGCACCTTTTCCGTGCCTCCCAGGCCCAGGGTACGGGCGATGTGGAGCACGCGCACGGGCTGGTCGCGAAAAACCTCCATGCCCGCCTCATGACACGCAATGGTCGGGAAGTAAACGCGGGGTCCTCAAGGGAGCCGGACCGGAATCAGAGCGAGGAGTTGGCGTAGGCGCTGGCGGCCCGGGACCGGGCCGTGTTGAGCTCGTTCTTGGATCCGTTGTCGTTGTCCACGACCTTGAGGAGTTGTGGCCGGGGCAGGGTGGGCGCCTTGGGCACCGAGGGCGCCGGGGTGGCCGACTGCGCGGTGGCGGGCGCGCCCGCGTTTTGGCTGTCGTGGTCGGGCACGATCTGGCCGTAGGCCCGGCGCAGGTTGTCCAGGATGTTCAGCACGTTGTCCACGTACTTGGTGTCCATGCGCAGGTTGGCCTGGGCCAGCTGGTTGTTGCAGAACAGGTAGAGGGAATTGAGATTCTGGGCGATCTTGCCGCCGCGTTCCTTGTTCAGGGACTGGTTGAGCTCGCTGAGGATGTCCGTGGCCCGGGAGATGAGGATGCCCTTGGCCGCGTAGTCCTTTTCGTCGATTTTCTGCCTGGCCTGCTTCAGGAAGTTGATGGCCGCGTCGTAGAGCATGAGCAGGAGCTGTCCTTGGCTGGTGGTGTTCACCTGGGTGGCGAGGTAGGCGGTGGCTACTGCCTTGGACATGCGCTGCTTCCTCCGTGGATTACGTGTCGCTGTTCAACTGGACGATCTGGCTGTTCAGCTGGGCCTCGAGGTTCGAGTAGGTGCCCAGGAGCGCGTCGAGCCGGGCGAACTTTTCGCGCAGGTTGCGCTCCATGCGGGTCAGCCGACTTTCTTCGTCAACGATCTTGTCTTCGATGTTGTCTATGATGTCATCGTAATTTTCTTCCAAAATCTTTAGGGTGCCGGTCTCGGAACTGGTCAATTCCTTGAGATGGTTCACCAGTTCGCCGATCTTGCCGACCTTGAGGTTGACCGTGCCGCTGAAGGTGGAGTTGGCGGTCCGGTTGTCCAACTGGATGACCAGACCGGCCTCGTCCGTGCCCGCCTTGCCCGTGACCAGCCAGCCGTCGATGCTGGCCTCGTGGCCGTTGATGGTCGCGCTGGCGATGCTGCCGTCCGCCCCGGTGGTGATGCGCACGTCGTAGTTGCCGGCCTCGGTGACGCCCTTGATGAAGGAATAGTAGGAGAAGTCGCTGGTCTCGGACTGGCCGATGTAGTCGGCCGCGAAGATCCGGGCCACGGCCTCCATGTTGTCTTCCATGGCTTCCTTCAGGACGTCCTCGTCCAGAAGGAGTTCGCCCCGGGTGGGGGAGGCCTCGTCCGCGTCCGTGGTGATGCCGATCTGGGACAGGGCGGAGTAGTAGTCTCCGGTGATGGCTCCGCCTTGTTCCGTGTAGTAGTCGAATCCCACGCCCTTGTTGGCGATGATGTCGCGCAGGTTCTGGGAGACCATCTCCACGCCGTAGTTGCCCGTCAGGATGGAGCCCGCGGACTCGGACTCGTCGAATTTGGTCAGGTCCCGGAGCAGGGCCCGGACCTCGTTGACCGATTCCACGAAGGTCCGGACGTTGTCCATGATGCCTTCGTCGCTGGTGTCCACGTTGAGGATCAGGGATTCGCCCGGGGCGGCGTCCTTGAGGTTGAGGGTCAACCCCTCGATGACGTTGTCGATGCTGTTGCTGGCGTTGGAGGCCCAGCCCGAACTGGGCCAGCCGTCCACCTTGATCTGGGAGTTCTGGTTGATCTGCGTGGTCTCGAAGTCCGTTGCCTGGAATCCGGCCAGGGTGGTGCTCCCGGCGATCTCCAGGTCCGCGTCCGCGCCCAGGTCCAGCCCCCTCAGCTGGAGGTAGTACTCGTCGCCGTCGCTGATGATGGCCGCGCGGACGCCGGGGTTGCTGGCGTCGGCGTTGATGATGTTCTTCAGGGTGTCCAGGCTGGTGTTGGCCGGGACCACCAGGGAGCGGGTGGTGCCGGCGTAGGTGTAGGCGAAGACACGGCTGGCCCCGGAGGCGTTGATGTTGTCGGTGACGGCGGAATAGCCCACCGTGCTGACCATGATCTTGTTCTGGGCCAGCTGGTTGATCTCGATGGTGTGGGTGCCTTCGGTGGCGTCGGAGTCCGCGGTGGCGGTGAGCAGGTCGGTATCGGAGCTGGACACCTCCTTGGCCAGGAACTCGTTCATGGTGTCCATGTCGGCCAAGGTGGACTTGAGCGTGGACAGGGCCGTGTTGAGTTCCTGGAATTTCTCCACCTTGGCTTCCCAGGTGGCTTTCCAGACCTCCAACCGGTTGATCTGGTAGCGTTCGGTCTCGATGAGGCCTTCGATCAGGGTGTTGAAGTCCGTGCCGTTGCCGAGACCGGCGAAATTAATTTGTCCCGATGTGTAGTCAGCCATACTGTCCGCCTTGCGGAAAAAAGTTCCTGGTCCCAATATTCCTTTAGAATAGGTGCAAGGCTGGTGCCAGGAAAGCACGCGGCCGGGCCGCTCTGACGCGGCCCGGCCGGTGGTTAGGGACGTTTCGCTTCATGCCCCCGGGACGGTTGGTTTACTACGCGCCCAAGAGCTGCATGGCCATCCGCGGCAGGGAGTTGGCCTGGGCCAGCATGGCCACGGCAGCCTGGGTCAGAATCTGCGTGCGGACGAACTCGGTCATCTCGGTGGCCACGTCCACGTCGGAGATCCGGGATTCGGCGGCCTGCAGGTTCTCGGCCTGGATCTCCAGGGTGGTGATGGTGTTTTCCAGGCGGTTCTGGAGAGCGCCCAGAGAGGCCCGGATCTTGTCCTTGGAGATGATGGCGTTGTTCAGCTTGTTCAGGGTCTGCTGCGCCAGGGCCTGCGTGGAGATCGAGTTGTTCGCGGCCAGGCCCACGCCCAGGGCGGAGGCGGTGGCGGTGTTGATCTGCACGTAGTAGTAGTCCTCGGCCGAGTCGTTGCCGGTACCGAAGTGGACCTTCAGCTTACCGGTGGACACGAGGCCGTTGCCGTTGTGGGTGGCGGAGGACAGGGCGCCGTTGAGCAGGTAGATGCCGTTGAAGTCCGTGGAGTTGGCGATTCGGGTGATTTCCGAGGCCATGGCCTGGTACTCGGAGTCGATGATCAGGCGCTGGGCCGAGGTGTAGGTACCGGTGGCGGCCTGTTCCGCCAGCTCCTTCATGCGGATGAGCTTTTCGTCGATGACCGAGAGCGCGCCGTCAGCGGTCTGGATCATGGAAATGGCGTCGTTGGCGTTGCGCACGCCCTGCTGCAGACCGGCGATGTCGGCCCGCATCAGCTCACGAACCGCCAGGCCGGCGGCGTCGTCGGCCGAAGTGGTGATCCGCAGGCCCGAAGACAGGCGACTGGTCGAAGTCGACAGCTGGCCGTACGCGGAACCAAGGTTCCTGGCCGCGTTCATGGCCATGAGGTTGTGGTTAATGACGAGAGACATGGTGTTTCCTCCTTGAAATGGTTTTGGCGTCCTTGCCATATCTGTCCGAGGGGCGTGCGCCGCACGGACGATTCCGTTTTGGTGACAGTCTCATCGGCAGGGGGTGAGAAAACTTTAGATTTTAGTCAGGTGTTTCGCGGCTTCCGCCAGGATTCGCCCCGTCGTCTTAATGTTTACTACATCTATCTGAAATTACTAATTAACTTTTCTTCATGTCCGGCCGGACCCATGCGTTCGTCGCCCGGTGGGGCGAAAAAAATCTTACCCGGCCGGTGGCATGGTTCGTGCTTCCTCTGAAGCTGCGGCGTCATTTTTCCGTGGCCCGCACAGAATTTCGGAGGAGACCCATGCCCCAGACAGCATCCCAGGCCCCGGCCGACGCCTTATCCACGGTTTCGTCCCCGGCCCAGGACGAGCGGTTCCAGACCGCCGCGTCCCCGCAGCCGGCGGAAGATTTTTCCCCCGCCTGGCAGGACAACACGTCCTGGGACCAGGCCCTGGTGGACCTGGACCGCGACCTGCTCGACCAGTCCGGCCTGGCGCCCATGGCCTGGCGCGACGCGGACCTGGACCCCGAGGTGGCCGAGTGGGCACGGGCCCTGGCCAGGCTCATGTTCCGGGCCAATGATTCCGAACGGGCCGAGATACGCGGCCTGACCCAGGTCTGCTTTAGGCACGCCGTGGGCGCGGCCCTGGCCGGCGTGGCTCCGGACCTGAAGAACGAGCCCGAGGACGCGGCCGCCCAGCCGTGGCCGGACCAGGACGCCGGTTCCGCGCCGCAGTTGCAGGCCCTGGTGGCCCGCCATTCCGGCCTGCCGGGCGAGCAGCCCCTGGTCCGGGGCGTGGTGGAGTCCGTGGCCCACCCCCTGTCCAGCGCGGCGCGCGTGGCCCGGGCCGTTTCCGCGGACCCCCTGCTGGCCTCCCTGGTGCTGCGCCTGGTGAACAGCCCCATGTTCGGGCTGGGTTCGCCCATTGTTTCCCTGGAGCGGGCCGTGACCTTCGTCGGCCTGGCCGAGGTCCAGGCCCTGGCGCTGGCCGTGGCCGCCCTGCGCGTCTTGTCCGGCAGCGACGAGGACCTTTTGCAGCGGGCCTGGCGGCGCGGCGTGACCTGCGGCGTGGCCGCAAGGCTGCTGGCCAAGCGGCTGCGGATGAGCGGCGAGGGCCTTCTGGCCACGGGCATGCTGCACGTGGTCGGCGACCTGGCCCTGGAACGCCGTGCGCCCACATACGCGCGCATGGCCCGCGCCCTGGCCGACCGGGACGGAGTGTCCCTGGACACGGCCCAGCGCCGCATCCTGGGATTCGACGCGGCCGAATTGGGCGGCGAACTCCTGGACGCCTGGCAGGTGTCCGGACGGGCCGCGGACCTGGTGCGGAATCAGCACCGGCCCCATCTGTCCACCCGCCCCGACCTGGCGGCCATCCTGCACCTGGCCGGGATCATGGCCCACATCCTGGACCTGTCCGACAACGGCCGGGTTCCGGCTCCCAGGCTGGACGTGCAGGCATGGTGCGCCTTGTGCCTGCCCGTGCCCGCCTTGTCCCAGCTGGCCGGGAGGGTGCTGGACGAGCGCTTCGGCCTGCTGCGGGCCCTGCGCATCTGATCCTTGTTTCAACGACGAAAAAAACGGCCGCGCTCCCGAGGGAACGCGGCCGTTTTCGTTGTTTTGGTCGGGTCTATTGGAACAGGGACTTGCCCACGTCCTCCACGCCCTTGAGCGCGTCGCTCGCGGCGTCGCCGGCGCCTTCGCCCACGTCCTGCACCGCGCCGCCCACGCCTTCGGCCGCGCCCTCCACAAAGCCCAGGGCTTCCTTGGCCACCAAGCCGCCGTTCTCGTAGATGGCCACGCCGAAGTCCAGGATGGACTGCTGCACGGTCTTGAAGATGGCGTCCATGATCTCCTGGACCACGGCCTCGGGCGGGGTGTCGCCGCCCACGTCGGTCAGGTGGATGGTGGGCAGGTCCACGGTCATGGACTCGCCGGCCAGCCCGGTCATGGCCAGGGTGACCTGGCCGTCCTTAAGCCAGAAGTCCTTGACCAGCAGGGTCTTTTCCTTGCCTTTCTCGGCCGGGGCCTCGGCGGTTTCCTCTTTCTGGCCGCCGCTTGTGGTCTGCTTGATGTTGTCCATGAGGACCTCGAAGTTGGACGGCGACTTGCCGGTCTGCTCATAGGTCACCTTGGGCGAGAGCAGCACCACCTTGTCGATGACGATCTGGTCCGAGCTCACGCTGCCCAGGTCCACGCCGATCTCCACCTTGCCCAGGGACATGAGGGTCTTTTCCTGGAATCCCTTGGGATTGCCGATGGACAGGTCGGCCAGGGAGCCCTGGCCCGAAAACACGGACAGGCTGACGTCGTCCACCGACACGTCGGTCTGGGTGACCTTGGGGCCGTAGGTGTTGATGGCGTACTTGACCAGGGGATTGACGTTCAGGAGGACGTAGACCACCACGCCGATGACCACCAGGGCCAGCAGGCCCATGCCGATGATGATGAATCGTTTCATGGACAGGCTCCTTGCCGTTCCAAAGAGTTTCGTCGGGAAGGTTTGTTGTAGTGTATGGAATGCGCGGGCGCAACCCGGCGTCATACGGGCAGCCAAGCTATAGGGGCAACAAAAAGTCGCGGGCGAAGAACCGGCCCTGGCGCACGCCCACGCCGGGCAGGCCGCTGCCCAGGCCCGGGCCGGGACCGGGGATGTCTACGGGCTCGCTCCCGTTCAGGGCCGGAGCCAGATCCCTGCAGAAGCCGGCCGCTTTTTGGGCCGCCTCCTCCATGAGCCGTTCCAGGCTGGTGCGTTCGAACGTCCCGGTCACCGGGTGCAAATATTCCAGGGGGCCGCGGAGCAGGGGGGCCATGCGCCACAGCCTGGGGGCGTAGAACAGGGCGGCCACGGTGCGCGCCCGGACGGGCAGGACGTTGCGCAGCCCGTGGGCCAGGGCGGCCGGGAGCCGCTTGCGGAACAGGGACTGGAGCCGGGCGAAGTTGGCCAGGGCGCGGTCCAGGCCGGAGCGCAGGGCGCGCGGCTCCATGCCCGCCAGCCGGGCCAGGCCGTCCAGGTCGGCCAGTCGCTCAAGCCGGGCGTCCGGGCTCTTGAGGATGCGGGCCAGGCTGTATTGCTCCAGTTCGGCCGGGTCCTTGAGCACGGCCAGGTCCATGACCGTTTCCAGCAGGC
Source organism: Desulfovibrionaceae bacterium (assembly GCA_963666895.2). Taxonomy (GTDB): domain Bacteria; phylum Desulfobacterota; class Desulfovibrionia; order Desulfovibrionales; family Desulfovibrionaceae. The sequence continues at coordinate 73,283 of CAXXNS010000015.1, read as the reverse complement.
GGTGGCGGACCTTGGCCCGAATTTCGGTCTCGTAGCTGCCCGAGTGGTGGTACACAAAGGGGTGGATGGCCGCGTCCGTGAACACGTGGCTGGCCAGGCCGACCAGGAAGGCCCGGGCCGGTGAGAAGCCCGGTTCCCGCCGCACCCGCTCGGCCTGGAGCCGCAGGATTTCGAAGGTGTCCTCGCCCTGCCCGCCGTGCAGCCTGCGCGGCAGCGCGGCCAGGGCATGGTCGGCCTTCCCGGACGGGTAGAACAGCACGTCGTGGAATACCGCGCCCAGGTCCAGGGCCCGGGGATGCTCCTTGATATCCCAGCCCACCAACTCGGCCGTGCGGCGGGCCACCTTCCAATGGGTGATCTCCTTGGGCATGGGGGCCAGCCTAGGACAAAACCGGCCCGGTTGAAAGACGGGGTTTGCACTTTTCTCGGCCTGGGGTAGCTTGCCCGGGCAAGGAGGCTTCATGAGCGTGGACAAGAAGGAATTCGTCAAGCAGCGGGTGGACGTTGAGGACAGCGGCCGCACCCGGACCTGGAAATCAGACCCGTCCGGTCCGCCCACGGGCCGCGGCTCTCTGTTCCTGGTCGGTCGTCCGGGCTCGGGACGCGCCGAACTGGGGCAAGCCCTGGCCCAGCGGCTGGGCCTGTGTTTCAAGGCGGTGGACAATGCCGATGATCTACCGGGGCAAGAGGACGGTCCGGCCGTATGCGTGGTCGCGCCGGAGGTCTTCGACCGGGCGGCCGAAACCCTGATGGACCTGGGGCTCGTGGCCTACGTCATGGAGTATCCCGATCCCCTGTACCTGTCCCACGCCCATTTCGTGCTCCCGGCCGGGCGCGGCCTGGAGGAGAACCTGGAGGACCTGGCCGAAAAGCTGGCCCTTACAGGTTTCGGGTCCGGCGTTGGGTCTCGATAGTCAGGGAATGCAGGGTGATGCGGATGTCCCAGAGGAAGAAGGCCAGGGAGCCCATGAGGCTCAGGAGGCAGGCCACGAACAAGAGCCCGACCAGGTAGGTCAGGTGCAGCTTGAGCAGCAGCCCGGCGAACAGGGCCAGGACCAGGGCCGCGGCGCAGACGATGGCCCCGGCGGCCAGGCCGATGGCCGCCCGCAGGATGCGGCAGCGCTTGTCCAGGATCTTCAGTTCGTCCAGGAGAAAGGGAATTTCCTCCTTGGGAGCCGTGGGCAGCTCGGACAGCAGCCGTCGCACCAGGTCCGTGGGCCGCATGATGCGGTTGGTCATGGACAGGAGCACAAGCCCGATGCCCGAGATGAGCACGAAGGGCGCGATGGAGGCCTGAAGAATGCTGACCAGGGCGGCGGGTTCCATGCTGCCTCAATAATCCCGCCAAAGGCCCGGGTCAAGGTTCGGGTCAAGGCTCGGATCAGCAGGCGTTCTATGTAGGCGCGGCCTTGAAAAAAACCTGCGGACCGGGCAGATTGGAGTGACGTACCCGACAACCAGTCATCACGGAGGAACCTCATGGCCTACACCCTGATCCGGCCACGCGAAATCGTCACCCTCAAGCAGTTCTACGAGCTCATGGCCCAGACCCGGGTGGTCCGCTCCCAGATCGTGTACGACATCTTTCAGAAGATCCCGGCCAACCCCGCGGCCGTGGAGTCCCTGGAGAACGCGCTCAAGTGCATGCAGGAGGCCGACTGGGAGGACGGGCTGCGGGCCCTGCTCCTGGACGACCAGGACAAGATCTTCATCCGCATGCTCTACGAGATGGCCGAGCTCAAGAAGGACCTGGTCTTTCTGCGCGACGGCGAGGCGGCCCTGCTGGACTACCTGGCCGAGCTGCACCCCGGGTTCAAGGACGAGGTGACCCGCGGCAAGGACCGCCTCGGCGGCCTGGACTTCAACTGCATGCTCTCGGACCGCGACGGCACCACCAACAACTACTGCGGCCGGTACATGACCTCGGTGCAGTCGGTGTACAACGCGGTCTTCCTGGCCCGCTTCGCCCGGTCCCGGGTACGAAACCCCCTGTTCATCACCTCGGCTCCGCTGACCAACCCGGGCATCCTGGACATCGTGGTCACCCCGGAGAACAGCTTCATCTACGCGGCCAGCAAGGGGCGCGAGTGCGTGGACCTTCAGGGCGTGCGCCACTCCTTCCCCATCGACGCGGACAAGCAGGAGATTCTGGACGCCTTCAACAAGCGCATGGCCCGGCTGCTGCGCGAGCCCAAATACGAGAAGTTCACCCTCATCGGCTCGGGCTTCCAGCCCAAGTTCGGGCAGACCACCATCGCCCGCCAGAACATCCGCAAGTCCGTGACCGACGAGGAGTCCCTGGCCTTCCTGGAGCGCATCAGGGAGATGGTCCAAGAGACCGACCCGGCAGGCGAGCATTTCCGCATCGAGGACACCGGCCTGGACGTGGAGGTCATCCTGACCATCGAAGGCGACGGCGGGCTCAAGGACTTCGACAAGGCCGACGCCATCAAGTACCTGAACGAGGAGCTGGGCCTGAACCTGGCCACCGGCCCCAACCTGGTCTGCGGCGACACCTCCTCGGATTTGCCCATGGTCAAGGTGGCCATGGAGTACACTGATGATACCTGGGCCGTGTTCGTCACCCGCAAGGACGACCTGGCCGAGATGGTGCGCACGGCCTGCCCCAACACCCTGATCGTCACCGAGCCCGACGTGCTGGTGACCGTGCTCGGGTCCCTGGCCTGAACCGAAAACCCCAAGGAGCGACCATGGCCACTCTGCGAGGCGTGATCTTCGACCTCGACGGCGTCATCACCGGCACCGCGCGCGTGCACTCCCTGGCCTGGGAGTCCATGTTCAACTGGTACCTGAAAAAGGTGGCCGACCGCGACGGCACGCCGTACAGCCCCTTCACACCCGAGGACTACCTGACCTACGTGGACGGCAAGCCGCGCATGCAGGGGGTCAAGAGCTTTTTGGAGTCGCGGTCCATCGACCTGCCCTTCGGCGACCTGGAGGACGGGCCGGACGCGGAGACCGTCTGCGGCCTGGGCAACCGCAAGAACGCGGATTTCCAGAAGGTGCTCAAGCGCGAAGGCCCGGACGTGTACGCCACCTCGGTGGCCTTCGTGGAGGCGCTCAAAGCCAAGGGCGTGCGCGTGGCCGTGGCCTCGTCCTCGCGCAACTGCCAGCTTATCCTCAAGCTGGCCAAGCTGGACAAGCTGTTCGAGGCCCGGGTGGACGGCGTGGTCTCCCACAAGCGGGGCCTGTCCGGCAAGCCCGACCCGGACATCTTCGTCAGCGCGGCCGCGGACCTGGGACTGGAACCGGCCGACTGCGTGGTGGTGGAGGACGCCATCTCCGGGGTGGCGGCGGGCCGGGCGGGCAACTTCGGCCTGACCCTGGGCATCGCCCGGGAGCAACCCGGGGACGTGCTCCTGGCTTCGGGCGCGGACCTCGTGGTCACGGACCTGGGCGAGATCGACCTGGCCGACCTGGAGGAGTGGTTCGGCAAGGGCATGGAGCGCGACGGCTGGCTGCTGCGCTACCACAGCTTCGACGGAACCCGGGAAAAGCTGCGCGAGACCCTGACCACGGTGGGCAACGGCTACATGGCCACGCGCGGGGCCTCCTGTTTGTTCAAGGCCGGGGAGGAACACTACCCGGGCACCTACGTCGCCGGGGTGTACAACAAAATTCCCACCGAGATCCATGGCCGCGACATCTACAACAACGATCTGGTCAATTGCCCCAACTGGCTGCTGGTGGAGTTCCGCATCAACAAGGGGGCGTTTCAGGATCCGGCCAAGCTGGAACTGCTGGCCCACAACCAGGGCCTGGACATGCGCAGCGGCACGGCCTGGCGGGCCATGGTGGTGCGCGACCTCCTGGGCCGCATGACCGCCATCCGCACGGAAATGCTGGTCAGCATGGCCGACCCGCATGCGGCGGCCCTGTCCTTCTCCCTGACCCCGGTCAACTGGGAGGGCGAGCTCACCCTGCGGTCGCTCATGGACGGCGACATCATCAACGACAACGTGCCCCGCTACCGCCAACTCAACCAGCACCACCTGGAGCCGGTGGCCTCCGGTTCCAAGAAGGACTTGGTGTATCTGCACGTGCAGACCACGGCCTCCAGGTACCAGGTGGTCATGGCCGCCAAACACCGGCTGCGCAGCAAGGGCAAGGACTGCGAGGCCAGGGCCGCGGCAATCAAGGAACCCGGCCTGGCCGGCATGGAGTACGCGCTTCAGGCCGAGGTCGGCCAGGCCGTGCGCCTGGAAAAGCTGGTCAGCGTGCATACCTCCCTGGACCAGGACCTGAGCCCTAAAGGCAAGAAGGGGGGAAAAGCTTCGGGCAAGGCCGTGCTCAAGGCGGCCCTGGACGGGCTGGACAAGCTCCATTCCTATAAGAAGCTCAAGAACCCGCACGCCAAGGCCTGGGAAAAGCTCTGGGACAAGGCGGACATCCGCATCGAAGGCGACCGGTTCGTGCAGCGCACGGCCCGGCTGCACGCCTTTCATCTGCTGGTCACGGCCTCGCCCCACAACACGGATATCGACGCCGGGATGCCCGCCCGCGGCCTGCACGGCGAGGCCTATAGGGGCCACGTGTTCTGGGACGAGCTGTACATCATGCCCTTCTTTGACCTGAAGTTCCCGGACATCAGCAAGGCGCTGTTGCTCTACCGCTACAACCGGCTGGACGGAGCCAGGGAATACGCCAAGGAGAGCGGCTACCAGGGGGCCATGTACCCCTGGCAGACCTGCGACGGCGGGGACGAGGAGACCCAGGAGCTGCACTACAACCCCAAGAGCGGGGACTGGGGCCCGGACCTGTCGCGCCGCCAGCGCCACGTGTCCATCGCGGTCTTTTTCAACGTCTGGCGCTACGTGCGCGACACGGGCGACACGGCCTTCCTCAAGAAATACGGGGCCGAGATGATGCTCGAGATCGCCCGGTTCTGGGCGTCCATCTCCAAGAAGGGCAAGGACAAGCGCTTTCACATCAGCGGGGTCATGGGCCCGGACGAGTTCCACGAGGCCCTGCCGGGGTCCAAGGAGCCGGGCATCACGGACAACGCCTACACCAACGTCATGGTCTCCTGGCTGCTGGATAGGGCCCGGGAGCTGGAATCCAGCCTGGGCCCCAAGGCCTACCAGGCCCTGGCCAAGAAGATCGGGCTCAAGCCCGGCGAGACGAGCAAGTGGGAGGACATCGCCCACAACCTGCACGTCAGCATGCAGGGCGACGTCATGGAGCAGTACCAGGGCTATTTCGGCCTGGACGAGCTGGACTGGGACGCCTACCGCGAGAAGTACGGCGACATCCACCGCATGGACCGCATCCTCAAGGCCGAGGGCGACAGCCCGGACCACTACAAGGTGGCCAAGCAGGCCGACACGCTCATGGCCTTCTACGTGCTGCCCCCGGGCGAGGTGAAGGAGATCCTGCACCGGCTGGGCGTGGAGGTGGGCGACGAGACCACGTTCCTGCGCGCCAACTACGACTACTACGAGCCCCGCACCAGCCACGGGTCCACGCTCTCAAAGGTGGTGCACGCGGTCATCTCCAGCTACTTCCCGGAATCCGGGGTCTGGGACTGGTTCATGGAGGCCATGGTCAGCGACGTGGAGGACACCCAGGGCGGCACCACGCCCGAAGGCATCCACACCGGGGTCATGGCCGGGAGCCTGGACATCATCCGCCGCTACTTCGCGGGCGTGGACGTGGGCGGCGGCCGGTTGAGCATCGACCCCCACCTGCCCGAGCACTGGCGGAGCATGGGGCTGAAGATTCTGCACAGGGGAGTGTGGTACGACCTGGCCCTGGACCACGAGGCCGTGACCATCACCGTGCAGGGCAAGGGCGACAAGGCCCATACGCTGACCGTGCGCGGCAAGGAAGTGAAGGTCAAACCCGGCCGCGCCAGGCGCGTGCCGCTCACATAGGGAGAATCCATGCCCGTCAAGGAACTGGACGTTCGGCTGCTGGCCCACACGCCGGAGCCCATGTCGCTCATCTACGCGGCCTTCCGGCAGTGCTACCACGCCGGGTACGTGGCCGACATGTGGCCCAGGCTGGTCAGCGGGGAGATCGAGCGCGACAAGCAGGCCGCCTTCATCGCCAACGTGCTGGAGTCGGGCCACGACAGCCCGGTGGAGCACGTCAGCTTCACCTTCGCCATCGAGGGCATCTCCCGGGCCTGCTCGCACCAGCTGGTGCGCCACCGCATCGCCTCCTACTCGCAGCAGAGCCAGCGCTACGTGGTCGACACCATGGACTACGTGCTGCCCCCGGCCATCGCCCGCATTCCCGAGGCCAGGGAGCGGTTCGAGGCCTTCATGGCCGAGGTGGAGAGCGCCTATGGCGACTTGCGGGCCCTGCTGGAGGCCCACGGACGCGGGGACAAGGCCAACGAGGACGCCCGGTTCGTGCTGCCCCAGGCGGCCGAGACCAAGATCGTGGTGTCCATGAACTGCCGGGCGCTCATCCACTTTTTCCATCTGCGCTGCTGCATGCGGGCCCAGTGGGAGATCAGGGCCCTGGCCGACCGCATGCTGGCCCTGTGCAAGGAGGCCCTGCCCGCGGTCTTCGCCACGGCCGGAGCCAAGTGCGAGTCCCTGGGCTATTGCCCGGAGTCGGAACGGTTCACCTGCGGCCGCTACCCGAGGCTGGAAACGGGCTAGGGGATTTTCCCGGGCCGAAAACCACGGACACACGGGCCTCCCCTGCGAGGCCCGTTATTTTGTCCGGGATATCGGCGTGTTGGTTTGTTCCTAATTGGTCGTACAGGTAGCCGGGCTTAGGGCCGCCTGGGTTCCCGGGCCTGACACAGTTCCTGGAACAGGCAAGAAAAGGAACCGTATAGGACGGGCAATAGGCCAGGGGGCAGGGGCATTTGCGGGGCGTGGCACGGTTTGGCGGCCGTTGCGAACCATTTCATTCAGATGAATTTGGTTTACAAAAAATTAAGTCCAAAACAATTTTTTCCGAAATACTGAGAAAACTAGAGTTAGGATAGATTTCTCCCTGTGGAAAAAATTTTGTCATATTGTGGAACAAAAAACAGTCTCCTGCCGGAAGCCTTGTAACCAAACCGTTACCTGGGAGTGGGCGGCAAAGGCCCGGGCGACTGGATTTCCATTTAACTCATAAATAACATAGTGTTACGCTGTAGAGAAGGTTTTCGCTTTTCCGGCCTCCATATGCTGTATCTTCTCTTGTCTCGAAGCGCTCCTTCGCCGTATCCACTCGACATGCTCAAAGACGCCTGGTCCGAGATTCTCGATCTCCTGCAGAAAAACCTCAGTTCCGGGCTGTATACCGTCTGGATTGCCCCGCTGGACGCGGAAGTGAGTGGGGAAACCTTGCTGCTCAAGGCTCCCAACGAGTTCGTGACTTCCTGGGTGCGCGATCGCGTCATGGACCAGATCCGCGAAGCCGCGGCCCAGATTCTGGGCCAGGGCGTGCGCGTCAAGATCGAGACCCGGCCCAAGGCGGCCAAGCCCGCGCCCGCCAAGGCGCCCGCCCTGCGGATCACCTCCGAGCCCCCGGCCAAGGCGGCCAAGCCCGCGCCCCCGGTGCAGATGGGCTTGCCGATCCTGCAGATTCCCGGCACCCAGACCAACTACCGCTGGCGGTTCCGGTTCGACGACTTCGTGGTCGGCCCCAGCAACGAGCTGGCATTCGCGGCCAGCCGGGGGGTCTGCGCCAGCACCCTGCCGTCCGGCCGCCTGTTCCTGAGCTCCGCGCCCGGCCTGGGCAAGACCCATCTTTTGCACTCCATAGGCAAACAGCTCAGCGACGCCTCCAACCGCGACAAGGTGCGCATCGCCTGCCTGACTGCCGAGGAGTTCGCCACCCGTTTCGTGCTGGCCATGCGGGCCAAGGAGCTGACCCGGTTCAAGGCCGGGTTTCGCGAGGCCGTGGACGTGCTCCTGCTTGAGGACGTGCATTTCTTCCAGGGCAAGGAGAAGATGCAGGACGAACTGCTCGGCACCCTGCGCGCCTTGCAGGAGCGGGGTTGCAAGGTGGTCTTCACCAGTTCGTTTTTGCCCAAGGAGTTGGAGGGGCTGAGCTCCGGGCTGGTGTCCCGGCTCTGCTCCGGGGTTCTGGCCCGCATCGACAAGCCCGACTACGAGACCCGCCGCCGCATCGTCACGGCCAAGGCCCGGGGCATGGGCGCGGACGTGCCCGACGACGTGACCGAGCTCTTGGCCGAGCGCATCACCACGGACATCCGCCAGTTGGAGAGCTGCCTGCACAACCTGGTGCTCAAGGCCCGGCTCCTGGGCGCCAAGGTCAACCAGAACCTGGCCTGGGACGTGCTGGCCCAGTACAACCAGACCGAGGCCAAGCCGGACTTCGAGCGCATCATCGCCTTCGTGTGCAAGACCTATGGGCTGAACGAGCGCGAGCTGGCCTCCAAGAGCCGCAAGCAGCAGATCGTGCTGGCCCGCAACACGGCCTTCCTCCTGGCCCGCAGGCACACGGATATGTCCCTGGCCGCCATCGGCCAGCGCCTCGGCCGCCAGCATTCCACAGTGCTCAAGGGCATCACCAACCTGGAGCGCGAAGTCTCCCAGCAGACGCCTTTAGGCCGCCAGGTGCAGCGGACGGTTGAAAATTTAACCTCGTAGGCCTCCGGCGGCCAAGGGGCCACGGGTCCCCTGGACCCCCGGTTTGCCTCAACAAAAAGGCCTCGTGGGAAACCACGGGGCCTCTTTGTTTTTTATTCTTCCTCGCCCCAGCCGCCGCCGCCCGGAGTGGTGACGCGGATGCGCTGGCCGGGCTCAAGGGTGGCGTGGAACTTGTCGGGCATGGGTTCGGTCTGGCCGTCCCGGATCAGCTCGTTCAGGCCGGGGCCGCCTGGCTGGCCGCCTGACAGGCCCCAGGGGCCGCGTGCGCGCCGTTCCGAGAGCACGGTGACCTCGCACCGGGCCAGGGCTTCGATTTCGCGCACCAGCCCGTTTCCGCCCTTGTGGCGGCCTTTGCCGCCCTGGCCCGCGCCGCCTTCCCTGGCTACGCCGAAGCGGGTCACGCGCAAAGGATAGGCGTATTCCAGGGCCTCCACGGGCGTGTTCAGGGTGTTGGTCATGTGCGAGTGCACGGCCGACTCCCCGGATCCCCAGGGCCCGGCCCCCATGCCCCCGGCCAGGGTTTCGTAGTAGGCGAATGCGGGATCAGTCCCGCCCATGGCCATGTTGTTCATGGTCCCCTGGCTGGCGGCCGGAATACGATCCGGCGCGGCCTGGGCCAGGGCGCCCAGGATCACGTCCACGATGCGCTGGGAGGTTTCCACGTTGCCCCCGGCCACCGCGGCCGGGAACAGGGCGTCCACCACCGAGCCGGGCCGGGTGATCACCGCCAGGGGCCGCAGACAGCCATCGTTGGCCGGGGTCGAGCGGTCCACCAGACAGCGGAACACGTAGAGCGCGGCCGACAGGGTGATGGCCCGGACCGCGTTGACGCTGCCCTCGGTCTGGTCCGCGGATTTGGTGAAGTCCAGCCGGGCGCTGTCGCCCCGGAGGGTCAGGTCCAGGCGGATGGGGATGTCGGTGCGGCCCGCGCCGTCCGAGTCGAGCCGGTCCTCGAAATGATACGAGCCGTCGGGCAGCTCCGCGATGGCCGCGCGCACCATGGCCTCGGCGTAGTCCATGAGGGCGGCGGCGTACTCCAGGGCCTGGTCTCGGCCGGAGCGCTCCATGAGCTCGACCATGCGGCGCACGCCGATGGTGTTGGCCATGAACTGGGCCGCGAAGTCGCCCTTGCGCTCGGCCGGGGTGCGCACGTTGGCCAGGATCAGGTCCATGGCCGTGGCGTCGATCTCGCCGCGGCGCATGATCTTCACCGGCGGGATGACCAACCCCTCCTGAAACAGCGAGGTGGACAGGGGCATGGACCCGGAACTCATGCCGCCTACGTCCGCGTGGTGGGCGCGGTTGGCCACGTAGAAGTCCGGCTTGCGGTGCCCGGGCGCGAACACCGGGGCGACCACGGTGATGTCCGGCAGGTGGGTGCCGCCCGCAAAGGGGTCGTTGAGCATGGCCATGTCCCCGGGGTCCAGGTGCAAATGGTCGATGGCCGCCTGCACGGACAAGGGCATGGAGCCCAGGTGGACCGGGATGTGCGCGGCCTGGGCCACCATGCGGCCCTTGGCGTCGAACACGGCGCAGGACAGGTCGCGCCGCTCCTTGATGTTGGGCGAGAACGCGGTCTGGGTCAGGGTGACGCCCATCTCCTCGGCCACGCCGGAGAAGCGGTTCTTGAAGATTTCCAGGAGCACGGGGTTCACGGGCCGGGTGCTCACGATCCCTCCCGGGCCTTGTCCAGCATCTCGCGGGCCTGGTCCGGGTCCAGGCCCCGGGCCTTGGCGATGGCCTCCAGGTTCTCCTCGGCGTCCGAGGGCCGCAGATAGGCGGGCTCGACGGGCTCAAGGGAATACTCGGCCTCAAAGGCCGCTTCCAGCAGGGTCTCGGGGGTGTAGCGTTCAGACTCCGGGCCGAGCAGGGCGGGCTCTTTCTGGCCCAGGGATTCGGCCAGGTCCGCGAAGAAGTCCGGGTTGCGTTTGAGCCCCGTGCCCAGCAGCCGCACCGGCCCGGGCAGCTCATGCACGGCCTCGGCCACCTGCTCCAGGCGCAGGCTTTGGACCGGGCCCAGGGGCGCGGCATCGGGACAGGAAAACGCCTGAAAGGCCACCTGCCGGGTGCGGCCATGCACCGCCACCCCCAGGGTGCCGTTGAGATTCGGGGCGGCCTGTTTGGCCAGCAGGGTCAGGTGGTCCAGCCCGGTTGTGGGAATGTCCAGACCGGCCGCCAGTCCGGCGACCGAGGCCAGGCCGATGCGCAGGCCGGTGAACGAGCCCGGTCCGCGCACGCAGGCGATGCGCGTGATGTGGGCCGGGGACAGGCCCTGGCCCTTGAGCAGGTCGGCCAGCCCGGGCATGAGCACCTCGGCGAACCGCCCGGCCGCTTCCCACTCCCGGGCCGCCAACAGGCGCGGCCCGCTGTCCCCGGGCTCGCCCAGGACCAGCTGCAGGACCTCCTCGGCCGTGTTCACGGCCAATGTCAGGTCAGGTAAGCAGGAGCCGCTCGATGTCATTGTAGAAGGCCAGGAGCATGAGGCCGAGCAGCAGGACGATGCCCGCGTAGGTGGCCGCCTTGCGCACGGCCTCGTTCACCTTCCGCCCGGTGACGGCCTCGAAGCTAAAGAACAGGATGTGCCCGCCGTCCAGAACCGGGATGGGAAAGAGGTTCAGGATGCCCAGGTTGATGGAGATGAAGGCGGCCATGAGCAGGACCTCCACGATCCCGGTCTGGGCGCCCTTGCCCACTGCCTGGGCGATCATGATCGGCCCGCCCACGCCCTTGAGCGAGATGGTGCCGTCAAAGAGCAGCCAGACCGAGCGCAGGGTGGTGCCGATCATGGACATGGCCTTGCCTCCGGCCGCCGCCAGGCCCAGGTTCCAACCCAGGGGCAGGCCGCGTTCGGCCGGGTTGTAGCCCACTCCGATCTTGGGTCGGGCCAGGTATTCGGCGTTGCGGTCCTCGTCGGACAGGTAGTCCGGGCTGAGAACCACCTCGCGCTCCGAGCCCTGGGATTCCACGGTCAGGGTCACGGGTTGGCGCTTGCTGAAGAGCACGGTGGTCAGCAGGCTCTCGCGGAAATAGATGTTGTCGCCGTTGATGCGCGTGATCACGTCGCCGGGCTCGATGCCCGCGGCCTGGGCCGGTCCGTCGTCGAACACCTCCTGGACCCGGTACTCGAACACCGTGACCTGGCCCGCGCCCAGGAACAGGGCCCAGTAGATGAGCCAGCCCAGCAGGAAGTTGAATACCGGGCCCGCGGCCACCACCAGGAGGCGCTGCCAGGCCGGGCGCGACGAGAAGAGCTGGTTCTCCTCGAACTTGTCGTCGGGCTTTTCTCCGGGCTGCTCGCCGGCCAAGTGCACGTACCCGCCCAGGGGGATGGCCGAGAGCTTGTACTCGGTCTTGCCCCGTGTGAAGCCCCAGAGTTTGGGACCGAAGCCCAGGGAAAAGGTGTGCACGCCCATGCCGAGGAGGCGGGCTACGATGAAGTGTCCGAATTCGTGGAAAAATATCAGGCCGCCCAGAACAAGGGCCACGGCCAGGACGCTGGTCATAGTGGGGTTACTCCGTTGGTCAAGATTCCCATGAACTAACAACGGGCCGGCCGAAGTCAACTCCGGCGGGCGTCACAGCGAATCGATGATCTCGCGGGCCTCTTGCCGGGCCCGTTGGTCCAGTTCGAACACGGCCTCGGCCGTGTCCACGTTCCCGGGCCGGTGGGCGTCCAGGGTCCGGCGGATGGCCTCGGGGATGTCCAGGAACCCGATGCGGTGGTCCAGGAAGGCGGCCACGGCCTCCTCGTTGGCCGCGTTGAGCGCCCCGGCGTGGCTCGGCCCGGCCGCGAAGGCCCGCTTGGCCAGGCCCAGGCAGGGGAAGGCCTCTTCGTCCGGCTCCTCGAAGGTCAATTTGGCCGTGGCGGCCAGGTCCAGCCGTTCGGGCCCCGGATTCACGCGCGCAGGGTAGCACAGGGCATGGGCGATGGGAATTCGCATGTCCGGCACCCCGAGGTGGGCCAGGAGCGATCCGTCCACGTACTCCACCAGGGAGTGGACGATGGACTGCGGGTGGACCACCACGTGGACGCGCTCCGGCGGCAGGCCGTAGAGGTGGCAGGCCTCCATGAGCTCCAGCCCCTTGTTCATGAGCGTGGCCGAGTCGATGCTCACCTTGGCCCCCATGTCCCAATTGGGGTGGTTCAGGGCCTGCTCCGGGGTCACTTCGGCCAGCTCCTCGCGCTTTTTGCCTCGAAATGGTCCGCCCGAGGCGGTCAGCACGAGCCTGTCCAGGTCCCGGCCGTGGTGCCCGGCCAAGCCCTGGAACAGGGCGTTGTGCTCCGAGTCCACGGGCAGGATCACGGCCCCGGACTCGGCGCAGGCGGCCCGGATCAGGTGGCCGCCCAGGACCAGGGATTCCTTGTTGGCCAGGGCGATCCACTTGCCCGCCCGGGCCGCGGCCAGGGTGGGGGCGAAACCGGCCGAGCCCACGATGGCCGACAGCACCAGGTCCGTCCCGTCCAGGGCGGCGGCGCGGGCGAAGCCTTCCGGCCCGACCAGAATCTCGGGCTCGTAGCCTCGGGGCAGGCCTTGGCGCACGGCATCGGCCGTGGCCTGGTCCAGCACGGCCAGCAGCGAGGGACAAAACTCGGCCGCCTGCTCGGCCAGCCGGGCCGCGTTGCGCCCGCCGGTCAGGGCGGTGACCGTGAACCGCTCCCTGTGGCGGCGGATCACGTCCAGGGCGCTGACGCCGATGGAGCCGGTGGAGCCCAGCAGGCAGATGCGTCTGGGAAAGGGCAGGGGCTCGATCAAGGGCGGCCAGGAGGAAATGTAGGTCTGCAAACGCTCGCCTTGGGTTAGAAACCGGCCAATCGGCCCAGGACCTGTTCGAAGCCGCGCATCAGGGCCAGGTCCGGGAACAGGACGCGGGCCAGGCCGTAGCAGGGCACCACCAGGAGCAGGCTGTCCATGCGGTCCAGCAGGCCGCCGTGCCCGGGCAGCAGGTTGCTGGAATCCTTGATGTCCAGCTTGCGCTTCAGGGCCGACTCGAAGAAGTCGCCGAACTGGGCGCCCAGGCCCAGGAACAGCCCCAGGCCCACCCAGGCCAGCCAGGGGGCGTCGCCGAAGAGCAGGCCCATGACCAGGACCAGGAGCATGCAGGCGCCGAGCCCGGCCAGGCTGCCCAGCCGCGTCTTCTTGGGGCTGATCCGGGGCCATATCTTGGCCTTGCCCCACAGGCTCCCGGCGTAGAACGCGGCCGTGTCCGTGACGATGGCCGCCAGCAGGACCAGGACGCACTCCAGGGCCGTGAAGCGCAGAAAGAAGTGCAGGGCCAGGGGCACGTAGACCAGCCCGGCGAAGGCCACCAGGGCGTCGCCGTAGGCCGCGGCCTCGCCCCGGCCGGAGTAGGCGAACAAATAGGCCATCTGCGCGGTCCAGAAGGCGCCCAGCAGGGTGATCAGGGGCCAGAGGAATCCGCTCCAGGTGAAGGAGAGCAGGAGCAGCACGCCCAGGGCCGTGGCCATGCTCTTCAGCGTCATGTTGTGGTCGCCGGGCCAGAACAGGCAGTAGAATTCCCACTGGGCCAGGATGCAGAACACGGCCAGGGAGGCGAACAGGTACCAGCCGCCGATGACCAGGGCGGCGATGAGCGGCAGGGGCAGGAGCGCGGCGGTGAAAAGGCGTTTTTGGTGGCTGGTGAGCTGCATTGGTTCCTCGAAGTGTTTCTGTCTAATCCATTCCCGGGCCGGGAGCAACCGGCTTGGATCGCGGCCAATCTCCGGATTTGATTGCGCGGCGAAAAGTGATAGCGTGCCCTGGCGGCGGCCGGATCGTCCTTGGACCTGGCCGTGCTTGAGGGGTATCGATGACGACAAGATCCAATGATTCCAAGGGGCAGCCCGTGGAGCGCCGCAAGGCGGACCGCAGGGCCGAGACCCGGCGGCTGCGCGACCTGGCCCGCTACGCCCAGGAATTGGCCGAGCAGGTGGACCACCTCAAGGCCATCGGCCTGGCCCTGTCCGCCGAAAAGCAGGTGGAGCGCATCTTCGAGATGGTGGTCACCGAGGCCCGGCGCATTTCCCACGCCGACGCGGGCACGGTTTACCGGGTGTCGGACGACGGCCGGTTCCTGGAGTTCACGGTCATGCAGAACCAGACCATGAACGTGTTCCAGGGCGGGTTCCGGGGCGACACCATCGACCTGCCGCCCGTGCCCCTGTACGTGGACGGGGAGCCCAACCACGCCAACGTCTCCTCCCACGTGGCCCTGGCCGGAACCATGGTCAACATCGCGGACGTCTACGAGGCCGAGGGCTTCGACTTCAACGGCACCCGGGCCTACGACAAGACCACGGGCTACCGCTCCCGGTCCATGCTCGTGCTGCCCATGCGCAACCACGAGGACGAGATCATCGGCGTCATCCAGCTGCTCAACTCCCTGGACCCGGACACCGGCCGGCCCCGGTCCTTCCCGGGCGAGGTGGTCGGCCTGGTGGAGGCCCTGGCCTCCCAGGCGGCCGTGGCCCTGACCAACAACCAGCTCATCCGGGACCTGAAGGGACTGCTGTACTCCTTCATCAAGTCCATCGCCTCGGCCATCGACGCCAAGAGCCCGTACACCAAGGGCCACATCGACCGGGTGGTCAAGCTGACCATGCTCCTGGCCGAGGGCATCAATTTGCAGATGGACGGGCCCTTCGCGGACAACCTGTTTTCCGAGCAGGAGTGGGAGGAGCTCAAGCTGGCCGCCTGGATGCACGACGTGGGCAAGATCGCCGTGCCCGAGCACGTGGTGGACAAGCAGACCCGGCTGCAGACCGTGTTCGACCGGGCCGAGCTGGTCCGCACCCGGTTCGACCTCATCGAGCAGGGCCTGTACGCCCGCTGGCTGGAGCAGAGGATCGAACTTCTGGAGCAGGGCGCGCCCCCGGCAGCCGTCCGTGCCGCGGAACAGGAGTGCGAGGCCCGGCGCTCCGAGCTGGCCCAGGAGCGTGACTTCGTGCTGGCCTGCAACAATCCGTCCCAGGTCATGGACGAGGGCAAGCGGGAGCAGCTGGAGGCCGTGGCGGCCAAGACCTTCACGCACAGGGGCAAGGAGCTGCCCTATTTGACCGAGGACGAGGTCCTGAACCTGTGCATCCGGGCCGGCACCCTGACCGAGGCCGAGCGGTCGGTCATCCAGAACCACGCCGTGGTCACCCGGGACATGCTCAGCGCGTTGCCTTTTCCCAAGGGACTGGAGAACGTGCCCGTGGTGGCCAGCCGCCACCACGAGAAGCTGGACGGGTCGGGCTATCCGGACGGGCTGTCCGGGGATGATCTGAGTTTGCAGGCGCGCATCCTGGCCGTGGCCGACATCTTCGAGGCCCTGACCGCCCGGGACCGGCCCTACAAGCAGCCCATGAAGGTATCCAAGGCCCTGGAAATCCTGGAGTACATGAAGAAGGACGGGCACCTGGACCCGGACGTGCTGGACATCTTCGTCAGCCGCAAGATCTACCGCGCCTACGCCGAGGCCGAACTGGATCCGGACCAGGTGGACGTGGACTAGGAACCCTCGACCTGGTCCCCTGTCTTGCCGAACCGCCGCTCGCGGTTCGCGAAGTCGGCCAGAATCTTGTCCAATTCGTCAGGACTGAAGTCCGGCCACAGGGTGTCGGTAAAGGCGAATTCCGCATACGCCGCCTGCCAGAGCAGGAAATTGGAGATTCTGAGCTCCCCGGAGGTGCGGATGATCAGGTCCGGATCGGGCTGGCCAGCGGTGTAGAGCTGGGCCGAAAAGGCGTCCCCGTCGATGTCTTCGGGCTTGATGTCGCCCTGGGCGGCTTGCTTGGCCAGGCTCTGGCAGGCGCGCAGAATTTCGTCGCGCGAGCCGTAGTTCAGGGCCAGGTTGAGGCGCATGGACGCGCACTTCTTGGTGCGGGACACGGCCAGCTTCAGGGCCTGGCGCGTGGTGAAGGGCAGGTCGCCCATCTCGCCCAGGATGTTCAGCCGGATGTCCTGCTTGAGCAGGTTGGGCAGTTCGCTGTCCAGGAAGCTGCGCAGCAGGTCGAAGAGCAGGCTGACCTCGTCCTTGGGACGGGACCAGTTCTCGCGCGAGAAGGTGTACAGGGTCAGGTGGCCGACGCCCAGTTCGCGGCAACGGGTGACGATGGACCGGGCGGTCTTGACCCCGGCCCGGTGCCCCTCGCTGCGGGGCAGGCCCCGGGCCTTGGCCCAACGTCCGTTGCCGTCCATGATGACGGCGATGTGCTTGGGAAGCATGGCGTGATCCCGGTCAGATCTCCAGGATTTCCTTCTCCTTGGCCGTGAAGGCCTGGTCGCACTTGGCCACGTAGTCGTCGGTCAGCTTCTGAACGTCGTCCTGGCCCTTGTGCGATTCGTCCTCGGAGATTTCCTTGTCCTTGAGCATCTTCTTGAAGGACTCGTTGAGGTCGCGGCGGATGTTGCGCACGGCCACCTTGGCGTCCTCGGTGTACTTCTTGGCCACCTTGCCCAACTCCTGGCGGCGTTCCTCGGTCAGGGGCGGAATGTTGATGCGCACGATCTTGCCGTCGTTGACCGGGTTCAACCCCAGGTCCGACTTTTGGATGGCCTTTTCCACGGCCTGGAACGCGCCCTTGTCCCAGGGCTGGATGGCCACGGTGCGGGGATCGGGCACGGAAATGGAGGCAATCTGGTTGAGCGGCGTGGGCGTACCGTAGTAATCCACGTCCAAATCCTCCACCAGGGCGGTGGAGGCGCGTCCGGTACGCAGTTTGGCGAAGTCGCGGGACAGGCTGGCAAGGGCGCCTTCCATGCGCTTTTTGCCTTCCTTGAGCAGGTTCTGCATGGCTAATCTCCTCCTTGGACAATACTACCCACTTTTTCGCCGCTCGTCACCTTGCGGATGTTGCCCGGGGTATAGAGATTGAACACGATGATGGGGAGCCTGTTGTCCCGGGCCATGGACAGGGCGGTGATGTCCATGACGCCTAGGCGCTTTTCGATGGCCTCGATGTAGGTGACCGTTTCGTAGCGCACGGCGTCGTCGAACTTCTGCGGGTCCTTGTCGTAGATGCCGTCCACCTTGGTGGCCTTGAGGATGACCTCGGCCCCGACCTCCATGGCCCGCAGCGCGGCCGCGGTGTCCGTGGTGAAGTAGGGGTTGCCCGTGCCCGCGGCGCAGATGACCACGCGGCCCTTTTCCAGGTGGCGCACGGCCCGGCGGCGGATGTAGGGCTCGGCCACCTCCTTCATGTCGATGGCCGTCATGACCCGGGTGTGGCAGCCCAGTTTCTCCAGGCCGTCCTGCACGGCCAGGCCGTTCATGACCGTGGCCAGCATGCCCATGTAGTCGGCCTGGGCGCGGTCCATGCCCTTGGCCGAGGCGGCCATGCCGCGAAAGATGTTGCCCCCGCCGATGACCAGGGCCACCTGCGTCCCGTCGCAGGCCACGTCGGCGATCTCACCGCAGAACTGCGAGATGGCCTCGGGGTCGATGCCGAATTCCTTGCCTCCCGCCAGGGCCTCTCCGGACAGCTTGATCAGGACCCGCTTGTAGCCCACGTCCGCTCCTTTTGCTCTGGGGCTGCACCACACGCTCATGGTTTTTGAACAGCCCTAATGAATATGATGGTTGCCGTATATGTTTTTGAGTAAAAAAAAGGGGCCCCGAAGGGCCCCTTGAACCGTCTATTCGGCTTCCGCGTCCTCCCCGAGGGCCAGGCGGACGAAGTTGCTCACGTCCCTGCCGGAGAGCAACTGCTTGATGCTTTGCTTGTCGTCCTTGATAAAGGGCTGTTCCAGGAGGCAGACCTCCTTGTGGAACTTGTTGATGCGGCCCAGGACGATCTTCTGGGCGATCTCCTCGGGCTTGCCCTCGTCCATGGCCTGCTTCAGGAAGATGGACTTCTCGCGCTCCACGATGTCCTGGGGCAGTTCGTCGGGACGGACGCACATGGGGCTGGCCGCGGCCACCTGCATGGCCAGGTCCTTGCCCAGGGTCTCGTCGAGGTCGCCTGTGAGGGCCACCAGCACGCCGATCTTGCCGTTCATGTGCACGTAGGCGCCGATGAAGCCGCCGTCGGCCTCCACGCGGGCCACCCGGCCGACCATCATGTTCTCGCCGATCTTGGTCACCAAGTCGGTGAGGTCCAGCATCTCGGCGGGCACGTCCTCGGCCTTGGTCCAGCCGCCCTCGGCCACCTTGGCGGCCAGGTCGGCGGCGAAGGCTGTGAATTCCTCGTTCTTGGCCGCGAAGTCGGTCTCGCACTTGAGCTCCACCAGCACGCCGAAGGAGGCGTCGCCGGCCAGGTACAGGCCGATGGTGCCTTCGTCCGCAGCCCGGCCGGCCTTCTTGGCGGCCTTGGCCAGACCCTTCTCGCGGAGGTAGATGATGGCTTTCTCCTCATCCCCTCCGGCCTCGGTCAGGGCCTTCTTGCAATCCATCATCCCGGCGCCGGTTTTGTCGCGCAGGGCTTTCACCATTTGGGCGGTAATGGCCATGAGACCTACTCCTCTTCTTTTTTGGCTTCGGGCTCGGCCTTGGGCTCGGCCTTTTTTTCAGGCTCGGCCTTGGGCTCGACCTTTTTCTCGGGCTCGGCCTTTTTGGGCGCCGGCTTCTTGGGCGCCGGCTTCTTGGGGGCGGCCTTCTTGGGCGCGTCCTCGGTTTTCGGGGCGGCGGGCTTTTCAGCGGCCTTGGCCGCCTTGGCCTTTTCAGCCCTTTCGGCCTTTTCGGCCGCCTCGGCGGCCTTGGCGGCCTGGGCTTCGGCTTCGGCCTCGGCTTCCAGGCGGACCTGCTCCTCGCCGTGCAGGGCCAGGCCCTCCAGGCAGGCGTCGGCCACGTGCTGGGCGAACAGCTTGATGGCGCGGATGGCGTCGTCGTTGCCCGGGATCACGTAGTCGATGACGTCGGGGTCGCAGTTGGTGTCCACCACGGCGACCACCGGGATGTTCAGTTTGCGGCACTCCTGGATGGCGATGTGCTCACGCTTGGGATCGACGATGAAGGCGGCCGCCGGGGGGCCGGCCAGGTCCTTGATGCCGCCCAGGGCGTTGTTGAGCTTGCCCACCTCGCGCTCCATGAGCACGATTTCCTTTTTGGGGAACTTGTCGATGGTGCCGTCCTCGAACATGGCCTCCAGCTTCTTGAGGCGGTCGATGCTCTTCTTGATGGTCTGGAAATTGGTCAGCGTGCCGCCCATCCAGCGGTTGGTCACGAAGTACATCTGGGCGCGCTCGGCCTCGGCCTTGATGGCGTCCTGGGCCTGGCGCTTGGTGCCCACGAACAGGACCTTGCCGCCCTTGGTCACGGTGTCCACGATGAAGTCGTGGGCCGTCTGGAAGAGCTTGACGGTCTGCTGCAGGTCGATGATGTGGATGCCGTTGCGCGACCCGAAAATGTACGGGCGCATCTTGGGGTTCCAGCGACGGGTCTGGTGACCGAAGTGGACGCCGGTCTCCAGCATTTGTTTCATGGTAATGTAAGCCATTGTTCCTCCTGGGTTGTTCCTCCGCCCCGCTTGGGAATACGCACGGTGTGGCGCACCCAGTTCCACAAGACGCGGGGCGTGTGTTGTTTCGAGCCGAGGACTAATACGGGATTTTGAACCGAAAGGCAAGCCTCGGCCGGTGAAAATACCACGGCCGGACGGTTCCGTCCACGCCCAAAGGAAACGATGCGGTTAAATGGAAATGACCAACGGCACGACCACCGGGTCGCGCTCCAGGACCTTGCGGAAGAACTTGCGCAGGGTGGAGCGGATGCGCTCCTTGAGCCGCTTGGTGTCCCCGGGCGGGATGTTCTCGAACACCTCGAGCACGATGCACTTGGCGTCCTCCAGGAGGTGCGCGTACTGCTGCTCGAAGATGAATCCCTTGCTCACGATGTCCGGCCCGATGCTGATCTCGCCCGTGGCCTTGTCGATGACCAGCAGCACGATGACCATGCCCTCGCCGCCCAGGAGCTGGCGCTCCTTGAGCACGGTCTGGCCCACGTCGCCCACGCCCTTGCCGTCCACCAGGGTCTTTTCGGCCGGGCAGGATTCCTCCCGGCGCAGGGAGCCGTCGGCCAGGAAGCTGATGGGCTCGCCGTTCTCCAGCACCAGGGCCCGCTCCTCGGCCACGCCCGAGGCCACGGCCAGGCGGCGGTGCTTGACCAGGTGGCGGTACTCGCCGTGCACGGGCAGGAAGAACTTGGGCCGCACGGTCTCCAGCATGACCTTGAGCTCCTGCCGGTAGGCGTGGCCCGAGGCGTGGATGTGCTGGACCCGCTCGTAGAGCACCTCGGCGCCCAGCCGGTACAGGTTGTTGATGACCCGGGTGATGGCTTTGACGTTGCCGGGTATGAAGCGCGAGGACAGGATGACCAGGTCGCCCTTTTTGATGCGCACCTGGCGGTGGTCGTCCTGGGACATGCGCGACAGGGCGGCCAGGGGTTCGCCCTGGGAGCCGGTGACCAGGAGCAGAGTCTCCTGGTCGTCCAGCCGGTCCAGGTCGTCCAGGGCGACCAAGCGGTCGTCCGGGATCTTGAGCAGGTCCAGGTCGCGGGCCAACTCGATGTTGCGCACCAGGCTGCGGCCGGACACGGCCACCTTGCGGCCGGTCTCCGCGGCCAGCTCGAAGACCTCCTGGATGCGCTGGATGTGGCTGGAAAAGAGGCTGATCAGGATGCGGCCCTGGGCCTCGGCGAAGATGTCGCGGAAGCTGGCCTTGATCTCCCGTTCGGTCAGGGCGTAGCCGTCCCGCTCCACGTTGGTGGAGTCGGACAGGAGCATGAGGCAGCCGGGCTCGGCGAACTTGGCAAAGGCGTCCAGGTCCGTGGCGTGGCCGCCCAGGGGGTTGCGGTCGATCTTGAAGTCCCCGGTGTGGATGATCCGCCCGGCCGGGGTCTCGATGCCCAGGCCGAAGCCCTCGATGATGGAGTGGCAGACCGGGATGAAGGTGAAGGCCAGCTCGCCCAGCTCGATGCGCTCCCCGGCGTTCACGGGCACGAGGTCCACGTATTTGTCCAGGTTGTGCTCCCGAAGCTTGTTCTCCACCAGGCCCAGGGTGAAGCGCGAGCCGTAGACCGGCGCGTTGACGTAGGGCAGGAGCCAGGGCAGGGCGCCGATGTGGTCCTCGTGGCCGTGGGTGAGCACGATGCCCTTGAGCAGGTGCTTGTGCTCCAGCACGAAGTCGAAGCGCGGGATGGCCACGTCCACGCCGTACAGGAAGTCGTCCGGGAACATGAGCCCGCAGTCCACCAGGACCATGGATTCCCCGGTGGTCCAGGCGCCGCAGTTCATGCCGATCTCGCCCAGGCCGCCCAGGGGGGTGAAGGTCAGGAGGCGGTCATCCGGCATGGGCCAACTCCTGCCAGGAACGGTTCATGGTTTCGTACATGTGGTCCTTGAAGCGTTCGCGTTCCTTGAGGGTGAAGGCGTCCGGGCTGACCAGGTCCAGGGCGCGGACCGTGATCCGCGTGCCGGTCCGGGGCAGCTTGCCGTGCTTGGGCAGGGCGTCGGCCGTGCCGCGCAGCACCAGGGGAACCACGGGCAGGCCGCACTTGAGCGCCAGGATCATGCCGCCGGTCTTGAAGTCCAGGAGCCTGTCCGGGTCGGGGTTGCGGGTGCCCTCGGGAAAGATGAGCGGCGAGTAGCCCAGCTTGGCCTTGTCCACGGCTTCCTGCAGGGACTTCATGCCTTCGCGCCGGTTGGCCCGGTCGATGGAGATGTGTCCGGCCCCCTTGAGGGCCCAGCCGAAGACAGGGATGAAGAACAGGCTCTTTTTGGCCACGAACAGGATTCTGTTGGGCCGCAGCAGGCAGATGAGGATGGGAATGTCCAGGTAGCTGGAGTGGTTGACCATGAACACGTAGGTCTTGCCGCGCTCCACTCCGCCCAGGTCCACGTCCAGCTTCAGGCCCAGGCCGATGACCAGCCCGCGGGCCCAGATGTGGCCCAGGGTCTGGCCGATGTCGATGCGCCTGGGGTGCCAGGACATCACGGACATGGCCCCGGCCCAGAACAGGGTCCAGGGGATGGAGAGGATGAGAAAAACTATGGAGCGCAACATGTTCTGGTCTTGCCTGTCTGAATGAGAATCAATACTGCATAATGCCTGGAGCCACAAGGAGGACCGGAAAAAAAGCGGCGGG
Organism: Desulfovibrionaceae bacterium; assembly: GCA_963666895.2. Taxonomy (GTDB): domain Bacteria; phylum Desulfobacterota; class Desulfovibrionia; order Desulfovibrionales; family Desulfovibrionaceae. The sequence continues at coordinate 50,637 of CAXXNS010000015.1, read as the reverse complement.
CGCCGATGGGATGACCGGGCCCGCCGCGTGGTTGTCCATGCCTGGGATTTATTCCTGCGCGGCCTGGTAGTCCTCGATGATCTTCTGCTGCACCTGGGGCGGCACTTCCTCGTAGTGGGCGAACTCCATGGTGAAGGTGCCCTGGCCGCCGGTCATGGAGTTCAGGTCCGGGGCGTACTTGAGGATCTCGGCCATGGGCACGTGGGCCTTGATTTCGGTCACGCCGCCCTGGGCGTCGCTGCCGAGCACCTTGCCCCGCCGCGACGACAGGTCGCCGATGACGTCGCCCATGAAGGAGTCGGGCACGGCCACGCTGAGCAGCATGATGGGCTCCAGGATGGCCATCTGGGCCTTCTGGGCCGCGGCCTTGAAGGCCAGGGACCCGGCCACCTTGAAGGCCATTTCCGAGGAGTCCACGGTGTGGAAGCTGCCGTCGTACAGCACGGCCTTGAAGTCGATGACCGGGCAGCCGCAGAGCACGCCGCGCGCGGCCGACTCCTGGATGCCCTTGTCAACGGCCGGGATGTACTGGCGCGGGATGGACCCGCCCACGATCTTGTCCTCGAACTCGTAGCCCTCGCCGCGCTGACGGGGTTCGATGTGGATCCAGCAGTCGCCGAACTGGCCGCGGCCGCCGGTCTGCTTCTTGTGCCGGCCCTGGATTTCCTTGGCCCCGGTCTTGAAGGACTCGCGGTAGGGAACCTTGGGGGTCTTGAGCAGCACGTCCACCTTGGAGCGGCGCTTGGCCTTCTCCACGGAGATCTCGATGTGGTTCTGTCCCATGCCCGAGAGCAGGATGTCCGAGGACTCCTCGTCGCGGGACAGGGCCAGGGTGATGTCCTCGTCCAGCAGCTTGAACATGGCCTGGTAGACCTTGTCCTCGTCGCCCTTTTCGGCCGGGGCCAGGGCGTAGGTGATGAGCTGCGGGGCCAGGGTGGGCTTGGCCAGGATGAAGGAATTCTTTTCTTCGCACAGGGTGTCGCCGGTGTGGGTGGCCTTGAGCTTGGCCGCGGCGAAGATGGCGCCCGGGCCCAGGGGGGCCTTGGACTGGATTTGCTCCTTTCCCTGCAGGAGCAGCAGCTGGCCGATGCGCTCCTTCTCGTCCCGGGTGGCGTTCAAAAGCTGGGAGTCGGCCTGCATGGTGCCGGAGAGCACGCGGCAGACGTTGAGCTGGCCCGCGAAGGGGTCGGTCAGGGTCTTGAACACGAAGCAGGCCAGGGGCTGGTCCGGGGAGGAGGCGCGCTCGCCGTCCTCGCCCTGCCAGGCGGCATGGTCCAGGGGGCAGGGCAGCAGGGCCTGGACCGTGTCCAGGATCAGGGCTCCGCCCTTGTTCTCCAGGGCCGCGCCCACGCAGACCGGGACCAGCTCGCCGGAGAGCACGCCGGCCTTGAGGCCCTGGCGAATTTCGTCCGGGGTCAGCTCGCCCTCTTCAAGATATTTTTCCATGAGCGCCTCATCGCTCTCCGCGATGTTCTCGATCATGGTCTCGCGCATGGTGGCCACGGTGTCGGCCAGATCGCCGGGGATGTCGCTCTTGGACACGCCGCCCTTGTCGTCGAAGAGAAGGGCCTGGTTCTCCAGCATGTCCACCACGCCGGTGAAATTCTCCTTGGCGCCGATGGGGTGGTACAGGAGCACGGGCTTGATGCCCAGGGTGTCGGTGAGGCCGTTGAAGGCCATGTCGAAGTCGGCCCGGTCGCGGTCCATCTTGTTGATGAAGACCATGGCCGGCAGCCCGGCCTTCTTGACCTCGGACCAGGCGCGCCTGGTCAGGGGCTTGACCCCGTCCACCGCGTCGATGACGAAGACCACGCCGTCGGCCGCGATCAGGGAGTAGGGCAGGTCGCCGTTGAAGTTGGAGTCGCCCGGGGTATCGACCAGGAAATGCTGGTTCTTGTTCCACTCGAAGTGGGAGAAGCCGGGCTGGGTGGAGCCGCGGCGCTTGATCTCCTCGGGCTCGTAGTCCAGGGCCGTGGTTCCGTCCTCGATCTTGCCCAGGCGGTTGATCACTTTGGCGGCGAAGAGCATCATCTCGGCGACCGAGGTTTTGCCCGCGCCGCCATGACCAACCAGTGCGTAAGTCCTTTGGTTGTTGAGCGCATCCGACATTGACGAATCTCCAGTGTGCTATGGTTTCCCGCCCTCGGGCCTCGGCCTGCGCGGGTCGTGTCCGGTCCCTGATTTTTGAAGGTTTAGACCTATAGGAAGCCAAGCACGAGATTGTCAAGAGGCCCCCGGCGGCGGGGGTGATCGTCGGGCCGCGCGGCAAGGCCGGAATCGTTGGGTGAATTTGTTTCTTGCGGGCTTTCACTATCTTGTTGCCAAAGGGCCATTTTTTCCCTAGGTTTATGAGGCTTTCGGGTTAGTGCCGTCAGGCAGGGGGGGTGACCGCACGCACAGGCGGTTTTCACGGAAAGAAGCCACATGGGTTTGAATACCGGCATATTGTCCCTGTCCAGGGAAGTGAAGCTGACCGAGGACGAGTTCCGCAAGCTGGCGAAATTCGTTTACGATCTCCTGGGGATACATATTCCGGAAAAACGGCGCTATTTGTTCGAGAACCGCCTCTCCGACCGCCTCCGCGAACTGTCCCTGTCGAGTTTTTCCGACTACCTGAACTACCTGCGCTTCGACACCGGCCGCCACCAGGAGTTGGACCGGCTCATCGAGCGGGTGACCACCAACGAGACCAGCTTCTTCCGCGACACCTCCCAGCTCGACATCTTCCGGGACAAGCTCTTGCCCAACGTCATCGCGGCCCGGCTCAAGCAGAAGCTCCGCCGCATCCGGGTCTGGTCCGCGGGCTGTTCCTCTGGCGAGGAGCCCTACACCCTGGCCATCATGATCCTGGAGAAGCTGGGCCCGGCCGCGGCTCAGTGGGACATCCGGGTCCTGGGCTCGGACATCTCCGAGGCCATGCTCGGCAAGGCCCGCGAGGGCGTCTATTCCAACTATTCCCTGCGGACCACGCCCGATCCCGTACTCAAGCGCTATTTCCAGGAAAAGGGCGGGAACATGGGAGTGCATGAGGCGCTCAAGAAGCTGGTGCGCTTCGAGCGTATCAACCTGACCGATTCCGATTCCACCAGGCGCGTCAGCCCGGCGGACATCATATTCTGCCGCAACGTGATCATCTATTTTGACGACGACGTGAAGCGGCGGGTGGCCGCGGCTTTCCGGGACAAGGTGGCCTCGGACGGGTACCTTGTGCTCGGGCATTCGGAGAGCCTGCGCAACATCACCAGAAGCTTCCTGCCCATGCCCGGGGTGGGGTCGCCCATCTACGTTCCGGCCGGCAGCGGCTCGGACGGGTCGTAGGAAGCGGGGAGAGCGCCGTGCCGTTGGTGAAGATCGACAACCTGAAGCCGGGGATGGTGCTGGCCGCGGAGTTGAAGACTCCGGACGGCCGTGTGCTCCTGCCGGCCGGAGCCGAGCTGACCGACAACCACATCGCCCAGATGAAGCGCCAGGGGGTGGAGGAGGCACAGGTCCGGGCCGTGTATTCCGACGAGGATTTGCGGCGGGCCTCCGGGTGGGTCAAAAATTTCTTCCTGTACGTGAACCACGAGGACCCCATCATGGCCAAGCTCTACGAGCTGGCCGTGCAGAGCACGGCCGGGGCCATGGCCGAGGGGTTCGTGCCGCCCGAGAAGGACCCGCGCCTGGAAGCGGACAACGAGCACCTGGCCGACCTGTTCATCCGCGGCGAGGGCGGGCCCGTGGACATGGTGGACCACGAGGAGAAGATCGCCTCGTTCCCGGACGTGTATTTCAGGCTGCGCGAGGTGCTCAAGAAGCCCTCGGCCTCGGCCAAGGACATCGCCAAGGTGGTGGGCGCGGACGCCGGGCTGTCGGCCAAGCTCCTCAAGCTGGTCAACTCCCCGCTGTACGGGTTCTCCTCCAGCGTGGACTCAGTGGACCGGGCCGTGGCCCTGGTGGGTGAGAAGGAGCTGACCACCCTGGCCGTGGGCATCTCCGCGGTGAGCTATTTCAAGGACATCCCGCCCGAGTTGGTGAACATGAAGGTGTTCTGGCGCCACTCCCTGAACTGCGCCGTGCTGGCCGCGCTGCTGGCGGCCAAGATCAGCCGGCGCGGCGGGGCCGAGGTGGCCGTGGAGCAGTGCTTCACCGCCGGGCTGCTGCACGACGTGGGCAAGCTCATCCTGTTCAAGAAGCTGCCCTACGCCTCGGTCATGGGCCTCCAGTACGCCCAGGACCATTTCTATCCCCTGGTGGAGGCCGAGCGCGACGTGTTCGGGTTCGACCACGGCCAGGTGGCCGAGGTGCTCCTGTCGCGCTGGGGATTGCCCCGCGACCTGACCGAAGCCGTGGCCAAGCACCACGACCCCCTGGCCGCCCAGAACCAGCGGCGGGCCGCGGTCATCCAACTGGCCGACAACATGGCCAACGCCATGGAGATCGCCGCGGGCGGCCGGTTCGTGCTGCCCGGCATGAGCCCCGGCGCCTTCGAGCTGCTGGGCATGCCTCCGGACCACCTGGACGAGGTCGCGATCCAGGGCGGCATCCAGGTGGAGGAGATGGCCTCCGCCTTCCTGTAGGCCATATTATGCCTCTGCCCGACTACCAGGAACTGGTCTTCAGGCTGCAACGTGGTTTGGCTTTGACCTGGTCCCAGTTTCCGGACGTGCTCAACCTGCCGGGGAGGTCCGTGGCCTGCAAGATCGACGCGCACTACTACCTGGCTCCGCAGCCCCTGTTCGACCAGTCCCTGGCCCGCTGGGCCGCCCTGCGTCCCGAAACCGTGGCCCAGGTCCTGGTAAAGACGGGCAACGTCATCACCAGCCCGCCCGAACGGGAGCACGTGGTGGAGGTGTCGGTGTGGCTGGAGGGCCGGGTGCGGCCGATGGCGGCCAGCTTCGTGGACGCGGAGTTCGTGGACCGGGCGCTCAAGGTTTATGCCGGCCAGCCCTCGGGACTGTCCCTGTCCGACCTCAGGCTGGCTCAGGAGAGCGCGGCGGTGGTGGAGAAACTCTTCGCCAACAAGACTCCGCCGGGGAAATTGGCCTGGAAATAGTCTCTAGGAAGGATTCTTCCTGTTCCGGCCCCACTTCTTCTCCATCTTGGAGCTGGGGCAGTCCTCCTCCAGGAAACATATCTCGCAGCCGCCCTTGTAGGGCATGAAGGTGAAGACCGCGTACTTGCGGTCGATGGTGCCGTCAGAGTTCCACTCCATGCCCAGGGCTTCGAAGGCGTCCTGGATGGACCCGGTGGGCTTGGGCATGGGCGCGCACTTGTTCTCCTCCAACTCGGGGATGGCCGCCCGGGCCGCGCCCATGACCATGGTCACGGCCAGGTTGTGCAGGCTCAGGCCGTCCGTGGGCGACTCGTCCCACTTGGCCTCCACCTCGGCCTCCACGGGCTCCTCCAGCCAGACAACCAGGAAGTCGCCCTTGCCCTGCTTGCGGACCAGCCGGACCGCCTTGAGATGGTCCTTCCAGCGGTTCCAGCTTTCCTCCAGGGCATGCATGAGGGCGTCGGCGAAACGGGTCTCCCCGGCGATCTCGGCGTAGAGCCAGAGGTCGAACTCGGGTTCGGGCTGGATTTCCTTGATGTCAAAGGCCAGGTCGGTCACGTCGGTCTCCTTGATGCAGTAATGGCGGCCAAGCCGGGCCATTTGCCTACCCGGTTTTATCGAGCTTCTCAAGCCCGATTTGCGGTTGTCCGGGCCATGCGCTCGTGCTATCGTGGCGTCAGGACTTGCAAACCACAGGAACGCATGTTCAAACGCATCTTCAACCGGATCATCGTCTGGGTCGGGCTTCCCGGTGGAAACCGCGAAACCGGCAACCTGTTCATCGCCATCCTCATCGGCGTGGGCGCGGGCTATGGAGCCGTGCTCTTCCGCTTCGTGCTGCGCTCCATGCAGTGGCTCTTCTACCAGCACGGCGGGGACGTCCTGACCTGGATCGGGGACGTGCCCTGGGCGCTCAAGATCGGCCTGCCCGCTTTGGGCGGCCTGGTGGTCGGCCTGGTCATCCACTTCTTCGCCAAGGAGGCCAAGGGCCACGGCGTGCCCGAGGTCATGGCCGCCATCGCCCTCAAGGGCGGGCTCATCCGCAAGCGGGTGGCCTTCGCCAAGATCTTCGCCTCGGCCGTGACCATCGGCTCCGGCGGGTCCGTGGGCCGCGAGGGCCCCATGGTCCAGATCGGCTCCTCCATCGGCTCCCTGGTGGGCCAGATATTCCGCGTCCCGTCCCTGCACATGCGCACGGCCGTGGGCTGCGGCGCGGCCGCGGGCATCGCCGCCACCTTCAACGCGCCCATCGCCGGGGTGCTCTTCGCCCTGGAGATCATCATCGGCGACTTCGGGGTCATGAGCTTTTCGCCCGTGGTCCTGTCCTCGGTCACGGCCACGGTCATCTCCCGCTACTACTTCGGCTCCCTGCCCGCCTTCATCATCCCGGACTACTCCATCGTCTCCCTGTGGGAGTACTGCTTCTACCCGCTGCTGGGCGTGATCGCCGGGCTGGTGGCCCTGGCCTTCACCACCACGCTCTACAAGTTCGAGGACGTGTTCGACGCGCTCAAGATGCCGGACTGGATCAAGCCCGCCCTGGGCGGGGCCCTGCTGGGCCTGGTCATCCTCGAGTTCCCCGAGGTCTTCGGCGTGGGCTACGGGGCCATGAACCTGTCGCTCATGAACAAGATGGGCCTGCTGGCCCTGTTCGTACTCATCTGGGTCAAGATCCTGGCCTGCTCCATCACCCTGGGCTCGGGCGGTTCGGGCGGCATCTTCGCCCCGTCCCTGTTCATCGGGGCCATGACCGGCGGCTGCTTCGGCGTGGCCCTGAACATGGTCTTCCCGACCATCACGGCCCAGCCCGGAGCCTACGCCCTGGTGGCCATGGGCGGAGTGGTGGCCGGAACCACCTACGCGCCCATCACGGCCATCATCATCATCTTCGAGCTGACCGGGTCCTATTCCATCATCCTGCCCCTCATGCTGACCTGCATCACGGCCACGGTGCTCAACTCCAACATCCGCCGGGGCTCCATCTACACCATCAAGCTCTTGCGGCGCGGCATCGACCTGACCGCGGGCCGGGAGCGGACCATTCTCAGTTCCATGCTGGTGCGCCAGGCCATGAACTGCGACGTGCATACCATCCCCGAGTCCCTGTCCCTGGACGGCATCCTGTTTACCTTCAAGACCGAGGACGCGCCCTATCTGTACGTGGTGGACTCCGACGACCGGCTGAGCGGCATCATCTCCTTCCGCGACATCCGGTACCTGCTCCGTGAAGAGGGACTGGAACACCTGCTCATCGCCAAGGACATCGCCACCACCGGGGATCTGGCCGTGGTCACGCCCAGCAATACCCTCAAGGACGCCCTGGACCTGCTCACCAAGCGGGGCATCGCCCAACTGCCCGTGGTCCACTCCCTGGAGGACATGAAGCCCGTGGGCACCCTGACCGAGTCCGCTCTGACCGGGGCCTACAACCAGGCCCTGGTGCGTCGCGAAATCACGGACGACACATAGACAGGAGAAAGGCATGGACGCCAAAGAAAGCGGCCTGGCCCACGGCCGACTGGAGGCCCTGGTGGAGGGCGTGTTCGCCATCGCCATGACCATCCTGGTCCTGGACATCAAGCTGCCCGAGGGCTCCAGCCTGGGCTCGGCCGAACTGCTGTCCACCCTGGCCGGACAGACGGACCTGTTCATGAGCTACTTGTTGAGCTTCTGGCTCCTGGCCATGTTCTGGGTCATCCACAACAAGCATTTCCGCCACCTGACCCACACCACGCCCAACCACATCTGGCTGAACATCGGCATGCTGGCCTTTGTGGTCCTGGTGCCGTTTTCCGCCTCACTCTTCGACGTGGACCAGCAGGACGTCGCATCCAGCGCTATCTTCGCCCTCAACCTGTTCGCGGCCGGGGCCTTTTTGCTGGCGGCCTGGGTCTACGCCTGCCGCAACGGCCTGACCGGGCCAAGCATCGACCGGGCGGGCATGGCCCGCTCCACCCGCATGACCGGGCTCATTCCTTTGGTTTCCCTGGCCGTGTTCGGCCTGGCCTTCGTCATCCCGGGCTGGTGCAACCTGGGCTACCTGGCCATCCCGCTGTGCAGCAAGCTGGTGAGCGGCCGGTGACTCCTTCGAATTCGGCCCGCGTCCGGTTGCGGCCTCTGGAGCCCTCGGACGCGGCCCACGTGGTGCGCCTTCTGGGGGATGACGAGGAGGCGGTCATGCGCATGGCGGCCATGCCCTGGCCCGTGGTGGAGGCCGACTCCCGGGCCTGGATCGCGGCCCGCAGGGACAAGGCGGCCAACGCCTTCGCCGTGCTGCGGCGGGAGGACGGCGAGTTCCTGGGCTCGGTGGGATTTTCCCCGGAAGGGAAGGGAAATGATCCGGAAGGGGTGGTGGAGATCGGCTACTGGATCGGCCGGGAGTTTTGGAACCGGGGTTGGGCCAGCGAGGCCGTGGGCCTGGTGCTGGGCCTGGCCGCAAGGGCCGGAGCCGGCCTGGCCACGGCCCTGGTCTTTCCGGGCAACCCGGCCTCGGAGCGGGTGCTTCAGAAGAACGGGTTCGAGTACGTGGGGGACGAGGAAAAGGCCTACCCCCTGCGCGGGGGTAGGCGCGTCACCCGCCGGTTCGAAAAGGTGCTCTAGGCCAGCAACGCCTCTTTCAATGATTCATCCAGGGTCGGGTGGGCGAAGATCAGGTCCGCGGCCTGGTCGCGGGTCCAGGATTGGCCGACCATGATGGTGGCCGCGGTGGCCAGTCGCGAGGCCTGGTGCCCCACGGCCGTGACGCCCGCCACGTGGCCGTTCTCCCAGACCACCTTGACGAACCCTCTGGTGGAGGCGTGGGCCTGGGCCAGGGGATTGGCCGCCATCTGCGCCCGGGACACCCGGACGTTCCCCGCTCCGGCGTCCATTTCGGACTCCATGCGCCCCACCCGGACCACCTCGGGCGACCCGTACAGGATGGAGGGAATGGGGCCGGGCTCGTAGTCGCGGTCCAGGGCCCCGGCCAGGAGTTTGGCCACGTAGACTCCCTGGTGCGCAGCCGCGTGGGCCAGCATGAATCGGCCGTTCACGTCGCCCACGGCATAGACGTTCTCGGCCGCGCGCAGGCGCTGGTCCGTGGCGATGAAGCCGCGGTCGTCCGTGGCCGCGCCGACTCCGGCCAGATGCAGGCCGACCGAGCAAGGGCCCCGGCCTACGGCGGCCAGGGCGTAGTCCGCCTCCAGGGTTTCGCCGCCGTCCAGGGTCAGCACGGCCCGATGCTCGCGGGTGGCCAGGCTCTGCACGCGCGCGCCCAGCCGGATGTCCCACTTGCGCCGCTTGAACAGGGAGAGCAACAGCTTGGACACTTCGGGGTCCTCGGCGGACGCGATGCGGTCCAGGGCGTCCACCAGCACGATGTCCGCGCCGAAGCGGTCCATGGCCTGGGCCAGTTCCACGCCGATGTATCCGGCCCCGACCACGATGAGCCTGGATGGCGCGGCGTCCAGTTCCAGCAGGGCCGTGGAGTCCAGGATGCGCTCTCCGTCCGGGGCCAGGAACGGGGGAAAGCTCGGCCTGGAGCCCGTGGCCAGGATCAGCTGGTCGTATTCCACCTCGTCCCGGCCGCCGTCCAGCAGCACGCGGCCCGGACCTTCCAGCGTGGCCTTGCCCTGGACCACGGCCACTCCGGCCTTGTCCAGCCGGGAGGCCATGGCCTTGCGCACGGCCTCGATGATCAGGTTCTTGCGGGCCTGCATGGCCGCGAAGTCGGGCTCGATGGTCCCGGACAGGACCCGGACCCCGGCCTGGGCCGCCAGTTCCTCCACCGCGTCCGTGGCCCCGAGCCAGAACTTGGTGGGGATGCAGCCCGCGTTGAGGCAGGTGCCGCCCAGGGGACCGTGGTGGATCAGGGTGGTTTCCAGCCCGCGAGCGGCCGCCTCCAGGGCGGCCTCGAACCCGCCGGGCCCGGCCCCGACAACGGCCAGATGCGTCTTCATGGTCTTTCTAATCCTTGGCCAGGTCTTCGGTCAGCACCATGTCCCGGGCCGCCTTGGTCTCGTCCAGCCGCCCCACCGGACGGGTGACCGGCGCGGCCTGCACGCACTCGGGGTCGCCCGTGACGATGGCGATGAGGTCGTCCACGAACGCGTCCAGGGTCTCCTTGCTCTCCGTCTCGGTGGGCTCGATCATGAGCGCCTCCTTGACGATGAGCGGGAAGTAGATGGTGGGCGCGTGGTACCCCTTGTCCAGCAGGGCCTTGGCCATGTCCAGGGCATGCACCCCGTCCTTGGCCTGGCGCACGGCCGAGAGCACGAACTCGTGCATGCACACGCGGTTGTAGGGGATTTCGAAGTAGTCCTCCAGCCGCTTGCGCATGTAGTTGGCGGCCAGCACGGCCTGCTCCGAGACCCGGATCAGCCCCTCGCGCCCGAGGCGCAGGATGTAGGCGTAGGCCTTGAGCGCCACGCCGAAGTTGCCGTAGAACGGGGCCACGTAGCCGATGGACTTGGGATGGTCGTAGTCCAGGAAGAACTGGCCGTCCTCCAGCTTGGCCACCCGGGAGATGGGCAGGTACGGGGTCAGCCGCCGGCACACGCCCACCGGGCCGGAGCCCGGGCCGCCGCCGCCGTGGGGCGTGGCGAAGGTCTTGTGCAGGTTCAGGTGGACCACGTCGAAGCCCGCGTCGCCCACGCGCATCTTGCCCAGGATGGCGTTGAGGTTGGCCCCGTCGTAGTAGAGCAGGGCGTCCACGGACCGGAGCATGGCCACGATCTCGGGCAGGTTCTTCTCGAACAGGCCCAGGGTGTTGGGGCAGGTCATCATCATGCCCGCCACCTCGTCGTCCAGGACCTTGGCCAATTCGGCCGGGTCCACGATGCCGTCCACGCTGGGGATGGACACCACCTCGAACCCGGCGATGGCGGCCGAGGCCGGGTTGGTGCCGTGGGCCGAGTCCGGGACGATGATTTTGGTCTTCTTGTTGCCCTTGTCCTTGTGGTAGGCGGCCATGATCATGGCCCCGGTCAGCTCGCCGTGCGCCCCGGCCATGGGGTGCAGGGTGAAGGCGTCCATGCCGCAGATTTCGCAGAGCAGGCGCTCCAGCTCGTACATGACCTCCAGGGCGCCCTGGCAGAGCTGCCCGGCCCCCATGAGCTGGGGCAGGACCGGGTGCAGCCGGGTGAATCCGGGCATGGCGGCCGCGGTCTCGGTGAACTTGGGGTTGTACTTCATGGTGCACGACCCCAGGGGGTAGAAGTTGGAGTCCACCCCGAAATTCATGCGCGACAGCCGGGTGTAGTGGCGGACCACGTCCAGCTCGGACAGCTCGGGCAGCCCGGCCGGTTTTTTGCGCAGCAGCCCGGCGGGCAGGGCGTCCTCGATCTTCAGGCCCGGGGCCTCGGGCCACACGCCCTCGCGGCCGGGAACGGATTTCTGGAACAGCGTTCTCATGACAGGGTCCCCCGCATCATCTCGGCGAACAGGCCGATCTGTTCCGTGTTGGTCTTTTCGGTGCAGGCCACCAGGAGCACGTTCTCCAGGCCGGGGTAGTAGCGGCCCACCGGGAAGCCCGGGGCCACGCCCTTGTCCAGCATGCGGGAGATGAGCTCAAAGGCGGGCACGGGCAGGGTGATTGCGAACTCGTTGCCGAACGGCTCGGGCGTGTACAGGGATACCCCGGGGATGTCGGTCAGCCGCTTGGCCGCGTACCGGGCCCGCTCCAGGCATATCCCGGCCGTTCGTTTCAATCCTTCTTCACCCAACAGGCTCATATGCACCCCGGCCCGCAGGGCGCAGAGCGCCTGGTTGGAGCAGATGTTGCTCGTGGCCTTGTGGCGGCGGATGTGCTGCTCGCGGGCTTGCAGGGTGAGCACGTAGCCGGTGCGGCCCTGGCTGTCCGTGGTCCGGCCGACCATGCGGCCGGGCATCTGGCGGACCATCTTTTTGGTGCAGGTCATGACGCCCAGGTAGGGACCGCCGAAGGACAGGGGCAGGCCCAGGCTCTGGCCCTCGGCGCAGGCCACGTCCGCGCCCATCTCGCCGGGGGTCTTGAGTACGCTCTGGAGCACGGGATAGACCGAGATGATGGAGGCCGCGCCCGCGTCCCGGGCCGCCTGGAACAAATCGGTGAAGTCGGCCACGTGCCCGAAGAAGTTGGGGTTCTGCACCAGCAGGGCGGCCGTGTCCTTGTCCAGGGCGGATTTGAGCCCGGCCGCGTCCGTGGCCCCGTCCTTGACCGGTACGGACACGAATTCCAGGTTCAGGTTGGAGGTGTAGGAGGCCAGCATGACCCGGTAGATGGGGTTGACCCCCTCGCTGACCAGGACCTTGCGCCGCCTGGTCTGGCGAACGGCCATCATGACCGCCTCGAAGATGGCCGTGCCGCCGTCGTAGACCGAGGCGTTGGCGCAGTCCAGGCCGGTCAGCCGGCAGACCGCGGTCTGGTACTCGAACACGGCCTGCAGGGTGCCCTGGGAGGCCTCGGGCTGGTACGGGGTGTAGGCGGTGTAGAATTCGCCCCGGGCCGTGACGGCGTCAACGGCCGAGGGGATGTGGTGGTCGTAGAAGCCCGCGCCCAAAAAGCTCAGGGGCTGGCGGTCGTTCTTGCGGGACAGGCGCTCCAGGTGTTCGAGCACGGCCCCTTCGCTCTTCCCCGGCGGAAGGTCGAAGCTTTTGGGCCGCATGTCGGGAGTGATCTCGGCGAACAGGTCCTCCACCGAGTCCACTCCCACCACCCCGAGCATGTCCCGGATCTCGCCGGGAGTGTGGGGAACGTAGGGCATGGGGATCAGTCTCCCAGTTCTTCGGCCTCGATGTGGGCGGCGTAGGCGTCGGCGTCCAGGAGGTCTTCGGGCTCCTCGGAGAGCTTGATGCGCACCAGCCAGCCCTCGCCGTAGGGCTCCTCGTTGATGAGGCCGGGGTTGTCGGCCAGTTCTTCGTTCACGGCCACGATCTCCCCGGACACCGGGGTGTAGATCTCGCTGGCCGCCTTGACCGACTCCACGGAGCCGATCTCGGCCCCGGCCTGGAAGGTGTCGCCCAGGTCGGGCAGCTCGACATAGGTCAGGTCGCCCAATTGTTCCTGGGCGTACTGGGTAATGCCGATGGTCGCCTCTTCTTCCTCGACGCGGGCCCACTCGTGGGACCGGGTATAGAATAGGTCGTGCGGTATCATGTGGTCTCCTGAAACAGAGTGTGACTTTTTCACCCGTAGCATGGCCCGGGGGGGCTTGGGAACCCTGGACCAGACAGGTGTCCTTTTGGATACTCCCCTTGACTTCGCTTGCTTTTTTCATGATGAATGAATGTTAAGAGAGAGTGTGGTCCGCAAGCGGGCCCAAACGATTTGTTCGCGCCGTCAACGGCCGTCAAGGCCGCCATTCGAGGGGAGTAGCCCATGATGATTTTCCGTCGTGCCGCCGTGTTGTCGTGCGTTCTGGCCCTGGTCCTGGTCTGGGCCGTGGGCGCGTCGGGCCAGGAGGCCCGCAAGCCCGTGAACATCGAGGGCAAGCAGACCCTGCCGCTGAGGGTTCTGGCCCGGCCCTTCTCCAACGTGTACAAGGCCCCGGACGAGGCTCAGGGCACGGTCATGGAGAACGTGGCCGCCTTCGAGGCCTTCTACGTCTACACCCGGCCCACCGAGGAAGAGATCGAGATGGAGCAGGGCTGGTACGAGGTGGGCAGCGACAACCGGGGCACGGTCATCGGCTGGATGAAGACCGACGACGTGTTCGAGTGGAAGCAGGCCATGTGCCTGGCCTACACCCACCCCGAGGGCCGCAGCCCGGTGCTCATGTTCGAGACCCGCGGACCCCTGGAGACCATGGTCAACGCCCCGGCCGACCAGCGCAAGTCCCAGGCCCAGGGCTACTACTCGACCATCGACTCCGGCCAGATCCCGGCCGGGTTCCCGGTGGTCTCGGTGGAGCCCAAGAAGGCCGTGGACATCTCCAAGCAGTTCTACCTGCTGCCCATCCTGGACTTCCAGGGCATGCAGATCGACGGCCGCGAGGGGCGCATCCTGGAGCTGGCCGCGGTGACCAAGGCCGGACCCGACGCCCGCGAGGAGACCGACATCCGCGAGAACCAGGAATACCTGGCCGCGGCCACCGAGTCCTCCACGAACATCACCGCGGACAAGCTCAAGAACCTCAAGGTGGACATCGTCTGGGTGGCCGACACCACGGTGTCCATGCGCCCGTACATCGAGCGCACCCTGCAGGTCATCCGGGACGTGTCCGAGGAGATCCAGCTCCAGTCCGAGGTGGGCGCGAACCTGCGTTTCGGCCTCTGGGGCTATCGCGACGCCCTGGAGCTCAACCCCTACGTGGTCTACGACACCTACAACTACACCCCGGCCCTGCAGCCCATCGCGGACTTCATGCAGACCATGTCCGTGGTCCAGGTGACCGAGACCTCCACCAAGGGCTATGCCGAGGACGTGTTCTCGGGCGTGTCCAACGCGGTCATGGACACCGAGTGGAGCGACAACTCGCTCAGGTTCATGATCCTCATCGGCGACGCCCCGGGCCATGAGCTGGGCGACCCGTCCAACATTTCGGGCCAGGACGAGCTGACCCTGCGCAGCGTGGCCGACGACAACCGGGTCTACCTGTTCGCCGTGCACATCAAGAATCCCAAGGCCAAGGCCGAGTACAACGAATTGGGCGAGGTGCAGTTCAAGCAGCTGTCCAAGAACAAGGGCACCCCGCAGTCGGCCTACTGGGACGTGACCTCCGACGACCTGGAAGGCTTCACGAACATCTCCCTGGCCGTGGCCGGGACCATCGTGGACGCCCTGCAGGAAGCCATGCAGGGCTACGTGGCCGGCCAGCAGGCCGCAGCGGCCATGGCCGCCCCGGCCGCCACCCCGGCTCCCGCTCCGGCCCCCATCGCGCCGCCTCCGGCGGGCATGGAGGACGTGCAGGCCACGTCCCAGCAGGTGGTGCGGGCCGCCCTGGTGGAGTGGATTGGCTCCACCACGGACGCCCAGCCGCCCAAGGACATCGTGGCCTGGGCCACGGACAAGGACCTCATGAACCCGGCCATCCAGGCCATGGACGTGCGGCTGCTGATCAACAAGCGCCAGCTCGACTCCCTGAAGACCGTGCTGGACGGGGTCATGGCCGCGGGCCTTCGCGGCCAGATCGGCGGCGAGGACTTCTTCGACGCCCTGCAGGCCACGGCCGCCACGGCCGCGCGCGACCCCGAGCAGATCAAGAATGCCCAGCAGATGGCCGACACCGGGCTGGTGCCCGAGTTCCTGGACGGGCTGCCCTACAAGAGCCGCCTCATGGACATGTCCAACGAGCTGTGGGCCTCCTGGTCCATCGACGAGCAGGACGAGTTCCTGAACCAGCTGGACGCGCGCATCAAGACCTACCAGCACATCTACGACAACCCGGATGGCTGGATCGAACTCAATAAGGGAGACGATCCGGGCGACTACGTCTATCCGATAAGCCTTGACCTCCTGCCCTAGGGGCTGTCGTGGCTGATTCGCAAGGGGCGGACCGCCCCTCGGTCTACCGCCTGGCCGACGTGGCCAAGGTGCGCGAAAAGGGGGGCACCCGCTTCGAGCTTCAGGTGCCCCTGCTGGACGTGCGCCAGGGCGAATTCGTGGCCGTGGTCGGGCCCTCGGGCTGCGGCAAGTCCACCCTGCTGGATATGCTGGGCCTGGTGCTCAAGCCCAGCCGGGCCGGGAGCTTCGCCATCCGGGCGGACGGCTCCTGGCTGGACGTGGTCTCCTTGAACGAGACGCGGCTGGCCTCTGTGCGGCGTTCCCAGATCGGGTACGTACTCCAGACGGGCGGGCTGCTGCCCTTTTTGTCCGTGCGCAGGAACATCCTGCTGCCCTGCCGGTTGTCCGGCCGCTTGCCGGGCAGGGAAGGTCGGCCCGACGTGGAGGCCCTGGCCCGGCGCCTGGGCATCGAGGACCAGCTCAACAAGAAGCCCCAGCATCTGTCCGGCGGGCAGCGCCAGAGGGTGGCCATCGCCCGGGCCCTGGCCCACAGGCCGCCCCTGGTCCTGGCCGACGAGCCCACGGCCGCGGTGGACCGGCCCACGGCCCTGGAGATCCACCGCACCTTCAAGGAGCTGACCGCCGAGCTGGGCGTGACCCTGATCATGGTCACCCACGACCTGAGCCTGGCCAAGGGTTCGGCCGACCGGTTCTTCGCCTTCCGCGTGGAGCGGGCCGGGCCCGAGCATACCGTGTCCACCGTGGTGGAAAGGGAGGTCGGGTGATGGTCCTGCGCCTGTCCCTGTCCGACCTGCGGCACGAGTGGATCCTGTCCTTCTGCCTGGTCATGGCCGTGGCCGCCGTGCTCTCGCCCCTGCTCATCCTGTTCGGGCTCAAGTTCGGGACCATCGAGGTCCTGCGCTATAGGCTGGTCCAGGACCCGCGCAACCGCGAGATACGGCCCATGGTCTCCACCTCCTTTGACCAGGCCTGGTTCGACGAGATGCGCAAGCGCGTGGAAGTGGCCTTCATCGTGCCCACCACCCGGCAGATATCGGCCACGGTGGACGCGCGCCTGAAGGATGTGAAGGAGGGAGCCGAGGAGGGCGGCCTGTCCCTGGACCTGGTGCCCACGGACCTGGGCGACCGGTTGGTGCTGGAGAACTCCTCGCCCATTCCCGGGGAGAACGGGGCCGTGCTTTCGAACACGGCCGCCGACGCCCTGGGGGCCGAGCCCGGCGACACCCTGATCCTGACGGCCAAGCGGCTCAAGGGCACGGAGTACGAGACCGCCGAGGTGCCCCTGACCGTGGACGGCGTGCTGGACCCCAGGGCCACGGCCCTGAACCAGGTCTTCGTGCGTTTGCCCGTGCTGGAGGCCGTGGAGCGGTACAAGGACGGCCAGGCCGTGCCCGAGTACGGCTGGCCCGGGTCCACGCCGCGCGCCTATCCGGTGTACGACGGCCTGCTGGTGGTGCTGGACGCGCCCCTGGACCCGGTGCGCGAGTTCCAGCTGGTCAACAATTCCGGCTTCGCGGACATCCGCAAGATCGACGCGGCCGAGGCCTCGGATGTGATCGGGTGCGAGCTGGACACGGACAAGACCCTGTACTTTTTGTCCACGCGCACCAAACCGGTGGACGAGGATTCCGTGGCCGCGGTGGGCTATAGGCTGCGCGGGCAGCACCCCGTGCTTCTGCCCTGGGTGGAACCGTTCCCGGCCGCGCTGCTGGACGAATCCGGCCGGGTGGTGGCCGAGTTCCGCGCCGTGGGCCTGACTGTGGACCAGGGAGACGGGGACGGCCTGTTCCCAACGGCGGAGGACTGGAACGCCAGTCTGGCGAACGGTGCGGACAGTCCGGCCCCCGATGCTCCGGCCTCGGACTGGGCCGTGGTCCTGCTGCCCCAGGGCGTGGACGCGCCCCAGGGCAAGGCCCTGCTCAAGCTGGAGCGCGGCCAGGACAGCCTGGCCTTTCCGGTGACGGTCCTGCCTGGCCACGCGCCCGGGGACATGGCCCTGGTCCCGGCCCGGCTGGCCGGTGTGGCCAACCTGTTTGGCGAGCGCAATTTGTCCTGGGACGACACCCTGGCCGAGTTCGTGCTCGGCAGGCGGGGCTACGCAGGCTTCCGGCTCTACGCCGCCACCATCGACGACGTGGCCCGGATCAAGGAGGATCTGGAGGGCGCGGGCATCCCGGTGCATACCGAGGCCGCGCGCATCCGAGACGTGCTGGAGCTGGACCGCTACCTGACCCTGATCTTCCTGCTCATCGCCGTGGTGGCCCTGGTGGGCGGGGCGGCCTCGCTCATGTCCAGCCTGTACGCGTCCGTGGAGCGCAAGCGGCGCGATCTTTCCGTGCTCAGGCTCCTGGGCCTGTCGGGCGGACGGCTGTGGCTCTTCCCCATCTACCAGGGCGTGTGCATCGCGGCCCTGGGCTTCGGCGTGGCCTGGGGCTTTTTCGAGCTCATGGCCAAGGTCATCAACACCCTGTTCGCCGCGCATCTCCAGGCGGCCGAGAGCCTGTGCGTGCTCACCTGGCAGCATCTGGTCCTGGCCCTGGCCGGTACCGTGGGAATAGCGGTTTTGGTCGGTCTTGTTGCTGCATGGAGAGTGACCAGTATCGATCCCGCCGAGGCCTTGCGCGACGAATAGCCGACGAATAGCCAAGGATGAACGACATGAAAAAGATATTCCTCTTGTTGCTGCTCATGGCCCTGGCCGTTCCAGCCCCGGCCTTCAACCCGGCCCCGAGCCAGGGCGACCTGGTCCTGCCCATGCCCGGCGGCCAGGAGATGGTCTTCAAGCCCGTGTTCCTGGCCCAGGGGGCCGAGCCTTACGCGCTCAAGCGCTTCACCATGGGCGACCCGGGCGGCGGGTACAAGGAGTCCCCGACCCAGGTGGCCATCGGCGGGGCCTTCGTGGCCACGCGCAACGGCAAGCAGGACTGGTGTTACTATCTGGGCAAGTACGAGGTCACCGAGGGTCAGTACTACGCGGTCATGGGCCTGCCCCAGGGCGGCTCCCCGGACCTGCTCAAGAGCGACCTGCCCGTGACCAACATCTCCCTGTTCGACGCCCTGGCCTTCCTGGACGCCTACAACCAGTGGCTGTTCGCCAACGGGGCGGGCAAGCTGCCCAAGGCGGGCGCATCCAACGGCTTCCTGCGTCTGCCCACCGAGCCGGAGTGGGAGTTCGCGGCCCGTGGCGGGGTGGAGGTGCCTCCGGACGTGTTCGACCGCAAGACCCCGTACCCCGGGGTCCTGGCCGAGTACGAGTGGTTCTCGGGCCCGTCGTCCTCGCACAACAAGCTCAAGCAGGCCGGGCTGCTGAAGCCCAATCCGGCCGGGCTGCACGACATGCTGGGCAACGCGGCCGAGATGACCTTCACCCTGTACCAGATCGAGTACTACCAGGGCCGCAGCGGCGGGTTCGTGTCCCGGGGCGGGCATTTCCTGACCACGGACAAGTCCATGCGCTCGGCCATGCGCACCGAGGAGCCCTTCTACATCGGCTCCGACAGCAAGGGATACCGGGCCAACGCCAAGGAGACCATGGGCTTCCGCGTGGCCTTGTCCTCCATCATCTACACGGACCGCAACGCGGCCAAGACCCTGGAGACGGCCTGGGAGGACTACCGGGCCGGCGCCGGGGCCGAACTGCCCGCGGCCGTGTCCACCGCGGCCACCAGCGTCAAGTCCGACGTCAAGACCGACGAGGCCTTGGCCCACCTGGAGCGGGTGGCCTCCTCGGGAAGCCTGTCCCCGGAACTGGTCCAGGAACTGGGCTACGTGCGGGCCGCCCTGTCCGACATGCGCCAGATCCGCAAGGAGGCGGATGAGGATTCGGCCTACGCCTGGGCCAAGATCGCGGCCGAGCAGGGCTTCTTCCTGTACCGCGAGCTCATGAAGCTGCCCGCCGTGGAGCAGGCCCTGGCCTCGGCCCAGACGGCCGGGCGGGCCGAGATGGTGGAGAAGCTCCAGGCCCGCAAGGCCGAGATGGCGGCCAACATCGATGGGGCGCTGTCCTCCTACGCCGACTCCCTGCGGCAGTTGGCCACCACCCCGGCCGAGGCCGTGGAGCAGGGGTTCGCCCGGTACGCGGACTTCCTGCTGGAGCGCCAGGCAGCGGACCAGGTGCGGCTCTTGAAGACCGTGCGCGTCCATTTCGCCCAGTTCGCCAAGGACAAGCGGGCCGACACCCTGGCCTGGAGAAAGGATTACGAAGCGCTGGTGCCCTAGTTTTTTTTCCCGGGGCGGGATTCGGGCTTCCGACCTGGTTTATGATATGGTAACCCGGAATTAAGGGATAGCGAGTCGCCTTGAGGGGCGAGGGTGATAAAAGGAGGCTTGACATGAAACGTTTACTTGTTGTTGCCCTTGTGGGCTCCTTGTTGATGGCTGGAATGTTCGGCTGCGCCCAGACGGATCGCGGCCAGACGCAGCAGGAAGGCGCCGCGGCCGGAGCCGCGGGCGGCGCGGTGCTCGGCGCGGTGCTGGGCGTGATCATTGGCGGCGATGCCGAGGGCGCCTTGGTGGGCGCGGCCATCGGCGCGGCTGCCGGCGGTCTGGCCGGGTACGCCTACGGCACCCACGTGGCCGACAAGAAGGCCGAGTACGCGGCCAAGGAGGACTGGCTCAACGCCTGCATCGCCAGTCTGGAGGAAACCAACGCCCAGACCAAGGCCTACAATGCCGAGCTCTCGCAGGACATCGTGGACCTGCGCAGCGAGACCGCTACGCTTCAGGCCAGTTACGACAAGAAGCAGGTCAAGAAGGACGCCATGCTGGCCGAGAAGCAGGTGGTGGACCAGAAGCTGGCCGAAGCCACCGAGAAGCTGAACCTGGCCAAGTGGGAGCTTGAGAACCAGGAGAAGGTCCTGGCCGAGGCCCAGGCCGGCGGCAACACCACCCAGGCGACCGAGCTGGATTCCCGCATCCAGGTGCTCAAGGGCGAGATCGCCAAGCTGCAGCAGCAGACCGACGAGCTGGCCGACATGTCCAGCCGCATGGCCGTCTAGGGGGTGGGCATGAACAGATTGTACACGGCCCTGACGGCGTTCTGCCTGCTGGCCGCCATGCTGGTGCTGCTGCCCGCGTGCCAGACCACGGGCGATCCCAAGCAGGGCGGACTGTTCGGCTGGAGCGAGGACAAGGCCCAGCAGCGGATTGAGCAGAAAGAGCATCAGAAGGCCTCCCTGGAGACCGAGCAGGCCGTTGAGCAGACCCGCACCGGTGAGCTGGAGAATCAGAAGATGCTGGCTGCGGCCGATCGCGACGCCCTGGCCGGCAAGGTGAAGAAGCTGGACCGGGACGTGGCCCAGCTGGAGACCACCCTGCAGAAGACCAAGGCCGAGACCGAAGCGGCCCAGCTGCGGAAGTGGGAGATCACCACCAAGCTCAAGGCGGCCAAACGGGAGCTGGCCGAGGTCAAGACCGACCCGGACACCGCGGCCAAGCAGGCCGAGGTGCAGCGTCTTGAGGCCGAGCTTGACCGGCTGCTCAAGGAAACCGAAGCCCTGAGCACGTTCTGATTTCGGTTCGCCTTCGTCTCCGGACGTCCCTTTTCGGACGCCAAAGGAGAGCCATGTCCCGCATTCTTCGCGCCCTGGCCGCGGCCGTTCTGGTCGCGGCCTGGGCCGCTTCGCAACCGGCCTGGGCCCAGCCCTCGGGTTCGTGGCTGGACAACGACGACATGCTTTTGCTTTACGAGGCTCTGACCAAGGTGGAGCAGTTGTCCATCGCCCCGGAGTCCGACGGGGGCATGGCCCACAAGGCGGTCAAGGGCTATTTGCGGCAGATGGACCCCTTTTCCGACCTGCTCACCCCCCAGGAATACGCCCGCTACCAGCAGGCCATGTCCGACAGCTACGCGGGCGTGGGCATGGAGATCTTCGGCGACCGCGAGGGCCACGTGATCTGCCTGCCCTATCCGGACGGACCGGCCGCGCGCGCGGGCATCGGCTATGGGGACGAGCTCAGGTTCGTGGACGGCTCACCCGTGGACGAGCGTTCCCTGTACCTGGTGGGCGCGGACATTCGCGGACCCGCATCCACGTCCGTGTCCGTCACGGTAGAGACGGCCTCGGGCGAGCTCAAGACCACGGGCCTGGTGCGCCAGGACGTGCAGCGGCCGTCCGTGACCCTGGAGCAGCGGTCCGGGCTGGACGTCGTCCGCATCTTCCATTTCGACGCCGACACGGACCGCGACCTGGCCCAGATCATGGCCGGGCTCGACCCCAACACGGCCAAGATCATCGACCTGCGGGGCAACACCGGCGGCGACTTCCACGCCGCGGTGCGGGCCGCCTCCCTGTTCCTCAAGCCCGGCGCGGTGGTGGTGGACAAGCGGGCCAAGACCAGGATGCACACCTTCCGGGCCGGTGACGGGGCCAAGAACCCGGCCCCCCTGGTGCTCTGGCAGGACGGGTTCACGGCCAGCGCGGCCGAGGTCTTCCTGGGCGCTTTGTGCGGCAACGGCCGGGCCGTGAGCGTGGGGCGGCAGAGCTTCGGCAAGGGCGTGGCCCAGGCCGTGGTGGAGCTGTCCGACGGCTCGGTGATGTTCGTCACGGACGGAGCCCTGCGTACGCCCAAGGGCGTCTATTACCACCAGCGCGGCCTGGACCCGGACTACGCCCTGGAGCGGGCGGACGACGGAAACTGCCTGGCCGTGACCATCGAGCTGGTGCGCACCGGGCGCGTGCCCGGACCGTGATCCTGTGATACGGTGCGGTAGCTATCGAATTCGATCCAGGAGGGGACAACCGATGAAAAAGCTGACCATCTGCTGCCTGGTTCTGGCCTGCGTTCTGGCGCTTCCGATTCTGTCCGGGGCCGACGTGGAGCAGGGCGTGCTGGCCTACCAGCAGGGAAATTTCGATGCCGCGTACAAGGCATTCCTGCCCGAGGCCGAGGCCGGAGACCCGGCCGCCCAGTACGGCCTGGGCGTGCTCTACTACCGGGGCAAGGGCGTGGAACGGGACTACGTGCAGTCCTGGAAGTGGTTCAAGCTGGCCGCGGACCAGGGGCACGAGCAGGCCAAGGTGCAGTTGCCCGCCGTGGAGGCCAAGCTGCTGCCCGAGGAGCTGGAGCGGGCCAAGGCCGAGGCGGCCGCGTTTGCCGCGCCTGCCCCTGAACCCGTTGCCGAACCGGCGGTCGAGCCCGTTACGGAGCCCATGGTCGAGCCCGTGCCGTCCATAGTCGAGCCCCTAGTCGAACCCGTGACCGAGCCCGTGACCGAACCCGTGACCGAACCCGTGGCCGAACCCGTGGCCGAACCCGTGGCCGAGACCCCGGAAATTGACACCAACGCCATCCATCCCAACGCGCCCGCGGAGGCCGAGCCCACGCTGCCGGACTTCCCGCCCTTGGCCAACGCGCCCGAGGCCGAGACGCCTGCGGTGGAGACTCCCGCGGTCGAGACGCCCGAAACGCCTGTTGCCGAGGTCACGGAGCCGGTTACAGAACCGGTTACGGAGCCTGTGACTGAGCCGGCCACCCAGCCTCCGGCCCTGCCCCTGCCCGGCCTGAACAAGCCCGCGGCCCCTGCTGTCGAACCGGCTGTCGAGCCCGTACCCGAGCCCGTATCCGAAGCTATGCCCGAGGCCATGGCCGAGGCGGACGGCGCCCTGGGCACGGTGGAGGAGACCGAGTATTTGTTCTACTATCCCAAGGGATTCGAGTCCGTGGATTCGGCCGACGCGCAGCACGCCTATGGCCGAGGCCAGGCCGAGCTGTCCGTGGCCGTCAACGAGGTGGGCGGGGCCGAGGGGCCCATGGAGCCCAAGCTCTGCCAGCAGATCTCCGGCCTGATGATGGCCGACCTCATGCAGCGGGCGGACTCCTCGGGCGGCATGGGCGGCGATTTCCTGGGCGGCGGCGGGCCCAAGCCCGAAGTCAGGGCCGTGGCTCCGCCCAAGCTGGAGGACGTGGGCCCGGGCGTGCAGCGCTGCTCCTTCGCATTCGCCCACAACATCGGGGGCGACTGGCAGGTGGTCGAGCAGGCCAACTACTACAAGCTCAAGGTGCCCAAGCTCTACTGCGTGACCATGCGCTACCTCCGGGACACGGCCGACGGCGACGCCATGCGCCCGGCCTACGAGGCCTTCGAGGTCAAGTAGACGCGAGCCTTTTCCTCAAGCCGGAATCAGGCTAGGACTCCCCTCATGACGAAGCAGGGTCAGAGCCTACCTATTCGGCCTGGGCGCGGTGCTGCTGTGGTCCACCGTGGCCTCGGCATTCAAGCTCTCGCTGCGTTCCCTGGAGCCCGCCCAACTGGTGTTCTGGGCCGCCCTGTTCTCCACCCTGGCCCTGGGCGCGATCCTGGCGGCGCGGGGCGGTTTGTCCGGCGTGCTGCGCAACACCCGGGCCCAGTGGCTGCGCTCGGCCGCGCTGGGCTTCCTCAACCCGTTCGCCTACTACCTCATCCTGTTCAAGGCCTACGACCTGCTCCCGGCCCAGGAGGCCCAGCCCCTGAACTACACCTGGGCCGTGACCCTGGCCCTGCTGTCCGTGCCGTTGTTGGGCCAGCGCATCTCCAGGCGCGATCTGCTGGCCGTGCTGGTCAGCTATTGCGGGGTGGTGGTCATCGCCACCCGGGGCGACCTGGCCGGGCTGCACTTTTCCAGCCCCCTGGGCGTGGCCCTGGCCCTGGTCTCCACCGTGGTCTGGGCCCTGTACTGGATCTTCAACACCAAGGAGGACCGGGACCCGGTGGCCGCTTTGTTCCTGTCCTTCTGCCTGGGCCTGCCCTGGACCCTGGCCTGGTGCCTGGCGTTCACCGGCCTGCTGCCCGAACAGGGCGCGGCCTCGGGCCTGGCGGGCGCAGCCTATGTCGGGCTGTTCGAGATGGGCGTGACCTTCGTGCTCTGGCTGTCCGCGCTCAAGCTGTCCGAGAACACGGCCAAGGTGGGCACGCTCATCTTTCTTTCGCCCTTCCTGTCCCTGGTGCTCATCCACTTCCTGGTGGGCGAGGACATCTACCCGTCCACGTATGCGGGATTGGCTTTGATCATGGCTGGTCTGGCCATTCAGCAATTGGGGAAAAAGCGCATGAGGGGAGCGGAATCGGATTGCTTCGCAGGCCAGGGGGCGCGGAATCCTGGAGGGCCGTTTCTAAAATAACAAAAACGCCTACGTGTTGTGATACGGAGGCGTTTTTGTTTTGAAAAAACTGCTTGTTGCTACTTGCCGCAGGCCAGGTAGCCCTGGACCAGCTCGTCCATGAGTTCCTTCACGGACACGATCTTGTCCACCCGGTGCACGTTCTGCCCGGCAAAGAGCAGGCCGTTGTCCACCTTGCCCAGCTTGGCCGTGCCCAGGGCCAGGGAGATGCAGTACGGGCTCTTCTGGTAGTCGCAGCTCTTGAGGCAGTGGAAGGGGCAGGAGAAGGGCTTGCGCGCGCCTTGGTCCACGTCCTGGAGGAACTTGTTGCGGATGGCCCGGCCGGGCATGCCCACCGGGCTCTTGATGATGTCGATGTCCTCTTCGCGCGCGGCCACGTACGCCTGCTTGAACTCGTCGGCCGCGTCGCACTCGTGGGTGGCCACGAACCGGGTGCCCATCTGCACGCCGTCCGCGCCCATGTCCAGGAACTTGCGGATGTCCTCGCCCGTGTATACGCCTCCGGCCGCGATGACCGGGATGCGGATGCCGAACTTCTCGGCAAAGGGCCGGACCGCCTCGATGACCTGGGGCACCAGGTTCTCCAGGCGGAAGCGGGAGTCGTCGATCTCCTCGGGCTTGAAGCCCAAATGGCCTCCGGCCATGGGTCCCTCCACCACCAGGGCGTCGGGCAGCCGGTCGTAGCGGTGCGCCCATTTCTTGCAGATCAGGGCGGCCCGCGCGGGCCGAGGACACGATGGGCACCAGCTTGGGTCCCATTTTGTCGGTGATGTACTTGGGAAGGTCCAGGGGCAGGCCCGCGCCCGAGAAGATGATGTCCACCTTCTCGCGCACCGCGGTGGCCACCACGTCCTTGAAGTTGGTCAGGGCGCACATGATGTTCACGCCCAGGATGCCCTTGGTCATCTCGCGGGCCTTGCGGATTTGCTCGGCCAGGGCGCGGGAATTGGCTTCGATGAAATTGGTCTTGTAGTCCTTTTCCACCTGGCCCACGCCCGCGGCGGAGATGACGCCCACGCCGCCCGCGTTGGCCACGGCCGAAGCCAGCCCGGCCAGGGAAATGCCGATGCCCATGCCGCCCTGGATGATGGGCAGCTTGATGTCCAGGTTGCCGATTTTGAGCTGGGGAAGCTTCATGAAGGCCTCATGCCCGGAAGGGCTGTCGTCTAAAAAAATGTTTGTTAATATGACAAGTTGTAACGGAAAATCGTTGACGGTGCAGCCCTAGTTACCCTGCCCTGCCCGGGTTGTAAAGAGGATTCCAGAGGCCGTAACAGGCTGGCAACAGGGGGAATGCGTTGTCGGCGCGGCTGCTTCGCGTGTGCCGGGTTTTTGAAAATTATTTTCAATGGCCTGCTAGAACGAGCGGGCGAACAATTCCTCAATGGCCTTTTGGCCGTTGCTGTGCAGCAGCCGCGTGCCGGTGCAGGTGAAGTGCTTGCTGGTGATGACCGGCTCGGACACGGTCTCCCAGTGGTCGCGGTCCCAGCGGTGCCAGGAGTCGGCCGCCTGGTCGAACACGTGCAGGGACTTGTTGCAGATCTTGGCGAACTCCGCGCCCCAGCCCGTGCCGCCCTTGACCGTGTCGTTGTCCAGGATGGTGCCGACCACGAAGACCTCCAGGCCGGAGTCCACCTGGTACATGATGGTCTGGAGCACCTTGCGCATGTGCGGGGCGTCGGTGAACTTGCGGTTCAGCAGCTTGGACACGTAGGCCAGGGACACGTCCTTGCGGGCCAGTTCCTCGGGCGTCAGTACGCGCAGGCCGCGGGTGCGCTCGATGGTGTGGCCCTCGAAGGAGAAGTTGACCTCGTTGAGGCCGTACTGCTCGGCCAGCTTGCCGAAGGCCGCTTCCGCGCCTTTGGCGCCGCCGGAGAACAGGGTGTATTCATTGGGGTTGGTCATTGTTGTTCCTTGAAAAGATTGGCTGGAGATTTCGGCCCGCGGGGTCGTGAACCGGGTAGGGGGAAATAAGCACTCATGCCGCATTTGGCAAGGGATATTACACCATCGTTGCGGAAATGACACTCCAAAGAGGGGCCGGGGGCGCATTGACATCCAACGAGGTTGTGTCGCATGGCGTCCTCAGGAGAGGGAGCATGCCCGATTCCCGCAACCGCACGGCCCTGCCCAAGGCGATCCGCACCCTCGGCTGGATCAGCTTCTTCACGGACGTGGCCTCGGAGATGGCCTATCCGGTGGTGCCGCTGTTCCTGACCACGGTCCTGGGAGCGCCGGCCGTGGTGCTGGGGGCCATGGAGGGCGTGGCCGAAGCCGTGGTCTGCGTCATGAAGGGGCTGTCCGGCTGGTGCTCCGACCGCCAGGGGCGGCGCGCTCCGTACGTGCGGGGGGGCTACGGCCTGAGCGCCCTGTCCAAGCCGCTGATGGCCCTGGCCTTCTCCTGGCCGCTGGTCATGGTCGCGCGTCTGGCGGACCGTTTGGGCAAGGGGCTGCGCACCACGGCCCGGGACGCCATGATCGCCGAGGCCGTGCCCGAGGCCATGGCCGGTCGCGCCTACGGCTTCCACCGCATGATGGACACGGCCGGGGCCATCGTGGGCGTGCTCGCGGCCATGGGGCTGCTGGCCCTGCTGCCCGGCCGCTACCGGCTCATCTTCCTGCTCACCGCCCCGCCGGGCGTGGTGGCGGTCTGGCTGACCTTCCGGCTCAAGGAGGCGGGCGCGTCCCGGGAGGAGAGCCCGGCCGAGGCCCGCGCCGCCCGGCCGTCCCTGGGTCTGGTCCTGCGGGGGCTGCCCCGGGAGTACTGGCGCGCCCTGTGCCTGCTCGGGCTGTTCTCCTTCGCCAACAGCACCGACGCCCTGCTCCTGCTGCGGGCCAAGGACCTCGGCTTCAGCGACGTGGGGGTCGTGGCCGCCTACGTGCTCTACAACCTGACCTACGCCCTTTCCGCCTATCCGGCAGGCGTGCTCGGCGACCGCTTCGGCCGCTGGGGCATGATGCTCGGCGGCTGGACCCTCTACGGCCTGGTCTATTTCGGCTTCGCCCTGTCCGGTCCGAGCTGGCTGTGGGCCCTGTTCCCCCTGTACGGGGTGTACATGGGGCTGACCGAGGGGGTGGGCAAGGCCATCGTGGCCTCGGGCGTCCCAGAGTGGGCACAAGGGCACGGGCCTGGGGCTCTTTCTCATGGTCACGGGGTTCATGACCCTGCTCGGGAGCCTGACCGCCGGGCTGGTCTGGGACGTGGTCGGGCCGCGCGCGCCCTTTGTCCTGGGCGGCGGGACCGCGCTGCTGGCCGTGGTCGTGGGCCTGGCGCTCCTGCCCAGGCGCGGCCGGGCCTGAGCGCGATCCGCAGGGAAGGGGGGCTCAAAGCCCGGCGAAAAAGGTCTTGGGCCGGTCCGCGCCGGGAACGTTGTTGTTCACCAGGGCCTTGAGGATGGCGTCGAACCCGGCCAGGTGGTTGGCCATGACCTTGACGGTCCGGCCGTCCCTCATGCATACGCGCGCGCCGTATTCCTCGTTGGAGGCCACCAGCATCCCCTGTCCCACCGTGCCCGGGGAGCGCCCCAGCGTCATGAGCAGGGTGCCCAGGATTCGGGGCCGATCCTGGTCCGGTAGGGTTCCGCCTTCTCAATGTCCGCCCAAGGGAACAGGGTCTCGGTCCGGCCGTGACGCGGGTCAGGCCGTCCGGGTCGATGCGCCAGGCCAGACCGGCGTAGCGCGCGCCCACGCTCAGCAGCACCACGCCCAGCCCGGCCATGAACCACAGGGGCACGGCCAGGAACAGCCAGTCCCGAGAACACGGACCCGCCCGGGTTGTTTTCCCAGACCACCAGCAGGGGCAGGATCGCGAACCCGACCGCGAAGACCAGGCCCAGCAGGTCGGCCCCGATGACCGAGGCGAACCGGCCGTAGCGCAGCTCGCCCGGTCCGGGCCTGCGGCGCGGCAGCAGCGCGTAGGCCAGGAGCCCGGCCGCGGCCAGGATCAGGCCGGTGGTGCGCAGGGGGTGGGCGTAGTCTCCGGTCAGGCCGAGGATTTCCTGGGGCGGCTGGAGCGAAACGGCCAGCAGGGTGTCCTGGTCCAGGCGCAGGTACTGGAAGTCCCGATAGGGCGCGGCCGCGCCAAAGGGCGGCTCGGACGGGCGGAACAGGTACCGGGGGGTGGCGCCGCTGTCGAGCTTGCGCGCGGCCAGGTCCGTGCTTGAATCCTGGTCCGGGGCGGCCAGCCTGTCGGCCAGCTCCCGCCATTGTTCGCCCTGCACCGGCCGGGTCCGGCCCTCGGTGCGGTAGGCCACGAAGTCCGCAAAGGCCTGGGGGTCGGCCAGGTCTTCCTTGGTGGTGGTGATGCGGTGCTCGAAGTCCTGGCGCAGGTCGGCCAGGGAGACCACCAGCAGGGGCGTGCCGGGCCAGAAGAACAGATATCCGCCCACGAGCAGGCAGGCCAGGGCCAGGAGGCGGCGCAGGATTTCCATAGGCGCGACAGCGGACAGGGACATGCGGTCTCCTTGGGGTTGCGTTGCGCCGTTTTAAAGGCAAAACCCCGTCCCGCGCCAGAGGGTGAGGGGGCGAAAAAAAGCGGCCCCGGCGGTGATCGCCGGGGCCGTTATAGGTGCGCCCGGGGGGATGGGCGTTCCTAGTCGATCCAGTCCACCTCGCCTTCCTCGATGGGCGCGAAGCCCCTGCGCATGGTGTTCTCGGTCACGCAGCGCGGGTCCATGAGCTGGAGCAGGTAGTCCGGCCCGCCGGTCTTGCTTCCCACGCCCGACATGGCGAACCCGCCGAACGGCTGCCGCCAGACCATGGCCCCGGTGTTGTTGCGGTTGATGTACAGGTTGCCCACCCGGAACTCCCTGCGCGCCCGCTCGATGCGCTCCGGGCTGCGCGAGAAGATGCCGCCGGTCAGGGCGAAGCGGGTGGAGTTGGCCCAGTCCAGGGCCTGGTCGAAGTCCCTGGCCCGCATGACCGCCAGCACGGGCCCGAAGATCTCCTCCTGGGCGATGCGGTGCTCGGGCTCGATGGAGCCGACGATGGTCAGGGGCGCATAGCAGCCCTTGTCCGGCGCCTCGCGCCGCACCAGGATCTCGCCCTCCTTGGCGGCCAGGTTGATGTACTCCAGAATCTTGGCCTGCTGCGCCTTGTCCACCACCGGGCCCATGTAGTTGGCCGGGTCTTCGGAAGGCCCGATCTTCACGGCCTGGGCGGCCGCGGTGAGCCGTTCCACGAACCGGTCGTAAATGGGGTCGAGCACGATGACCCGCGAGCAGGCCGAGCACTTCTGGCCCTGGTAGCCAAAGGCCGAGTAGAGGATGTGCAGCACGGCCTCGTCCAGGTCCGCGTCGTCGTCCACGATGATGGCGTTCTTGCCGCCCATCTCGGCCACCACGCGCTTGCAGTGCGCCTGGCCGGGCGAGGCGGCCGCCCGGGCCTGGATGTGCAGGCCGGTCTCCATGCTCCCGGTGAAGGAGATGACCGCCACCTTGGGGTGCTCCACCAGGTAGTCGCCCATGTCGCGGGACGAGCCCGGGCAGTAGTTGAACACGCCGCGCGGCAGCCCGGCCTGCTCGAAGATGCTCACCAGCCCACGGCCGACCAGGGGCGACAGGTTGGACGGCTTGTAGATGACCGGGTTGCCGCACACGATGTTGGCGGCCACCATGCCCGCGGAGATGGCCAGGGGGAAGTTCCACGGCGCGATGACCGCGGCGATGCCCTTGGGCTGGTAGAACAAATGGTTGGTCTCGCCCGGGGCCCGGCCCAGCCGCTGGGGCTTGTCCAGGCGGATCATGTCGCGGGCGTAGTATTCCAGGAAGTCGATGGCCTCGCCCACGTCGTGGTAGGCCTGATCCCACTGCTTGCCCACCTCCAGAACCTGCCAGGCGGACAGTTCGTAGATGCGCTCGTGCATGATGCGCGCGGCCCGGTGCAGGATTTCGGCCCGGTCGCGGGCCGGGGTGTCGCGCCAGGGGATGAAGGCGTTCCCGGCCGCCTCCACGGCCAGGTCGATCTCGGCCTTGCCGGCCTGGCAGATGCGGCCCAGAATTTCGTCCGGGTCGGCCGGGTTGTAGGACTCGATGACCTTTTCCGTGAGCACGTCCTTGCCGCCTATCCACAGGGGGTGGGTCTGCCCGGCCTGGGCGCGCACCTCGGCGATGGCTTTGGGGAACGCGGCCCGGACCTCGGGGATGGTCAGGTCCAGCATGGGATCGTTGCGGAATTCCTCATCCAGGGATTCGGGGTAGGGCGGCTTGGTGGTCTTGGGCCCGTGCTTTTCCTGGTTGCGCTTGAGCGTGTCCAGGGGGTTCTCCAGCAGGCGGCCGGTCTCTTCCCCGTCCGCGAACGACTGGCGCA
This sequence comes from Desulfovibrionaceae bacterium, assembly GCA_963666895.2. Taxonomy (GTDB): domain Bacteria; phylum Desulfobacterota; class Desulfovibrionia; order Desulfovibrionales; family Desulfovibrionaceae. The sequence continues at coordinate 19,777 of CAXXNS010000015.1, read as the reverse complement.
GGAAGGACTCGTTGGCCGTGTTCTCCAGCAGGCGGCGCACCAGATAGGCCATGCCCGGCAGCAGTTCGCCGTAGGGGCAGTAGAGCCGGACCCGCCCGGCCACGTTCTTGAGCCCCTTGCGCACGGGCTCGGCCATGCCGTACAGGACCTGGAACTCGTAGCGGTCCTCGGGTACGCCCATGGCCTTGGCCATCTCCATGGTGGCGGCCAGGGTGCGCACGTTGTGCGAGGCGCACTGGTAGTAGACCAGGTCGGAGTTCTCCAGGATGACCTTGGACAGCCGCTCGTGGGCCGCGTCGGACTCGGCCTTGTCCGCCCAGACCGGCAGGGGCCAGCCGTTCTGAAAGGCCAGCACGGACTCGTAGTCCCAGTACGCGCCCTTGACCAGGCGTAGGCCGAAGGGCCGCTCGTTCTCGCGGGCCCAGGCGATGAGCTCGTCCAGGTCGCGGTCCGTGTCGCGCAGGTAGGCCTGGAGCACGATGGACAGGTGGGGCCAGTCGCGGAACTCGGGGTCCAGGGCCAGGCGCTTGAACACCTCGATGGTCATCTCCTTGTACTTGAGCTGTTCCATGTCGATGCACAGGAATCCGCCCATGTCACGCACCTTGCGGGCGATGGGCGTCAAGCGGGCCAGGATGCCCTGGACCGAGTCCTCCTGGGCCCCGGGCTTGGCCTGGGAGTAGAGGGCCGAGGGCTTGACCGACACGTTGACCTTGGGCGCGCTGCCCCAGTCCAGGCCGTTGTCCGCGTCGCCCAGGGGCTTCCACTTCTTCTGCTCGTGTTCCAGGGCGTCCAGCAGCTCCAGATAACCGTCCCGGTAGGCGTCGGCCTCGGGCGCGGACACCGTGGCCTCGCCCAGCAGGTCCACGGTGAAGGCGAAGCCGTCCTTGCGAAGCTTCTTGAGCGACTTGATGGCCTCGTCCGTGTTCTGGCCGATGATGAACTGCCGGGCCATGGACTCGATGTTGGAGCGGATGGCCTTGCCCATGACCTTGCCGGCCAGGCCGCCCAGCATGCCGCTCTTGCCCGCGCCCCATTTGAGCACGGCCGGAATCTCGGCCCCGCCGGAGCCGAAGTATTCCTGGATGTGGCGGTTCAGGACCTCGGGGGTGTTCAAATAGGGCAGGACGTCCACGAAGCGGAAGAGTTGGATCTTGAACTCCTCGTTCTTCATGGCCCAGTCCATGACCTTGCCGGTCCAGAAGCCCTTGTTGAAGATGGAGGGCGCCTCGCCCCGGATGGCGGCGAAGAACTCCCGGCCGGTGTTCAGTATGGCGGATTCCAGTGCTTTGGGGGACATGTCACTGCTCCTTGATTATCTCATTCCTTCCCGTCCAGGGGCAGGGAGATGGTCTCCCGCACCGTGCGCAGGACGATGGTGGAATTGGTGTACTTGGCCATGGGGTGCTGCCCGATGCGGCCCAGGACCTGGGCCAGGCCTTCGGGGTCCGAGGCGCGGACCTTGATCAGGTAGTGGTCCTCTCCGGCGCAGTAGTGGACCTCCAGGACGCCGGGGATGGCGCTGAGCTGCTCGCCCATGTCGGTGCTGCCCACGGCCTCGTCCACGCGGACCTTGGTGAAGGCGGTCACGCCCAGGTCCAGGGCCTTGGGATCGACGCGCGTTTCATAGCCCTGGATGACCCCCGAACGTTCCATCTTGCGGATTCGCTCCAGCACGGCCGAGGGCGCCATGCCCACCTGCCGGGCGATCTCCGCATTGGAGGTGCGGGCGTTTTTTTGGAGTATGGACAATATTTTTCGGTTGATTTGGTCGATCATTCGGAATTCTCCATTGTTTCCTGAATAAAATTCTAAAAAATGTGCATTGTCAAGAATAAGCTTCTGGAAATTTGCGGCCTAGCGCATTTTAGTCTTGGTTTTTTCTTGCGCTTCATGTATAGCGATCCGACCATGTCCCATCTCAAGCTGGATAATGTTAGCATCAATTTCGGGGGAGTGCAGGCTCTCAAGGATACCACGTTCGAGCTTTCGTCCGGGGAGATCCTGGGGCTCATCGGCCCCAACGGTGCTGGCAAGACCACGATTTTCAACATTATAACGGGCGTTTACAGGGCCACGTCCGGGGATGTGCTGTACGACGGAAAGAGCCTTTTGGGCCTGCGGCCGCACCAGATATTGGCCGCGGGCATCGCCCGCACCTTCCAGAACATTCGTCTGTTCATGGGCATGACCGCCCTGGAGAACGTCATGGTCGCCCAGCACTGCCGCAACCACGCCGGCGTGGCGGGCGCGGTGTTCCGGGTGCCGTCCCAGAAGCGCGAAGAGGCCCGCATCCGCGAGAAGGCCCGCGAGGCCCTGGAGTTCGTGGGCATGGGCGGCGTGGCCGACGAGCAGGCCAAGAACCTGCCCTACGGGTACCAGCGCCGCCTGGAGATCGCCCGGGCCCTGGGCAGCGAGCCCCATACCCTGCTGCTGGACGAACCGGCCGCGGGCCTGAACCCCACGGAGAGCCGCGATCTGGTGGCCACCATCGAGAAGATCGCGGGAACCGGCATCAACGTGCTTCTTGTGGAGCACGATATGAAAGTGGTCATGGGCGTATGCCAGCGTCTGGTGGTCATGGACTACGGGCGCATGATCGCGGAAGGCAGGCCGGAGGAGGTCCAGCGCGACCCCAAGGTCATCGAGGCCTATCTGGGCCAATAACCCCAAGGAGGAGTATAGGTTATGAACAAATTCAAACTGTTCCTGCTTCTCGGCGTCGTTCTGGCCGGGCTGGTCCTGGCGGGCTGCGGCGGCGAAGAAAAACCCGCCGGCGAGACTCCGGCCGCTGAAGGCGACGCGGTCCTGACCATCGGCACCCTGTCTCCGCTGACCGGCCCCTACGCGGCCGACGGCACGGACATCGCCAATGGCGCCAAGGTCGCCGTGGCCGTGTACAAGGAGAAGGGCGGCATTTCCGGCTACACCGACATCGTGGTCCAGAGCGAAGACTCCGCCTGCGACGGCCGCCAGGCCGTGGCCGGCGCCAACAAGCTCCTGTCCGCCAAGGTGGCCGGCGTCATCGGCTGCTACTGCTCCTCGGCCACCATCCCGGCCTCCGAGGTTCTGGACGAGGGTCCGATCCCCATGATCACCCCGGCCTCCACCAACCCGGACGTCACCCTGCGCGGCCTCAAGCACATGTGGCGCATGTGCGGCATCGACGCCCACCAGTCCAAGGCGGCCGTCAACTTCATGGTCAACGTGCTCAAGGCCAAGACCGTGTTCATCGTTGACGACAAGACCACCTACTCCCAGCACCTGGCCGAGTTCGTGGCCGAGGAAGCCGCGGCCAATGGCATCGAGGTCCTGGCCCACGAGCACGTCAACGAGGGCGACGTGGACTTCTCCGCCATCCTGACCAAGATCAAGCAGTCCCAGCCGGACGTGTTCTACATGAGCCTGCAGAACTCCGCCTCCGGTATCCCGTTCATCAAGCAGTACCGCCAGATGGGCATCGAGTCCGCGGTGCTGTCCCAGGACGCCGTGTTCCACCCGAACTTCATCAAGGAAGCTCATGACGCGGCCCAGGGCGTGTACTTCACCTACGGCTTCATCGACGAGACCTCCGACCTCTACAAGATGTTCGTCGAGAAGTTCACCGAGATGACCGGCAACGACACCCCGGGCGGCTACGCCTTCTACGCCTTCGACTCGGCCACCGCTCTGCTGACGGCCATCGAGAAGGCCGGCTCCACCGATCCCGAGGCCATCCGCGAGCAGCTGCTGGCCATGGAGCTGCAGGGCATCACCAAGAACATCAAGTTCCAGGAGAACGGTGATTCCGGCTCCAACTACGTCATCCTCCAGGTCGAGGGCGACAAGTTCAAGCCCTACTACAATCCCGAAGACGGGAGCATGTTCTAGCCCGACCGGCTGAACTGCCAACAAGGCCGGGGGGAGGCCCTCTCCCCCCGGCAATCCATCGGCGAGCACATGGAATTTTTCATCCAGCAATTGGTCAACGGATGCACCCTGGGGGGCGTGTACGCACTCATCGCCCTGGGCTACACCATGGTGTTCGGGGTCATCCAGCTCTTGAACTTCGCCCACGGCGAGTTTTACGCCGCGGGCGGCTACATGGGCGTCATCGTTCTTTCGGTGCTCACCGCCCAGGGGTACGCCGAGAGCCACCCCTGGCTGTGCATCATCGCCGCCTTCGTCCTGGCCATGGGCTATTCGGCCATGCTGGCCATGGCCGTGGAGAAGATGGCCTACCTGCCGCTTCGCAACGCCTCGCGCCTGGCCCTGCTGCTGTCCGCCCTGGGCATGTCCATCTTCCTGCAGAACGGCATGATGCTCACCCAGGGCGTGTACGACAAGTCCATCCCCACCGTGGTCGAGACCAAGGTCTACCACTTCGGCATGGTCTCGGTGTCGGTCATGCAGATCGTCATCGTCGCGGTGACCATCGCCCTCCTGATCGGGCTCAACGCCCTGGTCTTCAAGACCAAGCTCGGCAAGGCCATGCGCGCCACGGCCCAGGACAAGGTCATGAGCGCCCTGGTCGGCATCAACGCCAACAACATCATTTCCGCCACCTTCGCCATCGGCGCGGGCCTGGCAGCGGCCGCCGGCATCATGGTCGGCATGTACTACGGCTCGGTGAGCTACGACATGGGCTTCATTCCCGGCATCAAGGCCTTCGCGGCCGCGGTGCTGGGCGGCATCGGCAACATCACCGGGGCCATGCTCGGCGGCTTCATCATCGGCATGGTGGAGGTCTTCGCGGCCGGATACATCTCCGGCGAGTACAAGGACGTGTTCGCCTTCATCATCCTGATCGCGGTCCTGTATTTCATGCCCACCGGCATCATGGGAGAGAACGTCGATGATACGAGAGTATAAGCGCGTTTTCATCAAGGTCCTGGTGGGGCTGGCCTGGTTCTATCTGCTCCTGTTTCCGTTCATGGCCGTCAAGCCCACGGGCATCGTCATGGGCCCGAGCCTCAGGGTGCTGGGCTGGGTGGCCCTGGGGGTGTTCATCTTTTTCCTGCTCTGGATCTGCAAGAAACAGGGCTGGATGGATGTCGCCCTCAAGCCCGCGGGGCAGCTCACCCGGGCCGTGGTCACGGGCTACGAGACCGTGCCCGGCTGGATGACCCTGCTGGTCTTCGGCCTGGCCTGCTTCAGCATCTCGTTGTGGGGCGACCGCTACGTGCTGGACGTGTCCATTTCGGTCATGATCTACATCTGCCTGGGGCTGGGGCTCAACGTGGTCATCGGGCTCTGCGGCCTGCTGGACCTGGGCTATATCGCCTTCTACGGCGTGGGCGCCTACGTCTACGCCCTGCTGGCCCTGCACGTGGGCCTGTCCTTCTGGCTCTGTCTGCCCATCTCCATGGCCACGGCGGCCGTGGCCGGGTGCATCATCGGCTACCCGACCCTGCGCATGCGCGGCGACTATCTGGCCATCGTCACCCTGGGCTTCGGCGAGATCGTGCGGCTCATCCTCAACAACTGGATGAGCCTGACCAACGGGCCCAACGGCATCCTGGGCGTGCCCAGGCCGTCCGTGTGGCTGCCCGACTGGGCCCAGGGGTTCTCCTTCCAATCCTACTACATCAAGCAGCTGCCGTATTTGTACATCATCGCGGTGTTCATGACCCTGTTCACCATCGTGGCCGTGCATCGGCTCAACTTCTCGCGCATCGGACGGGCCTGGGAGGCCATGCGCGAGGACGAGACAGCGGCCGAACTTATGGGGGTCAACACCTTTATGCTCAAGCTCCTGGCCTACGCCATGGGCGCGGTGTTCGGCGGCCTGGCCGGGGCCTATTTCGCGGCCCGGCAGGGAGCCATCTTCCCGACCAGTTTCTCCTTCATCGAGTCGGCCATGGTTTTGGCCATGGTGGTCCTGGGCGGCATGGGCTCCATCCCCGGGGTCGTCTTGGGCGCCCTGGTGCTCATCGCCCTGCCCGAGGCCTTCCGCGAGATCGCGGAGTACCGCATGCTGGCCTTCGGCGCGGCCATGACCACCATGATGGTCTTCCGGCCGGCCGGGCTGATCCCGGCCAAGCGCTTCACCGGCCGTTCCGAGGAGAGAGAGTGACCATGGCCACGCCGGTTCTGGAACTTCAAGACGTCGTCACCCATTACGGACGCATCAAGGCGCTCAAGGGCATCTCCCTGGAGGTGCACAAGAACGAGATGGTCTGCATCATCGGGGCCAACGGGGCGGGCAAGTCCACCACCCTGATGACCATCTGCGGCATCCTCAGGCCCTCCAGCGGGGACATCCTGTACCGGGGCCGGTCCATCACCAAGATGGGCGCGGACAGGCTGCCGGCCATGGGGCTGTGCCAGGTGCCCGAGGGCAGGCGCATCTTTCCGCGTCTGTCCGTGGCCGAGAACCTGGACATGGGGGCCTACTTCCGCAAGGACAAGACCAAGATCAGGCAGGATCTGGAGATGGTCTACGACCTGTTCCCGGTGCTCCGGGAACGCCGCCTCCAGGCGGGCGGCACCCTGTCGGGCGGGGAGCAGCAGATGCTGGCCATGGCCCGGGCCGTGATGGGCAGTCCAAAGCTGTTGTTGCTGGATGAGCCGTCCATGGGTCTGGCCCCACTCATCGTGCGCCAGATCTACGACATCATCGAGAGCCTGAACCGGGAGAACCAGACCACTATTTTATTGGTGGAGCAGAACGCCAACATCGCCCTGCACCTGGCCCACCGGGGCTACGTGCTGGAGACCGGGTCCATCGTCATGTCGGACGAATCCAAGGCTCTGCTGGAGAATCCCAACATCCGGAAAGCTTACCTCGGCGAGTAGCAGGGGCGGATCGTTGAAAGCAATCGGCCCGGCGCGTGAGCGTCGGGCCTTTTTAATCGGGGGGGCCAGGAGGTCTTCGGCCCCTTGGCCGCGGGAGGCATTTTCTACTCCGGCTGCTGCACCCTGGACAGGGTCTTCCTGTGCTGCCGGGCGGAGTCGATGATGGTCACGAACACGGCCGACAGGATGAGGCCCGCGCCGATGTACCCGGTCCAGGCAAAGGTCTCCCCGAACATGACGTAGGCCAGTATGGCGGCGGCCACGGGCTCCACCGTGGCGGCCATGGAGGCGCGGGTGGCTTCGAGGTATCTGAGCCCGGCGTAGTAGATGGAGTAGGCCCCGTAGGTGGACAGGGCGGCCAGGGCCACGCAGGCCAGCATGGCCTTCCCCGAGAAAGGCGCGAAGTCGATGAAGGGCAGCATGGCCAGGGCGGCCACGGGCATGCCGTAGAGGAACATGGTCGGGGTGGGGTAGTGGTGGAGCCAGCGCTTCCCGAACACGTAGAACAGGGCGTAGGAGAGCCCGGACAGCAGGCCGAAGACCACCGCGCCCACGGTGATGGTGGAGGCCATGTCCGGGGAGTAGGACACGCTGATCACCCCCAGGATGGTCATGGCCACGGCGGCCACCTTGACGCGGGTCATGGGCTCGCCCACCAGCATCCGGGACAGGATAGCCACCCAGGCCGGGGCCGTGTACAGGAGCACGGCGGCCAGGGCCGCGCCGCCCTGGCGCACGGCCAGGACGTAGAAGACGTAGAGCCCGCCCACGGCCAGGAGCCCGAAGGCCAGCATGGCCGGGGTGTCGCGCAGGTCCATGCGGGTCTGGCCCTTGATCACGGCGTGGGCCGCGAAAAAGACCCAGCCCAGGGTGGTGCGCCAGAAGGCCACCTCCAGGGTGTTCATCCCGGCCGCGAAGGCCACCTTGGCCAGGGGTCCGATGAGGCCCCACATGAGCCCGGCCGTGATGACCAGCATGTATCCGCGCAGCATGGTTTCCTGTCCGTTATTGTCCGTTTTGCGAAGAGGTCGGTCCTACCGCATCCGGAGGTAAAAGGAAAGGGCGGAAAAGCGCGGAAAGGGAGCATTCGTGCCACGATCGAATGCTGGATTCACCCCATTGCGAACACGATGGTTGTTGCGTATGCCACCGAGCTGGGATAGAATGAGGATTGTCATGTCCGCGACCGAAACCGTTATTGAGCCGGGCCTTCCGGCCGGGCCCCAGAGGCTTTCGGTGGAGGCGGCCGGGCGGTCGTGGAACCTGGAGCGGCCCTGCGACATGGAGACGCTCTGGGCGCGCATGGACGAGGCGGACCTGGGCCCGGACGAGCGGCTGCCCTACTGGGCCGAGGTCTGGCCGGCCGGGATACTCCTGGCCGACTATCTGGCCGGGCTGGTGGCCGGAGGGGACGACCCTGCCGGGCTGACCTGCCTGGACCTGGGCTGCGGCCTGGGCCTGACCGCCCTGGCCGGGGCCTGGCTGGGCGCGCGCGTGCTGGGCGTGGACTACGAGCTGGAGGCCGTGGTCCAGGCCCGGGCCAACGCGGCCCTGAACCGGGTGGAGGGCGCGGAGTTCGCGCTCATGGACTGGCGGAGGCCTGCGGTGCGGGCCGGGGTGTTCCACCGCATCTGGTGCGGGGACATCCTGTACGAAAAGCGGTTTTTCGAGCCGGTGACGGCCTTGTTCGCCCACGCCCTGGCCCCCGGCGGGCGGGTGCTGGTGGGCGAGCCCAGGCGCACCGTGTCGGCCGAGGTCTGGCAGTGGCTGTCGGACATGGGCTGGCAGGCGCGCTTGAAGGCCGAGAAGGTGGTTGAGCATGCGGGCCAAAAGCCTACGGTCCGTTTATGGGAGTTGGCCAGGCAAGGAGAATAGAACATGGGAAAGACCATTCGATTCGGCGTGTCCCTTGATTCCGACCTGTTGGAACGGTTCGACAAGCTGTGCGAGGAGAAGAGCTACCAGACCCGCTCGGAGGCCATCCGCGACCTGATTCGCTCCACCCTGGTCAAGAAGGAGTGGGAGGACGCCGAGGGCGAGGTGGCCGGAACCCTGACCATGGTCTACGACCATCATTCCTCGGGCCTGTCCCAGAAGCTGACCGAGATCCAGCACGACGTGCACGACAATACCATTTCGGCCCTGCACTGCCACCTGGACCACGACAACTGCCTGGAGGTCCTGGTGCTGCGCGGCTCGGCCGACGCCATCAAGCGGCTCGGCCAGAAGCTCTTGTCCACCAAGGGGGTCAAGCACGGCGAGCTTGTCCTGACAACTATGGGTAAAGAATTAGTTTAGGGGGCCTGATGGAGGATGTCCAGGGCGGCAAGGCCAGTGTGCCCCTGCCCATCGATCGGGTCGGGGTCAAGGATTTGCGTCTGCCCCTCAAGGTCAAGGAGAAGCAGGGCGGGGTGCAGCACACCGTGGCCGTGGTGGAGCTGTCCGTGGACCTGCCCGCCCAGTTCAAGGGCACCCACATGAGCCGCTTCGTGGAGGGCGTGGGGGACTGGTCCGGGGAACTGGACTACGCCTCGTTCCGCAACCTGCTCAAGGACATCCGCGTCCGGCTCCAGGCCGAGCGGGCCTACGCCAAGTTCACCTTTCCCTATTTCATGCGCCAGACCTCCCCGGCCAGCGGCAGCCGGGGGATCATGGGCCACACGTGCAGCGTGGAGGGGGCCTGGGACGGCTACAGCCTGGACTTCACCCTGACCGTGCGTGTGCCGGTGATGACCGTATGCCCCTGTTCTCTGGCCATCAGCGACCAGGGCGCGCACTCCCAGCGGTCCGAGGTGCGCATCGCGGCCAAGTTCACGGGCTTTTTGTGGATGGAGGACCTGATCGGGATCGCCGAGGCCTCGGGCTCCTCCCCGGTCTACACCCTGCTCAAGCGCGAGGACGAGAAGTTCGTTACCGAGGCGGCCTTCGACAACCCGGCGTTCGTGGAGGACGTGGTCCGGGCGGCCTCGCACGGATTGTCACAACACCCCCAGATTACGTGGTTTTCCGTGCAGGTGGAGAGCTTCGAGTCCATCCACTCCCACTCGGCCTACGCCAGTATTGAACGCAGGCCGGAAAAGGGGTAAGTAAGTAAGCATGGACATTGGCGGCATCGACGCGAACATCCAGGCGCTGCAGGCCATGGGCACGGACCAGGCGGTCCGGGCCAACAACATCGCCAACGTCAGCACCGAGGGCTTCGACCCTTCCACCGTGCATCTGGAGACAGGCCCGGAGGGACAGGGCGTGCGCGTGGCGGCCATCCTCCAGGATACCGGCTCCGCGCCCATGGTCTACAGGAACAACGAGTTGGTGGAGGGTTCGGGAACGGACCTGGCCCGCGACATGGTGGGCATGATGGTCAACCAGAACGCTTACGCCGCCAACGCGGCCATGGTCCGCTCCTGGGACGAGACCCTGGGGCTCCTCGTCAACCTCAAAGCCTGATCCTTCCCGCCCGGGGCAAATCAAGACATTTGCCCGCTGGGGCGAAACAAAGGGGCCCGGTTCCCGACAGGGGGCGCGGGCCCGGATTGCGTCCGGGGACCGTTCCCGGAGACGCTACGGAGTGAACATGGGACCTACCAGGCCGTCCAAGACGGACTATGACGTCATCATCGTGGGCGCGGGCCCGGCCGGGCTGTTCGCGGCCTTTTGGCTGGGCGAGCACACCGACCTTTCCGTGCTGGTCATCGAGAAGGGCAAGCGGCCCGAGAACCGCGAGTGCCCCATCACCGGGGACAAGGTCTGCGTGCGCTGCCGCCCCTGCAACATCCTGTGCGGCATCGGCGGGGCCGGGCTTTTTTCCGACGGCAAGCTCAACTACATCCATAAGCTGGGCAAGACCGACCTGACCCAGTTCCTGCCCGAGACCGAGGCCATGGCCCTGATCGACGAGACCGAGGCCGTGTTCAACCGCTTCGGCATGGACGGGCCGGTCTATCCCACGGACATGGAGCAGGCCAAGGCCATCCGCAAGGAGGCCAAGAAGCGCGGCATCGACCTCTTGATCATCAAGCAGAAGCACCTGGGCTCGGACCGGCTGCCCGGGCACATCGCGGGCATGGCCGAGCACATCCGCGAGCGCGGCGTACACATGCACACCTCCGAGGAGGTGCGCGACGTGGTGGTGGACAACGGCCGGGTGGCCGGGGTGGTCACCAGCCGGGGCGAGTACCGGGCCAGGGCCGTGATCCTGGCTCCCGGGCGCGTGGGCGCGGAATGGGTGGCCTCCCTGGTCCAGGGCCACGGCATCAGCGTATCGCAGCGGGGCATCGAGGTCGGGGTGCGGGTGGAGGTCCACGCCGACATCATGGCCGACCTGTGCTCCGTGATCTACGACCCGACCTTCTTCATCCGCACGGCCAAGTACGACGACCAGACCCGCACCTTCTGCACCAACCAGGGCGGGTACGTGGCCCAGGAGAACTACCAGGACTTCGTGTGCGTCAACGGCCACGCCTATGCGGACAAGAAGAGCGAGAACACCAACTTCGCCTTTTTGTCCAAGGTGGTGCTCAACGACCCGGTCACCGACAACCAGGCCTACGGCGAGTCCATCGGCCGGCTGGCCACCCTCATCGGCGGAGGCAGGCCCATCCTGCAGCGCTTCGGCGACCTCAAGCGCGGCCGCCGCTCCACCTGGAACCGGATCAGGAATTCCTCCATCACGCCCACGCTCAAGGACGTGGTCTGCGGGGACATCGCCATGGCCTTGCCCGAGCGCATCCTGACCAACGTGGTCGAGGGGCTGGACAAGCTCAACGAGGTGGTGCCCGGGGTGTCCAACGACGAGACCCTGCTCTACGCGCCGGAGATCAAGTTCTTCGCCACCCAGGTGGACACCACGCCCAAGCTGGAGACCGGGGTCGAGAACCTGTTCGTGGCCGGAGACGGCCCGGGCGTGGCCGGGAACATCGTGTCCGCCGCGGCCACCGGCCTGATCCCGGCCAAGGAGATCGGCAAGCGGCTGGGCTAGGTTTTTTCAGGGGTTGTCCCGCTGGGAATGGGTTGGTATGGTCCGCCGGTATAGGGGGGCCAATCTCCGAACCAGCGGAGGCCTCATGAAACGCGCCATCCTTTTCGTCCCGCTCCTCCTGCTTCTGTTCGCCGCTCCGGCCTTGGCCCAGGGGCCCGACTACTACCTGAACATCCCGCCCGGCTGGTCCGAAAAGTACGATGGGCTCTACCGGTATCAACTTCTGGAGTCCATCGTCCCGGACGGCGAGGCCGGCGTGTACGTGTTCATGAGCGACAAGAAGGAGGAGTCGGATCCGGTGGTGTATTCCAACCTGTTCGACGCCTTGTTGCGGGCCACCGAAATGTTCACTCACGTACGGCTGCTCCGTGAGGTCCCGGGCCGGATGCGCACGGGCGAGATGAAGGTCAGGCGGGAGTACGCCGCCCAGATCGGGGGCTTTTCAGTGCACCTCTTCACCCTGTTCAGCGGCCGCCAGGGCCACATGTTCCTGGTGGCGGGCTTCTACACCTCGGACAAGGGCCGCAGCCACCAATGGGACGTCAAGGACTGCCTGAACAGCTTCGGGTTCGCCAATTAGCGCGGAGGCATCATGAAGCGAGTCATCCTTTCCACCCTGTTCATCCTCCTGGGCACCTGCCTGGCCGGTTGGGCCGAGCAGCCCGAGTTCATCATCGAGACACCGTCCGGCTGGGTGGAGCATACCCGGAGCCTGGGCCCCAACGTGGTCAAGCGGCTGATTCCCCAGGACAACATGGCCAGCGTCACCGTGCATACCACCGCGATGCAGGGCGGGGTGCCGGTGGTCAGCGTGTTCGCCGACACGTTCGAGGAGTCGAGCATGAACGACAGCGAGTGGGAGGGTCTGACCCGGGTCCAGGATTTCACGGGCCAGACCGCGGGCGGCGTGCCCATGCTGATGCGCGAGTACACCGGCAAGATCCGGGGGATTCCCATGCGCCTGCGTTGCGTGTTCAGCGAATATTACGGCTACATGTTCATGGTGGCCGGGATGTATCCCGAGAGGTTCGAGAAGCGGTACGGGCAGGACATCCGCGACTGCCTGGCCAGCTTCGGGTTCGCGGACTAGCGCGGGCGGGTTGTCAGTGCGGATTCGGAAGGTTAAGGTACGTTAAGAGAGTAACGTACCCAATTTTCCGGAGTGGTCATGAAACGGATTCTTCTGCTCGCATTGGCGGTGGCGCTCGCCTGGACCGTGTCGGCCTGGGCCCAACAACCCAACTTCTACATTGAACAACCCCCGGGCTGGTCCGGGCCGCAGACCAGCCTGGAAGGCGGCCTGGAGACCCAGTTCGTGGCCCCGGGCCAGGACGCCTTCATCGAGGTCTATGCCCAGCCTTCGGGGCCGGTGGACCTGAACCAGTATGCGGACGCCTGGGTGCGCGAGGTGGTCGCCAACGGCGTGCCCCATCATAGCCTGGCGGCCAGCGCCATGAGCCAAACCAACACGGGCGTACCCGGGCTGGTGCGCGAGTACACGGGGCACGACCAGGGCAACAACTTCCGCTCCCTGTTGATCTTCAGCCAATACAACGGATACATGTACATCGTGCAGGGCGTGTACCTGGACAACGGCAACCAGGCCACCGCGAACGCGGTGTATACCTCCCTGGACAGCTTCGGGTTCCCGGATTCCCTGCACCAGGGTCCGGGCGTGCAGCCGTCCCCGCAACCACAGCCCGCTCCGGCCCCCCAGCAGGGATACCAGCAGGGTCCGGGCTACCAGGGCCAGGACGGTCTGGCCCAGATGGGAAGCAAGGGCTTGGTGGACCGGGCCTGGAATGACGACGGACGCTGCCAGGTCCAGTGGGGTCTGGCCACCGGCGGGACCAACGGCGATTGCGTTTTTTACGTGTCCACGTCCAGGAACATCAATCTGCACCTGCGCAACGCCACGGGGAACAACCAGGACCTGTTCCGGGTGGAGATCGCGGACATGCAGCGCAACATGGCCCTGGTGGCCCGCGAGGACAATATCGGAGCTGTGGTGCGCAAGGTCTCCCTGCCGCCCGGGGAGTACAGCGTCCTGGTGTCCGGTCCGGGCGTGCCTTGGAAAATCTACTGGGATTGAGACTAATTGCAACTATCGGCAAGCAAAGGGCCCCGCGGGGCCCTTTTTCGTGTCCGGGATTTAATCCGCCGAGTTTATATTGTTTCTAGAAAAACGATTGACTTTGTGTCATTTCATTGACAGTGAGGGTGAAGATTCATCAAAGACCCAAGGATGGCCATGGACCTCGACCTCTCCGGCATCATCGGCGAAAGTCCCGTCCTGAGCGAGGTGTACCGCGTTCTGGGCAAGGTGGCCCCCACCGAATCCACGGTGCTGGTCACCGGCGAGTCCGGCACGGGCAAGGAGCTTCTGGTCCGCGCCCTGCACCGCAACTCCAAGCGCCGGGGCGCGCCCTTCGTGCCCATCAACTGCGGGGCCATCCCCAAAGAACTCCTGGAATCCGAACTTTTTGGGCATGAAAAGGGCGCCTTCACCCACGCCATCCGCACCCGTCCGGGCCGGTTCGAGCTGGCCGAGGGCGGCACCATCTTCCTGGACGAGATCGGGGAGATGGACCTGTCCCTGCAGGTCAAGATTCTGCGCGTACTCCAGGAGCGGGAGTTCGAGCGCGTGGGCGGCACCCAGGCCAAGCAGGCCGACGTGCGCGTGGTGGCGGCCACCAACCGGGATCTGGAAACCGAGACCGCGGCCGGGCGGTTCCGCGAGGATCTGTTCTACCGCCTCAACGTCATCCCCCTGAACCTGCCCCCGCTGCGTGAGCGCGGCGACGACATCCTGCTGCTGGCCGAGCATTTCCTGAACCGCTTCTGCAAGACCAAGGGCCGGAAGGTATTGATCCTTTCCTCCGAGGCCGAGTCCATGATCCTGGCCTACAAATGGCCGGGCAACGTGCGCGAATTGGAGAACTTCATGGAGCGGCTCTCCATCCTTTGCGACGCGGACAAGGTCGGCCCGGAGGAACTGCCCGAGAAGATATGGAAGGAGGTGGGCAAGGGGCCCAAGAAGCGTCCGGCCCCGGCCGCTCCGGTGCGGGCCGGGTTCGCCTGGCCGAGGCTCAAGGACCTGCGCGACAAGGACTGCACGCTCAAGGAATTTTTGGACCAGGTGGAGGAACGGCTCATCAAGGAGGCCGTGGAGAGCGCGGACGGGGTCAAGAATCAGGCTGCCGAGATTCTGGGCATCAAGCGGACCACTCTGATCGAGAAGCTCAAGAAACGCGGCCTGTTGGACAGTTAGGCGGCGGGACGCCGCCGCCGGGGAGGAGAGGGGAGCGCAATGGCCCGCACGGTAGCACGGTTATTGCAACCCCCCGGTACCGTGAAGAAAGCGCGCGTATTCTTCCTTTTGGGGCCGTTGGCAGCGGTCTTTTCGCTCACATGCCTGTGCACGTGTCTGCTGGTGCGTCCGGCCTCGGCCCTGGACGTGAATCTGGTCTCGCGCGGCGACGTGAACGTGCTGACTTTGAACTTCGACGGCGCGCTGCCCGCCCATTCGGTCAAACGCACGGGGCAGCGGACCCTCACCGTGGAGCTGGGCTCGGGCGAGACCCTGGCCGCGGGCCGCACCCTGGGCGGGAGCCTGGTGGAGTCGGTCAGCCCCACCGCGGGCGGCCTGAGCATCGGGGTCAAGACCGACGCCTTCGGATACATCACCGTGCCCGGCCCGGGCCCGTCCAGCCTGCAAATCCAATTTTTCCCCGATCCCTTCGGGGCCAAGTGGCGTCCGGTCGATGAACGGCCCGCGCCCGAGCCCGTGGCCGCTGCCGAGCCTGCTCCGGTCCCGGAACCCGAGCCCGTGGCCGCTGCCGAGCCTCAACCCGCGCCCGAACCGGCCGTACAGCCCGAGCCTCAACCCGCGCCCGAACCGGCCGTACAGCCCGAGCCCGAACCCGCCCCCGAGCCCGAACCCGCCCCCGAGCCCGCTCCGGCTCCCGAACCGGCCGTGGAGCCCGAACCCGTGGCCGAGGCCGACCTGGCGCCCGGACCTGCTGCCGAACCGGTTGCCGGGCCCATGCCCGAACCCGTTGCCGAGGAGCCCGCGCCCGACTGGTCGCCCGGGCTGTGGCAGCGAAACTTCTTTTCCGTGCCCTACGCGGTGCGCGTGCCAGTGGAGCAGGGCGGCCCCATGCAGGTGGCCGTGGCTCCCAGCGAGGTGTCGGCCCAGGACGAGGACACCGGGGAGGTACGCTACAAGGCGGTCAAGTCCGGGCCCGAGGACATGGTCCTGCCCGAGCCGGTCATCGAGCCCGAGCTGGAGCCCGAGCCCCTGGCTCCGATCTCCGAGACCGTGCCCGGGCTCACTCCGGGCATGGCCCCTGAGACCGCGCCCGAGGCCGTGGCCCCCGAGACGGCCCCCGAGACGGCCCCCGAGACCGCACCTGAGATGGTCCCCGAAACCGTGTCCGAAGCTGCGGCCCCCGAAGCGGTCCCTGAGACGGTCCCTGAAACGGTCCCTGGTCTCGCTCCCGAAACAGCGCCCGGGACTGCGCCCGAGACTGTGGCCGAGGCCCCGGCCGGGAACCAGACCGCCGAGACCGGGGAGAAGGTCCTGACCCCGGAGGAGGCCGAGCACGTCCAGTCCCTGGAATTGCAGCTGCTCAAGGCCCAGGCCCACATGGCCTCGGGCAACCTGGACACCGCCCGGACCGAGCTTGATATCCTCCTGGCCGACCCGCTGCTGCCCGACAACCTGCGCCGCGAGGTGCTGTACAACCGGGCCAACGTGCTGTCCGCCCTGTACGCCGGCGACCTGAGCGGCCATTTCGACGAGATCCAGGACGCCTTTCAGCAGGCCATGAACGCGGACCTGGAGTCCCCCAGCGTGCCCGGAGCCCTGTTCCAGTTGGGCCTGCTCAACCTGAGGGTCGGCAACCTGCCCGAGGCCAATGCCTATTTCGGCACCCTGCGCGAGCGCTACCCCTACGACGAGAACATCCCGGCTATCGGCTATTATTGGGGCGAGTACTGGTACCGGCTGGGCGAGTACCAGCGCGCCTCGGACGAGTTCCAGAGCTTTATCGAGACCTACCCGGAAAAGGAGCGGCTGGCCCGCCAGTCCGCCTATCTGCTGGCCGAGAGCCTGAACAACCTGGGCATGTACGAGCAGGCCTTCCAGATCGTGGACTACATCGACAAGCGCTGGCCCCAGGCCCATGAGGAGAATCCCGACTTCCTGCGCCTGGCCGGCGACGTGGAGTACCGCCTGGGCTACTACGACATGGCCAAGGACGACTACTGGACCTACTACAACATGGACCCCAAGGCCGAGCGGTCCCGACGTGGTCATGGCCCGGCTGGGCGACACCTACCTGGAGCTGGGCGAGACCCGGGCGGCCAAGGAGATGTACCAGCGGGCCATCCGGGACTACGAGGGCATGGACGGCGCGCTCATCGCCAAGATGCGTCTGGCCGAGGAGGGCATCTACGACGAGCCCGCCTTCCTGGATATGGTCACGGTGTTCGACCGGCCCTACAACAAGCGGCCCCTGGAGGTGTACACCGAGATCGCGGACGAGCACCCGGACAGCGCCCTGGCTCCCCTGGCCCTGCTCAAGATGGGCATGTGGCACCACTACCAGGGCGAGTACCCCGAGGCCCTGGCCGCCATCCGCCGCCTCCTGGACGAGTACCCGCGCAGCGATCTGGTGCCCAGGGCCCAGGAACTGGCCGACCGCACCTTCGGCCTGGCCGTGCCCCAACTGGTGGAGCAGGGCAGGTACGACGAGGTGGTGGACTATTGGGAGAACTACGGGTTCGCCGACAACAGCGAGGGTCTCGACGCGGCCACCAAGATCGGCGTGGCCCAGTGCTACCACAAGATCGGCGACTACACCGCGCGCCCTGAATCTCATCGACCCGTACATCCGGGCCAAACCCGTGGAGGGCGCTTCCGAGCCCGCCCTGGCCCTGGCCCTCAAGGTCTTCCTGGACCAGCAGGCCTGGAACCGCATCACCGAGATCACGGACATGGCCCGCAAGTACTGGGACGTGTCCCCGCGCCTGGACCGCCTCCTGAACCACGCCAACGCCCTGGCCTACGAGAACCTGGGCCAGCGCGACAAGAGCGTGCGGCTGTGGGCCATGCTCGGCGCGGACACCGAGGTGGAGCCCTTCATCCGGGCCGACGCCATGTACTACCTGGCCAAGGAGGCCATGAACCACGACGACCTGAAGCGCAATCTTCGTGTACGCCCAGGAGGCCCTGGTGCTCCTGTCCCAGAACGAAGGGAGCAGGGACAAGATCAAGGACTCCATCCTCATGTCCATCTACGCCACCGAGAGTTCGGGCCGCTACCAGGAGGCCCTCAAGTGGGCCCAGGAGTACGCGGACTTCGTGCCCAAGTCCGATCCCGAATGGGCGGCCGCCCAGTACAAGCTGGCCCAGATCTACGACAAGGTGGGGGGCCCAGCGGGAGTGGATCGAGGTGTTGCAGGGCATCCTGGACAAGGAGCCCCGCTCCCTGTACGGCCGTTTGGCGGCTACGGCCCTGGAGACCCAGCGCATTTCCGACAGGGCCGACCAGTTCTCTTCTATCCAGAACTAGATTTTATCATCCCTTTGGGCCGCTCACGGCCTTTTCCCCTTGTCCCGCTTTGTGTATCCTGGCCCAAACAGGAGTGACGCCATGTCCATGGACCGTGAACCCGTGGTGGCTGGACAGTTCTACACGGACAACGCCCCGCTGCTGAAGCGCCAGGTGGACGGATTCCTGTCCCTGGCGGACAAGGACGACCACACCGGCCACACCATTCTGGCCATGGCCCCGCACGCCGGGTACGTGTACTCGGGCGCGGTGGCCGGGCGCACCCTGGGCAAGGCCAAGCTGGCCGGGCGCATCCTGCTCCTGGGGCCCAAGCACACGCATTACGGCCACCCCCTGGCCGTGTGGCCCTCGGGTTCCTGGCTGTTCCCGGGGGGCAGGGTGGAGGTGGACAAGGAGCTGGCCCAGGCCGCGCTCGCGGCCGACTCCCGGCTGGCCGAGGACACTCAGGCCCATGCCCAGGAGCACTCCCTGGAGGTCATGATCCCCTTTTTGCACGCCATCAACCCGTCGGTGCGCGTGGCCCCCCTGGCCGTGGGCCTACCCGACCCCAACGTGCTCATCGAGGTCGGCCGCAACCTGGGCAAGGCCATCAAGGCATTCCCCGAGCCCGTGTCCATGGTGGTCAGCTCGGACATGAGCCACCGCATCCCCGAGGACAAGGCCAAGAGCAGGACGCCCTGGCCCTGGAGGCGGCCCTGACCCTGGACCCGGCCAGGTTCTACGAGACCGTGCGCACCAACCGCATCTCCATGTGCGGGGTGCTGCCCATGACCGTGGCCCTGGCCGCGGCCAAGGAGCTGGGGGCCGCCGAGGCCGAGATCGCGGCCTACGGCACCTCCGGCGACGCCACGGGCGACCGCTCGGATGTGGTCGGGTATGCGGGGTTTTTGGTGAGCTGATCTGTTTTCCGGACGTGAAAAAGCCCCCTGACCCGAAGGACAGGGGGCTTTGTTTTATGGCGTTGGGGCCGGGGCTAGCGCCGTCCGCCGCGGTCGCGGTCGTTGCGTCCGCCGCGGTCGCGCGGGCCGCGCGTCCGCCGCCGCCCGGAGGACGGCGGAAGTCGTCCAGGTTGATTTCCTTGCCCGCCTGCTCAAGCAGCCAGGCCTTGCGGGACAGGCGGATGCGTCCGCCCGGCTCCAGCTCGATGACCTTGACGTCGACCTCCTGGCCGATCTGCAGCAGGTCCGAGGCGTTCTCCACCCGGGCCACATCCATCTGGGACACGTGCAGCATGCCCTCGGCGCCGGGCAGGATTTCCACGATGGCGCCCATGTCCAGGACCTTGCGGACCACGCCCCGGTAGTTCTTGCCGGGCACCGGGGTCTGGTCGTAGTAGAGCACCATCTCCTTGGCCTTCTCCATGCTCTCCACGTTGGGCGCGAAGATGGAGATCTTGCCCGAGTCCTCGATGTCGATGTCGGCCTGGGTCTCGGCGGTGATGGCC
>CAXXNS010000014.1:0-73874 GCA_963666895.2 Desulfovibrionaceae bacterium | reverse complement strand
TGCTACACCATCCTGGGCCTGGGGCCGAGCGCATCCCTGGACGAGGTCAAGAGCGCCTTCCGCAGGCTGGCCTTCAAGCTCCACCCGGACTTGAACCCCGAACCCGCGGCCGGTGAGGAGTTCCGCAAGGTCAACGAGGCCTACGTGCTCCTGTCCCGCACCCTGGCCCAGGAAAACCAGGCCGGACCCACGGCCGGGCGGGCCGGACCCAAGCCGGAGCAGGAGCCGCCCCGGGCCAAGCCTTCCGAAGCGGCCGGAGCCTACGCCAAACAGAAGCGCCAAGCCCACCGCCCGCCGCCTCCGCCGCCACCGCCGCCCGGAGGACGGACCCGGACCGCGTCCGCCAACAACCAGGAGGACCTGCTCCGCGACCTGCTCAAAGACCCCTTTGCCCGCAAGGTCTTCGAGGACATCTACCAGGAGGTGCGCACCAAACGGCCGGACTCCTGGCCGTCCAAGCGGCTGCGCGACCGCCGTTTGGAGCTGCGCTGGGGTGAGCGCCGCTTCAGCCTGGACCTATCGCGGGGCATGTTCGGGGGCGTCAAGCACTGGTTCCGCAAGCAGTTCGACGAAGAGCGCACCATGCACTTCCCGGCGGGCATGCTCTTTCCCGGCCGGACCCTGCGCATCTCGGTGCACCGGCGGTTCGCGGGCCGGGCCAAGACCGTGGCCGTGACCCTGCCGCCCGACTTCGCGCCTGGCAAGCCCATCCGGCTCAAGGGGTTGGGCAAGAAGCTGGGCCCCATGTCCGGGGACCTCATCCTGCGGCTGCTGCCCCGCTAGGGCGCGGCACGGCCTTCATCCGTACATATGAAAGGAAACAGCCCGGTCCGGACGGACCGGCTCGTGTGCTAGTCGCGGCCGTGGGACTCGTTGGATCTGGCGGTGGACAGAGCGCGGCAGGCGCGATCCAGGCGGGCCAGGAACAGGCCGAGCCCGGCCAGGGAGACGAGAATCAGGGCGGTGTGCATGATCTGGTCGAACATGATGTGGCCTCCGTTTCTCCCCCTATAGCGAAGAGCGTGCCAAAAGATAACATTTTGAAATTACAAGCTATCTATTTTTGTCACCTGGCACGGATTTGACAAATTCCGCACAACCTGCATCGACCGCGCACAAATTTGCACTTTCGGCCCCTTGTCTTCCCAACGGTTTTTGACTAACGCCAGGAAAAACCAGACAAAGGAGCCGCTGCATGCTGGCCATCTTGGATTACTCGGCGGGCAACCAGACAAGCGTCCGCAGGGCTTTGGATTTCCTGAAGATCGAAAACGAAATCACGGCCGACCCGGACCGGCTTTCCCAGGCCCAGGGCATCATCTTCCCGGGCGTGGGCGCGGCCGGGGCTGCCATGGACGAACTTACGGGCGAAGGGCTGGACGAAATCCTCAAGTCGCTCATTTGGCAGGAGAAACCCCTGCTGGGCATCTGCGTGGGCTGCCAGATTCTGCTCGACTACTCCGCAGAGAACGACACCAAGGCCCTGTCCGTGATCCCGGGCGAATGCCGTTTGTTCAACCCCTCCTGGACCGACGAGAGCGGCCAGCCCATCCGGGTGCCGCACATGGGCTGGAACCAGGTCAGGCTGACCGAGGACTGCCCGCTCTTCGACGGAGTGGACGACAAGGCCGAATTCTACTTCGTGCACTCCTACTACCCCGCGCCCAAGGACGATTTCATCATCGGGCTGACCACCTACGGCCGCGAGTTCTGCTCGGTGCACGGACGGCCCGGGCTGTGGGCCGTGCAGTTCCACCCGGAGAAATCCGGGCGGCCCGGCCTGACCCTGCTGAAAAACTTCCACCACTTCTGCATGGAGAACAGCTGATGCTTTCCAAGCGCGTCATCCCCTGCCTGGACGTCCGCGACGGCAAACTGACCAAGGGGATCAAGTTCAAGGGCAACGTGGACATCGGCGATCCCGTGGAAACGGCCCAGGTCTATTACGAGCAGGGCGCGGACGAGATCGTGTTCTACGACATCACCGCCTCCAGCGAGGGCCGCGGCATCTTCCTGGACGTGGTCGAAAAGGTGGCCTCGGTCATCTTCATCCCCTTTTCCGTGGGCGGCGGCATCAACTCGGTGCAGGACATGCGCGACGCGCTCCTGGCCGGGGCCGAAAAGGTCTCGGTCAACTCCGGAGCGGTCAAGAACCCGGACATCATCTCCGAAGGCGCGGCCCGGTTCGGCAACCAGTGCGTGGTGTTGGGCATGGACGTCAAGCGGGTGGAAAAGTCCGAGGTCATCCCCTCGGGCTTCGAGGTGGTTATCCACGGCGGCCGCAAGCCCATGGGCCTGGACGCCATCGACTGGGCCATCACGGGCGAGAGCCTGGGCGCGGGCGAGATCTGCCTCAATTCCATCGACGCGGACGGCACCAAGGACGGCTACGACATCGAGTTGACCCGCAAGATCGTCAAGGCCGTGACCATCCCGGTCATCGCCTCGGGCGGCGCGGGCCACCCCAAGCACATGGTCGAGGCGGTCACGGACGGCATGGCCTCGGCCGCGCTCATCGCCTCCATCGTGCACTACGGGGAATGGACCCTGCCGGACATCAAGAATTACATGGCCGGCGCGGGCGTAACGGTCCGGGAAGTGTGGTAGATCCGCACACAAGCACAAACAAAAAGCCCCCGGATTTCCCGGGGGCTTTTTCATGTCGAAAATCCGCTGCTATTCGTTGACGAACTCGCCCGACTTGCCGCCGGACTTGTAGACCACGCGCAGGTCCGTGATGCGCGCGTCCTTCTGCACGGCCTTGACCATGTCATAGAGCGTGGCCGCGGCGATCTGGGCCGCCACCAACGCCTCCATCTCCACGCCGGTCTGGGCCGTGGTGCGCACCTCGCTCTCGATCTCCACGGCCTTGTCCCCGGGCAACACGGTGCATCGCACGTCCGCAAAAGTGATGGGCAGGGGATGGCAGAGCGGGATGAGCTCGGGGGTCTTCTTGGCCGCCTGGATCCCGGCCAGCCGGGCCGTGGCCAGGGCCTCGCCCTTGGGCAGGGCGTTGTCCGCGATGAGCTTGAGGGTCTCGGGGGCCAGGAGTACCCGGCAGCGGGCCCGGGCCGTGCGGGCCGTGGCCTGCTTGTCGGACACGTCCACCATGCGGGCGCTGCCGTCCGCGTCCAGGTGGGTCAGCCGCTTGTCGGCCATCTCACTCCCCCATGACCTTGCCTACCGTCTTCTTGAAGAAATCCTTGGCCTTGTTCAGGGGCTTGTCGTCCTCGAGCTTGGCGAACTCGCGGAGCAGCTCCTCCTGGCGCTTGTTGATGCGCGTGGGCGTAACCACCCTGATCTCCACCAGCAGATCGCCCTTGGCCCCGGAGCCCACGTGGGGCAGGCCCATGCCGCGCAGCCGGAAGAGCTCGCCCGACTGGGTGCCCTTGGGCACGTCCACGGTCACGGGATCGTCCAGGGTCGGCACCTCCACCTTGGCGCCCAGGGCGGCCTGGATCATGCTCACCTCGGCCAGGACGACCAGGTTCTGGCCGTGGCGGCGGAAGGTCTTGTCCTGCTCCACGTTGATGACCACGTAGAGGTCGCCGGGAGGACCGCCATGCACACCGGCCTCGCCCTCGCCGCGCAGCCGCAGACGGGCGCCGCCGTCCACGCCGGCCGGGATGCGCACCTTGAGCTCGCGGGTCTCAGGCACGGATCCCCGGCCCCGGCACTTGGGACAGTACTTCTCGATGATCCGGCCCTGGCCCCGGCAGATGGGGCAGGTGACGGCGATGCGGAAAAATCCCTGGGCCTGCTGCACCCGGCCGCTGCCGCCGCACTGCTGGCAGACCGAGGGCTCGCTGCCGGGCTCGGCCCCGCTGCCGTCGCACTCGGTGCAGGTGGTCTCGCGCGGGATGTTGAGCTCCACTTCCTTGCCCTTGGCCGCGTCCTTGAAGGAAACGGTCAGGTTGTAGCGCAGGTCGGCCCCGGCCTGCGGCCTGGGACCCCGGGAGCGGCCGAACCCGAACAGGTCGCCGAAGATGTCGGAAAAGGAATCGAAGATGTCGTGGACGTCGGTGAAGCCCTGGGAGAAGCCGTTGCCCACGCCCTCGTGCCCGAAGCGGTCGTACAGGGAACGCTTTTCCGGGTCGCGCAGGCAGTCGTAGGCCTCGGCCGCTTCCTTGAACTTGTCCTCGGCGTCCTGGTCGTCGGGGTTGCGGTCGGGATGGTACTCAAAGGCGAGCCGCCGGTAGGCCCGCTTGATATCGTCCTCGCCGGCGCCGCGCTCGACGCCCAGAACCTCGTAGTAGCAGCGCTTGGCCATGCTCCTAGTCGGCGGCGGCTTCCGCGGTCACCCCGGCCTCGCAGATGTCCTCGGCGGGCAACACCTTGGCCGCGGCGATCTCCCGCAGGGAGGACACCACTTCCTTGTTCTTGCTCTCCACCAGCGGATCGTAGCCCTCGCGGTACTGCTTGACCCGCTTGATGGCCATCTGCACGATAAGGAACCGGTTGCCGACCTCTTTGAGGCAGTCTTCAACGGTGATTCTGGCCATGAAATTCTCCTGACGGTCGGTCTCGGGGTTAAGGCGTCGATCCGGGTAAATACATAAGTCGCCCGGACGGCCTGTCAATACTGGAACCCCGGGATGAATTCGCCGGGAGACGGCTCCCGGCGGCGCAAGCGAGAGAATCTATCCACAGCGGCCTTGCAAGTCAAGGCGGATTCCTCTATGCCCGAAGCGAACCGCGGCCGCTCCAGGCCGCCATTCCCGGGAATCCACATGGCCTCATTCGGAAAACTCTCCTACGCGCAGAAACAGTGCGTGGCCGGGGTCGGCAAGCTTATGCAGCAGTCGGCCATGATCCACGAGGGCGCGCGCGTGGGCGTGGCCGTGTCCGGCGGGATGGACAGCTTCACCCTGCTGCACGTGCTGCGCATCCGCCAGGCCATCGTGCCCTTCCCCTTCGAGATCATGGCCCTGCACGTCAATCCCGGCTTCGACCCGGGGGAGCACGCGCCCCTGGCCGACTACCTGGCCAAGCACGGCCTGGCCGGGCACCTGGAGGTCACGGACTACGGGCCCCGGGCCCACTCCGAGGAGAACCGGGCCAACTCGTCCTGCTTCTACTGCGCCATGTTGCGGCGCAAACGCCTCTTCGACCTCTGCCGCATCTACTCCCTGACCCATCTGGCCTTCGGCCACACCGTGGATGACCTGGCTGCCACCTTCTTCATGAACATCCTGCAGAACGGCCGGGTGGAGGGCATGTCCCACGCCGAGCCCTTCTTTGGCGGCCGCCTCAAGGTCATCCGTCCGGCCCTGGGCGTGGAGAAAAAATACATCAAGGCCGCGGCCCGGCAATGGGACCTTCCGATCTGGGCCAACACCTGCCCCTCCAACGGGGTCAGCAAGCGGGATGAGATTCACGATTGGCTGGCTGAAAAATGGCGGCAAGATGCACGAATAAAAAACAATGTTTTTAACGCCCTGAGAAGACACCAACTTGACTTGAAATGAACTCTGAAGTATATGCGCACAAGCGGCGAGGGACAACAGTTGGGGCGCCCTTCTAACCTTTCAAAAATACTATGCTCCTGAGAAAATATCACATCGTTGTCTTTCGGGACAAACAGGGGTCGTGCAAAAAACTTCAGGTCCGCGGGTGGATGTTTCTCTTTGGCTTCCTGCTCATGGGAGCCCTGGCCGCGGGTAATGTAATCCTCTGGAATTACTACCAGGATTACTCCCTGCTTGAACGCGGCATGACCCTGTCCGAAAAGACCGTCCAGGAGCAGAAAACCCAACTCCTGAGCCTCTCCCAGAAGATCGCCAATCTCCAGGAAAACCTGTCGCGCATCCAGAGCTTCGACTCCAAGCTCCGGGTCATGATGAACATCGACCAGCAGTCCGGGGAGACCGTCAATCCCCAGGGCGGCCCCACTGGCGCGGACTTCGCCGAGGACTATCTGCCGCTCTACCGCCAGGAGCTCCTGGCCCGCAAGATGCACGACTTCCTGAACCAGCTCAACGTGGGCGCGCGCCTGGAAGAAGTCCGCCAGCAGGAAATCCTGCAGGTCCTGCGCAGCAACGAGTCCATGCTTGAAGCCATCCCCTCGGTCTGGCCCACCTCGGGCTGGGTGACCTCGGGATTCGGCTGGCGCACCAGCAAATTCACGGGCAAGCGCGAATTCCACAAGGGCGTGGACATCTCCGCGCCTCCCGGCACCCCGATCTACGCCCCGGCCGCCGGCAAGGTCATCTTCGCCGGACGCGACGGCTCCTACGGTCTGTCCGTCAAGCTGGCCCACGGCGACGACCTGCTGACCCGTTACGGGCATCTGCAGAGCCTGGAAGCCAAGGTGGGCCAGGAAGTGGCCCGCGGCGAGCTCATCGGCTACGTGGGCAACACCGGCCGCTCCACAGGCCCGCACCTGCACTACGAGGTGCGCCTGGCCGGGCTGCCCGTGGACCCCATCCACTACATCCTGGACTAGATTTCCAGACACGGAATTCCGAGCCCCCGTTCGCGGGGGCTTTTTTTCGTCCCCGGCCCGTGCTTTCCAGGCGCCGCCGATCCATGTATAGAGATTCTATAGACACGGCGTGCGGGGCCATTCGGGCTCTGGCCCGCGGTTTGCTAGGGCAGGCGCATGGACCTTTTCCAGTTCGACCCCAACCAGCTCCTGAGCTTCTTCCTGACGGTGTTCCGCATCAGCATCGTCCTCTTCCTGCTGCCGTTCTTCGGGGGCAAGTCCATCCCCAACATGGTCAAGGGGGCCATCGTCCTCATCCTGGCCCTGGCCGTCTGGCCCCAGCTCTCCTTTCCGGGCACCCTCATGCCCGCCAACGGCTGGGAAATCGCCATCATGTTCGCCGGGGAACTCATCCTGGGCCTGGTCCTGGGCCTGCTGATCCAGTTTTTGTTCGCCGCGGTCCAGACCGGCGGCCAGATCATCGGCTTCCAAATGGGCTTCGCCATGATCAACGTGGTCGACCCCGTGACCGGCGTGTCCGAGGCGGTCACGGCCCACTTCCTGTACATGGTGGTCATGCTCGTCTTCCTGGTCCTCAACGGGCCGCTATACCTGCTGGCGGCCATGGGCAAAAGCTTCGAGCTGGTGCCGCCGGGCGGCCTGCTCCTGACCCCGGAGCTGACCCGCGAGGTCCTGGCCTTTTCCGAACAGGTATTCATCCTGGCCGTCAAGATCGCCGCCCCGGTCATGGCCGCCCTGTTCCTGGTGGACCTTTCCCTGGCCCTGATCTCCCGGGCCGCGCCCCAGATGAACGTCCTGCTGGTGGGCTTCCCGGTCAAGATCGCGGTGGGCTTCCTGTTCCTGTTCGGCATCTTCGAAATCCTGGCCACCTTCGTGTCAGGATACCTGGACCGCTTCGCCCCCATTTACGAGAACGTCATGCGTTCGGGCACGCTCTTCTAACCGGGTGACGCGTCATGGCATTTGGACAGGAAGACCCGAGCCGCACGGAAAAGGCCACCCCCAAGCAGGTCAGAAAACAGCGCGAAAAGGGCAATGTGCCCAAGGGCCAGGAAATCAGCAAGGTCATGACCCTGCTGGCCGGGCTCGTGGCCCTGCGCTTCCTCATCGGCTGGGTCTACGGCCAGTTGCACGAGGTCTACACCTGGTTCTTCCGCCAAGGGCTGAGCCTGGACATCAACCAGTCCACGGCCTACGGACTCCTGCTCTTCTGCATGAAAAAGGTGACCCTCATTGTCCTGCCCATCATGCTCATCGTGGCCTTCATAGCCTTCGTGACCCTGCGCCTCCAGGTGGGGCAGCTGTGGACCACCAAGGTTTTCAAGCCGAAATTCGGCAAGATGTTCAACATCATGAAGGGCGTCAAGAAACTCATGTTCAGCCCAGAGGCCTTTGTCCGGCTGGCCCGCAACCTGCTCATCGCCTCGGCCGTGGCCATCGCCCCCTACCTGGTGCTCATGGAGGAGAAGGAAAACCTCCTGCCCCTGTTCTACGCCTCCCCCGCACGGCGTGGTCATCTACATCCTGTCGAACGGCCTTCAAGCATGGTCACCTACGCCCTGGTGCCCATGCTGCTTATCGCCATCCTGGACCTCTGGTACACCCGGTGGAACCACAACGAGCAGCTCAAGATGACCAAGGACGAGGTCAAGGACGAGCGCAAGCAGATGGAAGGCGACCCCAAGATCAAGCAGCAGCAGAAGCATGCAGATGATGCAGTTCATGGCCAAGCGCATGATGCAGCAGGTGCCCAAGGCCGACGTGGTGGTCACCAACCCCACCCACTACGCCGTGGCCCTGCGCTACGACCCGTCATGGAGGCGCCCGGCCCCCTGGTCCTGGCCAAGGGCGTGGACAGCATGGCCGAGAAGCATCAAGGACAGTCGCCCAAGGAAGCGGGCGTTCCCATCAAGCGAGAACAAGCCCCTGGCACAGGCCTTGTATAAGCAGGTGGAGATCGGCGATACCATCCCCGAGGAACTGTTCCAGGCAGTGGCGGCCATCCTGGCCCAGCTCGACAGGTTCCGCCACAGCCGTTGACTCCCCGGGGCCCCCCGTACAACCTTGCACCGGATTTCCAACCGGGTGTCAAAATTATGGCTCGAACAAGCAGCGGCCAAAGCTCTCAGATCCTGAACATCAACTACGAGAGGTTCGCCAAGCAGGGCGACATCCTGCTGGCCGGCGGCGTGGTGACCATCCTGTTCGTGATGCTCATCCCCCTGCCCACCATCTTCCTGGACTTCATGCTCACGGTGTCCATCTCCCTGGCCATGGTCGTGCTGATCACGGCCATGTTCATGACCAGCCCCTGGAATTCTCCATCTTCCCGTCCCTGCTCCTGGTGACGACCATGCTCCGCCTGGCGCTCAACGTGGCCTCCACCCGCGCTCATCCTGCTGCACGGCGACGAGGGCACCTCGGCGCGGCGGGCAAGGTCATCCAGAGCTTCGGCGAGTTCGTGGTCGGCGGCAACTACGTCATCGGCATCGTCATCTTCCTGATCCTGTTCATCCTGAACAAGATGGTCATCGTCACGGGCACCACGCGCATCGCCGAGGTGGCCGCCCGCTTCACCCTGGACGCCATGCCCGGCAAGCAGATGGCCATCGAGGCCGACCTCAACGCCGGGCTCATCGACGAGGAACGAGGCCACCGAGCGCCAGCGCGAGGCCATCCGCCGGAGGCCGACTTCTACGGCGCCATGGACGGCGCGGGCAAGTTCGTGTCAGGGAGACGTCAAGGCCGGCATGCTCATCACGGCCATCAACATCATCGGCGGCATCCTCATCGGCATGGTCCAGAAGGACATGACCTGGATGGACGCGGCCCAGACCTACACCCTGCTGACCATCGGCGACGGCCTGGTGGCCACCATCCCGTCGCTCATCATCTCCACCTCGGCGGGCATCATCGTGTCCCGCGCGGCGGCCGAGGCCAAGATGGGCGAGGAATTCCTGGGCCAGTTGACCTACCACCACCGGGCCCTCAAGCTGGTGGCGTGGTCCTGACCATCTTCGGCATGGTGCCGGGCATGCCCACCTTGCCCTTCCTGGGCCTGTTCGCCTGGCATCGCTCTTCGGCATCGCCAAGTCCTGTCCGGCGGCAGCACGGCGACGAGCGCGGACCAAACCGGCCAAGGCCAAGGAATGCCCCGACCCTGGACACCCCGGAGGAGGTGCAGGCCCTGCTGCCCCTGGACACCCTGGAGCTGGAGGTGGGCTACGGCCTCATCCCGCTGGTGGACGAGGAGCAGAACGGCAACCTGCTCTCGCGCATCCGCTCCATCCGCCGCCAGTTCGCCCTGGACATGGGCGTGGTCGTGCCCTCGCTGCACCTGCGCGACAACCTGCAGCTCAAGCCCGGCGAGTACTCCGTGCTCATCAAGGGCAACGAGGTGGCCTCGGCCGAGATCCTCATCGACCACTTCCTGGCCATGGACCCCGGCGACGCCAAGCACCGCATCAAGGGCGTGGAGACCGTGGAACCGGCCTTCAACCTGCCCGCCCTCTGGATTCCCGAGGCCAGAAGGAAGAGGCCATGCTGGCCGGCTACACCGTGGTCGACCCGTCCACCGTCATCGCCACCCACCTGACCGAGGTCTTCAAGCGCACAGCCTGCACGAGTTCCTGGGCCGCCAGGAGGTGCAGGAACTGCTGGACAACCTGGCCAAGCGCGCGCCCAAGGCCGTGGAGAACCTGGTGCCCGGCACCCTGAGCCTGGGCGTGGTGCAGAAGGTGCTCCAGAACCTGGTGCAGCGAGGGCGTGTCCATCCGCGACCTGCTGACCATCGTGGAGACCCTGGCCGACTACGGCCCGGCCATCCAGGACACCGGACCCAGCTCACCGAATACGTGCGCGGCGCATGGGCCGCACCATCCTCAAGCCCCACCTGGCCTCAGGACGGCACCCTGCCCATCCTGACCCTGGACCACACCGTGGAGGGATCCTGCAGGAAGGCCTGCGCCAGACCGACTCCGGGCTCCTACCTGGCCCTGGAGCCGGGCCTGGCCCAGAAGATCATCAAGCACCATCAACAAGGCCGTGGAATCGGCCCGGTGGGCGTGGACGGCCAGCCCGTGCTGCTCGACCACCCCGTGGTCCGGCCGCATCTGGCCCAGCTTGCTGGCATCCGGTTCCTCCCCTCCCTGCCGGTCATGTCCCAGGCCGAGATTCCCGCGGACGTGAAGATCCAATCCGTGGCCAGCGTGGTGCTGAGCTGACGCCATGCAAGTTAAGACCTACACCGGAAAGAGTCCCGCCGAGACCCTGACGCGCATCAAGGCGGAACTGGGCAACGACGTCGTGATCCTCTCCAAGAAGTCCATTGAGGAGGAGGGCTGCAAGCTCTGTGAGATCATGGTCGGCCTGGAGCCCCAGACAAACGGTTCCGGCAACGGTTCCGGTCCCCTGACCCAGGCTTTGGCCGGTGTCGGCGGCCGGCGCGACCGGGTGTCCATCTCCCGGGCCGCCGCCCAGCGCAAAAGCGCGGCCGCGGGCAACAACGGCAACGGCCGCGTCACCCGTGACGACTTCCTGGCCGAGGCCCTGGACGGCTCCACCCGCTTTTCCCGCGAATGGCGGCAGATCAAGCACCACTTCATGACCCTGCTCATGCGAAGCCCCAGATGGACCTGGAGCGCCTGTCCCCCAGGCAGCGGGTGGCCCTGGAGTACCTGGAGCGGGAAGGCGTGTGCCGAGATCGGGCTGGCCCCTGGTCTTTCACAAGCCTGCGTGACGAACCCGGAGCAGACCGTGCTGCCGGTGCTGGAGGAGGCTGGCCAGGGCCCTGCCCTTCGGCCCGCGCACCTGGCCCCAGAAATTCCACGCCCTGGCCGGTCCCGTGGGCGTGGGCAAGACCACCTGCACCCTGCGCATGGCCCTGGCCGCCAAGCACGAAAATCCCAAGACCCGCGTCTGCCTCGTATCAACGCCGACAGGCTGCGGGAGTTCGGGCCGTCAAGACCTCTGCTTCCACTACGCCGAGCTGTCGGGCCTGGCCTTCCGCGAGGCGGCCGCGGCCGAAGACTTCCCAGGCCGCTGTTCAAAGAGGCCCGGGACGCCTTCGACCTGATACTCGTGGACCTGCCCGCCCTGGCCAAGGGAGAGTCCCTGACCGACTGGATGGAGCGCATGGGCCTGGACCGGTCTCGGGCGACGACACAGGCCCTGCACCTGGTGCTCTCGCCCCACTACGCCCCGGCCCAGTTGGAAGCCTTCCTGGACCAGTACCCCCCAGCCGTGGAACGACCAGCCTGGTCTGGACGAAGCTCGACGAAGCCTGTATCTTTGGAGAACATGGTGAACACAGCCCACGCCTCGGGACTGCCGGTTTCGGCCCTGTCCTACGGGCCCGGGCTCACCGACGGGCTGGTTGCCGCCGAACCCGAGGCCATTTGGCGACTGCTGTTCAAGCACCAACTTCCCGGCCCGGGAAAAACGGCCAAGGAGACGCACGCATGACCACGAGACTTCCCCTTGTATTCTCCGTCACCTCGGGCAAGGGCGGCGTGGGCAAGACCAACCTGTCGGTCAATCTGGCCTGGAACCTGGCCCGCATGGGACGCCGCGTGGTGCTCCTGGACGCGGACCTGGGCCTGGCCAACGTGGACGTCATCCTGGGCCTGGCCCCCCAGCTCAACCTCTTCCACCTGTTCCACGAGGGCATGAGCCTGGACAAGATCCTGTTTGAGACCCCGTACGGCTTCCGCATCCTGCCCGCGGCCAGCGGCGTGGCCGACATGGTCAACCTGGACACCGGCCAGAAGCTGGAACTCCTGGACGCCATGGACCTGCTCGAAGGCGACATCGACCACCTCATCGTGGACACCGGGGCCGGGATCAACGACAACGTCATGTATTTCAACCTGGCGGTGCAGGAACGCCTCCTGATTCTGACCACCGAGCCCACCTCGCTGACCGACGCCTACGCCCTGGTCAAGGTCCTGAAGGTCCACCACGGCGTGGAGCGGTTCCGGGTGCTGGTGAACATGGCCCCCAGCGAGAAGGAGGCCCGCGAGGTGTACACCAAACTGCACAACGCCTGCGACCACTTCCTGAGCGGCGTGTCCCTGGACCTGGTGGGCTTCATCCCCCAGGACCCCCTGGTGCGCAAGGCGGTGACGCAGCAGAAACCCTTCAGTGAGCTCTTCCCCGACTCCCCGGCGGCCAAGGCGGTCGCTCGGGCGGCCGGGATCATCAATACCTGGGAAGTGGCGGACAAGGTTGATGGAAACATTAAGTTCTTCTGGAAGAAGCTCCTCTTCCAAGACCAGTCCGTGGCATGAGCTCGAGGCCGGAGGCCGGCCCTGGACCGAGTTCAATCCACGGGAACAAGAAGAAATCGTACGCCATTTTGCGCCCAAAATCCGCATTCTGGCCCTGCGTCTGAAGGCCAAGCTGCCCCAGAGCGTGGAGCTGGCCGAGCTCATCAGCGCGGGCTCCCTGGGCCTGCTGGACGCCCTGGGCAAGTTCAATCCCGAGCTGGGCATCAAGTTCGACACCTATTCCGAGAACCGCATCAAGGGCTCCATGCTGGACGAGCTCAGGCGCATGGACTGGTTCTCCCGGGGCATGCGCCAGAAGGTCAAGGTGCTGGAAGACGCCATGCGCAAGATCGAGCACGAGACCGGGGAGTCGGCCACCACCGAGCAGTTGGAAAAGCACACCGGCATGAGCCCCAAGGAGGTCCAGGAAGGCCTGGAGGCCCTGCAGAACCAGCTCTGCATCAGCATCGACTCCTTCCAGGAGAACCTGCTGGGCGGACGCGAGGCCCTGGGCGAGAACGAGCCCTTCCAGTCCGCCGCCTTCCAGGAGATGGTGGACAAGGTGGCTTTGCTGATCGAAGAATTGACGCCCAGGGAGAAACTGGTAATATCGCTGTATTACGGTGAAGAACTGAACATGAAAGAGACCGCGGAAGTCATGGACATCACCGAAGGACGGGTATCGCAGCTGCACTCCCAGGCGCTCAAGAAGCTGCGCCTGAACTTCCGGGAGCGCTACGAAGCGGAATAAAAGGCGGGAGAAAGATGGCCTACGACAAGAAGATGCGCATCCTGGTGGTGGACGACTTTTCCACCATGCGCAAAATCATCAAGAACATCCTGCGGCAGTTGGGCCTGGAGAACATCGTCGAGGCCGACGACGGCACCACGGCCTGGGACGTCCTGAACAAGGACAACATCGATTTCATCGTATCCGACTGGAACATGCCGAAAATGACCGGCATCGAGCTGCTGCGCAAGGTCCGAGCCAGCGAGGAATACGCGGATCTGCCCTTCCTCATGGTCACGGCCGAGGCGCAGCAGGAAAACATCATCGAGGCCGTGCAGGCCAAGGTCTCCAACTACATCGTCAAGCCCTTCACTCCGGAGACCCTGCAGCAGAAGATCAGCAAGATCTTCGGCGACTAGCCCGCGGCCAGGGGGTGAGCCATGGTGCTCGTCGTCCCGGACGAACCGGACGAGAACCAAGCGGAGCAGGAAGAGGGGCCCCGTCCCAAGGCCCAGCTCGACGACTCCGAAGCGTCCAGGGCGGCCCGCAAGGTCGACCTGGACCTTGACGACGCCCCATTCCTGGAAGACGAGGAAGAGGAAGAGGAGGCGGCCGAGGAGCCCGAAGCCCCTCCCACCCTTGCAGAACCCAAGCCCAAGAAAGAGCGCAAGCCCCTTCCACCCTGGCTGACCAACAAGTTCACCATCATCGGAGCGGGTTCGGCCCTCCTGCTCATCATCCTGGCCCTGTTCCTGTTCTCCGGCGGCGAGGAGCCCAAGCCCGAGCCCAAGCCAGAGGACGAGGTGGTGGTGGAACCCTCCCCCGAACCCGAGATCCCCGAGGAGGTCCAGCAGGACCATCTGGTCAGTCTGGAGCCCTTTGTTGTGGAGGAGATCGACGAGAACGGGGAAATCCGCTTCCTGGAGATCAAGCTCATCTTCACCACCCCGGACACCGCCCTGGCCGACAACCTGGTCCGCAACACGCCCACGGTGCGCTACGCCCTGTATTATTATCTCAAGAATAAGGATTTAACGTTTTTGACCGATGAGACAAACAGCGAGGCCCTGAAACAGGAACTCCTGGCCGTGGTCAACCAGTACATGGCTGACGGACGGTTCGAAAACCTGCTCTTTGAGCAGTATTTGGTGAAGTAGAATGTCCACCTCGTATCTGGACTATCCGGTCCTCATCTCCCAGCTGCCCATCGCGGGCAAGCTGGTCAACGCCGAGCAGCTCTCACCGGAGCTGCGGCGCGAGATATTCCAGCCAGTGCTCCAGCAGCTGCTGCGCGAGGACGCCAAGAAGGTCCAGGAGGTGGAAAAGAAGGAAAAGTCCTCCACCGTCACCCGCGAAAGTCGCGGCAACCAGAACGCGCCCCAGGAACAGCGCCGCGAGTGCAAGGAACAAGCCGAGGAAGAGGAGACGCCCTCCACGGCTTCCAACGCCTCGCCCTGGTCCGGCAACATCATCAACGTCAAGATATGACCACGACCAACCTGCTCCTGATCCTGTTTTCCCTGGCCGAGGTAGCCCTGCTCTTCGTGGTGGTGGCCTTTTTCGTGCGCCTCAGGAAATCCGAGGCCCTGCTCACCCGCCTCCAGTCCCAGCACGAGGCGTTCGTCAACAAGCTCACCTTCTCCGCCCAGATGGAGCAGGAGCTGGTCCAGACCTTCGCCAAACGCCAGCAGGAACTGGCCGAGCTGGACGCCAAGCTGGAGGAGCGGGCCGCCGAGCTCAAGGGCCTGGTGGAGCACGCCGAGGCCTTTTGCCGCTCCCCGCGCTTCCTGCGCCAGGTCATCCTGGCCGGGGCGGCGGACGGCAAGAAACCCGACGAACTGGCCAAGGCCACCGGCTTGTCCGTGGAAGAGGTCAAGCTGATCCTCGACCAGGGCGGCGACGCGGGCGCCTGAGCCATGCGCATCCGGCGCGACCGGCCCGGCTTCTCCACCCCTGACCGGGGAACCCACCAGGAACGAGCCCGCGCCTTCCGCAACAGTCACCACGTGGGCGACGTGGTGCGCGGCCGCCTGACCGGCTGGGAAGACCAGGGTCTAGCCTGGATGCGCCTGGACGGCCAGCCCCTGCTGGCCCGCCTGCCTGAGGACACGCCCGTGGGCGCCAAACTGTCCTTCGTCATCACCGCCCTGACCCCTGAAATCGTGCTCAAACTCCTGCCCGGACAAACGGGCGGCTCTTCCCGTGGCGACCTGGCCGCGGCCTTCGTGTCCGCCCGGGCCGCGTTCGAGAGCGCGGCCAAGGCGGCCCTGTCCGCCGACGCGCCCATGACCGAAGACCGACTTCCGGCCTGGCGGGACCAAGTGGCCGGAGATGCCGAGCTCACGGGTCTGCTGGCCCGCACCCTGGCCTGTCTGGACCGCATCAACCGCACCCTGCCTGACAACGCGCGGCTGACCTACCCGGCCTGGCTGGCCCCTTGGGGCCGAGATCTGGAGATGCTGGTACGCCGTAAAGAACGGCCGGACGAGCCGGATTTCCTGGACCTGCTCCTGGCCGGGAGCCTGCCCGGATGCGGGGCCTTCCAGGTCAGGCTGATGGCCCTGGGCGACAAGGATTCCATGCGGGCCTCGGTGCGGGTGCTGGCCGAGCGCAGGGAAGCCCTGGCCGACCGGGCAAAAGGTCTGGCCCGGACCGTAGCCGAGATCGAGACCGGCCTGGACGCCTCCTGGCTGGGCCTGGAGCCCCTGCCCAAGGCCCGGCACGGCGGAGCCCTGGTCGAACTGGCCTGGCCCTGACAAAAAGCAATAAAAAAAAGCCGCCCTTGGGCGGCTTTTCCGTTGGCGCGAAAATCTTGGCTAGGCGACGGCGGGCATGGCCTCGGGAGCCTCTTCAGCCGGAGCGCGGTCTTCCTGGACCTGGGGCCGGGCCTCGCCGAGCACGATCTCTTCCAGATAGTCGTCGCGGTGGGCATCCAGGTAGCGCAGGAAGGAGTTGTTCAGGGCGTGGCCTGAGGCGTGGACCCGGAAGCTGCCCCACAGGGGCAGGTCCAGCACGGCCATGTCGCCCACGAAGTCGAGCATCTTGTGGCGCACGAACTCGTCCTCGTAGCGCAGGCCGTCACCGTTGAGCACGCTGAAGTCGTCCAGGACAACGGCGTTGTCCAGGGAGCCGCCCAGGGCCAGGCCGTTGGCGTGCAGGTATTCCACTTCCTTGAGGAAGCCGAAGGTGCGGGCCTTGGCCAGCTCGGACGTGAAAAACGGCCGGGGTGACGTCCTGGGTCAGGCGCTGCCGGCCGATGAGGGGATGAGCGAAATCAATGGAATAGTCGAGGCGGAAGCCTTCGTACGGGCGGGCCTTGACGTACTTGCCGTCCTGCTCGTAGGTCAGGGCCTTTTTCAGGGCCAGGACGCGGCGCGGCTTGGCCTGCTTGCGGACACCCGCCTGGTTGATCAGGTAGACGAAGGAAGCGGCGCTGCCGTCCATGATGGGCAGCTCCCGGCCGCCGACCTCGATGTGGAGGTTGTCCACGCCCATGCCGCGCACCGTAGCCAGCAGATGCTCCACCGTGGACACGGTGTCTTCACCGTTGCCCAGGGTGGTGGCCAGGCCGGTCTCCACCACCAGGCCGGGGTTGGGGGTCAGGAAGACCGAACCCGAACCGTTGCGGATGGAGAACAGGATGCCGGTGTCTTCGGAAGCGGGGCGCAGGGTGAGTTCCACCTGCTTGCCGCTGTGGAGGCCGATTCCGGTGCAGTGAATTGTCTTGGCGATGGTGGTCTGTAGCATGCTTCCTCCAACCGCCTTAAAAGCAAGACTAATGCCAAAACTTTAGACTTTTTTAAGCCTCTTGAATTACTTGGTTTTTATTTTGAGAACGGAACTTAACCTTGTGGAAAATCAACCAATCGTTGCAGGAATGCCACAATTTCGCCGGAGTGTTGTTTTATTTCTGCAACTGTCGGGCAGCGCCCACCCGGTCCAGCCCGGCCAGATCGGGCAGGATTTCGGGCTCGGAACCGGGGAAATGTTCGGCCAGAATCCGGGCCACGGCCCCACCCTGTTCCGCGCCCATCTCCACCAAAAGCAGTCCGCCGGGACGCAGGGCCTTGGCCGCCAGGGGCACGAGCCGTTTCAGGTGCCACAACCCCTGGTCCGGACTGACCAGGGCCGTGCCGGGCTCGTACAGCCGGACCTCCCGGGACAGCCCGTCGTACTCCTCGGGAGTGACGTAGGGCGGGTTGGCCGCCACCAGGTCCAGGCTGCCAGGTTGGGCAAAGGGCTTGGTGAAATCGGCTCGGATGAACTCGATCCGTTCGGCCACGCCCAGCCGCACGGCGTTCCGGCGGGCCGTGTCCAGGGCCGGGGCGGACAGGTCCAGGGCCAGGCCGCGGGCGTTGGGGAACTCCAGGGCCAGGGTCACGGCCAGGGCGCCGGAACCCGTGCCCAGGTCCGCGAAAGCCAGGGGAGCGTTGCGGTCCAGCCGCTCCAGGGCGGCCTCCACGACATGCTCGGTCTCGGGC
This sequence comes from Desulfovibrionaceae bacterium, assembly GCA_963666895.2. GTDB lineage: Bacteria > Desulfobacterota > Desulfovibrionia > Desulfovibrionales > Desulfovibrionaceae. The sequence continues at coordinate 55,952 of CAXXNS010000014.1, read as the reverse complement.
CGGGGCACCAGGGTGTGTTCGTTGACCAGGAAATCGCGCCCGTAGAATTCCTTGCGCCCCAGGATCAGGGCCACGGGGCAGCCGGCCGCCCGCCTGTCCGCCACCTGTTCCAGCCGGGCCTGCTGGTCCGGATCCAGGACGCGGTCGCGCTCGGCGATCAGCATGTGGTGTTCCAGGCCCAGGACGTGGGCATGGAGCAGATGGGCGGACAGACGGGGCGAATCCACCCCGGCGGCCTGAAATCGTTCGGTCATGCTGTCCAGGGAGTGTCGCAGGGTCGGCATAAGCTTTTCAAACCTGACTGATTGTTGAAAAAGCTTTTCTTACAGGCCGCTCAAAAACCGTGAGGGCAAGGCGCAAGAAAAGTTCAAGACCGACGCGTACTCTTGAGGTACGCGAGGTTTTGAACTTTTTGAAGCAACGCAGCCATCGCGGGAATTTCAACGGCCTGCTAGTCTTGAGCGTGGGACTTGAGCGCCTCTGCCTGGTAGTGGGAGGACAGGGCCTCGATGATCTCGTCCAGGTCGCCTTCCATGACCTGATCCAGCTTGTACAGGGTCAGGTTGATGCGGTGGTCGGAAACCCGGCCCTGGGGAAAATTGTAGGTCCGGATGCGCTCGCTGCGGTCGCCGGTTCCTACCTGGGCGCGCCGGTTCTCGTCCTGCTCGGCCTTGGCCTCTTCCTGGGCCAGGGAAAGCAGCCGGGAGCGCAGCACCTTGAGGGCCTTGGCCTTGTTCTTGTGCTGGGACTTCTCGTCCTGGCAGGTGACCACCAGGCCGGTGGGCAGGTGCGTGACCCGGATGGCCGAGTCCGTGGTGTTGACGGACTGGCCGCCCGGACCTGAGGACCGGAACACGTCGATGCGCAGTTCCTCGGGCTTGATCTCCACGTCCACCTCCTCGGCCTCAGGCAGGATGGCCACGGTGACGGCCGAGGTGTGGATGCGCCCCTGGGACTCGGTGGCCGGAACGCGCTGCACGCGGTGGGTGCCGGACTCGTACTTGAGCCGGGAATAGACCTGGTCCCCGGAGATGGCGAAAATGATTTCCTTGTACCCGCCCGAGCCGGTCTCGTGGGAGCTCATGACCTCGCACTTCCAGCGGCGCTGCTCGGCGAAGCGGGTGTACATGCGGTACAGGTCCGCGGCGAACAGGGACGCCTCCTCGCCGCCGGTGCCGGCCCGGATCTCCACCAGGATGTCCTTCTCGTCCAGGTGGTCCTTGGGAAGCAGCAGGACCTTGAGCTTCTCCTCCAGGCCATCCAGATGGGGTTCCAGCTCCTCCAACTCGGCCTGGGCCATCTCGCGGATGTCCGGATCCTTGTCCCGGGTCAGCTCGCGGTTGCCCTTGATCTGGTCGCGCAGGGCCTTGTACTCCCGCCAGACCACCACCACGTCGCCCAGGTCGGCGTGGGCCTTGGAAACCTTGCGGTAGCGCTCCTGGTCGTTGAAGATGCCGGGCTCGGCCAGCTGTTCTTCCAGGGCCACGTACGAGGCTTCGATCTCTTCCAGCTTGGCGAACATTACCTCTCCTCGCCCACGGCGCACTTGAGCGCGGCGATGGCCACCTCGAGCTGCTCGTCGTCCGGCTCCTTGGTGGTCAGGGCCTGCATGGCCAAGCCGGGCCAACACAGGGCGCGGCAGAGCAGGTTCCTGTGAAACTTGCCCGCAAACTTGATGAGCTCGTAGGCCCCGGAGCTGACCGGAATCATGAGCAGCAGCTTGAGGCCCACGATGTACAGATGCTTGAGCCAGAACACCTCGGGGGACCAGAAGGTCAGCAGCCAGGGCACCAGCACCGCGAACAGGACGATGGACAGGGCCAGGACGAACAGGATGAAGGCCGTGCCGCAGCGGGGGTGCAGCCGGGGGAAGGTCCGGGCCTGCTCGCAGGTCAGTTCCCTGCCCTCTTCAAAGGCCCAGATGGTCTTGTGCTCGGCCCCGTGGTACTGGAACACCCGCCTGATGTCCGGCAGGAGCGAAATAAGCGCGATATAGCCCACGAACAGGGTCAGCTTGAACAGGCCGTCCCAGGCGTGGAAGGACAGGTCGTCCACCGAGCCGCCCAGGCCGATCCACTCCATGCCCATGGACATGAGGTGCGGCAGGACCACGAACAGGCCCAGGGCCGCGCCGATGGCCACGGCCAGGGTCAGGACCATCTGCCAGGGCTTGAGGGTTTCGTCCCCGGTTTCCTCGTCCACTGCCTTGGAGGCCGAGTAGGTCAGGGCCTTGATGCCGTTGACCAGGGTCTCCAGGAGCACGGGGAATCCGCGCAGGAAAGGTTTCTTGATCCAAGCGGCCTTGGTCAGGGAGAACCAGGGCCGCAGCTCGACCTCGATCTGGCCGTCCGGACGGCGCACGGCAATGGCCAGGTTGTCCCGGGCGCGCATCATCACGCCCTCGATGACCGCCTGTCCGCCCACGGCGGGCTTGGACGCGGCGGCCAGGAAAGTCCAGAGATTCCTGAAAGGCGAGCGCATGGATTCCCCTCGGGGTCGAGCCGCCCGGACCAGACGAGAACACCTCCGGCGGACACACATCCGACGGAGGCGTTCCAGCGGCCCCGGGGGCCGTGTCTGAAAAGCTACTGTTCCTGCTGGAACTTGGCGTACTTCTTGCGGAACCGATCGATGCGGCCGGCGGTGTCCACAAAGCGCTGCTTGCCGGTGTAGAAGGGATGGCAGGCGGAGCAGATGTCCACGCTCAACTCTTCGCCACGGGTGGTCAAGACCTCGGACTCGTACCCGCAATGGCAGCGAATCTTGGCCTTGTGCAGCTTGGGATGGATGTCTTTCTTCATTGCAATGCTCCTGATGGTCTCACGTGAGGCGTGGTGTATAGCCCCTTTCTCCGCGCTTGGCAAGGGATATCCAACCCTGTTTTTCGCATCGGCCGCGAAAAAAGGCGGAAGCCGGAGCTCCCGCCTTTTGTTTCCTGCGTGAACGCTGGATTAGACGCAGCCCGTGGGCTTGGGCAGGCCGGCCATCTTGCAGGCTCCCTTGCCGGGCCCGGACGGGAACAGCTCGTAGATCTGCTTCAGCTTGAAGCCGGTGACCTTGGAAAGAATACGCACCATGGGGGCGATGCCGTTCTTCTTGTAGTAGTCCTGGAGGAACTCCACGACCTTCATGTGGTCATCGGTCAACTCGGCGATGCCCTCTTCGCCCTTCACGTACTCCACCCACTCGGGGCAGTAAGCGTCAAAAGACTGCAGGAAACCGTCCTCGTCCACCTCGAAGGTTTTACCCTGGAAATCAACAGTGGCCATAGAAACTCCTCCTCGTACAAAAAAACGTTGCCATTTTCCCGACTTATAAACTCGGGGTCCTCTATCCAGATGAGCGACCTTCCGCCACTCGTTACCGCATGGTTACAGCCTCGTGTCCCGTCACCCTAAATTCGCACCGCCCCCTTGTCAATCGCCCGCGTCGATTCCCCCGCGCAACTCGTCCAGGCGCTGCCGGGCCCAGTCCAGGTCCGGATCCATGTCCACGGCCGCCTCCAGATAGTCCGCAGCCTCCTCGGGCCGTCCCAGCCGGAGCATGCACATGCCCAGGTTGGCCAGCACCGGAGGCTGCCCGGAGTCCAGGTCCAGGGCGGCCTGAAAGTCTTGGGCCGCGTCCTCGAAGGCCCCGGCCTTGAACCGGGACACCCCGCGCAGGTTGAAGGCCTCCATGAGCTCCGGGTCCAGGTCGATGGCCCGGCCCAAGGGAGCCACGGCCTCGTCCCAGCGCTCCTCGAGCGACAGGGCGTGGCCCTGGTAAAACCAGGACAGGGCCTGTTCCTGGAGGCCGGGCTGCAGGGGCGCGGCGTGACCGAACCGCTCGGCCGCCCGGGCCGCGTCGCCCAGGCGCAGGTCCACCAACCCCTGGAAAAAGGGCAGGAACCAGGCGTCCGGATAGGCCTGGGCCAGGACTTCAAGTCCATATAAAGCTTGGTCTTCAGGCGCGTTCTCGGCCAGCATCCGGCCGATGAACAGCCCCAGGCTGGTGTGCTGGGCCCGCTCCCGGAACCAAAACCCGGGCACCAGGTTGTAGTTGGCGGGTACGGTGACGTCCGGGTGGGTGATGTCCGCGGTCAGCAACTGGTACCCCTGGCCGGCCAGCCCCTGGGCCAGGCGCATGAGCTCCACGTGAATGTCGTTGTCCTCGATGTCCGGCAGGGAGGACAGGGGAACGGTGGGCCCCTGCTCCAGCCAGGCCAGCTGTTCGATCTCCGTGAGCTTGGGCAGGCCCGAGGCCTCGTAGATGCGGCCGGTCTCGAAGTCCCCGGCCAGTTGGGCCACCTCGGTCAGGGCGCGGATGGCCGCCTTGGCCGGACTGGAGGACGTGCCCGCGGTGAACACGATCTCGCTCATGCCCGGGAAGGTGCCCGGGTCCCAGGCCACGGCCGCAACCGTGGGCGCGGGATAGCCCATGCTGAAATCCTTGAGAAGGAACCGGACGCCGTTGCGCTCGAACTTGGCGCAGAGATCGGCCAGGACCGGGTCGTCCGACGCGGACGGGTCGATGGTCGGGTAGGTTCCCCGCTCCCGGTCGGCCAGGGCGCAGACGTGGCGCTCCACCAGCTCGCAGGCGCCCTGGAGCACGGACTCCTCCGGGGTGTTGCCCGCGGACGAGCCGTTGAACTCGTTGAGGAGCTTGAACCAGTCCAGGGGAACCACCACCTCTTGCCCGGACGCCACGTCCAGCACCGGTGCGAAGCGGAACTCCACCAGGTCCAGCACCAGGGAGGCCGTGTCCGGGTCCAGGCCGTCGCCAACGGACTGGAGCAGCCGCTCCACGGGCAGCAGCGAGTCGGGCCAGGTTTCGGCCGCCTCGGACCAGGTCATTTCGCGAAAGTTGTCCGGGTCGTCCCAATAGGAGAAATAGCTGTAGCGCTCCACCAGCTCCATGAGGGCCGAGGCCTCGGCCTGGTCCGGGGACGCGCCCTTTCCCATCTGCTTGCGCGTGGGCATGATCCGGGCCGCCTCGGGTCCGCACTGGGACACGTAGACAGGGATGCCCATCCGCCCGGTATCCACGCGGTCGGTTCCGGCCAGCACGCCCTGGGCGCGCTCTCCCAACAGGGCCTTGACCCGGGCCACGGTCTGGTCCGGAGAAAAGGCCTTGTCCTGATCCCTGGTGTACCCCTTGGGGCAGGATTGAAGCGTCAACATTCGTCTTGGGAATGGTCCTTGGCCCGTAGCCGGTACAGCACGCAGGCGCCCTTCTTGCCGTCGTCCCGGGTCACGGGCACTTCCTTGGCCATGATCTGGAACCGCTCCTGGGCGTGGGTGAAGAAGACCCTGCCCGTGCGCACCCGATCCATGGCCAGGATGACCTCGCCGCCCGGGGCCAGGTGCCGTTCCAAAAAGTCCACCAGGGGCGCGGCGTGGGCCTCGTTGTAGAGCACCTCGCAGCCCACGATGAAGGGGAACTTCCGGCCCAGGTCGTCCTTGGTGAAGTCGGCCCGGGCCACGGTGACCTTGTCGGCCACCTCGTTCTTCACGGCCCCGATGCGGGCGAACAGGAGCGCGCCCGTGTCCACGTCCGTGACCGTGACCGAGCGCCCGGCCGAGGCCAGGGACAGGCCGACCACGGCCACCCCGGCCCCGATCTCCAGGACGTCGCCCTCGGGCAGGCCGATCTTGGACAGGAACAGTGACAGCACCAGGCAGGAGGGCCAGATCTTGGCCCACAGCGGCAGGGAAAGCTTGCCTTTGGGGCCGGCCTTGGCGGCCAGCCGCTCCAGGTAGGCGGGCATGTCGGCCACCTGGGGTATCTCCAGGCTCAAGCCGCCCGCGGGTACCGGTTCAAAGGCCACGGCGCCGAAGTCCTTGCGCGCGGCCCGGATCAACTCTCCGAGCGTGGCATCCTCTGGGGGCAGTTGTGTGCGGCTCATTGGGGTCCTCCCATGGTTTCCACGGGCTCGCCGTCCTGCGGCGGACCCTGGTCCATACGTTCCACCCCAAACAGCTTCCAATGGGAACCGGGATCATCCTCGCGGCGCGAGAACTTCCAGACCTCGCGCAGTTGCACCGGCTCCTCCGCGCCTTCGACCCGGGCCAGCACGTCGTAGAAAACCGTGGCCTTGGTCTGGCCGTCCTCGGTCTCCACGCCCATGAGCCGGGCGTTGACCAGGAGGAATTCCGACGGCAGGCCCCCGGGAGCGGACGATCCCACCAGTTCGTCCAGAGGGCCCGGCTCGGCGAAAGATTCAGCGTCTTCGCGCTCGCCCTTGGCCAAGGCGTGGCGGATGCGCACGTAGGCGGCCTTGGCTCCGGCCACGAACTCCTCGGGATCGAATCCCACCGGGGCGTCGGGCACGGGCATGGCCGGTCCGGCCTCCACGTCCCTGCCCTGGGCCGGACCCTGGCTCAGCCAGTCCCAGGAAGCCCGGGCGCGCTGATAGGCGTCCCGCATGTTCTCGGGATCGTCGGGCCGGGAATAGTCCTTGGGCCGGGGCCTGTCCGTGCCGTCGCCCTGGCCCGGGCCACGGCCCATGCGCCTGAACATGCGCAGCCCCACGTACACCAACAGGCCGATGAAGATCAGGGGCAGTATCGAACGGAACCCGCCCACCTGTGCCCCCGTCACGCCCGGGTCCGTCAGGCCGTCGGCCAGGGCCGTGCCTCCGAGGGACAGAAGAAACAATATGAATGCCGAAACCGTACGCATTGCTTGACTCCGTGAGATGAAATCCAAACGGACGGGGTCAGTCGGCGGATGGAGGCAGGTCGAGTTCCGCGAGCTTGGCCTTCAGATCGGCCGGCTCCATCGGCTTGACCAGGTAGGCGTTGGCCCCGGCCCGGTAGAAGGACTGGATCACGGTGCGCGGATCGTTGAGGGCAGTGACCATGAGCACCTTGACCTCCTTGTCCGGAGGCACGCCGCGGGCCTGTTCCGCCGCCCTCAGCGCCTTGACGGCCTGGATGCCGTCCATGTTGGGCATCATGATGTCCATGCAGACCAGGTCAAAGGGCTTTTCCTCGTCCAGGGCCTGTCCAAAGGCCTCCACGGCCGACATGCCGTCCTGCACCTGCATGCATTCGCCAAATTTCTTGAGGGCGGCCACGAGAACCGAGCTGCTGGTGGTATCGTCTTCAGCGATGAGTGTTCGCATGGGGCCTCCTCCGTCCGACATCCTATACTGTCTACCACCGAAGCCGGGGCAAGACAACCGAGCTCCGGCTCGCCAAGGACGGACGCGATCTCCGGGCTGTCCCGGAACGGTCTTGCCAGCCACGGCAAAGGGACGTATCAGGTCACAGGAAACAGCCATGCTCCAACCCATCCTGAATACCCTGCTTTCCGCCGCCCTGGCCCTGGCCCAGGCCCAAGCTCCCTCGGGGACTCCGGAAACGCCCGCCGATCCGGCCATCCACAACCCCTGGGACTTCTGGCCCTTCGGCCCGGGCTACGGGGAACACTGGCCCCTGGTCCTGGCCCGGCTGGGCTTCATCGTCGGCATCCTGGCCCTCATCTGCCTGTTCCTGCGCCTGCTGTTCGGCCCCAAGGGCCCGCTGCGCGAGAAATGGATCGACGAGGACGCGGCCGAGGAGACGGCCCGCGAACTCGAGGACCTGGAGAAGCGGTACGCGGCCGGGGAAGTGGACGACTACATCTACGAGAAAGAGAAGAAAAGGCTGACCCGGTGATCCTGCCGCCCCTCGATCGTCTGACCGATCGCTTCCTGGCCTATTCCCGGGCCTTTCTCCAGGGGGCCGGGGAAGACCTGGAAAACGTCCAGCTCAAGATCGACCACTCCCTGCGGGTGCTCGAGCTGTCCCAGGAGATCACGGCCCGCGAATCCATCACCGGGCCCGTGGCCGCCCTGTGCCACGCCGCGGCTCTGGTCCACGACACCGGGCGCTTTCCCCAGTACGCCAAGTTCGGCAGCTTTTCCGACGCCACCACCGAGAACCACGCCCGCCTGGGCCTGCATGCCCTGGTTCGGTCCGGACCGGGCCGGGCACTGCTGGAGGGCTGCTCCCCCCGGGCCCGGGGCGTGATCCTGGGCGCGGTCTTCCTGCACAACGTCCGCACCCTGGACAAGCCCCTGAGCCAACCCCTGGACACCGTGGTCCGGGTGGTGCGCGACAGCGACAAGCTGGACATCCTGCCCGTGCTCCTCTCCTACCTGGACGACGACGGCCGCCCGGCCAACAAGGTGGTCACCCTGGGCACCAGGCAGGAACCGGACGCCTACTCCCCGGAGCTGGTGGAGCAGGTCATGGTCCGGGGCATCGTGGACTACCGCCGCATGCGCTACGGCAACGACTTCAAGCTGCTCACGGTCAGCTGGGTCTACGGCCTGGAGTTCCCCACCTCGGCCCGGCTCCTGCGCGAGCGGGGCCACCTGCAAGCCATCCTGGACAGCCTGCCCGCCACCCCGGACCTGGACCGCATGCGCGGCCAGGTACTCGCCGACCTGGACCGTTTCTGCGACAAATCCAACTCCTGAATTTCCTCCCTCACGGGTTGCCAATTTTACGCTGATGCATACTCTATACGTTGCTGTTCAGCCCCCCAAGCAACGGAGTACGCCATGCAGACCATCCACGACGTCATCATATTGGGAAGCGGTCCCGGCGGCATCCAGGCCGCCATCCACGCGGCCAGGAAAAAGGCCGACGTGCTCATGCTCGGCCGCATGAGCAAGTCCAGCCTGTTCTGGGCCCACGTGGAGAACTTCTGCTGCCAGCTCAAGGTCAGCGGTGAGGAGATGCTCAACACCGGCCTGGCCCAGGCGGCCAACTTCGGCGCCCAGCGCATCGAGGAGGACGCTTTGCACGTGGCCCGGTCCGGGCGGCACTTCGAGGTCACCAGCGAGTCGGGCCAGGTCCATATGGCCCGCAACCTGATCCTGGCCACGGGCACCAGCCGCAACAAGCTGGGCGTCCCCGGCGAGAAGGAGCTGCTGGGCAAGGGCGTGAGCTATTGCGTGGACTGCGACGGCGGCTTCTTCCGAGGCGAGAAGGTGGCCGTGGTGGGCGGTCTCTCGGCCGCGGCCGGAGGCGCGCTGACCTTGTCCCACCTGGCCTCCGAGACCCATCTCGTGTGCGAGAAGCTGGAGGTGGCCGACGCCCTGCGCAAGAAGCTGGAGAAGGCCGGGGTAATCCTGCACGAGGGCGCCGAGGTCAAGGCCATCCAGGGCGAAAACGAGGTCACCGGCCTGGAGCTGGAAAACGGCACCGTCCTGAACGTGGCCGGAGTGTTCATCGAGCTGGGCGCCAAGGGCGTGCTGGAACTGGCCTCGCTGCTGGGCCTGGAGCTGGATGACTCCATGAAGTACGTGGTGGTGGACCGCAAGCAGCGCACCAACGTGCCCGGGATCTTCGCTGCCGGAGACATCACCGGCCCGCCCCTGCAGATCGCCAAGGCCGTGGGCGAGGGCTGCGTGGCCGGCATCGAGGCCGCGGCCCACGCCAAAAAGCTCAAGGACGCCCAGACCGAACCCGGAGACCAGGCCGAAGAATAGTCGGCCTTTGGGCCCGGCTGCGGCCCCAGAGCCCGCTCAATTCGGGAACAAGACCTGAGAAAGCCACGAGAATCGGCGCGGGTATGGACGAAGTGCGCCCCTTTCGGTTACAAGGGGACCGTTCGGTTTCGTACCCGCACTCAACATCCGAGGACAGGTCTTGCAGCGACGACATGCCACCATGCTCGTGATCACCGCCCTTCTGCTGGTGGTGGCCGTGAGCTCCTACCTCGTCCCGGCCCAATCCGAACCGGTTCCCACCAGGCTCCTGTTCGACACGGCTGGCGGCAAAGTGATCCTGGCCCACAGCACCCATGCCCATGACTACGGGCTGGACTGTACCCGATGTCACCACCACGGCCCGGCCGTAGAGGACCAGGCCACTCCCCTGGCCTGCGCCGTGTGCCACCCGGCCGAGTTCGACGACCATTTCATCCACGAACACGCCGCCTCCTTTGACACCGACACCTGCGCGGACTGCCACCATACCCGCATGCAGGGGTTGAGCTTTGACCACGACGCCCACATGGAGCTGCTGTCCGACGACTGCCGGGCCTGCCACCACGACACCGAGATCGAGCCCGAGCCCGCGGCCTGCGCCGACTGCCACGACAAGACCGGGGACGAAAGCATGCCTTCCCTCAAGGAGGCCGGGCACAGTCGCTGCTCCGACTGCCACTCCGAGCTGGACCCCGGCGAGATGGCCTGCCGCACCTGCCACGCCCTGGAGGACACGGCCGGGAACATCATCACCAGCCCGGCTCCCTGCGCGGACTGCCACGCGGAAGGAATCCCCCTGCCCACCCGCACCGACGCCTTCCACGGCCAGTGCATGGGCTGCCACCAAGAAAACCAGCGCGGCCCCTTCGGCGACGACAGCTGCGGCCAGTGCCACTTCAGGTAGACGCCATGCGAGGAGCACTCTTCAATCTGCTGACCGACCCAACCCCCCTGCCCGAACGGCCCGCCGCGCCCGAAGTCCTGAACATTCCCCTGGACGGGCATGAGCCCCTGGTGGCCGAGGGCGACGTGGTGCTCCGTGGCCAGACCGTGGCCAAGAGCACGGCCCCCGGCCTGGGCGACATGCACGCCGGGCTGGCCGGAAAGGTGGAAGAGGTCACGGCCCAGATGGTGGCCGTCAGGGTGGAGGAAGGCGACCAAGCCGAGCCCCTGGACTTTTCCGGCCAATCCGAGGAGGAACTGGCCGAATCCCTGCGCCGGGCCGGGGTGAACATGCTCTGGCCCCGCAAGGTGCGCCGGGTAATCATCAACGGCGTGCCGCCCGAGCCGACCGTCGCCATCACCGAGCAGATGCTCAAGCACTACCGCCAGACTTTGGCCGCCGGCCTGGACGCCCTGCGCCGCACCTGCGGCCTGATCCAGGTCCACCTGGCCGCCCTGTCCGGCGACGCGGCCCACTTCGGCAACTGCACCGTGGTCCACGTCAGCCAGGAATACCCGGCCGGGCTGGACCCCCTGGTGGTCAAGGCGGTCACGGGCAACGAATACGAGCCCGAAACGGCCGTGGTCAGCCTGCTGGACCTCTACGCCGTGGGCAAGGTCATGCAGACCGGCCGTCCGGTGCTGGAGCAGCCCCTGACCGTGGCCGGGAAGGGCATGCTGGCCGTGGTCGGAACCCCGGTGGGCCATTTGCTGGCTCAGGCCGGAGTCCAGGCCGACCCGGGCGACGTGGTCTCCCTGGGCGGCCCCCTGCGCGGCGCGGCCCTGTACTCCCTGGACCAGGGTCTGCCCAAGGGAGCCTACGGCCTGAACGTGACCCCGAGGGACAAGCGGTTGCCCGTGCGCGACGCGGCCTGCGTGGGCTGCGGCGAGTGCGTGCCGGTCTGTCCCTCGCGCATCCGGCCGGACCTGGTGTCCCGGGCCTCGGAGTTCAGGCTCTTCGACCGGGCCCGAAGCCTGGCAGTGGAGGCCTGCATGGAATGCGGCCTGTGCGGCTACGTGTGCCCGGCCAGACGTCCCCTGCTGCAATACATCCTCCTGGCCAAGGAGGAGCTGGCCAAGCAAGACCTGGCCAAGGCCGAGGCCGAAGCGGCCGCCCGACAGGCCTCCGGGCCGTCCGAGGAGAAGGCATGAGCATCCCCATCCTGCCCCGCATCCCCGACCCCCTGCTGACGGTCTCCTGCCCGCCCCACGTGCACAACGGCCGCACCGTGCGCGGGCTCATGCTCAACACCCTGCTGGCCCTGGTCCCGGCCGTGGTCATGGCCGCGGCCACCTTCGGGCTCCCGGCCGTGCGGGTCATGGCCCTGTCCATGTCCTCGGCCGTGGTCTTCGAGTGGATCGGCTGGCGCATGATGGGCCGCCCCTCCCAGGCGGACGACTACAGCGCCCTGCTCACCGGCCTGCTCTTCGCCTTCCTGCTCCCGGCCACGGCCCCCTGGTGGCTGGTGGTGGTGGGCAGCGGCCTGACCATCATGCTCGGCAAGATGATCTTCGGCGGCCTGGGCGGCGCGCCCCTGTGCGCTCCGGCCCTGGGCTGGGCCATCTGCAACATTTCCTGGCCCGGATACATGGACACCAACCTGAGCCTGCTGGCCTTCAACCTGCCCGCGCCCATCTTCGACCTCATGCACTTCGGCCCCGGCGCGGTGGCCGACCTCAATCCCGTGGAGCTCCTGCTGGGACGCCAGCTCGGCGGTCTGGGCGCGGCCCAGCCGGCCGCCCTGGCTTTGGGCGGGCTCTACCTCCTGTTCCGCAAGCGCGTGCGCTGGCAAGTCCCGTTCGCCTTTCTCCTGGGCGTCACCGTCGGGGCCCTGGTCTTCCAGGCCACGGGCGACACGGCCGGCCCCCTGGTCCACCTGCTGGGCGGGTCCACGGTGTTCGCGGCCTTCTTCCTGGCCACGGACCCCTCCTCGTCCCCGTCCGGCCGTCTGCCCATGTTCCTCTACGGACTCACGGGCGGCTTCCTGCTGGTCCTGATCCGGGTCTACGGGGTGTACGCCGAGGCCGCGCCCTTCGCCGTGCTCCTGGCCAACCTGCTGGCCCCGCTGCTGGACCGCATCCGGCCCAGGCCCTTTGGCCTGCCGCCGCGCGGCCAAGTCGAAAAGGGAGGGGCGTGATGGGCGAAATCATCCGCATGATCGTGGTCCTGTCGATGATCTGCGGCCTGTCCGGGCTGACCCTGGCCACCCTGCGCGACGCCACGGCCGAACGCATCGTGTTCCAGGAGCTGACGTTCGTGCAGGGCCCGGCCATCGAACAGGTCTTTCCTGCGCACGACAACGACCCCGTCAAGGACCGGCGCGTCTTCACCCTGGACGACGGCGCGGAAGTGACCGTGTTTCCGGCCCTGGAGAACGGCAGCCTCAAGGCCGTGGCCTTTGAAACCAAGGCCGGGGGCTACGGCGGCGACCTGGGCGTCATGGTCGGCTTCGACCTGGCCACGGACTCCCTGTCCGGCATCGGCGTGACCACCATGAAGGAGACCCCGGGCGTCGGCTCGCGAGTGACCCTGCCCTCGTTCACCGGCCAGTTCGCCGGGCACGGCGTGGACAACATCGCCCTGGCCAAGAACGACGGCGACATCGACGCGGTCAGCGGGGCCACCATCTCCTCCACCGCGGCCGTGGAGGCCGTGGGCAAGGCCGCGGCCATCTACCAGCTCCTCAAGCCCGAACTGGAAACCGCCTTCGCAGGGGGGCAGCAATGAGCCGACTGATCCGCGAATTCACCAAGGGCCTCTGGCGCGACCTGCCCCCGTTCAGGCTGGTGCTCGGGCTCTGCCCCACCCTGGCAGTGACCAAGACCGCGGACAACGGCCTGGGCATGGGCTTGGCCGTCATCTTCGTGCTCACCCTGTCCAACCTGATCATCTCCCTGATCCGGGGCATCATCCCGGCCAAGGTGCGCATCGCCTGCTTCATCGTGGTGGCCGCGTCCCTGGTGGTCTGCGTGGAGTTGGTCATGCAGGCCTACGCCTACCCGCTCTACCAGCAGCTGGGCATCTTCGTGCCCCTGATCGTGGTCAACTGCATCATCCTGGGCCGGGCCGAGGCCTTCGCCTCCAAGAACGGCCCCCTGCTGTCCATGGCCGACGGCATGGGCATGGGCATCGGCTTCACCGTGTCCCTGACCTTCCTGGGCCTGATCCGCGAGTCCCTGGGTTACGGCACGATGTTCGGCAAGGAGCTGTTCGGCCCGTCCTTCGAGCCCTTCACCTTCATGATCGAGGCCCCCGGGGCCTTCGTCTGCCTGGGCCTGGTCCTGGGCGGCATGAACGCCCTGACCCTGTGGCAGCGCCGCCGCGCCGGCGAGATCGACCCCCAGCCCAAGGTGCACGACTGCCGCACCTGCGGCATGTGCGGGACCATACGGAAGTAAGGGAGGAGAGCCATGCAGGAATACATCCTCCTGGTCGTCGCGGCCGTCTTCGTCAACAACATCGTCCTGGCCCAGTACCTGGGCAATTGCCCATTTATTGGAACCTCGCGCTCGTTGTCCGTGGCCACGGGCATGGGCGCGGCCGTGGTCTTCGTGGCGACCTTGGCTACAGCGATCACCTGGGCCGTGCAGAAGTACCTGCTGGTGCCCAACGGCCTGGACTACCTCCAGACCCTGGCCTTCATCCTGATCATCGCCGCCCTGGTCCAGTTCGTGGAGATGTTCCTCAAGAAGGTCATGCCCCCGCTGTACAAGTCCCTGGGCATTTTCCTGCCGCTCATCACCACCAACTGCGCCGTGCTGGGCATCGCCATCATCGTCCAGCGCCAGGAGTACGGGTTCGTCAAGTCCGTGGTCTTCGCCCTGGCCTCGGGCGCGGGCTTCATGCTGGCCCTGGTCATCCTGTCGTCCATCCGGGAACGCCTCGACATGGCCCGGCTCCCGGCCACCCTGCGCGGCACGCCCATCGCCCTGATCATGGCCGGACTGATGTCCCTGGCCTTTTTCGCGTTCAAGGGAATGATCCAGTAAGTTCGGGAGCGCAATGACATGATCACTTCCTCGGTTCTCGTCCTCCTGGCCATCGGCTTCACGGCCGCCGTGGTCCTGTCCGTGGCCTCCCGCGTCCTCTACGTGAAGGAGGACCCGCGCATCGCGGTGGTGGAGGAGAACCTGGCCGGGGCCAACTGCGGCGGATGCGGCTATCCCGGCTGCGCCGCCGCGGCGGCGGCCGTGGTCAAGGGCGAGGCCGGAGCGGACGTGTGCATCGTGGGCGGGCCCGAGACGGCCATGAAGGTGGCCAAGATCATGGGCCTGGCCGTGGTGGCCATGGAAAAGAAGCTGGCCACGGTGGACTGCACCGGCGGCCGCCGAGCCGAGGAAATCTACTGCTACGAGGGCGTGGCCGACTGCCGGGCCCAGCACCTGCTCTACCAGGGGGCCAAGATGTGCCCCGAGGGCTGCCTGGGCCTGGGCACCTGCGTGCGGGCCTGCCCGTTCGGCGCGCTGTCCATGGGCGAAAACGGCTACCCCGTGGTGGACAAGAATCTATGCACGGCCTGCGGCATCTGCGAGCGCATCTGTCCGCGCGGGGTCATGAAGGTCTACGGCGACTCCACCTGGCTGACCCATCTCAACGAGACCTCGGACTGCCTGGCCCCCTGCCGCCAGAAGTGCCCGGGCCAGATCAACATTCCCAAGTACATCGAGTGCGTTCGCAACGGGGACTACGCCGGGGCCGTGCTGACCATCAAGGAGCGCAACCCCCTGCTCCTGGTCTGCGGCCGCGTCTGCCCCCGGCCCTGCGAGTCGGCCTGCCGCCGGGGCCACGTGGACGAGCCCGTGGGCATCAACATGCTCAAGCGCTTCGCCGCGGACTGGGAGATGCGCCAGGGCGAGCATCTGCCCATCCCCTGCGCCCCGGACTCGGGCAAACGCATCGCCATCATCGGCGGCGGCCCGGCCGGACTGTCCTGCGCCTTCTACCTGCGCCGCCTGGGCCACCACCCGACCATCTTCGAGTCCAAGCCCAAGCTGGGCGGCCAGCTGCGCTACGGCATCCCTGAGTACCGGCTGCCCAAGAAGGTCCTGGACTGGGAAATTCAGGGCATCCTGGATCTGGGCGTTGAGGCCCGCACCGAAGTCCGTTTCGGCCACGACGTCACCCTGGACGACCTGGGCGAAAAGATGAATTTCGACGCCGTGTTCCTGTCCATCGGGGCCTGGGCCAACGCCACCCTGCGCATCGACGGCGAGGAGGCCGACGGGGTCGTCCCCGGCACCGAGCTGTTGACCAAGATCGGCCTGGGCGTGGGCACGGGCATCGGCAAGAAGGTGGTGGTGGTCGGCGGCGGCAACACGGCCATTGACTGCGCCCGCTCCTCGGTGCGCCTGGGCAGCGAAGTGACCATGATGTACCGCCGCACCCGGGCCGAGATGCCCGCCCACGAGGAAGAAATCGACGGCGCGGCCGAAGAAGGCGTGCAGTTCCTGTTCCTGGCCGCGCCCAACCGCGTGGTCACGGACGCCTCCGGCAAGGTCACGGGCCTGGAGTACGTGGAGATGAAGCTCGGCAAGCCCGACGCCTCGGGCAGGCGGCGTCCCGAACCCGTGGAGGGCTCGGAGACCGTGGTCGAGTGCGACACCATCGTCCCGGCCATCGGCCAGAAGCCCGAGCTGGACTGCTTGTGGCAGGGCGAGGCCAAGTGCCCCCTGTCGGCCACCAAGTGGCGCACCCTGGCCGCCAACCCGGATACCCTGCAGACAGCCATCGAGAACGTGTTCACGGGCGGCGACATGTTCACCGGCCCGTCCCTGGTCATCTCGGCCGTAGGCGGCGGACGCAAGGCGGCCCGCTCCATCCACCAGTACCTGAACAACGGCCGTGTGGACGTACCGGCCAGGCTCCAGCGCGACCTCATCCCCTACACCCTGTTCAAGACCGTGGACGGAGTGAAGGAAATGGAGCGCTCGGACCTGCCCGTGCATTGCAGCATCGAAGACCGCACCTGCACCTTCAACGAGGTGGAGGCGGCTCTCAACGAGGAGCAGGCCCTGTACGAGGCCTCGCGCTGCCTGCGCTGCGGCCTGACCTGCTATGACCGCGATTTTCCTTGTGTTCTGGAGTCAAAGGCAAGCGTGGAATAAAGCCCGCATCTTCCCTTGCAATGCCGGGGGGAAATGCATATATTGCCGTTCCCGTGGGCGATTAACTCAGCGGTTAGAGTGCCATCTTCACACGGTGGAAGTCCCGAGTTCAAATCCCGGATCGCCCACCACCGACCACCCGGGCCCCTTTCGAGGGGCCCTTTTTTTTCGACCTCCGACCCGATCCGGCGTACCATCTTGCCTTTGGCGAAAAATCCCAGTACTCCCTTGCCCGAGAATGGAGGCGGCATGCGTCTGGAAGTGACTCTGTCCGGAGAATTCTACAAGATCTGCGCCCAGCACGTGACCAAGGGCCAGGCCGAACGGCTGCGCCAGGCCTACGACAAGCAGTGGCGGCAGATTCTGGGCCGCGTGGCCGTGGGCCCGGGGCACAAGGAAGCCCTGAGCGACGTGGCCGCCAAGACCGGCCAAGTGCCCCAGGTGGAATACCAGCGAAGCGGCGTGCTGCTCTCCTCCCCCACCCTGAGCCTGCACATCCTGGTGAACGGAAAAGAAACCGTGGCCGAAGCCCTGGACCAGGAGCTGCACCCGGTGGCGCCCGCCCGCATCATGGAGAAATACGCGGTCGACGACGTGCTCGGCGTGTCCGCCCTCACCGGCGGCGGCTACCTGCACTGCGTGTTCCCTTCCATTACGGACTTCGACGGCTCCCGGCTCAAGCTGGTCTGCGACGACTTGCAAAAGCTCATGAACCGCAAGGACGGCTTCGAACTGGTCCACACCATGACCTACGACAGCCTGGCTCCGGAGAAGGTCGAGTGCGTCCCGGCCTCGAGCCTGGAACACGCCAAGCAGGTCTACCACGCCAAGCGGGACTGACCCCCGTGCGCCTGGTCCTCTACCACCCCGAAATTCCCCCCAACACGGGCAACGTGGCCCGGCTCTGCGCAGGCATGGGCGTGCCCCTGCACCTGGTGGAGCCCCTGGGCTTCTCCCTGGACCACAAGCACCTCAAGCGGGCCGGTCTGGACTACTGGCCCCGGGTGGACATGCGGGTGCACAAGGACTGGGACGATCTGCGCGCCTGCCTGGGTCCGGACGCCCGCTACGTGCTGACCAGCGCCCGCAGCGGCACGGACTTGGATTGCTTCGCCTTCCAGCCGGACGACGCCATCGTGCTCGGACCCGAGACCACGGGCCTGCATGAAGAACTGCTGGCCGCCCACCCCCTGCACGTGCGCATCCCCATCACCGACGCGGTGCGCAGCCTGAACATGTCCACGGCCGCGGGCATCCTGCTCCACGAGGCCATGCGCCAGACCGACCTGCTGCCGCGTTAAGTCCCGGCTCAAACGACGCTTCTCCTTGCGCCCTTTCTGGGCCGGGGCTATACTGCGGCACCACCAACAATCACCAAGGGATTTGCATGCGCCTTCTCGTCACCGGCGGCTGCGGCTTCATCGGCACCAACTTCATCCTGCATCTGCGCCGCGCCCAGCCGGACTGGACCATCGTCAACCTGGACAAGCTGACCTACGCCGGGAATCGGGCCAACCTGGCCCACCTGGAAGAGGACGAGCAGTACAAGTTCGTGCATGGAGACATCGCGGACGCGACCCTGGTGCGCCGGGTGCTGGAGGAAGAGGCCGTGGACGCGGTGGCCAACTTCGCGGCCGAGACCCACGTGGACCGCTCCATCACCGACGCCGGACCCTTCCTGGAATCCAACGTGCGCGGCGTGGTCACGCTCCTAGACGAGTGCCGCCGGGCCGGGGTCAAGCGCTACGTCCAGGTGTCCACGGACGAGGTCTACGGCAGCCTGGGCCCGGACGACCCGGCCTTCACCGAAGAGAGCCCCCTGCGGCCCAACTCCCCCTACGCGGCCAGCAAGGCGGCGGCCGACCATTTCGTGCGCGCCTGGACCGAGACCCACGGCCTGGACGCGGTCATCTGCCGCTGCTCCAACAACTACGGCCCCTACCAGTTCCCGGAGAAGCTCATCCCGCTCATGTACCTCAAGGCCCAGGCCGGCGAGCCCCTGCCGGTCTACGGGGACGGGCTCAACGTGCGCGACTGGATATTCGTGGAAGACCACTGCCGGGGCGTGGCCCTGGCCCTGGTCAACGGCCGCGCGGGCGGCATCTACAACCTCGGGGGCGCGGCCGAGACCGCCAACCTGGACACGGTGCGCACCCTGCTTACGCTCATGGGCAAGCCCGACTCCCTGATCCGCTTCGTCACGGACCGGCCCGGCCACGACCGCCGCTACGCCATGGACTTCTCCCTGGCCCGCCGCGAGCTGGGCTTCGAGCCCTCGGTGGACTTCGCCCAGGG
This sequence comes from Desulfovibrionaceae bacterium, assembly GCA_963666895.2. Lineage (GTDB taxonomy): Bacteria > Desulfobacterota > Desulfovibrionia > Desulfovibrionales > Desulfovibrionaceae. The sequence continues at coordinate 37,147 of CAXXNS010000014.1, read as the reverse complement.
GCTCAAGCTGACCCTGGACTGGTACCCGCGACCACGAAGACTGGCTGGCCTCGGTGCAGTCCGGGGAATACAAGCGGTTCATGGACCGCTGGTATCAGGAGCGCTGCTGATGGCCATTCCCCTGGGCAAGGCCGTGGTGCTGGGCGGCAGGCGCGGCCTGCTGGGCCAGGCGCTGACCGAGGCCCTGGCCACGGCCGGCGCCGAGACCATCGCCCTGGGGCGGCCGGAGCTGGAGGAGCGGGGGCTGGACCTGTTCGACGCCGGGCGGGTGGCGCGGTTCCTGGACGACGAGGAGCCGGACCTGCTCTTCAACGCCGTGGCCTACACCCAGGTGGACCAGGCCGAGGACGAGCCTGAGGCGGCCCAGCGCCTCAATCACGACCTGCCCGCCGCCCTGGGACGGGCCGCGTCCGGCCGGGCCTGCCTGCTGGTGCATTTTTCCACGGACTTCGTGTTCAGCGGCCCGCGCGACACCCCCTGGACCGAGAAGGACGAGCCCAACCCGGTCTCGGTGTACGGCCGCACCAAGCTGGCCGGGGAACGGGCCCTGCTGGAACGCTCCAAGGGTGGCGTGCTGGTCATCCGCACGGCCTGGCTCTTCGGCCCGCACAAGACCAATTTCGTGCACAAGATTCTGACCCTGGCCAGAGAGCGCGACCGGCTGGGCGTGGTGGCCGACCAGATCGGCTCGCCCACCTGCACCCGCGACCTGGCCCGCATGAGCCTGGACCTGATCCGCAGCGGCGGACGCGGGCTCTTCCACCTTGTCAACGCGGGCGCGGCCAGCTGGCGCGACCTGGCCGCCGAGGCCGCGGCCGCGGCCGGGCTGGACTGCCGCGTGTACCCCATCGCCACGGCCGACTATCCCACCAAGGCGGCCAGGCCGCCCTACTCCGTGCTGGACACGTCCCGCTTCACCAAAGCGACCAGGCAGACCCCGCCGGACTGGAAGGAACCCCTGGTTCAGTACGTACAGAGGGATTTGGTCCCTAGATTCGATTAACGAGAGAGGTCGCGGACGCGCTCGTTGGCGTCCACCACCCGCTCGGCGAGCAGATTGACCAGATAGCGGTTGATGGCCGAATACAGAGAGGGCAGCCGGGTTCGCACGTGCTCGAGCCGCTCCTTGGACAAGCGGTAGACCACGCTGGACTCGTCGGCCCGCACCGAGGCCGAACGCGGGGCCGTGGTGTACAGGCCCATCTCGCCGAACACCGCGCCGGGCCCCATCTTCTTGAGCCGAATGTTCTTGCCGCCCGGCAGGGACAATTCCACGGTCAGACTGCCCGAGGCCACGAAGTACAGGGAGTCGGACACGTCGCCCTGGTGGAACACGTACTCCCGGCGCTTGATCTTGACCTTCTGCAGGGTCTTCATGAGCGTGGGGACGAGGGCGGGCTCCGGAAACACGGGCTCCAGCAGCTCGGGCAGGGTGTGGCCCTTGATCTCCAGGGCCCCGTGCGCCTCGAGCAGGTTGTTCTCGCACCACTCCATGGCGAAATCCAGGTTCACGAACAGGCGCAGGGAATCCTCGCTGCCCGTCTGGATCAGCCCGGCCCGCTCCAGCCCCTCCTCCACTTCGAAGGGCACCGAGGTGCAGACCACGGTCAGCCCGGCCGCGCGGCCGAGCCGCAAGAGCCTGGCGAAGCCGTGCCCCACCGAGGAGCCCATGCCCGTGGCCAACCCGAAGTCCACCACCAGATACTTGAGCTGGGGCCGGTCCATGTCGCGCAGCCGCTCCTGCACCTGGGCGATGACCGAATGGAATGTGCCCAGGAACACGAATCCCTGGAGCCGGACGATGTGGATCACGTCGCCGTGGGCCTTGAGCACCTTGATCTGGCCCGGTGCGCGGTCCACGTTGCTGCGGTGGTGCGCGCCGGAGAGCACGTTCTTCACCGCCCCGGCCTTGCTGAACCGGGACACGGTCAGGATCATGGTGAACAGCAGGCCCAGGCCGATACCGATGACCAGGCCCAGGAAGGCCGTGCCCAGGAAGGTGATCCAGAGCAGGTAGTAGTCCTCGCGCCGGGTCAGCTCGTTGCGCGCCGAGATGAGCCAGCCGTAAAGCAGATTGAACCCGGAAAAGACCAGCAACCCGGCCGGGACCAGGGGCGGAACCCAGGGCAGGAGCTTGCCGGCGTAGACCACGGCCGCTCCGGCCACCAGGGCGGCCACGATCCCGGCCAGGGGCCCGCCCGCTCCGAAGTTCCTGGCCCCCAGGCTGCGGCCCAGGGAGATGCCCACGGGCGGCCCGCCGGCCAGGCCGGTCAGGAGGTTGGCCGCGCCCAGCACCCGGAGCTTGCGGTCCAGGTCCGTGTCGTCGGGCAGCCGCTCCTCCAGGAGCAGGCTCTTGTACAGGATGGCCGCCACCACCAGCACGCCCATGGCCACGAACAGGGTCACGTGGTGCCAGAGCACGGGCCACTGGACGTGGTCCAGTATGGCCGGGGAGTAGAAGGCCAGGTAGGTGTCCGGGTTGAAGGCGTATTCCAGGGCCGGTCCGGCCCACAGCCTGTCGGCCCAGGGACCGGGCGAGTACTGTTGCATGGCCCAGGCACCGGCGCAGACCGCGGCCAGGACCAGAAGCAGCCAGAAGGCGTGTTTGTAGCGCCGGAAGACCAGGAACAGGAGCAGGCCCAGGCCGAAGGCCGGAGCCCAGGGCCAGTACGTCCCGGCGTCGATCATGGCCTTGAGGTCGCCGTGGATGAAGGTCTCCTGGAGCAGGCGCAGGGTCAGCTTATGCCCGGTGAGAAAGGCATAGGCCCCCTTGATCAGGATCAGGCCCAGCCCGGCGAACACGCCGCCCATGATCTGCACGGGCATGAACCGCACCCAGCCCCCGCCGCGGGCCACGGCCAGGAGCAGGGCCACCAGGGCGGCGGTCAGGGCGGCCACGGCCACGGCGGCCCAGAGGGTGGCGTACAGGGCCTGGTCCGGGAAAGAGCCGTTCATGTGGCCGTGCAGGGAGGCCACCAGCACGAACAGGGCGGCAAAGGAGATGGACTCGGGCGCGCCGATGATGAAGGGGGCTCGGCAGCGCAGGGAGACCAGCAGCCCGGCCAGGGCGGCCGCTCCCAGCGTGGCCCCGAACAAATGGACGAAGTGCCCGGTCTCGTGGCCGGACGGAAAGACCGCCACGGCCAGGGCCAGGCAGAAAAACACGGTGACCAGCCCGGTGGCCAGCCCGGCGGTCAAATTCTTGATGGGGTTGCCGCGCAGCAGGTGGTGGCGCTCGCCCCGGATCTCCTCCTCGGCCTCGGCCAGGGAGGATTCGGCCGCCATGTGGCGCTCCTCGTCCACCTCGGGTTCGGGCGCGGCCCCGCTCTCGGCCAGGTCGTCCAGGTTCACCTGGTCTTCGGTGGGCAAGCCTTCCCGGGAACGGGGCTCGGCCTCCACCTCCCCGGGCTCCTTGCACTGCGGGCACCGGGCCTGGCGTCCCAACAGGTCGCCCGGAACGGGCCTGGAATACCCGCAGGACGGGCAATTGAAATAGGCGGTGCGGGGCTGGTCCCCGAAATCGGGCACCGTGACCAAGGGCTCGTCCAGGTTGATGCCCGTCCCAAGGTCGGCCGACGCCTCAGCCTTGGGGACACGCACGGAAGCGGCGCACTCCGGGCACCGGACCTTCTTGCCGGCCAGGCTGTCGGGGACCTCCCGGTCGGCACCGCAGGACGGGCATATCAATTTGGCCACAAGACTTACTCCCTGGCTCCGGGCATCATGGGAACCCGGCAGAGTTTACCTCTCCCTGTTTATTGCAAAAAACGTGAACAAGCACAAGGCCGTGTCCGATTAAGCAAACGTTAAGCGCATATTTCGGATCAGGTCTTCGAGCCTGCGCTCGTAGGTGTGCTCGGCCAGCACCCGGGCCCGGGCCCGGCGCACAAGGGCTTCCCGGCCCGGTTGGTCGGCCAGCCAGCGGTCCAGGGCCTCGGGAACGGCTTCCGGGGAATCGTACACCGCCACCTCCCGGCCGGGCTCGAACAGCTCCTCCAGTTGGCGGCGGCTGTCCGTGAGCACGAAGGCGCCCACGGCCGGGCAGTCGAACACCCGCTGGTTGACCGCGCCCTTCATCTGCAGGCTGGTGGCGTTGAAGTTGACCTTGGCCGCGGGATAGAGCCGAGGCAGGTCACGGCCGTAGTCCACGGGCGGATGGCTCCGCCACCATCCCCCGCCGGACTCGTCCGGCCCCAGCAGCCCGGCCCAGCCCGGGTCGCCCACAACCAAAGGCCCGTGCCCGGCCAGGCGGTTCAAACAGGCGGCCCGGTAGTCGCGGGTGGCCGCGAAGGTGACGTACTTTTCCAGGTTCAGGGCCGCTTCCACGCTGTCCAGGCAGTCCAGTACTTCGGCCAGTTGGGGATATTCGCTGTGAAGATACCGGGCCACGGACCGTACCGGGCTGGACGCGAACCCGGCCACGGCCGGGTCGAACTTCGCCCGCTGCTCCCCGGAGAGTCCGGTCTCGACCCAGAAGCTCTCCACCCGGTCCAGCAGGGAGTGGCCCACGAAGGACACGTCCGTGACCCAGGCCGGGTCCGGGCTTCCTGCTCCGGGGCGGAAGCGGTCCGGGTCCGTGGCCAAGGGCAGGTGGAAAACCGTGCCGAAACCCATGTCGCGCATCGGCTCCACGGCGTCCTGGTCCCAGGTGAACACGGCCACGCCCGGGGTGTTCTGGCGCGGATAGCGGTAGAGGATAAGCTCCGGGCTGTCCACGAACCAGGAGGCCAGGGGCAGGCCCAGTTCCTCCAGGAGCCCGGCCAGACGCCCTTCCCGGTCCAGGCCCAGGTGGTTCACGGCCAGGGCGAAGTCGGGCTTGAAAGACACCGCCAGGGAAAGCAGCTCCTCCACGAACCCGTCGCGCACCGTGCCCTGGGTGCCCACCTCCAGGCGCGCGCTCTCCACGGACAGCCGGGACAGGGCCGCGCCGATCTCGTCCATGAGAAAGTAGTCGCTGTGCAGCAGCAGGATGCGCGGCTTGGCCGAGGCGAACTTGGGGTAGCGGGCCCGCTCCCAGAACGAGGCGCCCTCCCCTTGAATCCGCCCGGCCAGCACGGCGTACAGCTCGGGCCGCAACCGCAAATACAGGGGAATCTTGATCAGGCACAGGGGCAGGCCGCCGTGCGCCTCGCGCCACTCGGCCAGGGCCTGCCAGGCCTGCTCCGGGTCGGTGGTATCCAGCCAGAGCAGGTCGCCGTCCGGTGCGTTTTGGCGCGCGCCCGAGCACTCCACGGCCCGGTTTTCCGCGTCCACCACAACCACGGGCAGCCCGGCTTTTAAAAGCTCGTTCAGGCAGACGCCCAAGCCCGAGCCCAGGAGCACGGGCAGAACGCCGGGCTCGACCTTTGCGGCCAGGTCGGACTCGCGCTCGTCTCCCTTGCGGCCCCAGAGGTGCCAGACGCGCTCGCGGCCTCCCGCCTGGTCCGAGTTCGGGTCCGGTGGCAGGTGAAAACGAAGGTCCGCGACCGAGCCGTCCCGAAGGACCGGCTCCACGGTATAGTCTTTGATCGGCGGGGAGTTCTTGTCCATGCGCTCTCCGGCAACGGCTCTGCGCAGACTACGTGGCCCGGGCGTTCATGGCAAGACGCGAAAAAAATCCGCCTTTTTCCGAATCGGCCCTAAAGACCCGTGTCTAACGCTCCGATAGGGAAGATACGAGAGCGGCGTACTGCGCACACGGACAGTGACGCGGACGCCTGAAAGCAACCGGACAACCACCCAGGGAAGGGATTCATGTCCGCAACACCGCGCGTAAGCGTCATCATACCCCTGTTTCACCCCTCCGCAGCCCTGCCGAGGCTTTTGACCGGCCTGTCCGCCCAGCGCATGGACCTGGCCGAGCTGGAGATTCGCCTGGCCGACCACAAAGGGGAAATGAATTTCAAACTGCTGGAGCAGTGGCGCAAGCTGCTCGCCCCGGCCAGCCTGCTCCTGGATGTGGGTCCTCCGGGCCCCTGCAGCATGACCCGACTGAGCAACCGTTCCCTGGCCCGCTGCGCGGGCCGGACCATGCTGGTCCTGAACCCGGACGACCGGGTCCACCCGTTGGCCCTGGACCTGTTCGACCAGGCCCTGCACTCGGGCGGCGAACCGGCCGGGCTGGCCCTGGCCAACAGCCTGCGCCTGGGCCCCTTCTCCAGCACGCCCGGCAGGCTGGCCCGGTCCTCAGGCTACTCCCCGGACCGGCTGCGCCGCGTGGACTGCGTGGGGCCCCGTCCGGCCCTGAGCCGCCAGGCCTGGGAATCCGGCGTCCGCTTCCGGGCGGACTCGGGTCTGCCCGGCTGGGACCTGGGCGTGCAGGCCTGGATGTCCGGGCTGGAGACCGTGAGCGTGCGCAAGACCCTGACCACCGTGATCCAGGCGCCACCCATGTTCCGCGACCGGAACGAGGAACGGCGCCGGGCCCGGCTGGTGACCGCCAACCCGGGCTTCTTCTCCTCGCCCACCATGACCTGGGCGCTGGCCGTACTGCGTCGGGAGGCCTGGGCCCTGTGCACCCCGGCCGGACGCATTCCTGGCAAACGCGAGGCCGAGCGGCTGCGCGACCGCTGGGTGCGGCGCACCCTCAGGCCATACCAGGACTACCCCGAAGAGGTCATGGACGGCCTGCTTTCCCCGGCCGTATGATCCGACCCGCAACAAAAAAGGCCGCCCTTGGGCGGCCTTTTTCATGTTTCGAATACTACAGCTAGAGCGGCGTGCCGTTCTCCTCCAGGTCTTTAACGAGGAGCGCCTTGAGCCGCCGGGCCATGGGGCCGGGCCGCACGTCGTGGATGGGCTGGCCGTTGAACCGGACCACGCCCACGGCGTCCAGGGTGGTGCCGATGATGATCACCTCGCGGGCCGTGAGCAGCTCGCTCTCGCGAATGCCCCGGAAGACCACGTCCGCCTCGGACTTGATGAGGTCCACGGCCCGCATGAGGGTGGTTCCGGCCAGGGCGTTGGTGAACTCGGGGATGACCAGGGTGCCCTTCTCGTCCACCATGCACACGTTCTCCGTGGCCCCCTCGGCCAGGAAGCCGTGGGCGTCGAAGCAGACCGGGAAATCGTAGCCCAGGTCGTGGGCCTCGCGCTTCATGAGCACGTTGGGCAGGTAGTCGATGGACTTGATGGTGGCCAGGTAGGCCTGTTTGGCCGGCACCTTGGTCTTGAACGCGGTCACGCCCCGGTCGAAGTACTCGGTCGGCTTGAGGGCCAGGTCGTAGACCACCACGTACAGGCTGGGCAGGGGGCACTCGTCCGGATCGATGCCGAAGCCGCCAGGCCCACGGCCCAGGAGGATGCGGACCAGGCCGTTCTCCCGGCCGCCGGCCCGGGCCGTGTCCAGGACGATTTCCCGGACCTCGTCCCAGGAACAGGGCGGCAGGAGGTGGATGGCCGTGGACGAACGCTGCATGCGGGCGATGTGCGGCTCCAGCTGGTAGAGCTTGCGGCCCACGAACTTGGCGGTCTCGAACACTCCGTCCCCGCGGTGCACCAGATGGTCGTCCCAGGGCAGGAGCATGGCCTGCGGGTCGCGGCAGATCTTCCCCACCCGGTGGTCGTAAAAAGCCTGCACCTTGTCCGCGCCGGGCCGCGGAGCGTTGATGAGCGCGGCCAGATATTCGTCCTTGTCCACAACCGGAATCACGTTCTCCTCCCCAAAGGCTTACGGGACGCGCAGCAGGTCCCTTTGAATCAGCGTCTCGGCGATCTGGATGGTGTTCAGGGCCGCGCCCTTGCGGATGTTGTCGGACACCACCCACAGGTTCAACCCCTTGTCGATGGTCTCGTCCTCGCGGATGCGGCCAACAAACACGTCGTCCTGGCCCGCGGCGTCGATGGCCATGGGATAGGCGCCCTTCTCCGGGTAATCGACCACGGTGATGCCCGGGGCCTTGGTCAGGAGCATGCGGCAGTCCTCCACGGTCAGCTTGCCCTCGGTCTCGATGTTCACGGACTCGGAGTGGCCGTGGAACACGGGCACGCGCACGGCCGTGGCCGAGACCTTGATGGACGGGTCGCCCATGATCTTCACGGTCTCGTGCACCATCTTCATCTCTTCCCGGGTGTAGAGGTTGTCCAGGAAGATATCGATCTGCGGCAGGCAGTTGAACGCGATCTGGTGCGGGTAGACGTTGACCTCGGGCTCCCGGCCGTTCATGAGCGCGGACACTTGGCCCTCCAGCTCTCGGATGGCCTTCTGGCCCGTGCCGGACACGGCCTGGTAGGTGGAGACCACCACCCGCTTGATCTTGGCCTCGTCGTGGATGGGCTTCAGGACCACCACCATCTGGATGGTGGAACAGTTGGGGTTGGCGATGATGCCCTTGTGCTTGGCCAGGTCGTCGGGATTGACCTCGGGCACCACCAGGGGCACCTCCGGGTCCATGCGCCAGGCGTTGGAGTTGTCCACCACCACGCAGCCCGCTTTGGCCGCGGACGGGGCGAACTCGGTGCTGGCCGCGCCACCGGCCGAAAACACGGCCAGGTCGAAGCCGGTGAAGCAATCGTGGGTCAGTTCCTGCACAATGATCTCGCCGCCCGCAAAGGGCAGCTTGAGGCCCTTGGACCGGGCCGAGGCAAAGGGAACCACCTCGGAAGCCGGGAAGTTGCGCTCCTCGAGAATCTTCAGCATTTCGCGGCCCACGGCGCCCGTGGCTCCGCAGACCGCCACCCTGGGTTGCTTGCTCATCTCCTTCCCCCTTAAAGATTGAGGCTTTCGCCTATTTCGAGACAGGCTTCCGCCTTGTTCAGCGTGTAGAGGTGCACTCCGGGAGCCCCGCCGTCAAGCAATTCCTGCGCCTGACGCTTGGCGTAGGCCAGTCCCACCTCGCGCACGGCGTCGTCCCCGCCCTTGTCGAAGGCTCCTTCCAGGGCGGCCAGGAACTTGCCGGGGATGGCCGCGTTGCACATGGAGAGCACGAACTTGGCCGACTTGAGGCTCAGGATGGGCAGAACGCCCGGCAGCACGGGCTTGTCCGCACCCATGGCCGCCAGCCGCTCCACGAAGTCGAAGTACAGCCGGTTGTCGAAGAAGAGCTGGGTGACCAGGAAGTCCGCGCCCACGTCCATCTTGTGCTTGGCCCAGTGCAGACTGTCCTTGATGCTTGGAGACTCGAAGTGCGGCTCGGGATAGGCGGCCGCGCCCACGGCCAGTTCCGGCCGCTTCTCCTTGATGAAGCCCACCAGGTCCGAGGCGTGGGCGAACTCTCCGGCCGAAAAATCGAAGTCCGGGTTGTTGCGGGGCGGATCGCCGCGCAGGGCCAGGACGTTCTGCGCTCCGGTCCGGACCAGGGCGTTCAGGAACCCCTCGATGCGCTCGGCCGTGGCCCCGACGCAGGTCAGGTGGGCCATGGCGGTCAGGCCGCGCTCCTTCATGCCGCGTACGATCTCCAGGGTGTTGTCCTGGGTGGAGCCGCCCGCGCCGTAGGTCACGGACACGAACAGCGGGTTCAGCTGGGCCAGTTGCTCCACCACCTGGAAGAAGCCGGGCCAGGCCTCGCGCTCCTTGGGCGGGAAAAATTCCAGGGACAGGAAGGGCCGTCTGGCGGCCATGAGTTCCGGTATGCGCATAAGCACCTCGAAGGTCTTGACGGTTACTCCGAATCCGTGGCCCGGGCAAGCCGGGCCAGGGTCTCGACCACCTCCACGTCCGCGGGCACGAAGGTCAGGTCCGGGCATCCGGCCAGGCCCAGGGCCGGGTCGATCCAGCGCAGGTCCTGTCCCTCCCGGGGCCGCGGCTCGCGGTCAAAGGCGGTGACGTGAAAGAAATGCAGGACCACTGCGTAGTCCGGGTACACGTGGCGCTTGGTCAGCCAGTGTTCGCAGGCCAGGACCGCCACGCCCAGCTCCTCGGCCAGCTCGCGGGCCAGGGCCGTTTCCAGGGCTTCGCCGGGCTCGGTCTTGCCGCCGGGAAACTCCCACAGCCCGGGGTGGCGTCCCAGGGGCGGGCGGCTGGTGGCCAGGCAGCGGCCCTCGCGCCACAGGATGCCCGCCACCACCTCGATCTCGTCCAGGGTGGGGGTCATGACTCCTCCGTGGCGAATGCGGACCGGACCTTGTCCATGCGCGCCTCCAGCTCGGCCAGCCGCTCCATAAGCGATTCGCACTCCTCGCCGGACTGGATGTAAACCTTGTTCCAGCGCAGAGCCTCCTCGGGCTTGTCGTAGATCGCGGAGTCGGCCAGTTTGGCCTCGGACTCGGACTGCTCGTTCATGGCCTTGTCCAGGGCCTTTTCCAGCTTGGCGTACTCGTCCTGCAACGGCTTGAGCTTGCGGTGCATGGCGTTGCGGCGCTCGGCCGCGGCCCGCTTGTCTTCCTTGGTCAAATACTTGCGCTCAGGGGTGACACGCTTGCGCTCGGACGCGGGGGCCTGCTCCCCGGCCAGCCGCGCCTTGCGCCAGGCGTCGTAGCGGGCGAAATCGTGGAAATGCTCGATGCCCCACGGCCCCAGGCCCCAGACCTCCCCGGCCACCTCGTTGAGCAGGTAGCGGTCGTGGGCCACGAACAGGAGCGTGCCCGCAAAGGCCTTGAGCGCCTGCACCAGGCCCATGCGCGACTCCAGGTCCAGGTGGTTGGTGGGCTCGTCCAGGATGAGCAAATTGGCCCGGGCCAGGAACAGGGAGGCCAGCACCAGCCTGCTCTTCTCGCCGCCGGACAGGGCGGACACGGGCCGGTCGAAATAGGGCTCGCCGAGCAGGAACAACCCCAGGGTGCTCATGAGCTCCTCCTCGGTGAGCCGGGAGTCACTCAGACGGCGTATCTCGGACAGCACGGAGCGCTCCGGGATCAGGATCTCGGTCTGGTGCTGGCTGAAGTAGCCCACCGTGGTGGCCGGGCCGACCTTGATGTGGCCGCCCGTGGATTTCAGCTCGCCGGTGATAAGCTTCAAAAGGGTGGACTTGCCCGCTCCGTTGGGGGCCAGCAGGGCGATGCGCGAGCCCCGGAAAAGCTGGAACGACAGGGGCGGCCAGACCGGGTCCGAGTCCTTGTACGCGAAGGTCAGGTCCACCGCGCTGACCGCGGCCTTGTCCCCGCGCGCGGGCTCGGGCAGGGAAAAAGACAGGGAGCGGCCCCGGCGCATGGCCGTGGACTCGCCGCGCACGCGGTCCAACTCGTCCTCCAGCTTCTCCACCCTTTTGAGCTTGGACTGGGCCTGGGCCGACTTGCGGGCCTTGACCCGGAAGCGGCGGATGTAGCTCATCTCGTGCTCGATCTTGGAGGACAGCTTGGCCGCCTCGCGGGACACGCGCTCGGCATGCTCCTCCTCCCGCTCCAGGAACGAGGTGAAGGTGCCCTTGTGCCAGACCGTGCGGCCGTCGGCCAGGAACAGCACGTGGCCGCCCACCTTGTCCAAAAAAACCCGATCGTGGGCCACGAAGGCCAGCGCGCCCCGGAAGTCCAGGAGATAGGATTCCAGCCACTCGATGGCTTCCAGGTCCAGGTGGTTGGTGGGCTCGTCCAGCAGGAGCACGTCCGCTCCCTGGAGCAGGACCCGGCCCAGCTTGGCCCGCTCCCGCCAGCCGCCGGACAGCTCGCCCAGACGGCGGGTCAGGTCGGTCTCGGAAAAGCCGAGGCCCTGGAGTATGGTCCGGGCCTGGTGGTCCGGGTTGTAGCCGAAACGGTGCTCCAGGTCGTCCTGGCGCGCGGACAGCCGTTCCAGCCGGGCCTGGTCCTTGTCGGCCACGGCCTGTTCCCACTCGGCCCAGAAGTCGGACCAGGAAGGCAGCACCTCCAGAACCCAGGGCAGCAGGGCCCGGGCCAGGTCGGCCTCGGACAGTTCCTGGGCCACGTAGCCCAGGCGCGCGCCCTTGGCCACGGTGACCGTGCCCTCGTCCGCACGGTCCCGTCCGGCCAGGATGCGCAGCAGCGTGGACTTGCCTCCGCCGTTGGGACCGGCCACGGCCAGCCGCATGCCCGGAGCCAGGTCAAAGGACAAATCCGAGAACAGGCTGCGTCCGCCGTAGCCTTTCTCCAGATTGCTGACCGTCACCCGAGCCATGCTCGTTCCTCCTGATCACTGCACGGTTGATTCCACCAGGGCTCCCATAGCCTTGCGGCCGTCCTCTGGCAAGACGGAGGACGCCGTGCTAGCCTTGGTGAGCCCCGGGTATATACCAACCCGGAACAGAAATCAATATATCTGGATACACGAATATAAGCCTATGTCAGATACCCCTTCTCCACCTCCTGCCCAGTGGACCGTGTACCTGCTCCGCTGCGCTGACAAGACCCTGTACTGCGGCGTGACCACGGACATGGACCGCCGCCTGGCCGAGCACAACGCGGGCACGGCCAGCAAGTACACGCGCGTACGGCTACCCGTGGCCCTGGCCGCGTGCGTTCAAGTGGACGACAAAAGCGCCGCGCTCAAACTGGAAATGGCGGTGAAGAAACAGCCCCGCCAAGCCAAGATCGCCTTTCTCAAGGCACAGGGGAGTTAAGCCCGAACCCTGCGCCCGGCCAGCTGGGTCAGGGCCACCCCGGCCAGTACCCCGGCCCCGGCGATCCATTGCGTGCCGGCCAGGGTCTCGCCCAGCCAGGCCCAGCCCAGGACCACGGCCACCACGGGCACCAGATTGATGAAGGCCGAGGCCTTGCCCGCCTCCATGCGCCCCACCCCGTAGTTGAACAGGGCGAATGCGCCCATGCTGACCAGGGAGCCCAGGTAGACCAGGGCCGCCAGGGACGGGATCAGGTCCGCGCTGAACGCGGGCAGGGGCTGGAACAGGCCCGGAGTGAAGAAGACCAGGCCGCCCGCCATCTGCACCGCGGTCAGGGTCAGGGAGGAGTACCGGTGGGACAGGCTGCGGGCCGAGAGCATGTACCCGGCCCCGCAGAGCATGGCCCCCAGTTCCAGGAAGTTGCCCAGCAGCGGATCGGGCGCGTTCTCCTGGGGCGATCCGGCCAGGGTCAGCCAGACCACGCAGCCCAGGGCCAGGACCAGCCCGGCCATGGCCGTCATGCCCATACGCTCGCCCAGCATGAGCCACGCGCCCAGGGCCACCATGAGCGGCAGGGAGGCGGCCACGATGCCCGCCTGGGACGAGGTGGTGTAGACCAGGGCGTTGGATTCCAGCAGGAAGTACAGGCAGGGCAGGAACAGGGCCATAAGGCCCAGCCGCTTCCAGTCGCCCTTGCGGTACCCGGAAAAATCCAGCCGCCGCCAGAAGGGAACCAGCACGGCCACGGCCACGGCCATGCGCGCCCACATGACGGTCAGGGGATCGAACAGGGCAATGACGGTCTTCATGGCCGGGAACGAGCTGCCCCACAAGACCACGGCCCCGAGCACGGCCAGGGTGGGAATCCATTCGGAACGAAAGGTCATGCGTCCTCCTTGAAGGACGATCCCTATCCCCTTGCGCGGGGAACGGCTTGCAGAAAATTGCTCAGGCCGTGCGGTACTGGGCCGGGGTCAGGCCCATATGCTTCTTGAAGGCGTTGGTGAAGTGGCTCTGGTCCGTGAACCCGGTCTCCAGGGCCACGTCCGCGATGGGCCGCCCGGCCAGGAGCAGCCGCCGGGCCCGGTCCAGCCGGAGCTGGGTCTGCCAGGCGTGGGGCGGCAGGCCGGTGGCCTTCTTGAACACGCGCAGCAGGTGGTAGCGGGACAGCCCGGCCACCCGGGCCAGGTCGTCCAGGCTCACCTTTTCGGCCACCCGGTCGGCCAGATACTCCTGGGCCAGGCGCACGGCCCCGGGCTCGTTCCCCTGGGCCCGCAGCCGCGCCACGGGATCGGAGTGCCGGGCCAGGAGCCAGGAGAAGGCCACGGTGGCCGCGGTCTCCTTGGCCAGGTCCGGGGCCCGGCCCGCCACCATGCGGGACAGGCAGAGCATGGCCCCGGCCAGGCGGTGGTCGTTCACCACCACGTTGGGGAAGTCGGGCAGGGACGACGGCCGGTCGTTGAGTTCGTGCGTCAGGGAGCGCAGCCATTCCGGGTCCACGTAGGCCAGCCGGTAAGTGATGCCCACCCGCTCCACCGGCGTACCGGAATGGACCATGCCGGGGGGCAGGAGCATGGTCTGCCCGGCCATCACCCTGGGGCTCGTGCCGTGGTCGAACACGTAGCTTCCGCCCTGCTCCACCACGCCCACGGAATAGGTCTCGTGGGTGTGGCGCTGAAACGCGAACCCCTTGGCATGGGTGTGGCGAATCTCCAGCCCGGGCAGGGCCGGATCGCGCCAGAAGCGGTTTTCGACTGTGGCGGCCATAATGCGGTCCTAGGCCGGGGCCAGGCGGGCGTCTTGCAAAATATTGCGCCTAAATATACCCGGCCACGATCTCGCCCATCTCGGCGCAGCCCACCAGGTTGCCGCCCTGGGACATGATGTCCGGGGTGCGGTAGTTGTTCTCCAGGGCCATCTCCACGGCCGCTTCCACGGCCTCGGCCTCCATGTCCATGTTCAGGGAGTGGCGCAGGAGCATGGCCACGGACAGGATGGTGGCCAGGGGGTTGGCCTTGTCCTGGCCCGCGATGTCGGGCGCGGAGCCGTGGATGGGCTCGTAGAGCCCGGGGCCTCCATCGCCCAGGGAGGCCGACGGCAGCATACCGATGGACCCGGTGATGGCCGCGGCCTCGTCGGACAGGATGTCCCCGAACAGGTTGCCCGTGACCATGACGTCGAACTGGGCGGGCCAGCGCACCAGCTGCATGGCCGCGTTGTCCACGTACATGTGGGACAGCTCGATGTCCGGGTTCTTGGACGCCTCGTCCACCACCACCTCACGCCACAGCCGGGACACGTCCAGCACGTTGGCCTTGTCCACGCTGCACACGCGGCCCGAGCGCTTGCGCGCGGCGTCGAATGCCACCCGGGCGATACGCCGGACCTCGGACTCGCGGTAGACCATGGTGTTGTAGCCGGTCTTCTCGCCGTCCCGGACCTCAATGCCCTTGGGCTCGCCGAAGTAGACCCCGCCGGTGAGTTCGCGCACCACCAGCATGTCCAAGCCCTTTTCCACGATGTCCGGCCGCAGATAGCAGGCCCCGGCCAACTGGGGAAAGAGCTTGGCCGGACGCAGGTTGGCGAACAGGTTCAGTTCCTTGCGCAGGGCCAGGAGGCCGCGCTCGGGACGAATGGCCGGATCGATGGTGTCCCACTTGGGGCCGCCCACCGCGCCCAGGAGCACGGCGTTGGCGTCCTTGCACATGTTCAGGGTCTCCTCAGGCAGGGGCGAACCCGTGACGTCAATGGCCACGCCGCCCACCAGGGCCTCGTAGACCGTGAATTCCCGGTCGTACTTGTCGCCCACGGCCTTGAGCACGTGGACGGCCTGGGCCACAACCTCGGGACCGATGCCGTCGCCCGGCAGCAAACAAATCTTCATGATTCCCTCAATTGATCGTCAATCAGTTCAATATGAAAAAAAGTCTACAGAACAATCAACCCCGAGCCTGGAGAGTGGCCTTGGCATAAGGCACCAATCCGCCCGCGTCCAAGATCGATTGCATGAACGGCGGCACCGGGGCGCAGCGGATCTCCTCGCCGGTGGTGACATTCTTGACCAATCCGGCCGCGGTGTCCACTTCGAGCTGGTCGCTGTCCGAGATGCGGTCGGCCCCGTCGCCCACTTCCAGAAGCACCAGGCCCATGTTGAACCCGTTCCTATAGAAGATGCGGGCGAAGCTCTTGGCGATGACCACCGGAATGCCCGCGCCCTTGATAGCGATGGGCGCGTGCTCGCGGCTGGAGCCGCAGCCGAAGTTCACGCCGCCCACCAGGACATCGTTCTCCTTCACCCGCTTCACCCAGCCGGCTTCCAGTCCTTCCATCAGATTGGCGCCCAACTCGGCCGGGTCGGTGGAGACCAGAAAGCGGGCCGGGATGATGGCGTCGGTATCGATATGGTCGCCCACCTTGTGGGCGGTTCCCTTGACCTGCATGGCTATATCTCCTTGGGGTGGGTGATGGTTCCGGTCAGGGCCGAAGCCGCGGCCACGGACGGGCCGGCCAGGTACACGAAGCTCTCCAGGGAGCCCATGCGGCCCTTGAAGTTGCGGTTGGTGGTGGCGATGGCCGTTTCTCCGCCCGCCAAAATGCCCATGTGGCCGCCCAGACAGGGGCCGCAGGTGGGCGGGCCCACGATGCAGCCGGACTCCATGAAGATGTTCATCAACCCCTCGTCCATGGCCTGCTTCCAGATCTTGGGCGTGGCCGGCAGGATGATGCAGCGCACCTTCTTGTCCACCTTCTCGCCCTTGAGCACGGCCGCGGCCTCGCGCAGGTCCTCGATGCGGCCGTTGGTGCAGGAGCCGATGACCGCCTGCTGAATCCTGGTTCCGGCCACTTCGCTGACCGGCTTCACGTTGTCGGGCAGGTGCGGGCAGGCCACCTGGGGCTCCATGTTCGTGACGTCGATGTCCACCACCCGCTCGTAGGCCGCGTCCTTGTCCGGGAACAGGGCCGTGCCCCGGGTATGCCCGGCCTGGCCCGCGAACTCCAGGGTCTTGCCGTCCACCGCGAACAGGCCCACCTTGCCCCCGGCCTCGATGGCCATGTTGGCCATGGTCATGCGGCCCTCCACGGTCAGGGCCTCCACGGCCGTGCCGCAGAACTCCAGGGCCTTGTACAGCGCGCCGGACACGCCGATCTCGCCGATGAGCTTCAATATATAGTCCTTGCCGCCAACGAACGGCGCGGGGGAACCGTGGATGTCCACCTTGATGGTCGGCGGCACTTTGAACCAGGTCTCGCCCAGGGCCATGGCCGCGCCCACGTCCGTACTTCCCATGCCCGTGGCGAACGCGCCCAGGCCGCCGTAGGTGCAGGTGTGGGAGTCCGCGCCGATGACCACGTCACCCGGGCCGACCAGCCCCTTTTCCGGCAGGAGCGCGTGCTCCACGCCCACCTCGCCGCATTCATAATAATGAGTGACGCCCATGTCCTCGGCGAACTCGCGCACCACCTTGACCTGCTCGGCCGAGTCGATGTCGCGGTTGGGCGTGAAGTGGTCGCAGACCAGGGCGATCTTGTCCTTGTCGAACACCTTGCTTGCGCCGATGCCCTTGAAGGCCTTGATGGCCAGGGGCGCGGTGATGTCGTTGGCCAGGACCATGTCCAGTCGGCAGCGGACGATCTGGCCCGGCCCGGTGATCTCCTCGTCGGTATGCGACTGGAGGAGCTTTTCAGCTACAGTGAAGGCCATTCCCTCTTCTCCTCTTTGATCTTCTCCAACCGGTTGAGCGCGTTGACAAAGGCCATGGCCGAGGACTTGACCACGTCCGGGTCGTTGGCCCGGCCCACGGCCTTGACGCCGTGGTCCTCGATGCGCACGGTCACCCCGGCCAGGGCGTCGGTGCCCTCGGTGACCGCGTTGACCTGGTACCGCTCCAGCTTGGGGTGTACGCCCACCAGCTCGCTTACTGCCTTGAACGCGGCGTCGATGGGGCCCTCGCCAAAGCAGGTAGCCCGATGCTCGGCCACAACCTCCTTGCCCTCCACGAACTCCATGACCACGGCGGCATGGGGCGGCACGGCAGAGGTGCCGCAGTACACGCCCATCTCCTTGATGCGGTACTTGTCGCGGCGGCGCATGACCTTTTCCAGGATCAGGGCCTCCACGTCGTCGTCGAATATCTGTTCCTTCTTGTCGGCCAAATCCTTGATGGCCGTGAACACGGTCTTGAGCTGCTCGTCGTCCAGGGTGTAGCCCAGTTCGGCCACCTTGGATCGTACCGCATGGGAGCCCGAGTGCTTGCCGATGACCATGACCGTGCCCGTGCGGCCGATGGATTCCGGGGTCATGATCTCGTAGGTCAGCGGGTTCTTGAGCACGCCGTCCTGGTGCACGCCCGATTCGTGGGCGAAGGCGTTGGCCCCGATGATGGACTTGTACGGCGGGATGGGCTGGCCGATGATCTGGGAGAGCTGGCGGCAGGTGGGATAGATCTGCCGGGTGTCCACGCCGGTCTCCACGTCGTAGTTCTCCGGCCGGGTGTTCAGGGCCATGACCACCTCTTCCAGGGCCGCGTTGCCCGCGCGCTCGCCGATGCCTGAGACCGTGACCTCGATCTGCCGCGCCCCGGCCTTGATGGCGGCCAGGGTGTTGGCCACGGCCAGACCCAGGTCGTTGTGGCAGTGCACCGAGAACACGGCCTTGTCCGCGTTGGGGATGGTCTCCATGAGGTACTTGATCAGCGCGGCGTACTCGTCGGGCTGGGCGTAGCCCACGGTGTCCGGGATGTTGACCGTGGTCGCGCCGCAGGCGATGGCCAGCTCGGTGATCTTGGCCAGGAACTCCCAGTCCGAACGCGAGGCGTCCTCGGCCGACCACTCCACGTTGGGGGTCAGGGAGGCGGCGTGCTTGACGGCGGCCTCGGTCATCTCCAGCACCTGCTCGCGGGTCTTGCCGAGCTTGTGCTTCATGTGGATCTCGCTGGTGGCGATAAAGGTATGGATGCGCGGGTTGGCGGCCACCTTCACGGCCTCCCAGGCCCGGTCGATGTCGTTCTTCATGGTCCGGCAGAGCCCGGCCACCTGAACGTTCTTGACGGCCTTGGCGATGGCCTGCACCGCGGCGAAGTCGCCGGGACTGGCGGCCGGGAAACCGGCCTCGATGATGTCCACGCCCAGGGTCTCCAGTTGCCGGGCCATGGAAATCTTCTCGTCCGTGTTCATGGTCGCGCCCGGGGATTGCTCCCCGTCGCGCAGGGTGGTGTCGAATACGTATACGCGGTCAGCCATGATGAACCTCCTATGCAAGGTTCCGAGGTGGTGTTGTGTACTCCGTTGCCCCGCGGCCCGCAACAAGGGCGCGCCGAAGCATCGGAGGGGAAAACGCCAAAAACGACGATAGTGTGTACGGAAGATGGGTTACGAGAGTAGAGACTCTCGTAGCAGGAGGGCCAGGCGGTCGGCCCGGAAGGCCGGAAGGACTGTATGCGTAATAAAACAGCGCATGGAGCGGAACCTACTGCCGGAGCCCTGGCTTGTCAATCCCGAATAATCACCGGTCCGAATCACTGTCCCGGGGCGCGCGCGGCCAGCTCGGTCTCTCCGGCCCGGACCCGCTCGCCCACGGGCACCCGGGGCTCGAATCCGTCCGGCAGGTAGATGTCCACCCGCCCGGCCGCGTACCCGAACCTCTCGCCCCGCTTGAGCTTGTCGCCCTTCTCCACCGTGCTGGTCAGCTTGCGGAAGACCGGCGAGGCGTGGGAGGCCACCACCACCCGCTGGTTGCCCTTGCCCACGATCTCCACCACGTGGCGCGCGGGCGGAAAGAGTTCCTCGTTCTCCTCGTCCCGTCCTGAAAAGATGCGCTCCACCTTGCCCGAGACAGGGAACCGGAGCACGCGCATGTCCAGGGGGCCGGGCGCGATGGTCAGCCGCAGCCGGACCTCGCCCGAGGCCGGGTCCGTAGCCCGGTCCACCCTTCTCAGCCGCCCGTCCACCGGGGCCACGGCCGATTCGGCGTCCTCGGGCGGCACCCGCTCGGGGTCGCGGAACAGATGCCCGGCCAGGGCGGTCAGGCCCAGGCACAGGACCGTGAGCGCGGGCCATTCGAGCAGGGCGAAACTGAGCGAGGCCAAGGCGCCGAGGCCCAGATAGGGCCAGGCCTCGGGCCATACGGGCAGGGGTCGGTTGGACATGGCGATTCCCTTTGAATTTTTTCCAATGGAATACAGCCGCCTCTGAACGAGGTCAACCTGGGGGCGAAATCAGCGGTAGTGCTCACCCATCCGGTGCAGCGGGGTCAGGCGATTGTCCACGTACAGCCCCTGGACCGTGAACCGGGTGTCGGCCAGGTCGGGCGGTCCCTGGAACAGATTGCCGCCCGACAGCAGCAGGGACACCCCGGTTTCCCGGCTGTAGACCACCAGACCCTCGGGGAAGCAGGCGGACGGAACCAGGCCGCCGAAATAACGCGACAGGTTGGACAGGGCCGCGAAATAGCCGCCCCGGGTCAGGATGCGCTCGTGCCAGCCCAGGGCCCCGGTGGACACGAAGTCCGGCGGGCCGGGCAGCAGGGCCGGGGCCTCGGGATCGGCCGGGTCGGCCGCCCTGATGCGGCCCAGGCCGAGCCGCTCCAGCAGGTCCTGGCCGCGCTCGGCCACGCCCGGGTCGGGCTCCAGCCCCAGCACCCGCACGTCGCCGAACCCGAGCCGCCGGGCCAGCACGTGCTGGGCCAGGACCAGCCATCCGGCCCCGGAAAAAAGGTCCACTCCCTGAAACACGGGCCGGTCCGGCTCCCAGCGCGGGGCCATGTCGGCCACGGCCCGCAGCACGTGCCCGGCCAGGGCCGGGTCGGAAAGCGGGGCCAGGGGGCGGCTGTGGCGGCGCAGCAGGTTCATGACCTCGATGTCGTCGTCCGGCTCGTTGAGGCTCTCCTGCCGGGCGAACAATTCCATGAGCTCGCGCACCGCGGCCAGGGGCACAGGGGCCTTCTCGCTGCCCGGATGCACGTAGGCGAAGAAATACTTGGCCGCCAGGTCGGGCCACTGTTCCGGCTCCAGGTCCGCGGCCGGATCGAACAGGCGCTCCACCTGTTGCACCAGAGGCGAGTGGTCCCACTGGGAATCGTCCGGCAGGAAGGGGACTTGTTTGAAGTCGGCGGCTGTGTTGGGGCGTGGCTGCATGGTCTTCCTCGGTCCGCTCCCCCGATGGCCGGGGAAGTTTTTTCCGGTGCCCTGGCTTGTGCACAGACCGTACCGCTCTGTTCGCATGGACGCCCTCCCCGGCCGTCTGGTATGCTTGCGCCCGTAAAGACCCGCAACGGAGGACGCGCATGGAAGCCGGACCCGGTCCCAAAACAAGCATGGCCGAACTCTTTTTCCTGGACATGGAGCAGTGCAAGCAGTGCACGGGCTGCGTGCTCGAATGCCCGTTCGAGCTCATCGCCCTGACCAAGGACGGCTACCCCACCCTGCGGCGGGCGGCCAGGAAGCACTGCATCGCATGCGGCCACTGCGTCACGGTCTGCCCGCGCAGCGCCCTGACCCTGCGCCTGCTGCCCGAGGGCGAGGCCCAGGTCATCGAGACCGACCTGCTGCCCGACCCGGAACAAGTCGCCCTGTTCATCAAGTCGCGGCGGAGCATCCGCAGCTTCAAGAAGCGCAAGGTGGACCGGGCCGTGCTGGAGGAGTTGATGGACGTGGCCCGGTACGCGCCCTCGGCCAAGAACGCCCAGCCCGTGCGCTGGCGGGTCTATTCCGACGACCGCGAAATCCAGCGGCTGGCCGGACTGACCGTGGACTGGATGGCCGGGCACAAGCTGTTCCCGGGCATCGTCAAGGCCTGGGAACAGGGCGAGGACAAGGTGCTCCGGCACTGTCCGCACCTGATCCTGGCCAGCGCGCCCGAGACCGGGGAGAACCCGGCCGAGGACTGCGCCATCGCGGTGTCGTACCTGGAGCTGGCCGCGCACTCGCACGGCGTGGGGGCGTGCTGGGCCGGGTTCCTCATGAGCGCGGCCGAGCATTCCGAGGCCGTTCGCCAGGCACTCAACCTGCCCGAGGGCGTACGCGCCTACTCGGCCCTGATGCTCGGCTTCCCCAAATTCCGCTACCACGCCATCCCGCCGCGCAAGCCCCTCAACGCGGAGTGGATCGATTGAAAAAGGAAAGGGCCGGTCCTTGGACCGGCCCTTATATTCTGGAGCGGGAAACGGGATTTGAACCCGCGACTTCGACCTTGGCAAGGTCGCACTCTACCACTGAGTTATTCCCGCACTGGAGGCGGCACCCGGATTCGAACCGGGGATAAAGGCTTTGCAGGCCTCTGCCTTACCACTTGGCCATGCCGCCAATAAAAATGGAGCGGGAAACGGGATTTGAACCCGCGACTTCGACCTTGGCAAGGTCGCACTCTACCACTGAGTTATTCCCGCTCACGAGGGTGTTGTTACTTACTCTTGGCCCCCAGGTGGTGTCAACCCCGGAAAACAGGTTTTTCCATCACGCCAACCCCCTGTTATCCCCAACCTTCTGTTTGGACTTTACAATAGCACGTTTTCCGGTATACACACCCGCTTTACCTCCGCCAACGCCCGGAGAAGGTAGAAACAGGAGTGCTTCATGGACCCGAAGGATATTCAGTTTTTCCGCGACAACCTGGAAGGCATGCTCGACGACATCCTGCAGAAGAGCCAGGAAACCATCGAGGATATGACCGAATCCGGTGAAGTGTACGCCGACCCCGCCGACCGGGCTACGGCCGAGTCGGACCGCGCCTTCACCCTTCGCCTCAGGGATCGCGAACGCAAACTCATCCGCAAGATTCAGCAGGCGCTGCAACGCATCGACGACGGCGAGTTCGGCATCTGCGCCGAGTGTGGGGACGACATATCCATCCCCCGGCTCAAGGCCCGCCCCATGACCACGCTTTGCATCGCCTGCAAGAGCAAGCAGGAAGACGAGGAGCGCGTCCGGGGCGACTAACCCCGACCGGGACGCCCCGGGACAAGTCATGGAAGCCAACTTCTTCCGCTTCCTGGCCGACGAGCTGGCCCCCAGACTCGCGGGGCGACGCATCCAGAAAATCTTCTGTCCGGCCGACAACACCTGGACTCTTGAGCTGGACCGCAAGGAATTCCTGCTGTTCAGGCCCGCCAAATCGGTGGGCCTTTTGTTCCTCACCACCCGCAAGCCCAAGAACCCGCCGCACCCCCCGGCCCGGGCCATGTACTACCGCAAGCGGCTGGCCAACCGTCGAATCGTCGGCGTGTTCGTGGACTGGCCGGGCCTACGCCTGGCCCTGGAGGTTCCGCCGCACCCGGACAAGGACGGCCCCGAAGCGGGCCGCTTCCTGATCCTGGACGTGCGGCGCGACCTGGCCCTGACCGCAACGCTGGACGATTCCTTCGGCCGCCAGCCCGACTGGCCTCCCCTGGAGCGGGTCCTCACAGACCCGGACATCTGGCGGGAGCACGCCCACATATCCCCCCCCCTGCGCCGTCACCTGTCCACCCTGGCGGCCATGCCCGAGACCGGGATGTCCCTGGCCACGGCCCTGTATCACGACTTGACCCAGGGCCGGGCCGAGACCTTCCACATGGGCTCGGAGAACGGGGTGCCGTCCCTGCCCACGGCCTGGCGCACCAGCCCCCACAAGGACTCGGGCGGCGACGATTTCGAGTCCGCGGCCGAGGCGTCCCGGGTGTTCGGTGAGCGCATCCTCTTCCCCCTGCTGGAGGCCCAGGCCGAGTCCGACCAGTCCACCGCCCTGTCCCGGGCCGAGAAGCGGGTACGGAGGAACCTGGCCAAGCTGGACAAGGAGGAAGAACGGCTCAGGACCATGCGCCAGGGCAAGGCCGAGGCCGAGGCCCTGCAGGCCGAGCTCTACCGGCTCGACCCCGAGGCCCAGCTGGACCGCGCCGTGGTCAGCCACCCCGAGCACGGCCCCCTGGAAGTGGACCTGGACCCCTCCCTGACCCCGGCCGAGAACATGGCCAAGCGCTTCAAGCTGGCCGCCAAGGCGGACCGGGGCCTGGAGCACGTGGAGCGGCGACGGCAGGAACTGGCCCGGGAGATGGAGCACATCGAATCCGGCCGGTTGCCCGCCACCCCGGCATCAAGCGGGCCAGGCTCGGGACCGAACCGGGAAAAACCCAAGCCCCGGGCCATCCCCAAGCGGTTCCGCGACCTGGCCGTGCATCTGTTCACCACCTCGGACGGCTTTCTGGTGGCCCGGGGCAAGAACCAGAAGGCCAACCACGCCCTGACCACCAAGGCGGCCAACCCCTTCGACCTCTGGCTCCACGTGTCCGACGGCCCGTCCAGCCACGTCATCCTCAAGCGCGACTTCCCGGACCAGGAGGTGCCCGCGCGGAGCCTGGAGGAGGCGGCCACCCTGTGCGCCCTGAAGAGCTTCCGCAAGGACGACGCCAAGGCCGACGTCATGGTGGCCGAGGCGAGGCACGTGCACGCCATCAAGGACGCGCCGCCCGGCCGGGTGAGCGTGGCCGAGACCCTGCAGACCCTGCGCGTAGACGTGGACTCCCGGCTGGAACACCAGCTCATGCTCACCTGATCCGGCTTGACATCCCGGCCCATGTCCCTATCTTGATGGGGCTTATTCTCAGGGCGGGGTGGAATTCCCCACCGGCGGTATCCCGATTTCTCGGGGAGCCCGCGAGCGCCTTTTCCCAGCCGGGAAAAGGGTCGAGCAGATCCGGTGAGACGCCGGAGCCGACGGTCACAGTCCGGATGGAAGAGAATACGGCAACCTTCCTCCACGCGCCCCGTGGGCGCGCGGCTGTCCGCGCCTGTAATTTGTCATGCGCGGACGGTTGTCCGTCTTTGCGCCCTGATTCATGCACCCTCTACTTAAGGAGACGGCGATGAATCAGTCCCCCTTGACTTCCCATGGAACCCCGCGCGAACGCGTCCTGCGCGGGCTCGACGCCCTGGCATCCGGCCAAGGCGTCCTGGTGGTTGACGACGAGGACCGCGAGAACGAGGGCGACCTCATCTTCGCGGCCCAGTCCCTGACCAGGGAACAGATGGCCATGCTCATCCGAAGGTGCAGCGGCATCGTCTGCCTGTGCCTGACCCCGGAGCGGGCCGACCAGCTGGACCTGCCGCCCATGGTTCAGGACAACACCAACCGCAACCAGACCGCCTTCACCGTGACCATCGAGGCGGCCCACGGCGTGACCACCGGGGTCTCGGCCGGGGACCGGCTGACCACGGTCCAGGCGGCCGTGGCCAGGGATGCGCGTCCTGACGATCTGCACCGCCCCGGGCACATCTTCCCGCTCACGGCCAGGCCCGGCGGCGTGCTGGAACGGCGCGGCCACACCGAAGCCACGGTGGACATGATGCGCATGGCCGGGCTCGATCCCTCGGGCGTGCTCTGCGAGCTGACCAATGACGACGGGTCCATGGCCCGGCTGCCGCAGGTCGCCGAATTCGCGGAGGAATGCGGCATGCCCCTGCTGGCAGTGGAGGATCTGGTCCTGTTCCGCCAGGAACACCAAGCCTGACCAATCCAGAGGACCCCATACGTCAGTATCCAATGCCGCGTATGGGGTCCTTGCCGAGCTATTCACATCGCCCCCTGCTTGGCGTATTCTTGGCAGACTCAGAAACCCCTTTCCAAGGAACCCCCATGAAAAAACTTTTCCTTGCCCTGGTCGTGGTCCTCGTCTGCGGCGCTCCGGCCCTGGCCGACCCGCTGGACGACTTCCTCAACGACCTGGACTTCCAGGCAGGCGCCGATCCCCAAGGCTACTCGGTCCAGCTGGGTACGCATTTCGACGCGCCGCAGATGCAGGTGAATTCGGTCCTCGGCTCGGTCGGTCGGCTGGCCGACGCCTTTCTCGTGTTCGAACTCGGCCGCATGACCGGCCTTCCCGTCGAGCAGGTCCTGGGCGAATACCAGAACTCGCACGGCCAGGGCTGGGGCGTGATGGCCAAGAACCTCGGCATCAAGCCGGGATCGCCCGAATTCCATCAGCTCAAGAACGGAGACTTCAACTTCTCCATGCACGGCGCGGGGTCAGGCAACCAGGGGCAGGGACAGGGGCAGGGAAAAAACAAGAGCAAACACGGCAAGAAAGAAAAATAGGTTCAGGGGCCAATAAACTCCTTGGCCTAGACCAGGGAGTTCAACGCGCCGCCCTGCTCCATCATGTTCAGGGCCAGCTCCATCTCCTGGGACAGCCGGTTCTTGACGCTCTGCTGCACCCGGTTGGACGAGCCTCCGAACCGGGTCTGCCGGTTCTCGTAGATATTGGCGATGAGGTCGCGAAACAGGCCCGTGTCCGCGGTTTCGGCCCACGCGTCGGCCACGCCTTCCCCGGACCGGGTGAAGATGTCGGCCGCGCCGCTGGGACCGTGCTGCACGGCCGTGGACCACAGCACCTCGCGCAGGGCCGTGGGGGCCTTGTCCACGTCCAGGCCCATGCGGGCCAGGATCTTGTTGCGCGCGGGAGTGTAGTATTCCTTGCTGATGAAGTCGTGCTGGGCCTTTTCAAAGCCCTCGGGGTCCGCGGCCGCAATGGCCTTCCAGGCCTCGGGCATGGCCCCACGGGTGGAGCCGGTGTTGGCCGGTCCGGCGTCGGCCAGTTGCTTGGCCCAGTCCGGGTTGACGCCCTTGAGGAAGGTCAGGAAACGCTTCATGCTCCCGGGCCGGGACGCGATCTGGTAGGTGCCGTAGGAGGTGCCGCCCACGCGGTCGTAGCCGACGGCAGCCACCCCGGCCTTGCCCGACTCGAACATGGCCGCCAGGCCGCCGGTGAGCGCGGCCTCGCCGATGTCCTCGGGCCCGTCGGCCTTGGCAACGGGAACCCGGACCTGGGACAGGTCGGGCTGGTTCATGATGCGGGTGATGGTGGACAGGGCGTCCATGAGCAGGCCGTCGTTTACGATGCTGGTGTCCAGGGACATGCCGGTGTCGTCCGATCCGGATTTGTCCGGTTCGGTGAACAGGGCCTGGGCCATGCGCATCTGGGTCTGAAAGGCCAGCCCGGCCGGGTCCATGCGGCCGGCCGGAGACGTGGGCCTCAGCCCGGGCATCACGCCTCCGTTGTCGCGCAGCAGCGCCATCAGGACATCGTTGTTCGCGGACATCTTCCTGCTCCTTGTCAAGAAACCGTCAAATGCGGGTCTTCCCGACCATGAACAGCAAGAGCCGTGCCCGTCCGGGCAAGTCGTCGGAATGCTTGGGGCGCGGACCTATCGGGCCCCAAGCTGGGCCAGAAAACCTTCGTGTTGGCGCAGGATGTCGATGATGCGGCGGTGTCCGGCCGGGAAGGCGAATCCGTCCAACTCGTCCAGGCGCACGAACCGCCCTTCCAGGGCCTCGCGCACCTCGGGCCGCCTGAATCCGTTCCGGTAACGCAGGGAAAAGCCGTGCAGCGTGACCCTGAACCGGGTGTAGGAGTACTTGACCACGCCCAGGGGCTCCACGGGCGCCACGGCCACCCCGGTTTCCTCGTCGAACTCGCGCACCACGGCCGACTCCGGGGATTCGCCCGGCTCGATGACCCCGCCCGGAAACTCCCACAGCCCGGGCCAGACGTCGTCCAGCCGCCGCTTCTGGATGTAGACCTTGCCCTGGTGGACCAGGACCCCGGTGGCCACGGTGACGTAGACCGTGTCGGTCTTGCGGCCGGGCACGGGCCGCTCTTCCTCCAGGCCCAGGACATGGGCCCGGCAATGTCCCTCCACCGGGCAGGCGTGGCAATCCGGACGCTTGGGCGTGCAGACCACCGCGCCCAATTCCATGAGCCCCTGGTTGAAATCCCGGGCCCGTCCCTCGGGAATGAGCGCGGCCGCCCGGTCCTCGATGAACCCCTGGTTGGCCGCCTCCTTGACCGGCCTGTCCAGGTCGTAGAGCCGGGCCAGGACCCGCTCCACGTTGGCGTCCACGGCCGGATGGGGCTTGTTGAAGGCGATGGCCGCCACGGCCCCGGCCGTATACCGGCCCACCCCGGGCAGGGCCAGCAGGTCCGGAACGTCCTCGGGCACCTGGCCCTGAAACCGTTCCTCCACCATGCGGGCCGCCTTGAGCAGGTTGCGGCAGCGGTTGTAGTAGCCAAGCCCCTCCCACAACCGCAGGGCCTCCTCCTCGTTGGCCCGGGCCAGGGAGGCCACGTCGGGCCAGCGGTGGACCCAACGCCTGAAATACTCCACCACCCGGCCCATCTGGGTCTGTTGGGCCATAACCTCCGAGACCAGGACATGGTAGGGGTCGTAGCCCACGCGCCAGGGCAGGTCCCGGCCGTTGGCCGCGAACCAGTCGGCCACGGCCCGGGCCAGGCCCCGTTCCTCCTCTGTGGTAGCCGGGCTGGTGGCTGGGGATTCGGTCACGCCTTGCCCTGGTCGGCCACGGCCTGGGCGGCCTTGGCAACGGTTTCGGCATCGCCCAGGTAGCGCTTGCCCATCACGGCCAGGTCCTTGTCCAGCTCGTAGACCAGGGGCACGCCCGTGGGGATGTTGACCTTGGTGATGGCCTCGTCGGACAGCCCGTCCAGATGCTTGACCAGGCCGCGCAGCGAGTTGCCGTGGGCCACGATGAGCACCCGTTTGCCCGCCCTGATCTGGGGCTCGATGACCTCGCGCCAGTAGGGCATGGTCCGCTTGATGGTCAGGGCCAGGCTCTCGGCCAGGGGCACGGCCTCGGGCTCCAGGCCCTGGTAGCGGCGGTCCAGGCCGGGCCAGCGCTCGTCCGACCGGTCCAGCTCGGGCGGGGGCACGTCGAAGCTGCGCCGCCAGACGAATACCTGGTCCTCGCCGTACTTGGCCGAGGTCTCGGCCTTGTTGAGTCCCTGGAGCGCGCCGTAGTGACGCTCGTTGAGCCGCCAGGTGCGATGCACGGGCAGCCACATGCGATCCATGCGGTCCAGGATGATCCACAGGGTGCGGATGGCCCGCTTGAGCAGGGAGGTGTGGCAGAGGTCGAAGTCGAACCCCTCCTTTTTGAGGAGCTCGCCGCTGTCGCGGGCCTCGGTCATGCCCTGGTCCGTGAGGTCCACGTCGGTCCAGCCGGTGAACCGGTTGGCCAGATTCCATTGGGATTGTCCGTGGCGAACGAGCACGAGTCTATGCATGGTCCCCTCCGCGGGGCTCATGGCTTGCCCGGCATCTTCTTCTTGGGCCGGCGGGCCTGCATGCGCTTGATGCGCTCCCGCCGCTCGCGAGCCATCTCCATGAGCTCCTGGTCTTTCTTCTCGAACAGTTCCCGCTTTCGCCTGTCGAACCGGAAGGTGGTCTTGAGCAAGGCGAGAACGAGCGCCGCCACCGACAATATCAGAATCAGGCCCTTTTGGAAGTCCCATTGCTGCTCGCGGATCATCTCGATAAGCCAGAAACCGTCCATGCCCCGAGTGAAGTAGACCGTCAGCGGCAGGACCACCAGGGACAGACCCAGGCCGATGAGCTCGAGCCAGATGAAGGTCCGGCCGAGCATGAGCACGAACAGGGTGGTGTCGCGGATGATGCGCAGGGTGACGAGGCGGCTCCGCAGGGAGGTGATGCGCTTCTCGATCTCGTCGATGAAGCGGATGGACTGGCGGAAAGTGTCCGCGGACTTGAGGTGCTGGGAGTTGATCCAGTTGATCTTCTCCACGCAGTAGTTGAAATCCTGGTTGAAATCCTTGAGCAGGCTGGGGAACGGGAACCAGGCCGACTCGCGCTGGATGTCGATGATCCGGTCGCGCAGATGCTCGGCCCGGGCGTGGATGCGCTTGACCTCCTTCTCCACTTCCTTGTCAAGGCGCTCCTCGAACCGGGCCAAGCCGTCCAAGAGCTGGCGGAAGGCCACGTAGTTGGTGGACTCGGTCAGGCCGCTGAGTTTCTGCAACTCGGCCAGGGCCGGGTCGTGGAAGGGATGGTCCGCGTCGAAGCGCTGGTCGATCTCGCCCAGGAAACGGGCCACGCGCTCCTTCTGCTCGTCAAAGGCCGCCTTGGCCGTGCTCCACCGCTCCCACAGGGCGCCCAGCACCTGGGTCCGGCCCCGCTCCAGCTCCGGGTCCACCAGGATACGGTTGAACAAGTGGGGGTCCTTGTCCATGAGCTCGGAAAAGGCGTCCACCGCCTGGCCCGTGAACCCCATCTTGACCATGCACACCCCGGCCCGGTAGGCCGGGTCGATCCAGTCCGGGGACGCGGCCAGGGCCCGCTTGTAAATCTGGGCGGCCTCCCGAACGTCCCCCTCCACCTCCACGATCCGGGCCTGGAGGTAGAGAAAATACCCCTGCTGCAAGGGTGTCAGGCTGTGCCGCTCGGACTCCTCGAAATAGAAGTGCGCCTGGCGAAGGTCCCCGGTCTCCAGGAACCAGAAGGCCTGCAGGGACGAGGGGATGAAGCTGCGCGCATACTTGACCCGCGCCTGCTTGATGAGGTCTTCGGCGGCCTCGTATTCCCGGTTCTTGAGCGCCTCCAGCCCCTCCCACACGAACTGGCCTTCCTCGGGCACCAGTTGGTAGAGCCCGGCCGGCCACTCTTTGCCCCGGCTGCGCCAAACCAGGCGGAGCATGCGGAACTGGGCCGGGACGTTGATCTCGTACATGGCCTGGGCCATGAGGGATTCGCCCTTGCGGCCGTCGTCCTGGAGCATGTCGCGCAGCTCCTCGACCCCGGCCTCGCCGGCCACGGTCTTCTCCAGGGCGTCGAACCCCTTGGCCATGTCCTCCATGTTCAGACCGGCCATGCGGGTCCATATCTTGAAGCGCACCTTGGTCAGGCCCCGGCTGGGGCAGTCCCCGGAGTCGTGGTTCTTGAGCCCGCAGTAGAAGCATTCCTCCCGGTCGCCCAGGAGCAGGGCCCGGGGCGGCGAGATGTCGATGGTGCCCTGGGCGGCCAGGCCGTCTTCGGACAGCAGGCTCAGGTTGCACCAGCTCTCCAGGGACTCCTGGCCCCCGCCGTAACGCACGTCGTTGACCCTGAACCACTGCGCGAACATGAACGCGTCGCGGTACTGAAGGTGCGGGAAGTCCGGGGTCAGCCGATTCCAGTCCAGGTTGAACTTCTGGAGCAGGTCCTCGGAAAAGGACAGGTTTTTCTGGGGCATGGCGGCCATGACGCAGGGCCAGTAATGCCTGTCCGAGTCGGCCTTGACCTGGGCCACCAGGTTCAAAATGTCCTGGCAGAACTGTCGCAGCGCCCGGGGGTTGTTCAGGGGGAAGAGGATCACCTCTTCCCGGGTGCCGGTGATGTACTTGAGCTTCATGCGCTGGAGGATGACCTGAATCTCCGCGAAGAAGGACCGCCAACCCGTGATGGATTCCTTGTCCCCCATGCGCCCCAGCGGCTTGAGCGCGAAATACCAGCTGAGCGTGGTCTCGTAGTCCAGCCCGTCGTCGGCCTGGAACAGGGCCCAGTTCAGGGTGGCCATGCCCGTGGGCGCTCCGCGCTCCAGCACCCCGAGCCCGGCGATACGCTGCACCGTGTCCTGGCACTTGGGATGAATCCAGGCCTCGAAATTCTTGGGCGGGTCCACCTGCTGGCGGGAGAACTCCGCGGGCACGGACAGGGAGCGGGTCAGGTCGTAGCCCACCTGCAGGGTGGCCGGGAACACCTGGCACAAGATCGGCATGGCGTTGAGCCGCGACCAGATCTGCAACCGGGCCAGGGCGCGGAACACGTTGTTGCCCAGGGAGAACCACAGAGACTGGCCGTTCTCCTCCTTCATGAGCATGCAGCCGAAATCCTGCATGCTTTGGGCCACGGCCGTGTTCAAGTTCCCCTTCCAGGCCAGCCAGACCCCGAACCCGGAACCGATCATGCGCGACTGGCTGACCTTGGGCAGGGCTTGCAAAAGAGAGTGAATGCTGCTCATCTAGGCCTCACAGGAGGTGCGCATGCACATCGACGACATGCTGGAAAGCTTGAAGGCCCAGGAAGGTTTTTCCGAAAACGTGGGCATGGTCCTTATCCATAACGGAGTCGTCCGTGGTTGGTCCAGGCAAAACCATGAAACCGTCACCGGGGTGGAAGTCGTTTCCGACCAGGCCGTCATCGACGCCCTGATCAAGGAATTCGAAGCCCGCCCGGGCATCTTCCGCGTCCTGGTCCAGGCCGAATCGGGCCCCAAGAAGCCCGGGGACGACCTGCTCCGGCTGGTTGTGGCCGGGGACATCCGCGAAAACGTCATCCCGGCCATGGCCGACCTGCTGGACCGGGTCAAGTCCGAGGCCATCACCAAACGCGAACACATGGCCTGACCGGCCGGGGGAAACCATTTCCCCGGCCAATCCCTTGCAAACACGGTTCCAAACACGCTTTTCCGACGCCCGACACCACCGCGCCGCCTTGCCTTGACCCGCACCCCCGCGTATGTTCGCCGAGCCATGAAAACCTTCCAGGTCGTCAACGTCCGCTGGTACAACGCCACCGCCTGGTACGGCGTGACCCTGGCCCGGCTGCTGGCCGAGGCCGGGCATCAGAGCATGGTCCTGGCCCTGCCCGGCACCGAGCCCGAGGCCCGGGCCAGGGAGATGGGCCTGCCCGTGGCCGCCCTGGACCTGAACACGGTCAACCCGGCCCGCTTCGTCCCGGTCTACTCCCAGGTGGCCTCCCTGGTCCGGCAGCACCGGCCCGACGTGGTCAACTGCCACCGCGGGGAAGGCTTCATCGTCTGGGGACTGCTCAAGCGGCTGGGCTACGGGTTCAAGCTGGTGCGCACCCGGGGCGACCAGCGGCTACCCAAGAACAACCCGCCCAACCGCTGGCTGCACAAGTCCGTGGCCGACGCCGTGGTGACCACCAACCGGCGCATGGCCGACCACTTCCTCAAGGCCATGCACTTGGACGAACGGCGGCTGTGGCTCATCCGGGGCGGCGTGGACGTCGATGCCTTCGCCTTTGACCCCCAGGGCCGGGCCCGGGTGCGGGCCGAGTTCGGGTTCAACGACCAGGACGTGGTCCTGGGCCTGCTGGGCCGGTTCGACACGGTCAAAGGCCAGCGGGAGCTGCTGGAGTCCGTGGCCCGGCTGCGCGCCCAGGGGCTCGATCGGATCAAGCTGCTGCTCATCGGCCACGACTCTTCCCTGGACACGGGCACGGTGCGCCGCTGGATCGGCGAACAGGGCCTGGATGGCGTGGTGGAGATCACGGGCCGCCGTGAGGACGTGGCCGCCTGCGTGTCGGCCCTGGACCTGGGCGTGGTGGCCTCCCTGTGGTCCGAAACCATCGCCCGGGCCGCCCTGGAGATCATGGCCTGCCGCCGCCCGCTGGTGTCCTCGGACGTGGGCGTCATGCCCGACCTGGTGGGCCCGGACGCCCTGTTCCCGACCGGGAATTCCCAGGCCATGGACAAGGTCCTGGCCCGGGCCGTGACGGACGAGACCCTCCTGGCCCGGCTCAGGGTGGACCAGGAGCGCATCCTGTCGCAGCACACGCACAAGGAATTCCTGCGCCGCACGCTCAGATTGTATGAGAGTCTGCTGGAAAAGCCCGGCCAGGGCTAAAGTCTGTCGATGGGGATGAACCCCAACTCTTCCTCGAACTCGTCGTCCATGATGGGGGCCATGTCCTCCATGCGGTAGCGGTTGCCGCAGGAGTCGCAGGCCAGGACCACCTGAAGGCAGGAACGCCTGGCCGTGAGCGGCCCGGAGCACTCGGGACAGTGCATGTTTCCGGCCTTGAAGGAGGTCCGGCGCTCGTAGGGTCCGGCCACGCTACTGGAGCCCGGGATTCTTGGTGCCCATGGCCGCGTACAGTTCGGCCAGGGCGCGGTTGTAGTCGGCCAGGGCTGAGATGAGCTGGGCCTCGGACTCGGAAAGACGGGCCTGGGCGTCGAGCACGTCGGTGTTGGTGCCCACCTGAGCCTGATAGCGGGCCTCGGCCATGCGGTAGGACTCCTCGGCCGCCTCCACGGACTTGCGGGCCACCTCGATGCGGTCCTCGGCCTCGTGCAGGTTCAGGTACTTCTCCTTGACCTCGTACCCGGCGTTCAGGCGGGTCTCCTCGAGTTGGGCCAGCATCTTGGACAGGGTCTTTTCCGCGGCCAGGATGTCGGCCACGTCGCCGCCCAGGGGCTTGAGCGTGTAGGACAGGGAGATGGAAGCGGTCCAGTACTCGGCCCTGGCGCGGGCCCAATCCGGGCTTTCCGCGTCCAGGTCGGCGTCGTCGCCCAGCTTGTACCAGTCGAAGTTGCCGTAGATGGCGGGCAGGATGTCGGCCAGGGCGATGTTGGAGTCCTTGGCGGCCATGCGGGCAGACTTGAGCCCCATGATGATGTCGGGCCGCGCGTCATAAGCCCTGACCAGGCACTCTTCCAGGCTCGCGGTGAACGGGATGATGGACTCCAGGCCGCCCAGGTACTCCACCTCGGCGTTGAGGGGCAGGTTCAGGAGGGTGTTCAGCTGGGCCAGGCTGGTGGCCACGCTGTTCTCGGCCGTGAGCAGATTCTGCTGGGCCGTGGCCAGGTCCACCGCGGCCTGGAGCACGTCCAGCTTGGGCTTCAGACCCACGTCGTAGAAGGCCTGGGTGACCTTGGACTGGGAGAGCAGCCGCTCCACCGCGTCCTGGGCGCTCTTGACGTTCATGCGCCCCTCGAGAAGGCCCAGGAACGCGATCTGAATCTGTTTGATCAGGTTCAGCTCGGCCTGGTCCAGGTTGGCCGCGTAGTATTCCTCGTTGAGCGACGACTTCTGAAGACTGGACAGCAGGGCGAAGCCCGCGAACAGGGGCTGGGAGATGTTCAGGTGGGCGGCCCAGTAGTCGTCCGTGTTGCCCGCGCCCGCGGCGGTCTTCCTGTCCAGCCAGTTGGGGCCGTAGGTGGCCGAAGCCGTGGGGCCCAGGTCGCTGGCTGCGGACCAGACGCCATATTCCGCGCTGGACAGGGCGGCCCGTGCGGCCACCATGGACGGATTGGCCTCCAAGCCCCTCTCCACCGCGGACTTCATGTCAAAGGAATTGGGAACCGCGGTCTGGACGTCCTGGCTCCCGGCCTCCTGGGCCGGGGCGGCCAAGGTTGAAGCGGCCAGAAAGAATGCAACCAACAGAAATAATACCGGTGTCTTGCGAATCATGTGTATTCCAGGGGCTGAGATTGGCGACAGGGCAGAAAACCCCATCGGCAAGTAACCAAGACGGACCATTACCAATTCTCCGTATGGCCCGCAATCCCCCAAGCATTCACCTACAAACCGTTGGGCTTTGGGGCGGTTGCAGGCGCCCCCCCGCCAAGGCCGAAAAAGGGCATTGGCGGGCCGCATGCAAAAGCATAAGAAAAACAGTACGTTTTACTAAAAACGGGCCTGTGCCTGGTGAATCGGCCCTGGGGCGTATTTTTTCAGCGCTCTACTCCGCCACGGCGCAATCCGACGGGTCGCCGCAAAGCTTGTCAATACAGTGGCCCAGGGCCGGAAGCACGGCCTCCAGGCCCTCCCGCACCGCCTTGGGCGATCCGGGCAGGTTGACGATCAGGGTCTGGCCCAGGCTGCCGACCACGCCCCGGGTCAGCCCGGCGTGCGGAGTCTTGGGCAGTCCGGCCGCGGTGATGGCCCGCTCCAGGCCGTGGAAACGCTTCTCGATCACGGCCAGGGTGGCTTCCGGGGTCACGTCCCGGGGCGCCGGCCCGGTGCCGCCGGTGGTGATGACCAGGTCGAAGCCCTGGACCAGGGCCAGGTCCGTGAGCACGGCCCGGATGACGGGCTCCTCGTCGGGCAGCACGAAACCCTCGGAAAGAGCCAGATTCAGTCCCTTGCCCGTGAGTTTGGCCACCAGGGGACCGGCCAGGTCCTCCCGCTCGCCCCGGCTGGCCTTGTCCGACAGGGTCACCCAGGCCAGGGTGCGGCCGCGGCGGACGCGGTCCAGGCTGTGCATGCCCTCGGCCACCGGGACCAGGGCCCGCACCACGCCGCCTCGGGCGGCGGGATCGGAACCCTCGCCGGGCCAGCGAACCACGCGCAGGACTTCCAGCAGGTCCGGGCCTCCGGCCGTGAACCGGTCGCCCACGCGCAGGCCGGGCCAGGCGTCCATGAGCAGGGTTCCGCCCGGGGGATGGGCCGCCCGGCCGGTCAGCAGCAGGCACCGTTCGCCGGGAGCCAGGGCCGTGTACGCGGTCATGTTCAGGTCGGACATGGGTTCTCCTTGCGGTTAGGCCGAAGTGGCCAGCAGACCGGCCACAAAGGCCACCAGAAACACTCCGCCGAAGCTGCCCGGGCCGCCCAGGATCACCTCCGGGGTCGTGATCCTGGCCCGCATGGACGGAACCAGCAGGTGCAGGACCAGGCCCAGGAAGGCCCCGAGGCTGCCCGCGATCCAGGCCGTTTCCGGACCGAACCCGGACAGGGGCGTCAACCATCCGGACAGGAAGGCGGCCACGGGCGGCGCCAGCACGGGCAGGACGATGCCCGCGAACGGGGTCGGGCGGGCGAACCCGGCGCACACGGCCGCGCTCACGGCCACGGACACGCCCAGCCAGGCCAGCAGCCCGCCGGGGTCCTCGGCCCGGACCAGAAAATACACGCTCATGGCCAGGGGCACGAGCACCCCGCCTACGGACACGAAAAACCGTTGCGGCACCAGCTCGTTGCGGTCCTCCATATCCATGTCCTGGTCCGCGCGGTCCAGGCGCATGGCCATGATGCGGAACATACCCTCCATGAACGCGGCCGGATCGTCCCGCCGGGGCCTGGTCACCAGGCGGCGGCTCTTCCACACGGGCAGGGGCACGGAGCGGAACACGAGCATGGCCAGGAGCACGGCCGCGCCCTGGAGCGGGGTCAGGCCCAGCCGCTGGAAGGACTCGGCCATGACGTTCACGGGCACGGACACCAGGGCGTAGATGACGAGGCCGAAAACGACCAGGAAAAGCAGGCCGCCCTGCGGTGGAATTCTGTACTGGCGCATGCGAGGATATCTCCCATCGGCTTGCCATCGCTGCGTGTTCATACTACGTCAGGCCAAACCGGTCCTCTTGAGTACCGCAACCGGACCGGACCGTAAACCCAGGCGGCCATTCCGATCCTGGCCCTGGAACGAGGCGCGCATGAAAGGCATCATCCTGGCGGGGGGCTCGGGCACCCGGCTCTATCCCATCACCAAGGTCATCTCCAAGCAGCTGCTGCCGGTGCATGACAAGCCCATGATCTACTACCCCCTGTCCACGCTCATGCTGGCCGGGATACGGAACATCCTGATCATCTCCACCCCCACGGACCTGCCCCGGTTCGAGCAGATGCTGGGCGACGGCTCCCAGCTGGGCCTGTCCTTTTCCTACCAGGTCCAGGAGAAGCCCGAGGGGTTGGCCCAGGCCTTCCTGCTGGGCGCGGACTTCATCGGCAAGGACACGGTCTGCCTGGTGCTCGGGGACAACATCTTCTACGGCCAGGGACTGCCCACCATCCTTCGGGAATGCGCGGCCCTGGAACGCGGGGGCGTGGTCTTCGCCTACCCGGTCAAGACCCCCCAGCGCTACGGCGTGGTCCACTTCGACAAGAACAGGCGGGCCCTGGGCATCGAGGAGAAGCCCGAGCAGCCCAAATCCCGGTATGCGGTCACCGGGCTGTACTTCTACGACAACAGCGTGGTGGACATCGCCCGCAACCTGGCCCCTTCGGCCCGCGGCGAGTTGGAGATCACGGACGTGAACAACGTCTACCTGGCCCGCGGCGAACTGCGGGTGGAGGTGATGGGGCGCGGCTTCGCCTGGCTGGACATGGGCACGCACGAATCCCTGCTTCGGGCGGCCAATTACGTCAACGTCATCCAGGACCGGCAGGGCGCCCTGGTCTCCTGCGTGGAGGAGATCGCCTTCCGCATGGGATACATCGA
>CAXXNS010000013.1:0-144166 GCA_963666895.2 Desulfovibrionaceae bacterium | reverse complement strand
GATGACGTGGGTCTTCTTGCTGATCATCAGCCGCGCCGGGGACACGTCCACCCCGCGCTGGGCCAGGGTGTCCACTTCCTTGAGAAAGACCTCGGGGTCCAGGACCACGCCGTTGCCGATGAGGCAGGCCTTGCCCGGATGCAGGATGCCCGAGGGGATGAGGTGCAGGATGCACTGCTCCCCGTCCACCACCAGGGTATGCCCGGCGTTGTTGCCGCCCTGGAAGCGGACGATGGCCGCGGCATGCTCGGCCAGCATGTCCACGACCTTGCCCTTGCCCTCGTCTCCCCACTGGGAACCGAACACCACGATATTGGCCATGTATGATTCTCCTCGTGCGCCCCGTAGGGGGCCTTCCTGCCTAAAATGCCGGGTGCGGACGTGTCAACCGCGGCCCGAAAAAACCCGGGGCAGGCCCCGGGTCTCCAAGGCGGCTGTCCGCCGTGTTTCCCGGGCGGTACTATTCCTCGTCGGGCTCCCCACCCTTGCACGCAGGCGATCCCTGGGGCTTGAGCTCGATGAGCTTGCCCAGCTTGCGCTTGGCCTCCTGGGCCTTTTCCTCTTCCTCCATCCGGGGCGGCTCGGGCGCGGTCAGGGCGGCCAGGTCCAGCTCGCGGCCCTCTCCGGCCTGCCGGGACAGGGCCCAGTGGTGGTTGAAGAGCTGGTTCTTCATGCGCACGGACTGGATGAGGCAGAAGATGAGCACCGATTCTTCCCAGGCCTTGGTGGGCTCGAAACGGCGCACCTTTTCCGCGTAGGTCTCCCACAGGCTCATGAGGGAGGCCTCGTCGTAGGCGGCCAGCTGGTGGGCCAGCTTGGACAGGGCTTTTTCCAGATAGCTTCCGGTCATACGTACTTCTATGATTCTCTGTACACTCGCTGGTTGTTGAAAAATACTTTTCAGGCCGTTCAAAAACCGCGAGGGCAAGGCGTGAAAAAAGATCAAGACCGACACGTACCCCCTGTACGCGAGGGTTTGAACTTTTTGAAACAACGAAGCCATCGTGGAATTTTCAACGGCCTGATAGGCGTAGCAGAAACGGGGACGGACGCCAACGGCAAATTGCCGCCCGCCACCGGACGTGCTATCCATGCCCCTCGACGCACAGCCACCCCCAGGAGCCTTTCATAAGGAGCCTTTCATGAACGACCTGAAGAAGATGTATACCACCCTGTCCGAGGATCCCTTCCCGTCCGAGCTGAAGATCACGCTCGGCGGCCGGGAGGTGGTCTACAAGAAGCGGACCTGGACCATCGACAACACGGAAAAAGGCCTTCGCTACGGCGAAAACCCGGACCAGCCCGCGGCCCTGTACGAACCCGTGGACGGATTCTACGAGGTGGGCGGGGTCCGCTTCCGGGGACCTGGCCAAGGCCTGGTCTCGGCCCTGAATGAAGAGCACATGCTCCAGGCGGGCAAGCACCCGGGCAAGACCAACCTGACCGACGTGGACAACGGCCTGAACATCCTCCAGTACCTGTCCGCCAAACCGGCCGCGGCCATTCTCAAGCACAACAACCCCTGCGGCGCGGCCTGGACCGATGAAGGCATCTCAACGGCCCTGGAGCGGGCCTTCAAGGCCGACCGCATCGCGGCCTTCGGCGGGGCCATCGTGCTCAACCGGCCCGTGGACCAGGCCACTGCCGAGCTGGTGAACCAGGCCTATTTCGAGGTCCTGGCCGCGCCCGGGTACGAGCCCGGGGTCATGGACATCCTGACCAAAAAGAAAAACCTGCGCATTCTCGAGATTCCGGGCATCGCCAAGCTGGATGAGATGGTGGGCCAGCCCTTCCTGGACGTGAAGAGCCTCATGGACGGCGGCCTGGTGCTCCAGTTCTCGTTCCGCAACCGCATCCTCAAGGCCGAGGACTTCCTGCCCGCAGCGACCATCACCAAGGAGGGCGTCACCCTCACGGCCCGCGGCCCGGACAAGCGCGAGGCCGACGACCTGCTCTTCGCCTGGGCCGTGGAGTCCGGCGTGACCTCCAACTCCGTGCTCCTGGTCAAGGACGGCGTGACCACGGCCATCGGCACGGGTGAGCAGGACCGGGTGGGCTGCGTTCAGTTGGCCGTGGCCAAGGCCTACACCAAGTACGCGGACCTGCTGGCCTTCAAGGAAGCGGGCAAGTCCCTGTTCGAGCTCAAGCTGGCCGCGCGCGACGACGTGGAGACGGCCGAGGCGCTGGCCGACATCGAGGAGCGCACGGCCCACGCCCATGCCGGGCTGCCCGGCTCCGTGGCCGTGTCCGACGGCTTCTTCCCGTTCCGCGACGGCGTGGACCTGCTGGTCGACGAGGGGGTGACGGCCATCGCCCAGCCCGGCGGGTCGGTGCGCGACCACGAGGTCATCGCCGCGGTCAACGAGGCCACGCCCCAGGTGGCCATGGTCTTCACGGGCCAACGCTCCTTCCGCCATTAACAGGCCGTTGAAAATTCCCCGATGACTGCGTTGCTGCAAAAAGTTCAAATCCTCGCGTACGGAGAGTACGCGTCGGCCTTGAACTTTTCTTGCGCCTTGCCCTCGCGTTTTTTGAACGGCCTGAAAAGAGGCTTTTTTTAATTATTAACCAAACCCATTCCAGCGGTTGGAGGTTTTGAACCTCTGACCCACCGGATGGATATTTTTTTAATGAGCGATCATCTCATGACACCGAGGCCCGGCTGCGTCGCCGAGTTCCTCCAGGGCAACCAGGTTCAATTGGCCTGGGTGCTGGAGGAGTCTTCGGGCAAGCTGCGGCTGGTCACCCTGACCAAGCGCGAGGTCAAGATGCCCGCGGCCCGGCTCCTGCCCTGGACCGGGCCCGTGCATGAAGCCCAGGCCAGCCGGGAGGACATCCAGCACGCCCTGGACGAGCACGCCACGCGCCGGGCTGAGCTGGAGGCACAGGTGGACGTGGCCGAGCTCTGGGAAATGGCCCAGGGCGAGGTGGAAGAGGCCCGGGCCCAGTGGTTCGCCCAACTGGTATGGCAGGACCCGGACCCGGACCAGATCGCGGCCGTGGGCCGCCTGCTCCTGGAGGCAAAGACCCGGTTCAAGTTCCAGCCTCCGGCCTTCCTGGTCCACCCGGCCGACAAGGTGGAGCTCCTGGAGTCCCGCCAGGCCGAGGAGCTGTGGCGCGAAAAGGTCATCACGGCCGGACAGGATCTGTTTCAAGTCCCTGTGGACGCGCAAGGGCGAGCCGCCCGGGCTGGACATGGACCAGGAGGTGCGCGACAGGCTGCGCGACCTGCTCCTGGACCAGGTGGCCGGACGCGGCGATGAAAAGGCTGCCCGGCTCTGGGCCCAGCTGCGCAAGGGGCTGCCCGAGCACCCGCACCAGGCCCTGCTCCTGGCCCAGGCCTGGGACGTGCTCCCGGCCCACCACAACCACCTCCTGGACCAGGCCGGATACGACTGGGGCGACCAGTGGTCCGAGCAGTTCCAGGACGAACTCGACGAGCAGGCCGCCCGCTTCGAGCAGGCCAGGCAGGAGCCCGAGGACCTGGACCTGATCAGCATCGACGCGCCCACCACCAGGGATATCGACGACGCCTTCCACGTGGAGCGCGACCCCGACGGCGACGGCTTCCGGCTGACCCTGGCCCTGGCCCGGCCCGACCTGGACTGGACCTTCGGCTCTCCCCTGGATCAGGCCGTGCTCCAGCGGGCCACCAGCCTGTACCTGCCCGAAGGCACCAGCCACATGCTTCCCCAGGCCCTGGGCCTGGACCGTTACTCCCTGACCGCGGGCCAGGACCGTCCGGCCCTGCTGGCCGAGTTCACGGTGGACGGGTCCGGCCGCATGGTCTCGGTAGAACCGCGCACGGGCTGGGTGCGGGTGCGGGAGAACACCACCTATGAGGCCGTGGAGCAGGCCCTTGAATCCGAAAAGGGGGCCGGACAGGAGCCCTTCGCCTCGGCCCTGGACCTGGCCCGGCGGCTGCAAAAGGCCCGGATCGCGGCCGGAGCCGTGGTCATCCAGCGACCCGACCCCGAGGTGCGCCTGACCGGGGAAGGCCGCGAGACCCGCGTGGAAATGGGGCTCAAGCCGCCCTGCCCCGAGGCCGAGCTGATCATCAGCGAGTTCATGATCCTGGGCAACGCGGGCCTGGCCGCCTGGGCCTCGGAGCGCGATCTGCCCATGCTCCACCGCACCCAAAAGGCCAACCTGGCCCCGGAAGCGGCCGGGGTGTTCGACCATCCGGCCGACGTGTTCAACCTGGTCAAGCTGCTGCCGCCGCCCATGCTGGACATCGATCCGGCCAAGCACGCCGCCCTGGGCGTGGCCGCGTACACGCCCATCACCTCGCCCATCCGCCGCTACGTGGACCTGGTCAACTCGGCCCAGGTCTGCTCCCTGCTGGAGCGGGGCGAACCCGCCTTCGACCGGGCCGCGCTCTCGGCCCTGCTGCCCGTGCTGTCCGCCCGGACCCAGGCCGTGGGCCAAATCCAACGCTT
Organism: Desulfovibrionaceae bacterium; assembly: GCA_963666895.2. Classification (GTDB taxonomy): domain Bacteria; phylum Desulfobacterota; class Desulfovibrionia; order Desulfovibrionales; family Desulfovibrionaceae. The sequence goes on along the minus strand of CAXXNS010000013.1, from coordinate 139,727 downwards.
CCGGCCCCGCTACTGGAAGCTCCTGTACCTCAAGCAGCAAAAGGCCCCGCAGCGGGCCATGCTCCTGGAGGACCAGGGCCCCTACCCCACCCTGGCCATGCCCGAGATGCAGATCAACCTGCGCGCCCCGCGCAAGATCCTGGGCGACAAGCTGCACCCGGGCCAGGTCTTCGAGCTGACCTTCGGCCGCATCGACCCCCTGGCCAACGAAATCAAGGTCATCGAGGCCCTGGAAACGTCCTGACCCCCGTTGCCAAGCCCGTCCCGGAACGGTAAGACGGGGCATGCTCGAGCACATCATCCTGGCCGTCCTGGCCTATCTCCTGGGCTCGGTGCCCTTCGGCCTGATCATCGGCCGGCTGGTGGGCAAGGTGGACATCCGCACCGCGGGCAGCCGCAACACCGGCGCCACCAACGTGGCCCGGCTGGTGGGCATGAAGTGGGGCCTGCTGGCCCTGGCCCTGGACATCCTCAAGGGACTGGTCCCGGTGCTGGCGGCCAAGGCCGTGGACCACGATCCCGTGTTCCTGTCCGTCGTGGCCGGGCTGGCCCTGGCCGGGCACATCTGGTCCGTGTTCCTGGGCTTCCAGGGCGGCAAGGCCGTGGCCACCACCATCGGGGCCTTCGCCGGGCTGGCCTTCTGGGCCGCGCTCATCGCCGTGGCCGCCTGCGTGGCGGTCATCGCCCTGACCCGCTACGTGTCCCTGGGCTCCCTGACCCTGGGCCTGAGCCTGCCTCTGGCCTGCGCCCTGACCGGCCAGACCGCCTACGCCCCCCTGGCCTTTCTCATCACCCTGCTCCTGTTCTGGCGGCACCGCGAAAACCTGGTCCGCCTGACCCGGGGGCAGGAAAGCAAGCTCGGGAGGAAGAAGACGTGAGCACGTCCCAGGGAACTCCCCCGGCCACGGCCGCGTCCCCGTCCACGTCGCCCCGGCGCTACGCCCTGTATTCCGTGGCCGCCTCCGTAGCCACCCTGATCCTCAAGTTCGGGGCCTGGTGGGCCACCGGGTCGGTGGGCCTGCTGTCCGACGCCCTGGAATCCGTGGTCAACATCTCGGCCGCGGTCATGGCCCTGGCCGCCGTGACCCTGGCCTACCGTCCGGCCGACAGCGACCACGCCTACGGGCACGGCAAGGCGGAGTACCTGTCCGCCGGGGCCGAGGGGCTGCTCATCCTGCTGGCGGCCACGGGCATCTCCTGGGCGGCCATCACCCGCTTCATGCACCCGGCCGAACTGGCCCGGCTGGGCCCGGGCCTGGTGGTGGCCGTGGCCGCGGGCCTGGTCAACCTGCTCACGGCCCGGGTCATGCTCAAGGCGGCCAAGCGCTTCGACTCCATCACCCTGGAGGCGGACGCCAGGCACCTGCTGACCGACGTCTGGACCTCGGCCGGGCTGGTGGCCGGGCTGGCCGTGCTCCTGGTCGCCCCGCCCTCCTGGCGGATCATCGACCCCATCCTGGCCCTGGTCATGGCCGCCAACATCGTACGCACCGGCATCTCCCTGGTGCGCCGCTCCCTGGGCGGGCTCATGGACCAGTCCCTGCCCGACAGCGAGATCGACGCCATCGGCATGGCCATCCACACGGCCTCGGGCGGGGCGCACTTCCACGCCCTGCGCACGCGCAAGGCCGGGCCCAGGCGGTTCATCGACTTCCACCTGCTCCTGCCCGGCACGACCACGGTCCAGGAGTCCCACGACCTGTGCCAGGCCGTGGAGACCGAGCTCAAGCGCATCTTCCCCAACCCGCAGATCACCATCCACGTGGAGCCGGTGGAAGACCCCAAGAGCCACGACGGCTGGATGCTGGGCGGCACCTGCTCGGCCCGGGTGGCCGGCGGGGACAAGGAATGTCCCAAGCAGGACAAGGACAAAAAGGACTAGTCTTTCGCGGCCGGGACCTGGTCGTCCGGACCGGGCTCCCTGCGCCGCACCTTCCCGCCCAGGGCCTCGGCCCAGGCCAGGAACACGTGCTCGAAGCGCTCCATCTGCCTGGACACGAACTCCTCGGAACAGGACACCTCCATGCGCACGTCGCTCATGCTGAAGGTGAAGGTGATCTTGTCGCTCATACGACCTCCTGCGGGGTTCGGACGGACACCGGCAAGCGGGCCAGCACCGCCGCCACCAGGGGCGCCAGGGTGGGCCGGTCCAGGGCGGACACGGGCACCCCGCCCGGGAACACGTAACCCATGCGCTCCCGGTCCTCCTGGTCCAGCCGGTCCCACTTGTTCAGGGCCATGATCCGGGGCGTCTCGGACAGCCCCATGTCGGCCAGGATGGCTTCCACAGCGGCCACCTGTTCCTCAACCTCCACATGGGAGGCGTCGGCCACCAGGACCAGCAGGTCCGCGGCCTCCAGTTCCTCCAGGGTGGCCCGGAAGGCCTCCTTCAGGTCCTCGGGCAAACGGCGGATGAAGCCCACGGTGTCGGTCAGGATGACCTCGCGCTCCTCTGGGAAGCGAATGCGGCGGCTGGTGGGGTCCAGGGTGGCGAAAAGCTTGTCCTCGGCCGGAACCCCGGAATGGGTCAGGGTGTTCAACAGGGTGGACTTGCCCGCGTTGGTGTAGCCCACCAGGGCCACCACCGGCACCCCGGCCTTGGCCCGGCGCTCGCGGGAACGGCCCCGGTGGCCGCGCACGCCGGCCAGCTCCTTGCTCAGCCGGGCCATGCGCTCGCGCGCCCGGCGGCGGTCCTGCTCGAGTTTGGTCTCGCCCGGGCCCCGGGTGCCGATGCCGCCCACCAGCCTGCTCATGGCCTTGCCCGCGCCCGTGAGCCGGGGCAGCAGATACTTGAGCTGGGCCAGTTCCACCTGGAGCTTGCCCGCCTTGCTCTTGGCCCGCTGCGCGAAAATATCCAGAATAAGCTGGGTACGGTCGATGACGCGGCGCTCGGTGATCCCGGCCAGGTTGCGGGCCTGGGCCGGGGACAGGTCCTGGTCGAACACGATGAGCCGGGCCCCGCAGCCCAGGGCGCGGACCTCCAGCTCCATGAGCTTGCCCTTGCCCAGGATGTGGCGCGGATTGGCCTGACGCACCCGCTGGATCATGGTCCCGGCCGGAACCAGCCCGGCGGTCTCGGCCAGGCTGGCCAACTCGTCCAGGGCGGCCTCCTGCGCACCCTTGGGGGCCGTGGACACGCTGACCAGCAGGACTCGCTCGTCCCCGTCGCTCCACCCGGCCTCCTCGCGCACCCGGGAAAACTCGTCCTCCAGGGCCTGGACCTGGGCGGGCAGGTCCGTGTCGAAGCGGTCCCAGGCCACGTCCGGCAGGACCTCCCAACCTCCGCCACCCTTGGCGTCCGGGTCCGCAACCGGGCCGCCGGGCAGCAAATGGGCCAGCTGCACCCGGCCGGGCCTGCCGTCGTGGGTCACGGTCAGGCAGATCACCGAGTCCAGGCGCAAAAAGGCCATGTCCATGAGGTCGTCCTGGGTCAGCAGTTCGCCGCCCGCCGGGGAGTGCAGATGGGTGTGCAGCAGCCGGATGCCGCGCAAGCGGCCCGTGCCCAGGCGGGAGCGGGGCAGCTCCGGGATGTAGATGGACTGGGTGTCGCCCACCAGGACCATGTCGGGCTTGCCCTGGCGGTCGATCAACAGGCCGATCTGGCGGCCCGTGTCGCGGGTCAGCTCGGCCAGTTCCCGGGCCTGGTCCGCGGAGAAGCCCCGGGGCTCGGCGTAGCGGCGCTGGTAGAGCTTGCCGAGCTTCTTGAGCTGGTTGGGCTTGAGGCCCTGGGTGTTGCCGCGCGGTTTCTGGGCGATGGTTTTCCTCCGGTGCTGCGTCATTCCAAGGATACGGCACAACCGGCCCGCATACAAGAGCGCCCGCCTCCCGGAAATACCGAAGACGGGCGCCCATTCAGGCCGATTTTAAAGCCAAGGCCGTACAAAAAACGCGAGGACGAGGGGCGGCCTGCTAGTCCTGGTGAGAGGCCAAATAATCCGCGATAAGACGGTCGTACTTGGAGACCCGGTCAAAAGTCTCGGCGGCCATGCGGCGGCGGAAGTCCAGGGAGACCATGCCCTTGTTGGCCTCCATCTCGGCCCGCACGGCCTGATAATGCGAGGGGTCCGGAACCACCAGCACGCTGTGGTAGTTCTTGGCCCCGGCCCGCAGCAGGGTCGGGCCGCCGATGTCGATCTCCTCCACCGCGTCCTTGAGCTTCAGCTCGCGGGCCGCGGCGTTGGCGAAGTCGTAAAGGTTGACGCAGATGAGGTCGAACGGGGCGATGCCGTGCTCCTCGATGGTCTTCAGGTGCTCGGGATCGTCCTTGTCGGCCAGGATGCCGCCGTGCACCTTGGGGTGCAGGGTCTTGACCCGGCCGCCCAGGATCTCGGGAAAGCCGGTCAACCGGCTGACGCCGGCCACGTCCAGCCCGGCCTCCACCAGGCGGGAACGGGTACCGCCGGTGCTGACCAGGTCCACCTGGCGCGACAGAAGGTAGGAGGCGAACTCCACCAGGCCGGATTTATCGGTGACGGAAAGAATGGCCCGGGTGATGGGCAATTTCTGCATGCGAAAAACCCCCTCGGAGCGTTATGCTCCGCGGGTTGTGCCAGAAATGCCCTGGGCTGGCAAGGAAGGTTTCGGGTCGCCGCCCGGTCGCCTGCTCTCTACTTGGCCTCCCACCCCGTCCGCCATCGGCCGGGGCAGGAAGCCAATAGGGAGGGGAGACCAAACGCTTTACCGGATCTGGGCCAGAAGTTCGCGGGCCGCGGTATTGTCCGGGTTGGCCTCGAGAATGGTCTCGAGCTCCTCGGACGCTTCCTGCTTGCGGTCCAGGCAGACCAGGCAGCCGGCCAGGGCGTAGCGCACCTCAGCCTTGGCCGGATCGGCCTCCAGGCAATTCTTCAGATGAGGCACGACCTGGTCCACCCGCTCCAGCTCATGGCCGAGGCGGATGAGGCTGAACAGCGCAACCATGTTCTCAGGGTTGCGTTCCAGCGCCTTGATGAAGTGGTCGTACGCCTCGGCCTGTTCCCCAATCTCCATGAGAATGAGACCGATCCCGGAAAGACTCTTGTCGGAAGGCTCGATATCGTGGGCCTTGCCGTACAGGGACATGGCCGAATCCAGGTCGCCGCGCTGAACGGCGATGGTGGCCAGCCCCAAGAAGGGGTCGGGATGGACGCCGTTGGACTTGGCCGCCTTGGAGTAATACTCCTCGGCCTTGTCCAACTCGCCCATGAACAGGTAGCACTCACCCAGTTCCTTGTTAATCTCGTAGTCCAGTTGGCTCATGACAGATCCCCTCCGTACTCCTTTGCCCGGGCTTGTCTTCCGGGCTGAAAACACGGGGCCGAAATTGGCCTGCGTTGTGGCAATGCAACCCATGTGCCAAACGATAGTCCGCATCCGGGCAGGACTGGGCCCGGCAAGCCCTGCTTAATAATTTTTAATGGATGCAGCGCGTTGAAATAGCACGCTTTCATCCGAAAACCCCGTCCAAATGGCCCACATGGCCGCCGCACCTCCTCGGACGGGCCATTTCGAGCGGGCGGCAAGCCCTGCCGGGTGCATGGGGAGGCCTCATGGCCGGACAAGAAAGCGTCACCAGCCCCTGTCCGACGCGGCTGTCATGGTAAAAAATCCATAGATATCAAACGTAAAAAACGAATGGAACGCAAGTTGCTTCCTGCCCGACAGGCCCGGCGGCAGAAATTGCCGCGGCCCTGGGGTGAGATCACGCAACCCGAGAGGATTCCAGATGAAAAGCATTTTCGAACCGCACATCAACCTGACCGCCAAGGTCCTGGACATGCGCCTCGAGCGTCAAAACCTCGTCACGGCCAACATCACCAACGCGGACACGCCCAACTACCGGCCCGTGCACCTGGAATTCGAGAAGGACCTGCAGACCGCCCTGGCCCTGGACATGAGGGGCAAGGTCACCCGCACCGACCCCTCGCACCTGCCCGCGGCCTTCGAAGTCGACGGGTTCAAGGGCAAGGGCATCAAGGAGTTCAAGCCCCGCGAGGTGCTCGGCGGAGACAAGGTGGACCTGGACAAGGAAATGACCGCCATGGCCAAGAACACCATGCTCTACAACGCCCTGACCAGCGTCATCAAAAAGAATTTCGAAGGCATCCAGAAAGCCATCACCGAGGGAGGCAAGTAATTATGGACTTCATGACAGCCCTGGACGTGGGCGCCACCGGGCTCAAGGCCCAGCGCGCCTACCTCAACGTCATCTCCATGAACATGGCCAACGCGCGCACCACCCGCACCCCCGAGGGCGGGCCCTACCAGCGCAAGTCCGTGTCCCTGGAGTCGGCCCAGATCTACTCGCCGTTCGACGAGGCCATGAAGGAACAGCTCAACCAGGACGTCAAGGGCGTGGCCGTGCGCGGCATCGTCAACGACTCCCGGCCCTTCAAGCACGTCTACGACCCCGGCCATCCGGACGCCAACCCCGAGGGCTACGTCATCTACCCGGACATCAACGTGGTGGAGGAGATGACCAACATGCTCTCGGTGACGCGGTCCTACGAGGCCAACGTGCAGACCATCCAATCCGTGAAGCAGATGTTCGCCAAGGCCCTGACCATCGGCACCTAGAGGAGCGTGAAGCATGAACGTCAAGAGCGTGGCCCTGCAGGCCTACCAGAACGCGGTCGACAACAAGAAGTCCCTGGAAACCCAGATCCGGTCCAAGGTCCGTCAGGGAGAGGACGACGCCCAAGGCTTCGGCGACACCCTCATGGAGTCCCTGGGCAAGGTCAACGAACTGGAGACCCAGAAGCACCAGATGATCGAGGAATTCGCCTCAGGCAAGTCCGACAACGTGCATGAGCTGATGATCACCATGCAGAAGGCCGGACTGGCCATGTCCATGACCAGCGCCGTGCGCACCAAGATCATGACCGCCTACCAGGAACTCATGAGGATGTCCTTCTAGGCTGACGCCGTTCTTCATCCGCGAGGAGACTGACCATGCCCCCGTTCGTCAAACAGACCTGGAACAAGTTCCTGACCTTCTGGTCCGGACGCACCATGGCGCAGCGCGCCCTCATCGGCGGCATGACCGTGCTGGTGATGGCCATCTTCATCATGCTCGTCATCTGGCTCAACCAGCCCGACTACCGCGTGCTCTACACCCGCCTGTATCCCGAGGACGCGGCCCGTGTGGTGGAGCTGTTGCAATCCAAGAAGACCAAGTACCAGATCAAGGACGACGGCCAGACCATCCTGGTCCCGGCCGACCAGGTCTACGACCTGCGCCTGGAGATCGCGGGCGAAGGCTCCCTGCACGGCCAGGGCATCGGCTTCGAGATCTTCGACAACGTGAAGATCGGCCAGACCGACTTCATCCAACACATCAACTACCAGCGGGCCCTGCAGGGCGAGCTGGCCCGGACCATCTCGGAGTTCCCCCAGGTGGAGCGGGCCCGCGTGCATCTGGTCATCCCGCACAAGAGCCTGTTCATCGAGGAGCAGGCCGCGCCCACGGCATCGGTGGTGCTCAAGCTCAAGGACGGCGAAGAGCTGTCCAAGAAAGAGGTCACCGGCATCGTCAACCTGGTGGCCATGTCCGTGGAGGGGCTGGAAAAGAACCGCATCAGCCTGACCGACATGAACGGCCAGCCCCTGTACGAGGCGGACGAGGACGATCTGGCCGGCCTGTCCACCACTCAGCTGGAGTACAAGCACCAGGTGGAGCGCGAGCTGGAAAAGCGCATCCAGGAACTTCTTTCCCCGGCCGTGGGGCCCGGCAAGGTCATCGCCCGGGTCAACGCCGAGCTGGACTTCTCCCAGAAGACCATCACCAAGGAACTTTACGACCCCAACACCACCGTGGTCCGCAGCGAGACCCGCACCGAGGAGACCACCCAGGGCCGCGCCAACCTGGACGGCGGCGTGCCCGAGGCCAACTTCCGGGGCGACGGGTTCTCCGGCACCCAGTCCACCCAGGACTCCACGCGTGAATCCCGGGTCACCAACTTCGAGATCAACCGCGAGGAACAGAGCATCGTCACCCCGGTGGGAGAGTTGAAACGGTTGACCGTTGCGGTTATCGTGGACGGGACCTGGACGCCCACCGAGGGCGGGGAGCCGGTCTACACGCCCCGCACCGAGGAGGAGCTGGCCGACTACCAGACCCTGGTGCAGCGGGCCATCGGGTACGACGAGGAACGCCAGGACGCCGTGGAGGTGTCCAACATCTCCTTCGGCCCGCCCGAGGAGATCGGCGAGCCGGGCCTGCTCAGGACCATGCTGGACTACGCGCAGCGGCTCGGCAAGCCCTTCCTCAACGGCCTCCTCATCTTCCTGTTCCTCATCCTGGTGGTCCGGCCCGTGGTCATGTCCCTGATCCGGCCCCGGGTGTCCGAGCAGGCCATGGACGAGGTCACCGGGCTGCCCGCGGCGGAACAGCGCCTGGCCCTGGAGGAATCCGAGGTGGACGAGGAACTCCTGGACACGTCCATGCGGTTGGAGAACGCCAAGAACCTGGCCCTGCAACTGTTCGAGGAGAACATGGACCAGGCCGTCCGGCTCCTCAAGACCTGGATCAAGCAGGAGGCGTAAATGGCCACCAGCAATTTCACCGGCCAGCAGAAAACCGCCATCGTGCTCCTGGCCCTTGGCGAACAGTTCACCTCCGAGGCCTTCAAGCGCATGGAGCGGGCCGAGATCGCCTCGGTCTCCAAGGCCATGCTCGATACCGAGTCCGTGCCCCGGGAGGAAGTCCTGGAGGTGCTCAAGGAATTCAACGAGCAGCTGGCCTACGGCGCCGAGCTGCTGGTGGGAGGCCCCGACCAGGTCAAGCGGCTTCTGACCAAGACCCTGGACTCCGAGACCGCCAAGTACATCCTCGACTCCCTGGACATCGACACCGGACCCACGCCCTTCCAGGAACTGGAGAACGTCAGTCCGCGCATCCTGGCCCAGATTCTCAGGAACGAACACCCGCAGACCCTGGCCCTCATCCTGGGCCACCTGCACCCGGACCAGGCCGCGGAGCTCATCCAGAACCTGCCCGGCGGCGTGCGGGCCGAGGTGCTCATGCGCCTGGCCAAGCTCGAGGCCGTGGCCGAGGAGATGCTCATGGAAGTGGACAAGGTTCTGCAATCCCAGCTCATCGCCATCGGCGGCAAGGAAGGCAAGAAGGTCGGCGGCGTGGCCAGCGTGGCCGAAATTCTCAACGCCGTGGACCGGGCCACCGAGGAAGAGGTCCTGGCCGAGATCGAGGAAGAGTCCACGCAAATGGCCGAGGACATCCGCAACCTCATGTTCGTGTTCGAGGACATCCGGACCCTGGACGACCGCTCCATCCGCGAGCTGCTGAAGGAGGTCTCCAACGAGGACCTGACCACCGCGCTCAAGGGCGCGTCCGACGAGCTCAAGGACAAGTTCTACAAGAACCTGTCCGAGCGCGCCGCCACCATGATCAAGGAGGACCTGGAGATCATGGGCCCGGTCAAGCTGTCCGAGGTGGAAGGCGCCCAGCAGAACATCGTCAAGACGGTCCGCCGCCTGGAGGACGAGGGCAAGATCGCCATCAGCCGCGGAGGCGGGGATGTCTTCCTCTAATCTGGCCGACACGCCCTTCTCGGGCCGGGTCTTCCTGGGGGTGGACACCCCCGGGCCCAACCAGACCACGGTCCAGGAGATCGAGGGCAAGAAGCGCCTGCTCTGGGACGAGGCGGTCAACGAGGAATACCTGTCCCGGGTGCGCATCAAGGCCCAGGACAAGGCCAAGGAGATCATCACCCAGGCCATGGTCAATGCCGAGGAGCTGCGCGCCAACGGCGAGCAGAAAGGCATGATCCAGGGCATGCAGAAGGCCCGGGCCAAGGTGGAGGCCCAGATCGAGGCCAACGCCCAGAGCCTGGCCCGCGCCCTGACCGCCCTGGCCGGGCAGGCCAAGGAGGTCTGGAAGGCCCGCGAGGCCGACATGGTCTCCCTGGTCCGGCTGGCCGTGGAAAAGACCCTGGCCGTGGAGCTGTCCGAGAACCGCGTCAAATCCCTGAACGCCCTGCTTTCCGACGCCCTGGAGCGCATCGAGTCACAACGGCGGCTCATCCTCCACGTGGCCCCGCAGGACGCGGAGGCCATCACCGAGATGGTGGAGCGGGCCAAGGACAAGTATCCGGACCTCAAGCATTTCCGGGTCATGAAGGACCCGGGCGTGGACCACGGCCTCATCGTGGAGGCCGAGGACGCCAAGGTGAACAACTCCCTGCCCGCGCGCTGGGCCGGGGTGTCGGAAATCCTGGACCAGCTCGGAGTCTCCGCCGACGCTCCCGACCATGGTTCCGGCCGTGGTCCCGAACGGGAGCCCGAGGGCTAGGCCGTGGCCATCGACGCCCGGGGCTGCTCGGCCCTGCTCTCCGAACTGGACCCCTGCGAAAGCTACGGCAAGGTGACCCGGGTCATCGGCCTCATCGCCGAGGGACGCGGCGTGCGCGCGCCCCTGGGCTCGGTCTGCCACCTGCTGCCCAACGACGAGGACGCCAAGCCCATCGCCGCCGAGGTGGTCGGGTTCAAGGAAGGGGCCTGTTTATTCATGCCCTACGGCGACATGCGCGGCATCGGCCCGGGCTCGCTCATCCGCAACTCGGTGCGCCCGCCCGTGGTGCCGACCGGCTACGGCTTTCTGGGCCGGGCCGTGGACGCCTTTGGCAAACCTCTGGACGACGGCGGCGAGGTGGCCCCGGACTCCTACGTGCCCCTGTACAACGAGCCCCCCAACCCCCTGACCCGGCCGCGCATCTCAGACCCCCTGGACGTGGGCGTGCGGGCCATCAACGGCCTGCTTACCCTGGGCAAGGGCCAGCGCATCGGCATCATGGCCGGCTCGGGCGTGGGCAAATCCACGCTCATGGGCATGATGGCCCGCTACACCAAGGCCGACGTCAACGTCATCGGCCTGGTGGGCGAGCGCGGCAGGGAGGTGGTGGAGTTCATGGAACGCGACCTGGGCGAGGAGGGCATGAAGCGCTCCGTCCTGGTGGTGGCCACCTCGGACAAGAGCCCGCTCATCCGCATGCGCGCCGCCTACGCGGCCACGGCCATGGCCGAATTCTTCCGCGACCAGGGCAAGGACGTGCTCCTCATGATGGACTCGGTGACCCGCTTCGCCATGGCCGGACGCGAGGTGGGCCTGGCCGCGGGCGAACCCCCGACCCGAGGCGGCTACACCCCGTCCGTGTTCGCCCACCTGCCCCAGCTCCTGGAGCGGGCGGGCAAGGCGGCCAAAGGCTCCATTACAGGAGTATACACCGTGCTGGTGGACGGCGACGACTTCACCGAACCCATCGCGGACGCCACCCGGGCCATCCTGGACGGCCACGTGGTCCTGACCCGCCAGTTGGCCGACCAGGGGCACTACCCGTCCATCGACGTGCTCAAGAGCGTGTCCCGACTCCGGACCGACATCACCCCGGCCGAGACCCTGGAGGCCGGACGCAAGGTGCTCAAGCATCTGTCCACCTTCCGACGGGTGGAGGACATGGTAAACATCGGGGCCTACCAGAAGGGCTCCAGCGCCGAGATCGACACGGCCCTGCGCATGGTCCCGGCCATCGACAACTACCTGGTCCAGGACGTGGCCGAGCAGAGCACCCTGGAGCAGAGCTTCGAGGACATCGGCAAGCTGGCCGGGCAGGCCTCGCAGAACCCGGAACAGGCCGCCCCGCCGCAAGACGAAAAAAAGCCCGGACCCCAGGGCCCGGGTAAGGCGAAACCCGCCGCGACGGTCAAGCAGCCGCCCAAGCCAAAGACAAAGCTCCAGGCCAAGGGCCGCTGACCAAAGATTCCTAGAACTCGATCCCGATGGACTTGCCGAACTCCTCCAGGATGTTGCCGGACTCTTCCTGCTTGGGTTCCGCGGCCGTGTCCTGAGTCTCGGCCTCATCGGATGTTTCCGCAGCCGGTTCGTCGTCCGAGCTGAACAACCCCTCCACGAAATCCCCGGCCGCCTCGCCAACGCCCACCACCACGTCCCAGGCGCCCTCGCCCACGTCCTCCACCACGCCGATGCCCAGGTTGCCCAAACCTTCCAGGATGCCGGTGTTCACGGTGGGGTCGGACAGGTCGCCCGTGGCGTAGACCGCCACCTCGGGCGCGGTCACGTCGTCGTACTTCTCGTCCGGGTCCGGGTCGGACACCAGCTTGGCCGAGGCCTGGTAGTCGATGGTCAAGGCGTTGAGATTGATGATCCCGGCCCCTTCGGCCCACAGCGAGGGGGACTTGAGGATCAGGTAGTCGTTGCGGATGACCCCCTTGTTGATACGGCTGGTGGCGGTGATGGAGTCGTAGGTGATGTCCTGGCCCTGGGTGGCCGAGCCCGAGGTGAACAGCACCCCGCTGGCCAGGCTCAGGATGTTCGAGGCCACGCCGCCCGAGGGCAGGGTGCCGTTCAGGGCCGTGAAGTCGAACCCGCCGTTGAGGGTCTTGAGCATGGTGTCGCCGTCCAGGCTCTGGCAGGTCACCGTGCGGGTGGTGGTCAGGTTCATGACCCCGGAGATATAGGCCCGGCCGGTCATGTCCCTCAAGGTGCGGCCGATGTTCACCCGGGTCAGGGTCAGGTCCAGATTGCTCAGGGGCTGGGCCGGACCGGCGTCCATGCTGTAGGCCGCCTGGACCTTGCCGCCGTAGCAGGACAGCCCGATGGGCTCCAGGTCCAGAACCCCGTCCGCGGCCTTGATGGTGACCGTGATGTCCGTGAACTCGCCCCCGGCCAGCCTGAGGCGGCCCACCGTGGCCTGGCCGTCCAGGGTCAGGGTGCGCAGGAACTCGACGGGGCTGGACTCTTCGGCCGTTTCTTCTCCGCCCTCCCCTTCGGGCTGGGGTTCGGACTCGGTTGTTTCATCTTTGGACTGATCCTCGTTGTCGGGCGGCAGGTAGCGGTCCAGGTCGATGTCGTCCACCACGGCCACGAAGGAATACGTCGGGATATCGCTCAGGCCGGTGATGTTCACCGAGGCCTTGACCGAGGTCTGGTCGAGGGTGGCCTCCACCTTGTCCGCGGTCAGCACGTCGGAACGGTAGGCGAACTGCACCGAGGCGGCCGCCTGGGCCATGGCCTCGGGGTCCGTTGTCTCGGGCGGGTCCTGTCCCAGGGCGACAAGCACCTCCCGCAGATCGCACGGGGCCAGCTCCAGGGCTCCGGCCACGGTGAAGTCGGTGTCCAGGTTCGTGGCCGTGAGAGAGCCGCTGGCCGAGGCGCCGTAGGCGTTCAACACGAACCCTTCCATCTCGGCCTTGTTCTCGGCCAGGTCCACCCAGACCCCGTCGGCCGCCAGGTCGGCCGTGGCCTGGCCGCCCGGCACGCCCCCGCCCGCGGCCTCGATGCCCAGCTTGAGTCCGGACACCTGATACAGTCCGGCCTCCACGTCCAACCCGGCCAGGCCGGACAGGGTGGTCTGGGCCGTGACTTCCGGATCGCCCGTGGTGACCAGGGCGGTCATGGTGAACTCGAAGGGCATGGCCGGAACCACCTCGCCCACCACCAGGCCCAACTCGCTCACCTCGTAGCGCTGCCCGGCCTGTTGGTCGTCGAACACCAGGGAAAGGTTCTCCACCTCCACGCCGCCCAGGCTGAGATCGAAGCCGCCGCCCTGTCGGCCGGTGTCCTCGACAGACGCGGCGGGCGTCTCCTCCACAGGCGTTTCCTCTTCGGCCGCCAGGTCGTCCCAGTTGGCCACGCCCTCCTGGTTCACGGCCAGGAGCACGCGCACGTCCTTGAGGCGCACCGTGCCGATCTCCACGTCCCCGGAGACCAGAGGCATGATGCGCACGCTGGCCCCGGCAGAACCGACGGCCACCATGGGCTCGTCCCCGAACCCGGGCGCGTTGGACAGGGTCATGCCGCCCACCTCCACGCCGAGCCAGGGGAAGAAGGTCAGGCTGATGTCGCCCGTGAACGCCAGGTCGCGGCCGGTCTTGTCCTTGACCAGCTGGGCGATCTCGTCCTTGTAGTCATTGGGGTCCACAAAGAGCATGACCAGGACCACGGCCAGCACGATGAGGGCCGTCAGTCCAACGATGAGCCACAGCAGGAATTTCAGGAGTTTTTTCACGAATCCTCCCTCGGAACGGCGTCCCGGCCGTCCAGAATCCGCTTGATGTCTTCCAGTTCCCGGCAGACCTCCATGAGCAGGTCACGCGAGCCGCTGTCCTCCAGCCGCTTGCGCGCGCCCTCGATGGTCAGCCCCTCGTCATAGAGAAGGCGCTTGATGGTCCGGACCAGGTCCAGGTGGTGTTCGGTGTACAAACGCTGGCCCGAGGCGGTGCGCACCGGCTCCAGGTCCGCGAATTCGCTTTCCCAGAACCGTAGCACGTAGGGCTTGACCCCGACCAGTTTGGCCGCCTCGCCTATCTTGTAGCGTTTGAATTCGCCCAGGTCGTCCATGACCTGGACATAGCAAAGGAAGGGGGTTGGGGGAAGGTCTTTGGCCTCCCCCCTAAAATCTACACGCTCACGCCCAGGGCGGCCTTGACGGATTCAACAAGACCGGCGTGCTGCTTGTCCACTTCCTTGTCCTTGAGGGTCTTCTTGGCATGCCGGTAGGTCATGCGGAAGGACAGGTTGCGCTGGTCCTGGCTGTTTTCGGGCACGAACTCGGCCACCAGGGCCACGGACTCCAGGATGGCCGGAGCGTTCTCGCGAATGGTGTCCAGGATGCGTCCGGCGGCCAGACCGGCCGGGCAGAAGAAGGTCACGTCGCGGCGCACGGGCGGGAAGGTGGGCAGGGGCGCGAAGGTCACCTGCCGCTCGCCGACCAGGCTCCGCAACAGATCCAGGTCCAGCTCGGCCAGCCAGACCGGCTTGCGCGCGTGGTAGTCGTCCGCGATGTCGGGCCGCACCCGGCCCATGACGCCCAGGTCCGAATCGCCCAGCGTCAGGCCCACGCAGGGCTCCAGGAAGGAGTGGTCCTTCACGGCCTTGAACCCGGCCTCGGGCAGCTTGAGGCTGTCCAGCAAATGCTCGACCAGCCCCTTCACGTCCAGGTAGTCGGCGTCCTGGGCGGGCCAGGGCCAGTCCTCGGCCGTCCGGTTGCCGGTCAACAGCAGGCCCAGGTGGGTGCGCTCGCGGGCCGTGGTCTCGCTCTCCTCGTCCGCGGTGAACCCCTTGGCCACCTCGAAGATCCGAAGCCGCGTGTTGCCCTGGGCCATGTTGTGGCGCAGGGTGTGCATCAGGCCCGGGGCCAGTTGGGGCCGCATGACGTTCTGGTCCTCGCTCAGGGGGTTGGCCACGGCCACCCG
Organism: Desulfovibrionaceae bacterium; assembly: GCA_963666895.2. GTDB lineage: Bacteria > Desulfobacterota > Desulfovibrionia > Desulfovibrionales > Desulfovibrionaceae. The sequence continues at coordinate 124,523 of CAXXNS010000013.1, read as the reverse complement.
GCTCTCCTGGTCCAGGTTCAGGCGGTCCAGGTCCTGGGTGCCCACGAAGCTGTAGTTCACGGCCTCGCGCAGGCCCACGCCCCGGCCCCAATCCTTGATCCGGCGCAAAAATCCGTACTCGGTGTCGGACCAGGTGGGCGAATCGAAGGTACGGGCCACGCGCGGCAGCACGGCCGGGATGCGGTCCAGGCCGTAGACGCGGCCGGCCTCCTCCACCAGATCCACCTCGCGCTCCAGGTCGAGGCGGTGGGACGGGCTCTCCACCTTCCAGTCGGCCGGGTTCGAGTCGTCCACCGTGCAGCCCAGGCCTTCGAAGGTGGTCTTGCAGAACTCGTGGGTCAGGTCCAGGCCCAGCAGGCTGTTGGAGCGGTCCAACCGGAAGCGGTGGAAACGGGGTTGCCAGGGCCTGGGCTCGGCCGCGCAGACGCCGGAGAGCACCTGGGCTCCCGAGGTCTCGGCCATGAGCTGGGCGCCACGGTCGATGCAGAAGCGGGCCAGGCCCTGGTCCACGCCGCGCTCGAAGCGGTGCGAGGCCTCGGAGGGCAGGGCCAACCTGCGGGCGGTCTTGCGCACCGTGGCGGCCCGGAAGACCGCGCACTCGAGCATGATGTTTTTGGTGCCGTCATGCACCTCGGAGTTCGCCCCGCCCATGACCCCGGCCAGGCCCACCGGGCGCTTGCCGTCCCAGATGAGCTGATCGTCCCTGGTCAGCTTGCGGGTCTGGCCGTCCAGGGTGACGAACTCCATGCCGTCCGTGGCCCGGGCCACGCGGATGACCCCGCCCTCGACCAGGTCCAGGTCGAATGCGTGCTGCGGATGGCCGAGCTCGAGCATGACGTAGTTGGTCACGTCCACGAAATTGCTGATGGGCCGCTGGCCCATGGCCAGCAGCCGGTAGCGCATCCAGGCCGGGGACGGACGCACCTCGCCGCCCAGGAGCACGCGGCCCTGGTAGAGCGAGCAAAGATCGGGGTCGTCGATCTCGATGCGCACGTGGTCCGCGGCCTTGCCGCCGGACTCCTTGAGCTCGAACCTGGGCAGGGACAGGGGCAGCTTGAAGGCCATGGCCGTCTCCCGGGCGAAGCCCAGGATGGACAAACAGTCGGCCCGGTTGGGGGTCAGGTCGAACTCCATGACCGTGCGCTCCAGGGAGAGCGCGTCCACCAGCTTGTCCCCCACGCGGCAGGAGTCGTCCAGCACCAGGATGCCGGTGTGGTCCTCGGACATGCCCAGCTCGCGCTCGGAACAGATCATGCCCGCCGAGGGCACGCCCCTGAGCTTGGCCTTCTTGATCTTCAGGCCCTCGGGCAGGCAGGAGCCGACCAGGGCCACGGGCACCTTCTGGCCCTTGGCCACGTTGGGCGCGCCGCAGACGATGGTCAGGGCCTCGGGCCCGGCCACGTCCACGGTGCAGACCGACAGCTTGTCCGCCTCGGGATGGGGTTCGCATTCCACCACGTGGCCCACCACCACGTCCGCGATCTCCGCAAAGGGATCGTTCAGGCCGTCCATCTCGAGACCGAGCATGGTCAGGGTGTCGCCCAGTTCCTGGACCGACCCCTCGTAGGGAACGAACTCGCGCAACCAATCGAAACTGACAAGCATGGCTTTATCCTAACTTTTCAATCAATCTCAGCCTGAAAACCAACAATCTCAATCTTCAGGCCGGTCAAAAACCGTCAGGGCAAGGCGCGAAAGAAGGCAACGCAGCCATGGCGGGAATTTCACCGGCCTACTATACAAACTGCTCGAGAAAACGAACGTCGTTTTCGAAGAACATCCGCAGGTCGCCGATGCCGTACTTGAGCATGGCCACGCGCTCGATGCCCAGGCCGAACGCGAAGCCCGTGGTCTTTTCCGGATCGTAGCCCACGGCCTGGAACACGTTGGGGTCCACCATGCCGCAGCCCAGAATCTCCACCCAGCCCGTGCCCTTGCACACCCGGCAGGTGGAGCCGTTCGCCTCGCCCTTGCCCCCGCACATGACGCAGGAGATGTCCACCTCGGCGCTGGGCTCGGTAAAGGGGAAGAAGCTGGGCCGGAACCGGACCTCGGTGGACGAGCCGAACAGCTGGCGCACGAACGCGGTCAGGGTGCCGCGCAGGTCGCCCATGCTCACCTTCTCGTCGGCCAAGAGCCCCTCGATCTGGTGGAACATGGGGGTGTGGGTCAGGTCGGAGTCGCGGCGGTAGACCTTGCCCGGGGCGATGACCGCCACCGGGGGCTTACGGGCCAGCATGGACCGGATCTGCATGGGCGAGGTGTGGGTGCGGAGCACGATTGCTTCGTCCATGTACAGGGTGTCCTGCATGTCCCGGGCCGGATGCTCCGGCGGGATGTTCAGGGCCTCGAAGTTGTACCAGTCGGTCTCGATCTCCGGGCCGGTGACCACCTCGAAGCCCAGGCCCACGAACACGTCGCAGATCTCGTCCATGACCAGGGTCACCGGGTGCAGGGACCCGGCCGGAGGACGGCGGCCCGGCATGGTCGGGTCGAAGCGCGACCGGGCCTCGGTCTCGGCCTCGGACTGGATGGCCCGCTCCCGGGCCTCGATGATCCCGGTCAGCTGGTTCTTGACCTCGTTGGCCGTGCGCCCGGCCTCGGGCCGGTCCTCCGGGGGCATGGACGGCAGCCTGGACATGCACGCGGCCAGACTGCCCTTGCGTCCCAGGAAGGACACGCGCAGGGCCTCCACATCGGAAACGGAATGAGCCTGGCCGGCTTGCTCTTGGCAAGCCACGGCCAGGCTCTGAAGTTCCTCGACAAAGGAACGAAGCGATTCGCTCACTTTACTGCACCTTGGCCTTGGCCGCCTCCACAACCTTGGCGAACACGGCCTTGTCACGCACGGCCATGTCGGCCAGGACCTTGCGGTTGAGCTCGATGTTCGACAGCTTCAGCCCATTGATAAATCGGCTGTAGGACAGGCCATGCTCACGCACGGCGGCGTTGATGCGCACGATCCACAGCTTGCGGAACTCGCGCTTGCGCTGCTTGCGGCCCACGTACGCGGCGCACAGGGCCTTTTCCACCCGCTCGCGGGCGGTGCGGTACAAGCGGCTGCCGGCGCCCCGGTAGCCCTTGGCCATCTTGAGATATTTCTTGTGCCGCCGTTTGGCGGCCATGCCACGCTTGACTCTCATTTCTCAGATCCTCCTTCGCTTCGAACCCCCCGGTCGGGCACGGGCCGATCCCGTTCCCCCGGAAGGTGGAAGTACTTGGGTTGGTTACGAATACGGCAACATGCGGGCGACCTTCTTGGCGTCAGCCCCATCCACGATGGCGGGCTGACCCAGACGACGCTTCCGCTTGGCGTTCTTCTTGCTCAGAATGTGCCGCAGGTTCTTGCGGCGACGCCTGAACTTGCCGGAGCCGGTGCGGACAAAACGCTTGGCCGCGCTCCGGTTGGTCTTCATCTTGGGCATGTCTTCCTCCTGAACGGCCGGCGGTCCCGGCCGAATATTCCGTTATTCTTCAGCGTTATCCTGCTTTTCCTTGTCCTGTTTTTCCTGCTTGCGCACCGGAGCGATCATCATGCTCATGGTCCGGCCCTCGCTGGCGGGCTGCTGCTCCACCTTGGCCAGTTCCTGGGTGTCCTCCACCACGCGGTCCAGCACGGCCAGCCCCCGGTCCTTATGCACGATCTCACGGCCCCTGAAGAAGATGGTCACCTTGCAGCGATCGCCCTTCTCCAAAAATTCCCGGATTTTCCTGAGCTTGGTCTGGTAGTCGTGCTCATCCGTCTTGGGCCGGAACTTGACTTCCTTGATCTGGATGACCGTCTGCTTCTTCTTGGCTTCCTGTTGCCGCTTCTGCTGCTGGTACTTGAACTTTCCGTAGTCCATGATCCGGCAGACGGGCGGATCGGCATTGGGCGCCACCTCCACAAGGTCCAGTCCCTTGTCCCGGGCGACGCTCAAGGCGTCCTGGGTAGCCATGATGCCGAGTTGGTTCCCCTCCTCGTCTACGACCCGGATCTGCGGGATCCGGATACGTTCGTTTCGGCGCACCCCGTCGTCCGGCGGGGGCCGGCGGTCAAAACGTCGTGGAAAAGCTATAACGCATACCTCCTCTCTCGAATGGCGCCATGGCCGCGGACAGAATCAAACCCGCGGCCTCCTCAATAGTCATAAGGCCCGGGTCGTCGCCGTCTCGCCAGCGAACGTTCACGGCCCCGGCCTCCACTTCCTTGTCGCCGACCACAAGCATGTACGGAACCTTGTCCAGCTGGGCCTCCCGCACCTTGTAGCCCAATTTCTCGTTGCGCAGGTCCGCCTCCACCCGGATGCCCCGGGCGGCCAGAGCCGCGCGCACGCCCTCGGCATGTTCCTTCTGGGCGTCCGTAACCGTGAGCACACGCGCCTGAACCGGCGCGAGCCACACGGGAAAGGCCCCGGCGTAGTGCTCGATCAGGATCCCCAGGAAACGCTCGATGGAGCCCAAAATGGTCCTGTGGATCATGACCGGCCGGTGCCGGGCACCATCCTCGCCCACATAAACCAAGTCAAACCGCTCTGGCAAGGTGAAATCACATTGAATCGTACCGCATTGCCAGCTCCGCTCCAGGGCGTCCACCAGATGCACGTCGATCTTGGGGCCGTAGAACGCGCCGTCGCCCTCGTTGACCCGGTACTCCAGGCCGGCCGCCTCCAGGGCCCCGCGCAGGGCCTCGGTGGCGCGGTCCCAGTCCGCGTCCGAGCCGATGGACTTCTCGGGCCGGGTGGACAGCTCCAGCCGGTACTGGAATCCGAACAGGTCCATGATGTCGCGGATGAACCCGATGAGGGTGACGATCTCGTCCTGGACCTGGTCCGGGCGGCAGAGCAGGTGGGCGTCGTCCTGGGTGAAGGAGCGCACCCGCATGAGCCCGTGCAGCACGCCCGACTTCTCGTGGCGGTGCACCAGGCCCAGCTCGAAGTAGCGCTGGGGCATGTCGCGGTAGGAGCGGATGCGGCTCTTGTAGATGAGCATGTGCGACAGGCAGTTCATGGGCTTGATGCCGTAGGCCTGCTCGTCGATCTCGGTGAAATACATGTTTTCGCGGTAGTTGTCGTAGTGGCCCGACTTCTCCCACAGTTCCCGCTTGAGGATCAGGGGGCCCTGCACCAGCTCGTAGCCGCGCTTGAGGTGCTCCTTGCGCTCGAAGTCCTCGAGGATGGTCCGGACCAGGGCGCCCTTGGGGTGCCAGACGATCATGCCGCCGCCGATCTCCTCGTGCACCGAGAACAGGTCCAGCTGGGTGCCCAGCTTGCGGTGGTCGCGCTTGCGGGCCTCCTCCAGCTGGTTCAGGTACTTCTTGAGGGACTTGGGGTCGGCCCAGGCCGTGCCGTAGATGCGCTGGAGCTGCTTGTTCTTCTCGTCGCCGCGCCAGTAGGCCCCGGCCACGGACAACAGCTTGACCGCGCCCAGGACACCGGTGCGGGGCACGTGGGGGCCGCGGCAGAGGTCGGTGAACTCGCCGTGGGTGTAGATGGACACATGGTCCGCGCCCAGGTCGTCGATGATCTCCAGCTTGTAGTCCTCGCCCTGGGCCGCGAACAGGTCCTTGGCCTCCTGGGCGGACATCTCCCGGCGGGAGAACGGCTTGTCCGCGCCCACGCTGCGGGTCATCTCGGCCTCGATGGCTTCGAGGTCCTCGGGGGTGAAGGGGCGCTCGTAATCGAAATCGTAGTAAAATCCGTTGTCCACGGACGGACCGATGGTCACCTTGACCGTGGGGAAAAGCTTTTTGACCGCCTCGGCCATGAGGTGGGAGGCGGAGTGGCGGATGATGTCCAGCCCCTCCTCGGAGTCGGCGTACACCGGGGTCAGCTCGGCGCAAACGTCGGGCACCGGGGCCGAAAGGTCCAGGAGATTCCCGTTGCACCGGGCCACCACGGCCCGCTTGAGCTGTTTCTTGGACAGGGCCTGCTGAAAGGCCTCGGCAATGCTGCCGCCCTTGGGGGTGTCGATCTGCTGTCCCTCGATGGTGATGCTCACTGTTTCCGGCTCCTTTTGCGCGCGCCCTCTCCTGCCGGGATCGGAAAACGCGCAAGGGGAAGTGCATAGGACATGGGCCCTGGCCTGTCAAGCATTGAGGCCCGGTTCCGCCCCGGTCGAACGCGAAAATAAAAGGCCCCGCGACCGAAGCCGCGGGACCGTGTACTCCCTCGATTCAAGCAGGGCCTACTTGTGGCCGGGCCCCTTGGGCGGACGCCCGTTCTTGTGGGGCCCGTTCTTGTGGGGATGGTAGCCGGGACCGTGGCCGTAGTAGCCATGGCCGTAGTAGCCGTGGCCGTACGGGCGCCACTGGTTGCGGTTCTGGGGCGGCCGTTGCTTGTACTGCCGGGGCCGCTCCACGTAGCCGCCCATGGCCAGCATCACGCCGGAGGCCGCATGGTCCGCGCGTTCCAGAAGGCTGTTTCCGAGGTCCGCGATGGGGGCCGGGGCAAGGCCCTGGGTCCGCGTCTGATTGGCCGAAGCGGCCGGGGCCCACGCGGCCAGGATCAAGCATGTCAGCAAAACGAGTGAGAGTGGTCGAATCATCGAAGTCTCCTGCAAGTGTCGCATATCCGTTCTGAACAACTCGTTTACATAACTTAACGCAGGAAGCGCCCACTTCCTGCACATAAATTTCCCCGGCTGGAGGACAAAGAAAAAGGGCTCACGGATGTATCCGCAAGCCCTTGGCTTTCCTGGTAGGCGCGGAGGGATTTGAACCCCCGACCCTCTGCACGTCAAGCAGATGCTCTCCCCCTGAGCTACGCGCCTTCATCACCCGTTCCCGGGTGGGAAACTTCTGTATATGCCCCGGCCCTGACCTGTCAAGCGATGCGGCCTTCCAGACAAAGGATTTTTCCACCCGCCAAGACCCGGAATCCCGCCGGACTTGCCGCCCGCGCCTCGAACGGGTAGCATGTTTTCGCGCTAAGGGGAGAAAAGGGAGGGACTGGACGTGAACGTCATCAGCGAGCTTGGAAAGAGGCGATCGGAGCGGTTCGAGGTCAACCTGCCGGCCGCCCTGAGCGTGGCCGACCCGGCCGGTCCCCGGCGCATGGTCGAGCTTTTGACCAAGGACATCTGCGCGGGCGGCGCGTTCCTGAACACCGGCACCCCCCTGCCCAACGGCACCGAGGTGGATCTCACCCTGTCCATCCCCCTGGACCGCATCCCGGGCATGACCGGCATGAAGAGCCGCATCCGGGCCATGGGCCAGGTGGTCCGCGCCCAGGACCGGGGCATGGCCGTGCGCTTCGACCTCTCCTACCAGGTGACCCCGGTCATGCCCAACGTGGTGGCCTACGTGGCCGGACAAAGCCGCCTGCAGAGCGAGCTCCTGGCCATGTTCCTGGAAAGGGAGATGGGCATCCGCACCGGGTTCGCCTCCCTGGACGAGGTGGTCTCCGGCCTGCCCACCGAGCCCAACACCACCTACATCACCATCGTGGACTACCCCAACATCCGCTCCCTCATGCCCCTGACCGAGTTGGAGAGCCGGGTGACCTTCAAGGGTGCGCAGACCCTGCTGGCCCTGTTCAACGCCGACCCGAGCACCGAACTGGGGGTCAAGGCCCTGCGCCACGGCCTGCGCGGCGTGTTCTTCAACGACTCCAACGTGGACAACTTCGCCCAGGGGATCAAGGCCCTGGCCACCGGTGAGCTCTGGTATCCCAAGGACGTGCTGGCCGAGCACGAACGGCTGACCGCCCAGGAGGTCGAAGAGACGGACGAAGAGCGCGACGAGGAAGCCCTGACCCGCAAGGAAAAGGAAATCCTGGCCATCGTGGCCAGCGGGGCCACCAACCAGGAGATCGCGGACAAGCTCTTCATCTCCGTGCATACGGTCAAGACGCATCTCTACAGAATATTTAAGAAAATAGGGGCTTCCAACCGGCTCCAGGCCACCCTCTGGGCGACCCGCAACCTGGAGGCCTGATCCTCTCTCCTCAATCAAAATACTACTTTTAACCGATTTCATTACCCCCCGCCCCCACGTAGAAGGGAGGCGACGAACAAAAGGGGGTAATGAACATGCATGCTCTGAACAACATCTTCCTGCGGATGGCCCTGGCGGCCCTGCCCGCGCTCACGGCCCTGATCCTGGCCACCGGCACGGCCCAGGCCAGCTACTACCCCGGCTACAACATCTCCACCCTGGAGTCCTACCTGAACGGCCAGAACGGCAACCAGGCGGCCAGCTACGAGGTCTACACCGGCAACCTGGGCGGCCTGTACAAGGTCACGGCCCTGGCCTACGAGGCCGGACACAACAACGTGTTCTACGGCTCCGCGAGCGGCAGCGTCCTGTTCTCCAACCAAGTCACCAGCGACTTCGGCACCTACGCCAGCGGCGTGGACCTGACCCAGGCCTATTACCAGGACATCTCGGACAACGAGATCTACGACCTGAGTTCGGACAACGTGCGCATCTACCGTCTGACCGCGGACTGGACCGTGCCCGGGCTGGGCACCACCCTGGCCGCCGGCACCCTGATCATCGGGCTCAACGATTCCTGGACCGGCGACGGCGACTACGACGACCTCATCCTGGCCGCCCGCCACACGCCCATTCCCGGCGCGGTCTGGCTGCTGGGCACCGGCCTGCTGGGCCTGGTCAGCATCCGCCAGGTGCTCAACAAGCACTGATCCCCATCCCCCCGCAAGCATAAAAAAAGGGGCCTTCGGGCCCCTTTTTCGCGTGGTATGAAAAGAAATCAGTCCAAGGCGGCCAACGCCTCCCGGACCAGCTCGGCCACGGCGGTTTCCCGCAACTGGTCGTCGCGGTACAGGGTCAGGCCGGCCGTGTCCTCAAGCCTGGCCTCCAACGCGGCCCGGGCCGACGCGGCCTTGACGTTGCCCAGGGCCCAGGCGGCGCAGCCCCGGCTGAACGCGGACTCCTCGTCAAGCCCGGCCACCAGGAACCGCTCGGCGTGGACCACCATGTCCGGCCGTCCCCCGGACAAACGGGCCAGCCCCCACCAAGCCCCGCGCCGCAGCTCGGGGTGGTCCAGGTAGTTGCCGTCCATCTCCGGGTCGGAATAGACGTAGGAAGCCAGAATGGTGTGGTATTCCTCGGCCAGCCGCTGGTGGCGGACCATGGCGCAGGCCATGGCCTCGGGGATGCCCCAGCCCAGGTTGCCGGACTCCTCGTTGAGATACCACATGAAGGTGCGCATGAGCACCCGGGCCCGCTCCATGCGCTGTCCGGCCAGTTCGGCGGCCAGCAGGCCGAGCCCCTCGGAGGCCCGCCAGCGGACCAGTTCCTCGCGGTCCAGGCGCAGGGCCAGAAGCGGTCCGGTGAGCCGCTCGGGACGCGTCCCGGCCATGTCGGCCAGCTGGGCCTGCCATTCCGGCTGGGCCAGAATCCGGCCCATGTCCTGCTTCAGGTTCCTGAACCGGGCCACGAGCCCCTCCTACTCCCGAGCCTGGCCGAGCTTGCTCTCGATTTCCTGGAGCATCTCCGCGGGCACGTCGTACCCGGACTCGTCGGCCTTGGCCAGGCACTCCTTGGCCCGGGCCCAGTCCCCGCGCTCCATGGCCACCAGGGCCAGGTTGTTCCAGGCCGGGCCGAACATGGGCTGAATCTTGAGCGCCTTGTCCAGAGCCACCTCGGCCTCGTCCAGGTCGCCCTGCTGCAAATGGGCGCTGCCCAGAGTGGCCAGGGCCTGCACGAAATTGGGGTCGTACTTCACGGCCCGTCGCAGGGAGCTCACGGCCTTTTCCAGGTCGCCCTGCTGGAGCTGGCAAAAGCCGATGTTGCCCCAGGGCACGGCGAAGAAGGGCCGCTGCTTGCTGGCCTGGAGGTTGTAGTTCAGGCAGCCCTGCAGATCCCCGCGCTGCATGGCGATGCCGCCCAGCTGCACGTAAGCCTCGGCCATGCGGGGCGAGTTCTCCACCGCGTCAAGGAAGAAGCGCTCGGCCTCCATGAAGTCCCGCTTGGACAGGTAGGCCACGCCCAGGTTGTACTGGGTATTGCCGCACTGCGGGTTCTTGCGCAGGTTGGCCTTGAGGTCGTCGATGTATTCGTTGACGTCGGCGTATTGTTTCTCGGTCATGGGTTCCTTCCTTGCTTGTTCTATTTGCGCTTGCCCTATTTGCCGGACTTCTCCAGCATGCGGGAGTAGAAATTGCAGAATTCGTACAACGGCCGGACGCGCTCGAAGTTGGTCACCAGGTCCACACAGAACTGGGTCACGGCTCCCTTGTAGTGCGGCGGAATCTCGCCCTCAATGGAACTCAAGAACTTCTGCGCCAACTGCTGGGCCGTGAGCCCGGTGGCGTCCGTACGGATGTCGATGGGGTCGAAGGGTTTCTGGAAGGGATCCCAGTTGTCGTACCCCAGCCGGTCCACCCACTTGCGCTGCCGCTTGGACAGGCGCTCGTACATGTCCTGCTTCCAGGCCTCCACCTGTTCGGGCGAGGGATCGTGCTCGCTCACCGTCACTCCTCCTCGGAATCGTCGTCCGTTTGGCCGATGACGATGCTCTGGTCCGGAGAGCAGCCCGCGCACGCGGACGGATCCTGGCCGCAGGAGGCCTGATCCTGGCCGCAGGAAGAACAGCCCGCGTCCTGCGGCATCTCGTGGGGCAGGAGCTCGCCCTCCTCGGCGATGTTCAGATAGGCCTCGTCGTAATCGGTCAGCAGGGCCATGGACGGCGGCACCAACATGTTGCCCAAGTCGGAATACTTGGAGCGGATGCCGCGCACCATCTGGTGGGACAGGTCGAACAGGGCCTCCTGCAGGCGGCTCATCTGCACCGTGGGATAGGACCGCCCGGGCTCGAACGCCGAGCGGTGGCAGGTGTGGGCGGCGTCGCCTATGACCGTGGGGATGCCGTACAGGCGGCAGGTCACGGGCCGGTAGTCGTAGAGCACGCACAGGTCGTCGTCGCCCAGCAGGGGACAGCGTACCTTCTGCTCGGACACCTGGCGCAGGATCTCGGCCGTGTCCTTGCCCTCCTGGGAGGCCTTGAACACCTTGCGCTTGAGCCGGTAGATTTCCCGGTCCGCATCGTCGGCCCTCTGCAGGATGGTGCTGCGCTCCATGCCCTCGAACTGACGATTGAAATGGTAATTGATGTACATGGCCTCCACCAGGGTCAGATCGAACAGGGCATAGCAGCAGTCGCTGCATCCCTTGCCGCACCGCACCTGGTCGGAGTACTCCTGGGCGACGTTGCCGAATATCTGGTCAACGTTCTTGCGCAGGGCTTCGTACTGCTGGAAATATGGGGTCAGGTCGAATGCCATCGAAGATACGCTCCTTGGCGTGTCCGGAGACCTGGCCTGGCTCCGGATTGCTGTCCGGTTAGGTAAGTCCTTTTTCCTGCCCGTCAACCGACACGAGACCAGGCCCGGCCGATGGAAAACGGCACAGAAAAAGGGGGCGGCCACGCGTGGCCGCCCCCGTCATTGGCGGATCAAAAGGAAATTATTCCTCCTCGACCGTGATGGCGTCCTGCTCGCAAACCTCCACGCAGGACTCACAGCCCAGGCACTCCTCCATGTTCACGGGCACGGCCTTGCCGTCCTGAAGCTCGTAGACCTCCACGGGACAGACATCCACGCACTCGCCGTCGCCGATACACTTGTCAGAATCCACGGTGACACGGTAACCCATTTCTTTCCTCCGATTATCCAAAGAGTATTTCTGGAGTCGAACCCTCCCCCGCACCGCGCCGTTTCCCCACCGCGGGCCGGATCGTGGCTCCGAGGCAGAAATAGCCCCGGCCCGAAAGCCTGTCAAGGCCCGCGAAACCTGAGAGCCGGCTTGACTTTTACCTGTCCCGGCCTATCCTTCTGCCTTCCACGCCACACCAACAAAGAGGTTCCCGATGTTCTCCGCCGACGAACTGTCCAAATACGCCGATATCCTGTGGTGGGGTCTGACCACGGCCCGCACCGGAGATTTTTCCGACAACGACCTGGTGGTGCTGCGCTTCGACATGGAGGCCACCCCCCTGGCCGAGGCCTGCTACCAGCGGCTGGTGGACCAGGGGTTGGTCCCGGTGCCCCGGCTCAACCTGACCCCGACCATGGAGCTGGCCTTCTACGGCCGGGGCAGCGAGCAGCAGATATCCCTGGTTCCCCCGGGCGACCGCGAGCTCTACGAAAACCTGTCCGGGGTCATCTCCCTCATCGCCCCCTCCTCCCTGACCCACCTGGCCCAGGTAGACCCCAAGCGCATCGCCCTGGCCGCGGTGTCCCGCAAGTTCCTGCGCGACATCATGGAAAAGCGCGAGCAGACCGGGCAGCTGGGCTGGACCCTGTGCGCCTGGCCCACCAAGGCCCTGGCCGACGCGGCCGGGCTGTCCCTGGAGGAGTACACGGACCAGATCCGCCAGGCCTGCTTCCTGGACGACCCCGACCCCGTGGCCCGCTGGAACGAGGTGTTCGACGCGGCCCAGGAGGTCAAGGCCGGGCTCAACGGCCTGGACATCGTTTCCGTGCGCGTTCAGAGCGAGCACTGCGACCTGACCGTCACCCCGGGCGAGCAGCGGCGCTGGCTCGGCGTCTCGGGCCACAACCTGCCCTCCTTCGAAATCTTCACCTCCCCGGATTGGCGGGGCACCTCGGGCGTCTACTACTCGGACCAGCCCTCCTACCGCTCCGGCAACCTGGTGCGCGGCGTGCGCCTGGAGTTCAAGGACGGCAAGGTGGTCACCTCGGACGCCGAGGAAGGAGCCTCGTTCCTGGCCCAGCAATTGGACATGGACCCCGGGGCCTCGCGCCTGGGCGAGTTCTCCCTCACGGACCGCCGGTTCTCGCGCATCAACGCCTTTATGGCCAACACCCTGTTCGACGAGAACTACGGCGGGGAATTCGGCAACTGCCACGTGGCCGTGGGCGCGTCCTACGCCGACACCTTTTCCGGCGACCAGACCAGCCTGGACAAGGAGCGCAAGGCCGAGCTGGGCTTCAACGACTCGGCCCTGCACTGGGATCTGGTGAACACCGAGGCCAAGACGGTCACGGCCGCGCTCAAGAACGGAGGGACCACGGTCATCTACGAAAACGGAGAATTCAAGGTATGAGCGCAAAGCGGCGCGTCTATCTGCGGACCATCCCGCCCGAGGAGGCCGTGGGCCTGGCCAAGCAGGCCCTGGACCGGCAAACCCTGATCCAGGCCGAAACCATCCCTTCCCATCTGGCCTGCGGCCGGGTCACGGCCGGGCCGGTATACGCCCGCTCCTCCTCGCCCACCTTCCACGCCGCGGCCATGGACGGCATCGCGGTGCGCGCCGAGGACACCTACGGAGCCCACGAGTCCACTCCCCTGACCCTGGAAAAGGGCAAGACCTTCGTGCCGGTGAACACCGGCCACCCCCTGCCCCAGGGCTGCGACGCGGTGATCATGATCGAGCAGGTGCAGCAGCCCGACGACCACACCGCGGTCATCGAGGCCCCGGCCTTTCCCTGGCAGCACGTGCGCCGCATCGGCGAGGACATCGTGGCCACCGAGCTGCTCCTGCCCCAGAACCGGCTCCTGGACCCGCCGGACGTGGCCGCCCTGCTCTCGGCCGGGGTCTACGAGGTGGCGGTGTGGGAGCGGGTGCGCATCGGATTCGCGCCCACCGGGGACGAGGTCCTGGACTTCCTGGACAAGCCCGAGCCCGGGCCGGGCCAGGTCATCGAGTCCAATTCCCAGATGCTGGCCTCCCTGGCCGGGCAGTGGGGAGCCGAGGTGGTCCGCATGCCGCCCGTGGCCGACAACCCCGAGGCCCTGGAAAAGGCCGTGCTGGACCTGGCCGACCAGGGCTGCCACGTGGTGGTCCTGGGCGCGGGCTCCAGCGCGGGCAGCCACGATTTCAGCCACCAGGTGTTCGCCAAGCTGGGCACGGTCCTGGCCCACGGCATCTCGGTCATGCCCGGCAAGCCCTCCCTGGTGGGCGTGCGGGACGGCCGCCTGCTGGTCGGCGCGCCGGGCTACCCGGTCAGCGCCCACGTCTGTTTCGACCGCGTACTCGGCCCCCTGGCCTGCTGGCTGGGCCGCAGGTCCATGCCCGTGCGGCCCCGGGTCGAGGTCCGCCTGGCCCGCAAGCTGCCGTCCAGGCCGGGCCTGGAGGAACTGGTCCGGCTGGCCGTGGGCGAGGTGGGCGGCGAGTACGTGGCCGCCCCGCTCAACCGGGGGGCCGGGGTCATCACCAGCCTGGTGCGGGCCCAGGCCCAGGTGTCCATCCCTCCGGAAAACGAGGGCCTGGAGGAGAACCAGCGGGTGGAGGCCGAGCTGTTCACCCCCCTGGACGAGCTCAAGCGGGTGCTGGTGCACGTGGGCAGCCACGACAACACCCTGGACCTGCTGGCCAACGAATTCATGGCCCTGCCCGACCACATGGGCGGCCCCCTGCGGTTGGTGTCCAGCCACGCGGGCAGCCTGGGCGGGCTGGCCGCCCTGGCCCGCGGCGGCGCCCTGTTCGCGGGCACCCACCTGTTCGACCCGGAAACCGGGGACTTCAACTTTTCCTTCCTGGCCAAGCACCTGCCCGGCGTGCCCGTGGCCCTGGTCAACCTGGCCATCCGCCACCAGGGGCTGATCATCGCCCCGGGCAACCCCAGGAACATCCGGGGCGTCAAGGACCTAGCCCGAGAGGACGTGCGCTTCGTCAACCGCCAGCGCGGCGCGGGCACGCGCATCCTCCTGGACCACCACCTGCGCCAGGCCGACATCGCGCCGGACCAGGTGCAGGGGTACGGGGACGAGGAATTCACCCACATGGGCGTGGCCGTGAACGTGGCCACGGGCGCGGCCGACTGCGGCCTGGGCATCAAGGCCGCGGCCAACGCCCTGGGCCTGGACTTCGCGCCCCTGGCCCGGGAACGCTACGACCTGGCCATACCCGAGGCCTATCTGGACGACCCCAGGATCAAGGTCCTGCTGGAGGTCGTCCGCTCCCAAGCCTTCCAGGACAAGATCAAGGCCCTGGGCGGGTACGAGACCGACCTGTCCGGGAAGGTCATGAAGCCCGGGCAGTGCCTGGAAGCCTGAGCACGGCAAAGGGGGCCCGAAGGCCCCCTTGTTTTTTGGGTGATGGTCCGGATCAGGACACGGGCTCGCGGTCGCCGCGACGCTCCCATTCCTCCACCTCGCACTCCTCGTCCACTTCCTCCCAACCCGAGAACATGGCCGCCAGGTGGGCCGTGATGGTGTGGCCCGTGCTGGTCATGTAGACATGCACCAGGAGGAAGGACAGGATGGCGAAGGCCCCCACGGTGTGCAGCACGGCCATGACGTTCAGGCTCAGGAAGCCCAGGTCGAGCGCGGCCCAGTCGTTGTACAGCCAGTACAGCAGGCCGGTGACCATCTGGAAGGGCAGCAGCACGGCGGTGATGCCCAGGTAGGTCAGGCGCTGCAACGGGTTGTGCTTGACGGCCTCGCACTTCTGCACCGGGTGGGGCTCGCCCCGGAAGATGCCCCGGGCGTAGTACCGGACCACGGCCAGCAGCTTCCTGGTGGTCGGGATGTACTGCTTCCATTGCCCGGTGGTCAGCAGCCAGAAGACGATGAACACGAACAGGATGAGCCAGGTCAGGCCGCAGAACTCGTGGATCTCCACGGCCTCCTCGAACCCGAACAGCTCATAGGCCCCGTGGACCTCGAACCCGGTCAGCAGCAGGAGCATGATCAGGATGGACTGGGTCCAGTGCCAAAAGCGCTCGAAGCGCGTGTACAGGTATATTTTCTTCAGGTCGGCCATGGCTCAGCCCTCCTTCCGCTTGCGGGAGACCATGCGGGCCACGGCGTGGATGAACACCGCGGCCAGGGACACCAGCACCGCGCCCCAGCCCAGGGTGTCCAACACCCCGCTGGCGTCGCGCCCGGGCATGTAGAACCCGGCCAGGTTGGCCAGACGGCCGCCTTCCTTGACGTGGCAGGCCTCGCACTGAAGCGACGACTCCTTGGGCGCCACCATGTGGGTGGTGGGATAGACGTAGGCCGTCTCGACGAAGTCGTACTTGCCCGAGTACGGGGTGCCGGACATCTCGGACCCGACCACGAAGGCCGTGTTCCAGTCCCAGCCCTTCCAGTAGGCGGTCTTGTCGTCCTTGTTCAGGGGGAAGAGGTGCGGCACCAGCATGGTCTTGTTCACGGTGTCGTACGGCGTCTTCCCGCGGTGGACCTTGAAGGGCATGATCCGCGAGTTGGGATCGTCCTTGTCGCCCTTGGGCCAGGACAGGCGCACCTCGGTGGATGGGTCGATGACGTCCAGGGCCGTGAGGCTGGCGATGGACCCGTTGAACCAGTAGTACTCCGGGGTCACGTTCTTCTGCCACACGAACTCGCCCTTCTTGGAGTCGTAGGAGTGCTTGCCCGTGGCCTCGTCCTCGGTCTGGAAGGGCTTGCCGTCCTTCTTCTCGCCCGCCTTGGACCAGTCCCACCACATCTTGGTGGGCAGGACCCGGGCGAAGTGCGGGATATGGCAGGCCTGGCAGGCCACCTTGTCGGTGTGGTCGTTGGCCTTGACCCCGGGCTTGTGCGGGGTGGACGAGTGGCAGGACTCGCACATGATCCGGGAGCCCAGGTCGTTCTCCAGCAGGCTCTTGCGGTCCGGGCTGGCCGGGGTGGCGTAGATGCGCCCGGCGATGTCGTGGGCCACGGTGGAGTGGCAGCGCACGCAGTCGAAGTCCTGGCCCTCGGTGTCCTTGGTGCCCATGTGCACGTCCAGGTCCTTGTTGGGCTTCATGAGCGAGGTGTCCAGGTCGCCGTGCTTGACCCCGTCGCCCCCGCCGCCGGTGAAGTGGCAGGTGCCGCAGTTCTTGCGGTTGGGCCGGGCCACGCTCTGGGCCACCACACTCCAGTCCGGGGCGTAGAAGGTGACGTTGTTCTCCGGGAAGACCTTGCCCTGCTGCTTGCCCGGATTCTCCGGGTCCTCGATCCAGGGCACGGGGTTGCCGGACATGGTCGGGAACTTCTTGTAGGTCCCGGTCTGCTCGTGGCAGACCAGGCAGTCGATCTTGGTCTCGTCCGCGAAGTTGAAGGAATCGTCCTTCCAGCCGTATCCGGCGTGGCAGGAGGTGCAGCGCGGCCAGTTGGACTTGAGCGAGACGCAGAAGTTGTTCACCGACAGGCCGCCCTTGCCCACCTGGGCCTCCCTGGGCTGGTTGGGATCCAGCCAGGTCCAGTGGATGGTCTGCATGAACTGCTGCCCGGCCGTGTTGTGGCAGGACAGGCAGGCCTTGGTCACGTCCGAGCCGGTCATGGTCCTTTCCTGCTCGTCCGTGAATTGCAGCGCCTTGTGCTTGGAGTGGTCCGCGGTGATGACCGGGGCCGTGCCCTTGGTAGCCTGCTGGGCCAGCTCCCGTCCGGGCGCCAGCTCGCCGGCCAGGGCCTCCGCCGGAGCCTCGGTCTGGGCCGAGGCATCGGTCTGGGCGAGCGACCGGGCACTCACTCCGGCCCCCAGGGCCAGCACGACCCCCATACACAAAAACCAGATTCGCATGCTCACGACGTGTCCCCCTTGTTGCCATGTTCCATCATGTCCTCTCCTCGTCCGTCGCCCCCGGGCCGCCGGTTCTCCGGCGGACCAGATAGGCGGAATGTCCGGTCACGACCGCGCCCAGGGCCGTCAGCCCCAGGAGCAGCACGAAACCCAGGTGCGCCCAGTCCACGACCATGGTCAGGCCGGGGCTGAACGACATGCCGGGCTGGTTCTTGATCATGCGCATGACGCCCGTGCCCACGATGAGCAGGACCAGGGGCAGGCGGACCCAGGCCGTGGCCGTCAGGCGCATGGACGGCCGCCAGCGGCCCAGCCAGCGCACCCAGATCCAGCCCAGGAAGGCCAGGAGCAGGGCCGCGGCCACGTAGTGCATGGCGTGCGTGAACCAGTAGTCGGCCAGCCAGGCCAGGCCCGGCAGGTCGGCCACGTAGTAGCGCTTGAAGATGGGCATCTGGGCCAGGCCGGACACGGCCAGGACCGCCACCAGGAGGATGAAGATGCGCGCGTTCCAGCGGGAAACCGGGCTACTTCTCATGGCCGCCCTCCCCCCCCTTCGCTTTGGTCGCCGTCCGGGTCGTCATCCCCGGGCTTGTCCTTTCCGGCCAACAGGGACAGAAGCCCTCCGGCCAGGCCGGCCACGGGTGCGGCCAGCGCGGCCCAGGCCAGGTTCTCCTCGTCCTCCATGGGATCGGGGTAGCGCTCCAGGGTGGGGCGGCCCTTCTTGGAGTCCAGCTGCCCGGACTCGGCCAGGGCCTGGTTGATGAGCTCGAAGGGCACGGGCGACACGTACAGGGTGTTGGTGCCGCCGTTCTCGTGCTCGCCGTAGACGAACCCGTTCATCTCCGCGGCCAGCTCGTGGGCCTTGACCACGATCTCCTCGCGCGGGCCGATGGTCTGGACCTCGTAGGGGCATTCGGTGATGCAGGCGGGCTGCTGCCCCTGGGCCACCAGCTGGTAGCAGCGGTCGCACTTGAACATGACCCCGTTGCCCGCGAACCGGGGCAGAATCTTGAGGTACAGGCCCACCCCTGTCTGGCGCTGGGGGATGTCCCAGGGACAGACCGAGCGGCACTTGCTCCCGCCCAGGCAGACCTTGTCGTTGATGCGCACGATGCCGTTGGACTGGCGGGAGGCCGCGCCCCACGGGCAGAGGTTGGCGCAGGGCGGGTTCTGGCAGTGCATGCACCGCCGCGGGATGTTGATGGTGTACTCTTGCCCCTCGTATTCCACGTCCACGGACTGGATGTAGAGCCAGTTGTACGGGGTCAGCCGGTCGTCCACGTCCCGCTTTTCGGACCAGTCCTCGACCTTGACCCGGTGCGGGTACATGGGCGGGAACGGCTTTTGGGGCTCAGGATACTTGAACCCGTTGGACTCCCGGCAGGCGTCCACGCAGGCCCCGCAGCCCACGCACTTGGACAGATCGTGCAGGGTGGCCAGCTCCTGGCCGGACTGTTCGGCCCGGGCAGGAGCGGAGAGCGCCCCGGGCAACGCCAGGGCCGCGGACCCCACGCCCAACGCCTTGAAAAATCCCCGCCGCGACAGGCCCCCGGCCGCGTTTTTGTTCTTCATGAAATTTTCCTCATGCTGCACAACAGTTGGATGAATCCAGGGGACTGAAATCATGCCCATTTGAAAACAATCCCGAGTCCAAAGATAGGACATATTATCATTTTGGACAGCATTTTCCAGAAAAAATCTTGCCCCTTGTCAGTGGATCGGTGTAGTATCAACATGTTAAGTAAGCAGATATAAATTCACATAGATGGGCGGGCGCAGCCGGACGAGAGGGCACCAAGGAACGACCAATGGACAAAAAACGCATTCTGGTGGTGGACGACGAGGCCACCAACATCGACATCCTCATGGAGCTGCTGGGCGCGGACTACGACCTGGCCGTGGCCCTCAACGGCGGCGAAGCCCTGGAGCAGACCCGTGAAACTCAGCCCGACCTGATCCTGCTGGACATCCTCATGCCCGGGCTCTCGGGCCTGGAGGTCTGCCGCCTGCTCAAGACCGATCCGAAGACCAAAAACATCCCGATCATCTTCATCACCATCAAGGACGCCATCGCCGACGAGCTGGAGGGCTTCCGCCTGGGCGCGGCCGACTATATCCGCAAGCCCTTCCACCCGCCCGTGGTCAGGGCCCGGGTGGCCACCCAGCTGGCCCTGAGCGACCAGCGCCACGCCCTGGAGCAGATGGTCCGCCAGCGCACCGAGGAGCTGTCCCACGCCCTGGACGAAGCCAAAAAGGCCGCCCAGGCCAAGGACTCCTTCCTGGCCAACATGAGCCACGAGCTGCGCAATCCCCTGGCCGGCATCATCGGCATGACCAACGTGCTCATGGAGCGCAGCAAGGACGAGGAATACCTGAGCTACCTGGACCTGACCAAGCAGGCCGCCCATCGCCTGCTCGGCATCCTGGAGCGCATGCTGGAGCTCTCCAACCTGCGCGGCCGGTACCAGCCCTTCCGTCGCTCGCCGTTCCGCATCCGGCCGGAAATTTCCCGGTACATGGACTCGGTCAAGGAACGGGCCGAGGAAAAGGGCTTGTTCTTCACCTGGACCATGGACGAGTCCATCCCCGAGATCGTCAACGGCTCGCCCAGGCGGCTCGCCTCCCTGCTGGACCAACTGGTGGACAACGCCCTGCACTTCACCAGGGAGGGCGGCATCGCCGTCAAGGTGGAGCGCTCCCAGGACTGCCTGGTGCCGCGCATGTCCCTGGACAAGAACGAGTTCGTGCTCCTGATCTCGGTCAAGGACACCGGGGTGGGCATCCCGGACGAGAAGCAGGATTACATCTTCGAGAGCTTCAACGTGGGCGAGTCCCACCTGACCAAGGAGCTGGCCGGGTCCGGCCTGGGCCTGGCCCTGGCCAAGGAGCTGGTGGAGAAGATGGGCGGCCGCATCTGGGTCCGCAGCACCGCGGGCAAGGGAAGCGTGTTCAACGTGGCCATCCCCTTGCAGTCCGTCGAGGAAGACGCCGAAAGATAAGGCCCGGACGCCTCTCCTGAACGGGCGGATGATCTCCGTCCCGTTTTTTGCACAATTGTCAAATCACATCCCCCTTCTGGACAACCGGAACGGTTCCGGCTATACGGGGAGTTTCCAGCGGATGGCTCCTATCCCGCATTCGCTTCCGAGATTCGCGGCTCCCAAGCCGACGGGCACGCTCCAGGCTGCCCCCAACGCCTGCAGAGGAAAGGTATATTTATGGATGATACATGGGTGCTCCCCGACAAAAAGGCGACGCTGACGCTGGACGACAAGACCTACGAGTTGCCCGTTGTCATGGGAACGGAGAACGAGGTCGGCGTCGACATCACCAGGTTGCGCTCGGAATCCGGGATCATCACCTTTGACCCCGGCTTCGCCAACACGGGCTCATGCTACTCGGCCATCACCTTCGTCAACGGCGAGGAAGGCGCGCTGCACTACCGCGGCTACCCCATCGAGGACCTGGCCGCCCACGGCACCTTCACCGAGACCGCCTACCTGCTCATCTTCGGCCATTTGCCCACCCGCGAGGAACTGGACGAGTTCTCCGAGCTGCTGACCGAGCAGGAGCTGCTGCACGAGGGCCTCAGGCACCACTTCGACGGCTTTCCCACCCACGGCCAGCCCATGGCCCTGTTGTCCGCGGTCATCAACTCTCTGGGCTGCTACCACCCGGACCTGCTGGCCATCCAGACCCGCGACCAGTTCCTGCGGGCCGTGGCCAAGCTCATCTCCAAGGTGCGCACCATCGCGGCCTGGTCCTACCGCAAGTCCATGGGGTTGCCGTTCATGTATCCCAACCCCTCGCTGACCTACTGCCGGAACTTCCTGCACATGATGTTCTCGGTGCCCAATGGCCACTACGATCCGCCGCCCGAGGCGGTGCGGGCACTGTCCCTGTTCTTCATCCTGCACGCGGACCACGAGCAGAACTGCTCCTGCTCCACCGTGCGCATGGTGGGTTCCACCGAGGCCAGCCTGTTCGCCTCGGTCTCGGCCGGGATCTGCGCCCTGTGGGGGCGGCTGCACGGCGGGGCCAACGCGGGCGTCATCCAGATGCTCAGAAGCATCCGCGACGGCGAATATTCCATCAAGGAGTACCTGGAGCGGGTCAAGAACAAGGAAGTCCTGCTCATGGGCTTCGGCCACCGCATCTACAAGAGCTTCGACCCCCGGGCCAAGATCCTCAAGCAGGCGGCCCACGACCTGTTGGAGAAGACCGGCCAGGGCGACGAGCTCCTGGACATCGCCCTGCACCTGGCCGAGATGGCCCAGGACGACGAGTACTTCGTGGAGCGCAGGCTCTATCCCAACGTGGACTTCTACTCCGGGATCATCCTGCGCGCGCTGGGCATCCCGCTGAACATGTTCCCGGTCATGTTCGCCATCGGCCGCATGCCCGGCTGGATCGCCCACTGGTACGAGCAGTCCCGCCAGGGTACGCGCATCCACCGGCCCCGGCAGGTCTACACCGGCGAATTGCGGCGGCCGTACGTGCCCATGCACAAGCGTCTTCCGCCTGAGGACCAGGGCCATCGCCTGCGCCGCCTGGACGAGGTGGTCCCGCCCAAGTCCCGCGAAAAAAATGAGACGGAAAACACTTGCCAAGCGTGCTGACCGGAGTTATACAACGCCCTCGCCTCATGCCGAAGTGGCGGAATTGGTAGACGCGCTGGGTTCAGGGTCCAGTGGGGGCAACCCCGTGGAGGTTCGAGTCCTCTCTTCGGCACCACCGAACACAAGCCCCCGGTCATTGGCCGGGGGCTTTTTCATTCCCCCCGTCTCACTCCCAATATTGTCTGGCAAAACAAGACCCGGCCAAACGGCCGGCAATGGGCTATTTATGCCCGTTACAGCCGATTATACGCGGCCTCCATACCCAACCTGTTGAAAACATACTGTCTCGAAAAAGAAGACAGGCTTGGCAAAACCACAGGGCCATCGAAGTAACATGACAAAATAAATAATTTTTTTTATCGTGGCATGTTCTTTTCATAATAGGGCCCGGTACCCAACGTTGAAAAAACCACCAGGCAGGGAGTAATCATGAATACCTTCACCAAGAGCTTGTTTTTGGCTTTCGCCATTCTCTTGTTTGGCGCGGCCTCGGCCATGGCCTATACGGTAACCTTCGGCGATTCCACCATCTATTTCCCGGGACATCCGAGCACCGTCGCGAGCGAGAACACCAATGATGTGATCGGCGTCCCTGACATCACCGGCGGCTCGGCCACCTTTGAGACCTCCGGCGGCACGACCTACCTGACCTCCGTGACCCTCAACATCACGGTCAGCAAGTACTACAACGAGTACAACACGCTGGTCACCGGCGACCTGTTCGTGAACGCGGACGGCGCGGACAACGACTGGGAGTACGTGGTCACGCAGGGTGACGGCGCCACCATCGCCGCCGGGGTGTACGAGTTTGGTTACGCCTACGGCGACAAGGATGTTTACAACTATTCCTACTATCCTTCTGCCGGTGACATCCGCAACAACCACCCGGTCACGGCCGACACCGCCGACCTGGGCGCCCTTGTGGACAACAGCATCGTCTTCCCCGACCTGCCCTCGGCGGACGCCAGCGTCGGCGGCACCCAGACACTCACCCTGACCATTTCCGGCCTGATGATCGAGGTCGGCGACTACGTCACCCTGGGCTACACGGTCAGTTGCGCCAACGACGTAATCCTCGAGCGCATCTCCACCACCCCCATCCCGGGCGCGGTCTGGCTCCTGGGCACCGGCCTGCTGGGCCTCGTCGGCCTGCGCTCCCGCTTCAGGGGCTAACCCCCTCGCCTCACTTGCACAAACGGTTGAGGGCCGCTCTTCGGGGCGGCTCTTTTCATTGCCTTTCCGGCCCTCACCCCTGGTCCAATAAAACAAGACCGGGGCCGGTCCCAAGAGGCGAAAATTCTCTTACCGCCTGGAACAACAAGACAAATAGATTTCGGCACGGATATTTCATAAGAGGGGTCCTCTGGCAATGACAAAACCGACCCGTTCAATACTGTATCTTTCAAAGGGACGTTTCATGAAAATGCGCATTCTGATCCTCACCGGCCTGGTCCTGCTCATCCTGAGCTCCAGCGCCTTTGCCGCCACCATCTACGCCGACAAGGTGGAGTCCTGGACCGGCACCCCCGTTTACGACGACGGCCGGAGCGACACCACCAACGCCCTGGGCGCGCCCAACGCCTACGCCACTGACGGATCGGACTTCTTGAGCATCGGCATGGGCGGCGCCGCCGTCCTCTCCTTTGGACAGAATTTCACCGGCTCCGTGACCATCTATGAAGTGACCTACAATCGCCCCAACAACCATAAGGAATACGCCAGTGTTTACGCCAGCCTCGACGGCGTCACCTGGGACCTCCTGGGCGACATCTACAACCAGGACAACGGCGGGGCCACCACGCTCACCTTCAGCGGCATCTACACGTACCTGAAAATCATCGACACCACCGCTGCCAACGGCGGCACCACCGGCGACGGCTACGACATCGACGCCGTGGCCGTCAGCCCCACGCCCATCCCGGGCGCGGCCTGGCTGCTCGGCACCGGCCTGCTGGGCCTCATCGGCCTGCGCGGCCGCTTCAAGGGCTAAGCCCCTCCGCATCGCTTGCACAAACGGTAAAAAGGCCGCTCTCCGGAGCGGCCTTTTTTTACGCCCCCGTCACGAGCATGGTATTCATCGGCCCTGTTTTCAGGTACGGTGACCGGACATTCCTCACCGGAACCATCCCAGGAGGCCCTCCATGAAATTCCCGTCCTTTCCCCTCGGTCTGGCCCTTGCCGCCCTGCTGCTGGCCCCGGTGGCGTCACCGGCCTGGAACCTCAACATGGACAAGGTCAAGGACATCGGCAGCAAGGTCCTGGGCTCGGACTCGGCCACCGCCTCGTCCAGCGGCTCGGTATCCGAAAGCGAAGTCATCTCCGGACTCAAGGAGGCCCTGGGCATCGCCGTGGACCGCAGCATCGACTACCTGGGCCGGCCCGGCGGCTACCTGGACACCCCCGAGGTGACCATCCCCCTGCCCGACGAACTGGAACTGGCAGGCAAGGCGCTCCGGGCCGTGGGCCAGGACGAACTGGTGGACGAGTTCATCGCCACCATGAACAACGCGGCCGAAGAAGCCGTGCCCGAGACCGTGGACATCTTCACCCAGGCCATCAAGGACATGAGCGTCGCCGACGCCCAGGGCATCCTGGAGGGCGAGGACGACGCGGCCACCCAATACTTCGAGCGCACCACCAGCGGCGACCTGACCGAGCTCATCCGGCCCATCGTGGAGGTGGCCATGCAACAGACCGGCGTGACCAGCGCCTACTCCTCCCTGACCTCGCAGGTGGCCGCCGTGGCGCCCCTGGTGGGCGTGAATGTCCAGGATCTGGAAGGCTACGTCACCCAGAAGGCCCTGGACGGCCTGTTCTACATGATGGCCCAGGAGGAGGCAGCCATCCGGAGCGACCCGGTGCAGTGGACCACCGACATCCTGAAGAAGGTGTTCGGATCCGTGTATTAGAATTTGGTTCCCGGGCCTTGCGCTTGATGATAACAGGAATTATTCTTAATTTTATCGTTCAATCGCAAAGCCGAGGAGCACTCCCATGAGCATGTTTTTTGAAACGGTCCATTCCCAGGGCCTGTCGCAGCTCTCCTACGTCCTGGGCCAGGGCGGCGAGGCCGTGGTCATCGATCCCAGGCGGGACGTGGACGTCTACCTGGACGCGGCCCACAAACAAGGCTGCCGCATCGCCTACGTGTTCGACACCCACCGCAACGAGGACTTCATCAGCGGCTCCCGCGAGCTGGCCCGGCGCACCGGCGCGGACGTCCTGCACGGCCCGGTGACGGACTTCGCCTTCGGCAACGTGGTGGAGGACGGCGACATCTTCCAGGTCGGCTCCCTGGTCCTCAAGGTCATGGAGACTCCGGGGCACACCTTCGACTCCATCTCCATCGCCCTGTACGACACGGCCTTTTCCAAGGACCAGGCCATCGGCGTGTTCACGGGCGACGCCCTGTTCATCGGCGACGTGGGCCGCACCGACTTCATCAAGGGCCGCGAGGCGGAATGCGCTGGCCTGCTGCACGACTCCATCCACAAGAAGCTGCTGGCCCTGGGCGACCAGACCCTGCTCTTTCCGGCCCACGGCGCGGGCTCGGTCTGCGGCGGCGCCCTGGCCGCGCGCGAGTTCTCCAGCCTGGGCTACGAGCGGGCCAACAGCCCCATGCTCCAGCTTTCCAGGGACGAATTCATCAAGGCCAAGACCTCGGAGCACCACTCCTACAACCCCTACTTCCGCCGCATGGAGGAGTACAACCTCCTGGGCAACGCGCCCCAAGTGAACTGCGTGCCCCGGCCCCAGCCCCTGGGCGTGGACCGCTTCGTGACCGGCCAGGGCGACGCCCAGATTTTGGACGTGCGCAGCCCCGAAGCCTTCGCCGGAGCCTTCATCCCCGGCTCCCTGGCCGTGCCCCTGGACATGGTCGCCCCCTACGCCGGGTACTTCCTGGATTACGAGCGGCCCATCCTGCTGGTGGTCCACGACTACTCCGAGGTGGACGAGGCCGTGCGCATCCTGCTGCGCATGGGCTTCGACAAGGTGGAGGGCTTCCTGCCCGGCATGGACGCCTGGGAGGTCTCGGGCCACCACTACGGCCGCATCCCCTCGGTGCACGTGCAGGAGCTGGTGGCGGACATCGACCAGGGCAGGGACTTCACCCTGCTGGACGTGCGCGCGGAACCGGAGTTCAACCAGTCCCACCTGCCCGGGGCCAAGAACATCTACCTGGGCGAGTTGGACAAGCGCCTCGACGAGATCGACCGCACCAAGCCCGTGGTCACCTTCTGCGGCTCGGGCCGCCGGGCCATCATCGGCGCCTCGATCCTGACCCGGGCCGGGTTCCAGGACGTGGGCAACAGCCTGGGCTCCATGGCCGCCTGCGCCTCCCAGGGCTGCCCCCTGGAGTAGACGGCCATGCTGGACGCCGCGCGCTGGTCCCCGTACCTGGCCGGAGGGCTCATGGGCGTGCTCTCCTGGCTGACCTTCCTGTTCTCGGACCAGCGCATCGGCGTGTCCACGGCCTACGTCCAGACGGCCGGGATGATCGAGCGCGCGGCCGGGGCCAAAGTGGAGGACAACCCTTACTACGCCAAGAACATGCCCTTCCTCGACTGGGGCTGGCTCTTCGTGGTCGGCATCGTGCTCGGAGCCCTGATCTCGGCCCTGGCCTCCGGGGACTTCGCCTGGAAGGCCGTGCCCGGGCTGTGGGCCCAGGCGGTCAGCCCCTCGGTCCTGGTGCGCTGGGTCACGGCATTCGCCGGGGGCGTGCTGGCCGGGTTCGGGGCCCGCCTGGCCGGGGGCTGCACCAGCGGCCACGGCATCAGCGGCACCATGCAGATGACCGCGGCCAGTTGGCTGGCCGTGGGCTGCTTCTTCGCCGGGGGCATGCTGTCCATCCGGCTGGTGTACTGAGGGAGGCGGCCATGCTCGACAGCCTGCACAGCAACAAAAAGATTCAGGGCGTCCTGGCCCTGATCTTCGGAGCGGCCTTCGGCGTCCTGCTGCACAAGAGCGGGGCCACGGACTACCAGGTCATCGCCGGGCAACTGCTCCTCACTGACTGGACCGTGGCCAAGGTCGTGCTCTCGGCCTCGGTGGTGGGCATGGTCGGGGTGCACTTCCTGCGCGACAAGGGTCTGGCCCGGTTCGCGCCCAAGTCCGGGACCGTGGGCACCACGGTGCTGGGCGGCCTGATCTTCGGCGCGGGCTTCGGCATCCTGGGCTACTGCCCGGGCACGGCCCTGGCCGCCTCAGCCCAGGGCTCCCTGGACGCCCTGTTCGGCGGGGTGCCGGGCATCATGGCCGGGGTGGCCCTGTTCGCCCACGTCCAGCACCGCATCCCGAAGCGGCTGCTCCAGTGGGGCGACATGGGCGACATCACCCTGCCGGAGGTGCTCGGCCTGCGGACCTGGCCCGCCATCGGCCTGACGGCCGGGATCGTCGGGGCCGTATTCGTGGTCCTTGAGCTGTTCGGAGCCTGAGGCCCGAGGCTCACCCCATTCACATCCCCGGCCGCATGGGATAGGCTGCCGAATCGAAAACATGACCGACCGAACCAACACGGGGGAAGCAGTCATGGAAGAAAACGAACTCAAGGAACTCATCACCGTCGTGCAGACCGTGGTCCTGCGCCGCGGGGACGTGTCCGTGGAGGACCTGGCCAACGTCCTGGGCAAGCGCCCCTCCACCCTGTACAACGAGATCAATCCCAACCACACGGGCACGGCCAAGCTGGGCGCCCTGGACCTGATCCGGGTCATGCGGATGCTCAAGGACATCTCCCCCCTGGAGCACATGGCCGCGCTCATGGGCTGCATGGTCACGCCGGTGCCCTCCCTGCTCCGCGAGGAGGACTGCCCCGCCCCCACCCCGGACCACTTCGCCGCCCTGCTCGACCAGCTGCGCCGCCTCCTGGACGAGCTCGGCCGGACCGTGCGGGCGTCCAAAGACGGCGAGGCCGCGGACCCCGAGCAGTGCCTGGACATCCTGCTGGCCTGCCAGGCCTGCAACCTGGCCCTGGGCGAACTGTCCCGCATCGCCCGGCAGGGGGCCGTGGGCGACAGCCGGAACTGATTTTTCCGGACCCTCGCCATTCGACAAGGCGGGCGCTTTGGCGTACTTGGGCACGGGTATCCCTATGAAAATCGCCGGAATCATCTTCGAGTCCCTGGCCAAGCCGGGGGGCTACGAAATCTTCACCTACAACCTGCACGCCGCCCTGGCCGGGCTGGGCCACGACGTGACCCTGTACCTGCCCTCCAGGGAGGTGGCCAACTGGCGCTCCTTCTACAGGTCCATGCCATTCGCGGTCCTCCCCCTGGCCAAGGGCACGCACTTCCTGCTCAAGCGCGCCCCGGGCCGACTCCAGTCCCACCTGGTCCGGGAACAACGCCGCCACGGCTACCATGTCTGGCAGGTCATGGGCGCCTGGCCCGAGGGGCTGGTCTCGGAGGGACTCAAGGGCCTGGCTCCCCGGGTGCTCCGTTCCTACGGCGAGGACATCCAGGTGGACGAATCCCTGGGCTACGGCCTGCGCCGCGATCCGGCCAGGGACAGGGCCGTGCGCCGCATCGTGGCCGACATGGACGCCTGCGTGGCCATGACCGACTCCCTGGCCCGGCTCTTCGCCGAGCTGGGCGCGCCGGCCGAGCGTATCGTGCCCATCCCCAACGGGGTGGACCACGAGCGCCTGTCCCGGCCGAGGGACCGGGCGGCCATCCGCAAGGGACTGAAGGTCTCCAAGCACATCCCCTTGCTGCTCACCGTGGGCCGCAACCATCCCAAGAAGGGCTTCGCCTCCATCCCGCACATGGCCGCCGAGCTGCTCGAGCGGGGCCACGCCTTCATCTGGCTGGTGGTGGGCGGCGGCACCGAGACCCTGGTCCCCGAGATCGACCGGCTGGGCCTGGCCGGGGTGGTCCGGCCCCTGCCGCCCTTGTCCGTGTCGGGCAAGGACTTTGATCCCGGCCGCATCCAGCTGCCCGTGGAAGGGCTGGTGGACCTGTACGCGGCCGCGGACATCTTCGTGCTGCCGTCCAGGCTGGAGGGCTTCTCCCGGGTCATCGCCGAGGGATTGGCCGCCGGGCTGCCCGCCGTCACCACCGACGCGCCGGGCTGCGGCGAGGTCGTGCCCCGGGGCGCGGGGCTTGTCAGCCCTGTTGACGACATCGAGGCGATGGTTCACAACTTGGGCATCCTGATCGCGGACGCCGACCAGCGCGACCGCATGTCCCAGACCGCGCGCCACGCCGCCGAGGCCTTCGACTGGAAACAGGTGGCCGCCCGATACGAAGCCCTGTACCGCCGCCTGACCGGCCAGTAACCTCGCCATGAGCCCAACAACCCCGCAATGAGCAAAGACCTGTCCCGACTCGATCCCAAGCGCATCCTGGTCTGCCAGCTGCGGCAGATCGGAGACGTGATCATCTCCACCCTGTGCGTGGAAATGCTGGCCGAGCGCTGGCCCGGGGCGGAGATTCACTTCCTGACCGAGGCCAAGTGCGCCCCGGTGCTGGAGCACAACCCGCGCCTGGACCGGATCTGGACCGTGAAGAACCCGCACGGCCCCGGCGACCTGCGCACCCACTCCGGACTGAGCCGCCAGGGATTCGACCTGGCCGTGGACTTCCAGCAACTGCCCCGCGCCCGCTGGGCCATGCTCTTCTCCCGGGCCCCGGTGCGGCTGACCGCCCAGGCCAGGGGCTTCCGGCGGCTGTTCTACACCCATTTCAGCCACGCCCCGGCCAAGGGCGGCTACGCGGGCAAGATCAAGGCCGGGGTGCTCGAGCCCCTGGGCCTGCACTGGTCCACGGAGAACCGTCCCCGCCTGTTCCTGCACCACACCGAGACCGCCTGGGCCAAAGAGCACCTCCGGGACTCGGGCCTTGGGCCGGGCGAGACCCTGGTGGCCGTGGACGCCACCCATTGGAGCGACACTCGGCGCTGGTTCCCCGAGGGCTACGCCGTGGCCCTGGGCATGGCCGCGCAGGAACGCCCGGACCTCAAATTCTACCTGCTGCACGGCCCGGGCGAACGGGACCAGGTGCAAGCCATCCTGGAGCAATGCCCGGCCTCGGACCGCTGCATCCTGCCCCCGGACGAGCCGCCCAGCCTGCGCCGGACCATGGCCATCATCGCCCAAAGCAGCCTGCTGGTGGGCAACTGCTCGGCCCCCCGGCACATGGCCGTGGCCCTGGGCGTGCCTTCCCTGGTGCTGGTGGGGTCCAACGGCAACACGGCCTGGAATTTCCCGTCCCCGGAACACGGCAACATCGACAAACGGGTCCCCTGCCGCAAGTGCAACAAGAACGTCTGCCCCACGGGCACCCTGGACTGCCTCAAGGCCATCGAGCCCGAGGAGGTGGCCCGGCGCTTAACGGCCATGCTGCGGGAACATCCATAAAAGCATTGCCTTCGGCCCCGGTATCCGATACTCCCTGCTTTCGGTCCCGGAACACCTCCGGGAAGCCCCAAACAAGACATAAAAAGGCGACAACATGTTCCGCATCAACGACACGCTGATCACCGAGGACTCCGCCCCCTATGTGGTGGCCGAGATCGGCAACAACCATCAGGGCGACCTGGAAGTCTGCAAGAAGATGTTCGAGGTGGCCAAGGACTGCGGCGTCAACGCGGTCAAGCTCCAAAAGCGCGACAACCACCGCCTGTTCACCAAGGCGGCCTACGAGCAGGTCTACAATTCCGAGAACGCCTTCGCCACCACCTACGGGGCGCACCGGGACTTCCTGGAGTTCGGGGAAAAGGAGTACGCCGCCCTGGTGGAATACGCCAAGGAACTGGGCCTGGACTTCTTCGCCACGGCCTTCGACATGAATTCGGCCGACTTCCTGGCCGACTTCGACATGCCCGCCTACAAGATCGCCTCGGGCGACCTGACCCACATCCCCCTGCTCAAACACGTGGCCAAAAAGGGCAAGCCCATCATCCTGTCCACGGGCGGCGGCACCCTGGAAGACGTGCGCCGGGCCTACGAGGCCGTCATGCCCATCAACGACCAGCTGGCCATCCTCCAGTGCACGGCCGCCTATCCCTGCCAGCCCGAGGACATGAACCTCAAGGTCATCGAGACCTACAAGAAGGAATTCCCCGGCATCATCGTCGGCCTGTCCGACCACCAGAACGGCATCGCCATGGCCATGGTGGCCTACACCCTGGGCGGCCGCATCTTCGAGAAGCATTTCACCCTGGACCGCACCTGGAAGGGCACGGACCACGCCTTCTCCCTGACCCCCAAGGGGCTGTCCAGCCTGGTGCGCGACCTGGGCCGGGCCCACGTGGCCATGGGCGACGGGATCAAGAAGGCCATCGAGGTCGAGGTCAGCCCCATCCGCAAGATGGGCAAGAAGATCGTGGCCGCCGCGGACCTGCCCGCGGGCACGGTGCTGGCCGCCGAGCACCTGCTCTTCAAGTGCCCGGCCGACGGCATTCCGCCCTATGAAATCGACAACATCCTGGGCCGCACCCTGACCGTCGACCTTGCCGAGGACGCCGACCTGAGCTACGAAATCCTCAAATAGAGGAGAATCATGGCTTCACCCCTGTTCGACCTGGCCGCGCGCACCGTGGTCATCACCGGCGGACTCGGACAGCTGGGCACCAGCTTCACCCGCGCCCTGCTGACCCACGGCGCCCGGGTGGCGGTCTTCGACATGGCCGAGCCGACCAAGGCCTGGGAGGACGAATTCCGTCCCGGCCAGGGCAAAACCCTGTTCACCAGGGTGGACGTGACCGACAAGGCTTCGGTGCAGGCCGGGCTGGAAGAGGTGCGCTCCGCCTGGGGCGAGCCGTACGGTCTGGTCAACAACGCCGCCCTGGACTCGCCGCCCAATGCCCCCATTGAAGAGAACGGCCCGTTCGAGACCTATCCCGAGGCCTCCTTCGACAAGGTCATGGCCGTCAACGTCAAGGGCGTGTTCCTGTGCTGCCAGGTGCTGGGCGCGGCCATGGCCCAGGCCGGCCGCGGCTCCATCGTCAACATCTCGTCCACCTACGGCGTGGGCTCGCCCTGCCAGGATTTGTACGAATACCGGCGGCAAAAGGGCGAGACCTTCTACAAGCCCGTGGCCTACTCGGTGTCCAAGTCGGCCATCCTCAACCTGACCCGCTACCTGGCCACCTACTGGGCGGACAAGGGCGTGCTGGTGAACACCCTGACCTTCGGCGGCGTGTTCAACGACCAGGACGAGGAGTTCCTGTCCAACTACGCCGAGCGTGTGCCCATGCGCCGCATGGCGGGCGAAAACGAATACGACGGCGCGGTGGTCTTTCTCATGTCCGACGCCGCCTCCTACATGACAGGGGCCAACATGGTCCTCGACGGCGGCTGGACCGCCTGGTAGGACTTCCGGCCCCGTTCCGCAACCATTCCCGACCACCCAAAGGAGGGCCCATGCCATTGCCGAAAACCATCCCCAACTGGATAGGCGGCAAGGAGGTCCCGGCCCTGTCCGGCCGCGCCCTGGACAAGCTCGACCCGGCCACGGGCAAGGGGCTGTGCGCCCTGGCAGCGTCCGAGGCCGTTGACGTGGACGCGGCCGTCAAGGCCGCCAAGGCCGCCCAGCCCGGATGGGGCGAGACCCCGGCCGTGCAGCGCGGCCTGGTCCTGCACGAGATGGTGCGCCTCATGGAGGCCCGGCGCGAAGAGATCGCCGAGATCGTGCATATGGAGACCGGCAAGTCCATGAACGACGCCCTGGGCGAGACCGGGGCGGCCATCCAGCAGGGGCTGTTCTGGGCCTCGGAAGGCCAGCGCCTCTACGGCCGCTCCTGCCAGACCGGCGTGGCCAACCGTTTTTCCCTGACCGTGCGCCAGCCCGTGGGCGTGGCCGGGTTGATCATCGCGGCCAACACGCCCATCGCCAACGTGGCCTGGAAGATCTTCCCGGCCCTGCTCTGCGGCAACTCCGTGGTGCTCAAGGCGGCCGAGGACACCCCGGGCTCGGCCTGGATCACCGGCGAAATCGCCAACCAGGCCGGACTGCCCCACGGCGCGCTGAACATCGTCCAGGGGTTGGGCCGCGAGGCCGGACAGCCCCTGGCCGAGCACCCGGACGTGGGCGTGCTGTCCTTCACCGGCTCGGCGGCTGTGGGCCGCATCCTGGGCGAGATCTGCGGTCGTCGGCTGGCCAAGGTCTCCCTGGAGCTGGGCGGCAAGAACGCCCTAGTGGTCTGCGACGACGCGGACCTGGCCGAGGCGGTCAAATGGTCCTCTTTGTCCGCCTTTTCCAATGCCGGGCAGCGCTGCGTGGCCGCCAGCCGGATCATCGTGTTCGATTCCGTGTACGACGAATTCAAGAAGCTCTTCCTGGAGCACACGGCCAGGCTGACCCTGGGCCCGGACAACGACAACGACCTGGGGCCGGTCATCAACCAGCGCCAGTTGGACAACATGGCCGCGGCCGTGGACAAGGCCGTGCAGGACGGGGCAACCCTGCTCTGCGGCGGCTCCCGCCTGACCGACCCGGACCACGCCCAGGGCTTCTACATGGCTCCGACAGTGTTGGAAGGGGCTTCGCCCCAGGCGGCCATCTCCCGGGACGAGCTGTTCGGCCCCATCACCTGTCTGTACCGGGTGCAAGGTTTCCAGGAAGCCCTGGACCTGACCAACGACTCGGAATACGGCCTGTCCGCCTGCATCCACACCAAAAGCCTGGACCGGGCCCTGGAGTTCTGCAAGCGCGCGGCCACGGGCGTGACCGTGGTCAACGCGGGCACCTTCGGCTCCGAGCCGCACATGCCCTTCGGCGGGGTGGGCCAGTCCGGCAACGGCTCCCGCGAGCCCGGCACCGAGGCCGTGGACATCTACACCGAACTCAAGGACCTCTACATCCACACCCACAAGGACCGCGTCTGATGCCCGAATACCAGGCCCGATACATCCCCCTGGCCGCCCTGGCCGCCCTGCGCGACGCCGACGCCCCGGCCCAAGCCAAGACCGCGGCATTCGCCCAGGCCTGCCGCGTCAACTGCCTGTACATGATCCAGAAGGCCGGATCCGGCCACATCGGCACCAGCTTCAGCTCCCTGGACATCATGGCCTGGCTGCATTTGTCGGCCATGAACCCGGAGGACGTGTTCTTCTCGTCCAAGGGCCACGACGCCCCGGCCCTGTACACCGTGCTCCTGGCCCTGGGGCGGCTGGACTTCGACCTCATCCACCGCCTGCGCCGCCTGGACGGCCTGCCCGGCCACCCGGACGTGCGCACCCCGGGCATGGCCACCAACACCGGCTCCCTGGGCATGGGCATCTCCAAGGCCCGGGGCATGGCCAAGGCCCGCCGCCTGGACGGCAAGAAGGCCCGCGTGTTCGTGCTCCTGGGCGACGGCGAGCTCCAGGAGGGCCAGATCTACGAGTCCCTCCAGCCCACGGTGAACGGGAATTACGGCGAGATCACGGCCATCGTGGACCACAACAAGATCCAGTCCGACACCTGGGTCAGCGACGTTTCCGACCTGGGCGACCTGGAGGCCAAATTCGCGGCCTTCGGCTGGGCCACGGCCCGGTGCCCAGGCAACGACGTGGCCGCGCTGGCCCGGACCCTGGACGGGCTGGAGGCCGACAACCCGGACAAGCCCAAGCTGCTCATCGCGGACACCATCAAGGGCAAGGGCGTATCCTTTATGGAGGACTTCGACGCCCAGGCCACGGGCGGCCAGTACGCCTATCATTCCGGGGCCATCGCGCCCGAGGCCTATGAAAAGGCCCTGGCCGAACTGTTGCTCGGGTTGGAAACGGCCTGCCGGGCCGCGGACATCCCCATGCCCGAGTTGATTTCCACGCAAATCGAAACCGCAACGCCCGCGCCCAACCCCCAGAAGCTCATCCCGGCCTACGGCCAGACCCTGCTGGACCTGGGCGACAAGCACCAGGATCTGGTGGTCCTGGACGGCGACCTGGCCCTGGACTGCGGCATCATCCCCTTTCGCGAGGCCCATCCCGACCGGTTCGTGGAATGCGGCATCGCGGAGATGGACATGGTGTCCATGGCCGGGGGCCTAGCCCTGTCCGGCAAGCTGCCCGTGGTCCACTCCTTTTCCTGCTTCCTGTCCACCCGGCCGAACGAGCAGATCTTCAACAACGCCACCGAGCACACCAAGATCATCTACGCCGGGTCCCTGGCCGGGGTGCTGCCGTCCGGGCCGGGCCACTCGCACCAGTCGTCCCGGGACATCGCGCTCATGGGCTCGGTGCCGGGCATGACCTGCATCCAGCCCTGCTGCGAGACCGAGACCCGGCTGGCCCTGACCTGGGCCGTGGAGCAGAATCCGGGCTCCACCTACGTCCGGTTGACCACCATCCCCTGCGTCATCGACTTCGACCTGCCCCAGGGCTACGGCCTGGAACCGGGCAAGGGCTGCGTGCTGCGCGACGGGCGCGACGTTGTGCTCCTGGGCTACGGCCCGGTCATGCTGCAACAGGCGTACTTGGCGGCCGGACTGCTCGAAGAACAGGGCATCTCCCTCAAGGTGGTCAACCTGCCCTGGCTGAAACCGGGTTGACCCGGGCTGGCTGGCCGACACGGCCTCGGGCATGAAGCGGATATTCACCCTGGACGACCATTTGGTGGACTCGGGCCAGGGCAAGATGGTGGCCGCGGCCTGCGCCCGGCTGGGCCTGACCGCCACCGTGACCAACCTGGGCCTGACCGACATCCCCTGCTGCGGCAGGAACGACGAGGTCCTGGCCCGCCACGGCCTGGACGCCCCCGGGCTGGCCGCAAGCGTGGCCAAGGCCCTATAAGGAGGCACCATGCGCATCGCCACCGTCGCCGTACTCAGCCCTGGCGACATGGGCCATTCCGTGGCCCTGGTCCTCAAGGAACACGGCCTGGACGTGGTCACCTGCCTGGAGGGGCGCGGTTCGGAGACCCGCCGCCTGGCCGCCAAGGCCGGGATGCGCGACCTGCCCCTGGACGAGGTGGTGTCCGCGGCCCAGTTGGTGCTGGCCATCGTGCCGCCCGAATTCGCGCCCGCCCTGGCCGACGCCGTGGCCCAGGCCATGAAGCGCACGGGCAAGACCCCGGCCTACGCGGACATGAACGCCATCGCGCCGCAGACCTCCAAGGACATCGGCACCCGCATCACCGGGGCCGGAGCCCTGTACGTGGACGCCGGGATCATCGGCCCGCCGCCCACGGTGGGCAGCCCCTCCATCTACGTCAGCGGCCCGGACACCAGCCTGCTGGAGGAACTGCCCGGGCTGAACGTCATCCCCCTGGGCCCGGAGATCGGCCGGGCCTCGGCCCTGAAGATGTGTTTCTCGGCCATGAACAAGGGGACCGACGCCCTGCTGGCCACGGTGCTCACGGCCGCCGAAGGCCTGGGACTGGGCAGCGAGCTCCAGGCCGAGATCGACCGCCGCCAGGCCGACCTGGCCGCGCGCGTCACGTCCAAGGTGCCCTTCCTGCCCTTGAACGCGGGCCGCTGGGTGGAGGAGATGCGCCAGATCGCCAAAACCTTGGAGGGGGCGGGACTGACGCCCGGGTTCCATCTGGCCGCGGCCGAGGCCTACGCCCTGCTGGCCGAAACGCCCTTTGCCGCCGAGGTGCGCGACACCTTTGACCGGGGGCGCACCGCTCGGGACACGGCCCGGGCCTGCCTGGACCTGCTGGGCAAGGAACAAAAATCCTGAGCTTCCAATGCGTTGGAATCCGGTAAGAACAAATACCCCTTGCCACGGCACACCAAGTGTGACAAAAATCGCCATTACGCAAACCACGGCCTCCGGCCTGTGAGACCATGAACAAACGCATCCTCTTCTTCCACTCCCACATCTGGAGGGGGTTCTTTCGCGACCTGATGACCCATCTGGTCCACGAACAGGGATGCCGGGCGGCCGTGGTCAGCCACCATCCAGACAAGCACCACTGGCGGCACCTCGTCAAGGACGGGGCCGCCCACTTCACCCTGCCCGACCTGCGCCGGGTCCGGCCCTTCGAGTCCGAGCCGAACGGGCGCGAGGAAGCGCAGGCCCTGGTGGACCGCTGCGAACGGGCGGCCGGAAAGAGCGCGTCCCGCATCCTGCTGTCCTCGGAGCGGGACATGGGCAAGGCATTTTCCCAGGGCTTCTTCCTGTGGCCGGACAACCCCTTGTTGCGCTGGTGCCGCGCGGACCAGGACAGGCCGCGCCTGGCCCTGCTGCGGGCCTTCGACTTCGTGCGCCAGGCCTTTGACGAATTCCGACCCGACCTGGTCCTGACCCGCAGCATCTCGGAAAACTTCTCCCTGGCCGCCTGGTTCCTGTGCCAGGAACGCGGGATTCCGGTCCACTCCTGCCGCTTCTCCAAGCTGGCCTCCAAAAAGGCCTTCTGGACCGACGACTACAACATGTACAACACCCTGGCCGACGAGCGCTTCCTGGAGTTGGACCGCTCCGGGGCCGAACCCGGCCCGGCCTTTGTGCAGGCCGTCCGGCAATTTCGGGACAAGCCCGCCACGGTGGACTACATCGCCCAGAACTGGAAGCGCGCCTCGGGCCAGGGAGCCGGGGAGCAGGTCCGCTCGCTGCTCCAGGTCTTCCGGGAGGAACTGCGCTGGTATCGCAAGGGACGCCAGGGCCCCAAGCCGCACTCGGCCGCGTCCAAGCTGGCCGAGGCCTGCCGCGTCGGGGTCAACGCCCGGCGCAACGCCCGGCTCTTCCGCACCTTTTCCCCGGAGGAACTGGCCTCGTTCCGCTACGCCTACATGCCGCTGCACAAGGAGCCGGAACTCATGCTCAACTTCGAGTCCCTGCTCTGCCACGACCAGCGGCATCTGGTGAAGTTCCTGGCCGGGCTGCTGCCCACGGGCCTCAAGCTCCTGGTCAAGGAGCACCGGCTCAACTGGGGACGCCGCTCCCGGGCCTACCTGAAATTCCTGGCCGACCTGCCGGGCGTGGTCCTGGTCCACCCCTTCGCGGACCAGTTCGCCTACCTGCGGCACGCCGACGTGGTCATCACGGACAACGGATCCACGGGCTGGGAAGGCCTGCTGCTCAAGAAGCCGGTCATCACCCTGGAAAAGACCCTGTACGACGCTCCGGGCCTGACCCGGCAGGCCATGGACCCGCGCCTGGCCGAAACGGCCATGCTGGACGCCCTGGCCGAGCCCTTCCCCTTCGACCCGGACGGATACGACCGCAAGCTGGCCCTGCGGCTTGAGGCCGAGGACCAGACCACCCTGCCCATCGAGGCCATGCACCAGGACATGGGCCTGTCCGTGGAGGCCATCAAGCATCTGCTGCAAAGGAGCCGGGCATGAGCCAAACCCCACGCGTCCTGGCCGTGATCCCGGCCCGCGGCGGGTCCAAGCGGCTGCCGCGCAAGAACATCATGGAGCTGGCCGGAAAGCCGCTCATCGCCTGGACCATCGAGGCCGCGGCCAAGGCCCGAAGCCTGACCGACTGGCTGGTGTCCAGCGAGGACGAGGACATCCTGGACATCGCCCGGCAATACGGCGCGCCCACGCCCTTCGTGCGCCCGTCCGAGCTGGCCGGGGACAAGGTGCGCAACACGGCCACCCTGCGCCACGCCCTGGACTTCATGGAAGCCCGGACCGGGCAGCCCTACGACATTGTGGTCCTGCTCCAGCCCACCTGCCCCATCCGCGACCCGGGCCACATCGACGAGGCGGTCCGCAGGCTGTGGCAGAGCGACCTGGACTCCGCGGCCTCGGTCAAAGGGCCCTTCAAGAAACGTTTCCCCATCCTCAAGGCCGTGCGCAACGGCGTGCTGGAGGACTACGTGCCCGTGGCCGACTTCACGGACCCCGAGCCCTTCTACTTGTACAACGCGGCCCTGTACGCGGTCCGGCGGGAATTCTTCGTGCGCACCGGGGAGATCATGTCCCCGCGCCAGGTGCCCATCCCCATGGACGACTTCCACTCCACGGACATCGACACCATGGCCGACTTCCTCAAGGCCGAGGCCTATCTCATTCATCTGCGGGAACAAAAGGACGAATCATGAGCAATCCACGCCCGATCAAGGGCATCATCCCCGTGCTCTCCACCCCCTTCACCGCCGACGGCGCGGTGGACGAACCCGGGCTGCGCCGCCTGGTGGACTGGCTGGCGGACAAGGACATCGGCGGGCTGTGGGTGCTGGGCACCGGCTCCGAGGACATGAACCTGACCATGGCCAAGCGGCTGACCGTGGCCCGCATCGTGTGCGAACAGAACGCGGGCCGCGTGCCCCTGGTCATGGGCGCGGGCTTCTTCGCCCTGGAGGACATCCTGGACTTCGCGGACCAGGTCAAGGATCTGGACTTCGAATACTACCACGTCATGCCCTACCACACCCTGCTCTCCTTCGACCGGCTGGCCTGGTTCTACGAGCGCATCGCGGACCATGTGTCCAAACCGCTGTGGATGTACACCTCGGCCAACTGGTCCAAGCCCTTCACCCCGGACTTCGTGGCCCGCATGAAGGGCTACCCCAACATCGCCGGGATCAAGTTCTCCACCAAGGACGCGGTGGCCATCTCCCGGGTCTGCGCCCTGCAGGACGACTCCTTCCAGGTCATCACGGCCGTGGCCTCCCAGCTTTTCCCCTGCCTGTGCATGGGCTCGGGCGGACACACCTCCAGCCTGGGCTCGGCCTGCCCCGAGGCCATGCTCGGGGTCTGGCGGCTGTTTCGGGAGGGGCGCATGGACGAGGCCCGCGCGGCCCAGGAAAAGCTGTCGCGCTTTCTGGCTTCCTGGCCCAAGGGCGGCAAGAGCGAAAACTTCCTTCAGGCGGCCGAGGAAAAGGCCATCCTGGAGATGCGGGGCATCTGCTCCCGGTACACCAGCTCCTACTACGCGGAACTGGACGACGAGGCCGTGGCCCGGCTCAAAGAGCTGGTCGAGGAATACGGCTACTAGCCAAAACCGCTGAAAACGGGGGGAGGCCGCATGAAGATCACCGCCCTGGACGTCCTGACCTGCCAAGCCGGCTGGCGGCCCTGGAGCTTTCTCAAGGTCTCCACGGACCAAGGCCTTGTGGGCGTGAGCGACTGCACGGACTCCCACGGCTCCAACCCGGCCGTGGCCGCCGTGCTCAAGCAGTTCGAAAGCCAAGTCGTTGGCCGCGACCCCCTGCACGGCGAGGCCATTTATTGGGACCTGTACCGCATCACCCGGCAGAGCTCCGGGGGCGTGGTGCACAAGGCCCTGGCCGCCCTGGAAAACGCCCTGCTGGACGTCAAGGGCCAGGCCCTGGGCGTGCCGGTGCACGTGCTCCTGGGCGGACCCCTGCGTGAGGACATCCCCCTGTACTGGTCCCACTGCGGCTCCACCCGGGTGCGCTCGTCCGACCACATCGAGGCCGGGCCGGTGCAAACCCTGGAGGACATCGCCGCCCTGGGACAGGAAGTGCGCCAGCGCGGCTTCAGCGGCCTGAAGACCAACCTGCTCCTGCTGGGCGGCCCGGAACCCCGGGTGCTCATGCAGGGCTTCAAGGGCGGG
Source organism: Desulfovibrionaceae bacterium (assembly GCA_963666895.2). Taxonomy (GTDB): domain Bacteria; phylum Desulfobacterota; class Desulfovibrionia; order Desulfovibrionales; family Desulfovibrionaceae. Next base: position 84,090 of record CAXXNS010000013.1, on the reverse strand, counting down.
CCGGGCAGCGCGGACCGCGACCTGGACCAGGCCACCCTGGACCAGATCACGGCCCTGGTGGCTGCGTTCCGCGACTCCGCCGGGCCGGACGCGGACATCATCCTGGACGTGAACATGCACTTCCGGGCCGACGGCAACGCGCGGCTGGCCCGGGCCCTGGCCCCCTACGGCCTGGCCTGGCTGGAGGTGGACACCCAGACCCCGGACAGCCTGCGCAAGCTCTCGGACCAGGCCCCCATGCCCCTGGGCTCCCTGGAGACCCTGCGGGGCATGCGGGAATACCTGCCCTACCTCCAGGCCCGCGGCGCGGACGTGGCCATCATCGACGTGCACTGGAACGGCGCGGCCCAGTCCAAGAAGATCGCGGACCTGGCCGAAACCTTCGAGGTCAACGTGGCCCCGCACAACCACGGCAGCCCCCTGGCCTCCGTCATGACCGCCCACTTCTGCGCGGCCGTGTCCAACCTGCGGCTCATGGAATACGACGTGGACGACGTGCCCTGGCGCGACGACATCGTCAGCGCTCCGCCGGTGGTGAAGAACGGACGGATGCGCGTCCCGGACGGGCCGGGCTGGGGAACCGGGTTGGTGGAAAAGGAAATCCTGGCCCGCCAGCCGTAGCTAGGCCGACGGCGACAGGGCGAACACGGTCATGAACGCCTCGGCGGCCGTGAAGCCCACGGTGGCGCCGCGCCACTGGGCCAGGGCGCGCAGGGCCTCGGGCGACCGGGGATGTGGGAAGGGCCGGGCCTCGGCCTCGTAGGCCTGCATGGCCTCGATCTTGGCCTCCAGATAGGGGCCGATGTCCACGAAGGTGTCCGGCGTGAACGGTCCGCCCACCTTGCCGAAACTCCATTCCGTTGAGGACGGCGTCTCAAAGGCGTAGAGCCGCTTGACCGGCCGCCCGGCCATGGGACGCAGGGCCGTGAGCACGGCCCGGAAGGCCACGCCGTGGTCCACGTTGAGGTCGGACCCGAAATGGGTGAATACGGTGTCCGGGGCGAAGGACTCCACCTCGGCCTCCACCAGCCTGACCACGTCCAGCAGGTCCTGGGAATCGAAGCGGTTGTCCGACAGGTCGTGCAGCACCGGGGCGGGGCAGCCCACGATGTTCGCGGCCCGGGCCGCGGCCTTCATACGCAGCTCTTCCTCGCGGCCGGACCCGGCCGTGTCCGCGTCGTGGCGCGACGCCACGCCCTTGCTCAGGATCACCACCCGCAGCTCGTTGCCCTGCTTGGCCAGCCGGGCCAGGGTGCCGCCGCAGCCCAGGATCTCATCGTCGGGATGCGCCGCCACCACCAGGGTCCTTCCCATGGAATCCATTGAACATCTCCTGCAGAAGATTGGACCGTGCTGTGGCCACCACTAACCCGGCCCCGAAAACGTGTCCAGCCCCGGGCCTTTCAGCTAGACGTCGTCCCAGGTGATCAGCACGTCCGCATCCAGATCCCGCTTGGCCGGACGCCCCAGAATGAACTCCAGATAACGGGTGTGCAGGCCCGAGCCCGGACGCTTGCCGTCCAGGTTGTCCATGCTGAAGACCTCCCCGGCCTTGACCGGCCGGGTGGTGCAGATGGTGCGATAGTGCTCGCGCGCGCCCTGGGCGTCGTTGTCCGAGGGCCGGATCTCCTCGGTGCCCAGGCAGGCCTCGGCAAAGCGCATGCGCTCCACCCAGGGCTCCATCTCCTGGGGCTCCATGGAGATGAAATGATGGTGCCCGTCCTGCTCACGGCTCATGGTGATGCGCTTTTCCAGGACGTTGGCTCCCAGAGCCACGGCCACCACGTCCAGGTCGTCGTAGGTGCCGGGCGCGGAAAAGCCCACGGGCAGGCCGAACATGCGCTTGAGATACGGGATGTTGCGCATATTCATCTGGGCCGGGTCGTCGGTGTGGAAGTCCTGGAGCAGGATGACCTCGCCGTTGCCGTACTCGCGGTACAGCTCCACGTAGCGCACCACGTCGCCCAGGCCGGCCGGACCCAGGTCGAGCATGACCGGCTTGCCCGTGGCCGCCATCTTCTTGATGAGCGGCTCGTAGGTCACGTCCCAGGAGCCCATCTTGTGTACGGGCACGTCCAGGCCGTCCAGCAGGTCCACGCCCTTGAGGTGATCCACGGTGGAGAAGAAGACCAGCCCCTTGCTCCGCACGTACTCGGCCAGCTCGTGCCACTCTTCCGGGCTGAAGACCAGGGACTCGAACATCTTGACCATGTTCTCGCCCGTGCGGCCCTTGGCCGTGTCGTACTCGTAGCGCGTCTCCTTGTCCGAGAGCTGGTACGGGTCGATGGTCTGGAACTTGATGGCGTCGAACCCGGCCTCGGCGGCCAGGTCGGTCAGCTTCTTGGCCGTGGCCAGGTCGCCGTTGCTGGTGGTCCCGGCCTCGGCGGCCAGGAACACGGGATGTCCGTCGCCAATGGGCCGTCCGTCCAGGGTGATGGTCTTGGTGCTCATGCGAGGATGTCCTTCTGGTTGCTCATGAGGATGTCCAGGCTGTCGGGCCCGCAGTTGAACAGGAGATCAACTATGGACAAGTGGGACTCGAAGCCCTTGAAAAGCTGGGGATATTCCGGATGCACGTAATCCTGGAACACCGGGCGCACCCCGGCGGCCTCAAAGGCGGCCCTGTCCGCGTAGTCCTTGCCCAGGGCCCCGAAGATGTACACGTCCGCGCCGAGCTGCACGCACATGTCCAGCACCAGCGCACTCTTGGCCCCCTGGAACTCGTGGTCGGCCGCGTCCCGGAACAGGGTCGTGATGCCCAGGGTGTCCAGGAACCAGCGCAGCATATGGTCGTTGAGCTCGCAAAGGTATCGCCACTCACGACCCAGATACACGTCCTCGAAAAACGCGGCGTAGCGTTCGAAGTGCGGGGCCTTCTTGTAGTTCAGGCTCAGGGACTTCCAGTGCTTGCGCTGCCAGGGTTCATTGTTGTTGATCTCGATCTCGGTCAGCTTCTTGTCCCGGTGGCCGGACTTGAGCACCGGCACGGTCAGCCAGGTCGGACCCTGGGCGGTCTTGATCCGGTTGCGGTTGTTCCAGTCCTTGGGCAGGTACTGCACCTGGTTGAAGGACACGAACTCGTCGGCAACGGCGATCTTGTGGAAGAGCCCGAGCCAGGGCAGGTACACGGGCTGGTGCGCGGTGAGGATCATAGGCTGTCCAGTCGGGCCACCTGCTCGGCCACGCGCTTTGCCTGTTCGTCGGTCAGGGCCGGGTACAGCGGCAGGGACAGCGTGGTGGCCGCGACGGCCTCGGCATGGGGATAGGCCGCCGGGTCCAGATTCATATAGCGGTGCAGCAGTTCCCAATCCTCGATGGGCACGGCCGTGCCGACCCCGGCTTCCTGGAACAGCTCACGCCCGGCCTCGCGGGCTTCCGCGCTCTCGAAACAGATCACGAAGCGGTAGGCCATGCGGCCGTCGTCCAGGCCGCCCCCTTGCAAACGAACCGACGACGGCAGGGCCTCGGCGTAGCGGCGGGCAATGGACAGCCTGCGCTCCCGGATGGCCTGGATGCGCGAAAACTGCGACCGGGCCAGGGCGGCGTTGATGTCGCTCAGGTGCAGGTTGAACCGGGGCCGGTAGGTCTGGCAGCAGTCGAACTCGCGGTAGTCCCGGGCCCTGTCCGCGCCTTGATCGTCGGAGAACCAGGCCAGGCCGCCGTGGCCGCAGGTGATGATCTTGGTGGCGTAGAAGCTGAACACGGCCGCATCGCCCTCGGTGCCCAGGGATCGGCCGTCGCGCAGCCCGCCCCGCAGGCCGCCGATAGACTGGCAGCAGTCCTCCACCACCACCCGTGCCTTGCCGCGCAGCCCGGCCACGTCGGCCGGCGCGCCAAAGGCATGCACCGGCACCACGGCGTCCACGCCGTCCGGAACCTTGGCCGGGTCCAGGCAGAAGTCGTCCTCACGCACGTCGCAGACCACGGGCTCGGCCCCGGCCATGTGCACGGCGTTGAGCAGGGCGGAACAGGCGTAGGTGGGCACGGCCACCCGGGCTCCGCGCCCCACGCCGAGCCCCTCGAAGGCCAGGAACAGGGCCGCCGTGCCCGAGGAGCAGGCGCAGGCCGAACCCCGGCCCAGGAACCGCGTGAAGTCCTGCTCCAGCGCGGCCACCTGCGGGCCATGGGCCACCCAGCCCGAGCGCATGACCGCGTTCACGGCCGCGATGTCGGACTCGTCCAGGAGGGGTTGGTTGTGCGCGATCTGCTGCATGGCGGGAAGGCTTATTTCTTCTTCAACACATAGACCATTTCAGGCGAATAGCCAACGAGGGGCCGGAAACCGCGCTTGGTCAGCTCCACGGCCAGCAGGTTCATGGGCGCGTGGTAGTCGGGCTCGCCCTCGGCCAGGGCGGCGTTGAAGACCCGGGAAATGAAATAGTACAGGCTCTCGTAGTCCACCTGGTCCTCGATGTCGAAATATTCCCGGATCTTGTCCAGGAAAGGCTGGTCGAGATACTCGTTGAAGGACTTGACCTGGATGGGGGCCAGCCCCAGGCTCTCGCGGATCTCGTTGATCCGGGCCAGGGGTTCGAGAAAGCACTCCATCATGTAGTAGCGCCCGCCCGGGGCCAGCAGGGCGTGGATGTTGCGCAGGGCGTTGTCCTTGGCCGCGCCCTTGACGTTGATGAGCATGCGCTTGGAGTACACCGCGTCGAACCGCCCGCGCAGCTCGTCCGGGATGGTGTCCGTGGCCATGTTGAACTGGCGGAACTCCACGTTGCCCAGGGCGTCGGAGCACTGCTCCTCGCGGCAGACCTCGGACCATGGCCTCGGAGTAGTCCAGGCCCAGGAACCGCTTGTCCGGGTAGGACTGGGCCAGGAAGCGCACGTCGCGGCCGTTGCCGCAGCCCGCGTCGCAGATACGCTCGGCGTCCTTGAGCAGCTCCCGCAGTTGCAGGGGCGCGATCTCGTCGCCCACCGGGTCCATGTTCACGGCCTTGACGTCGGCCTTGTGCTTTTTCGCCTGTTCGTCCCAGAATCCGGCCACGCCTGTCCCTCCTGAACCGTTGGCCGCCCCGCCTCAGTCGCGCCGGAGCAGCAGGTCGTACATGTAGAAATGTTGCCAGATCTGCGGGTGGATGGGCAGGGCCTTGGCCGTGAGCCCGGCCTGCCCGGCCAGCTCGACCATGCGCTCCGGCGTCACCCACAGGGCCGCGTCCAGGGTGTCCCAGGATGCGGGCCCGCTCGGCCTCGTCCTTGTCCCGCAGGGCCACGGCCTCGTACCCGGCGCGGCGGCCCGGGTCCGGGTTGGCAGCGTACAGGGCCGTTCCGCCCTTGGGCAGCACCTGGGCCAGGGACGCAAATGCCCGCTCCACCTCGGCCTCGTCGGCCAGATACTGCAGCACGCTGTAGGCCAGCACCTTGTCGAATTCGCCCGGGGCCACGGACAGGTCCAGGATGGAACCCACGGAAAAGCCCACGTTGCCGAAGCCCTGGCCGTTGGACACGGCCCGCTCGATCATCTTGGGGCTGATGTCCAGGCCGTGGATGGAGCGCACCACGGGCGACAGGGGTCAGGGCCACGATGCCGGTGCCGCAGCCCACGTCCAGAAGCCGGTCGCCCGGCCCCAGGTCCAGGGCGGCCGCGATCTCCCGGATGGTGGCCAAAAAGCCCACCACGTCCATGAGTCCCCGGCCCGTGGCCTGGAAATCGGTCTCGCTGCCCGACTTGGCGTCCCAGAAGGATGTCCAGTCCATATCGATCACTCGCCCTTCACTGCCCGGATGACGAAAAACGTGCCCTGATGGTCCTTGTCCCGAAACAGGTTGATCAGTCCCCAACATGGGCCGCTTGAACCAGAAGCCCTTTTTGCGGTCTGAACAGGTGCTTGAACCCCCAGAACTGGTTGAGCACCGGGATGTCGTGGCGCGTGGTCCAGAAGTCCACCTCCGCGAACCCGGCCTTGGACAACTCGTCACGCATCCAGCGCGGGTCGATGGGGTATTCGTTGGGCGAGAGCTTGCCCCGCCACCCGGCCACGATCCACTCGATGCGCTCCATGATGTCCAGCTTGCTCGGCTCCAGGGCGATGAACGCGCCGCCCGGCTTGAGCACGCGCAAGGACTCGGCCATGACCCCGCTCATATCCGGGAAGTGGTGCAGCACCCCGCCGAAGAACACCCCGTCCACGGAGTTGTCCGCCATGTCCAGGTTCTCGGCGTCGCCCACGGTGAACTCCAACCGGTCGCCGTACTCGGACCACAGTTGGTTGGCCTGGGCCACCAGTTCGGGCGAAATGTCCAGCCCCTTGACCCGAGCCCCGCGCGCGGCCAGCAAGGCGGCCGACACGCCCGAGGCGCAGCCCACGTCCACCAGGGTCAGGCCGTCCAAGTCGCGGCCCAGGGTGCGGTCAAAGACCTCGATGTATTCGTTGTCGTCGAACGCGGCGTAGATGCGCTCCCGGGCCACCTTGTCCCAAAAGGCCTGCTCGCCCTGCTTGTCCTGTCGCGTCTCAGTCACCGCTGCTCTCCAGGTCGTCGGGTTGAATGATGGTGCCCAGGGGCAGGTCGCGCCGGGCCTCGGCCCCGAGCACCTCGGCCAGCCGGTAGGGCAGCATGCCCGTGCCCGGCCGCTTGAAGCCCAGGTCGGCCTCGGTGATCACGGTTCCGGCCGGAACGTCCCGGGCCGTGACAATGGAACGCCGGGCCAGCAGGGCCATGTCGCGCTCCTCCTGGCCGGGCTCCAATTCGGGCGAGCCCAGGTTCTTTTCCAAACGGCGCACCTCGCGTACCAACTCGCCCAGTTCGGCGGGTCGGCCGAGAACCAATGGTCCGGGCCGGGCAGGTTCTTGTCCAGGGTGAAATGCTTTTCCAGCACGCAGGCGCCCAGGGCCACCGCGCCCAGGCAGGCCGTGGCCCCCTGGCTGTGGTCCGAGAAGCCGATGACCGCCTCGGGGTGCAACCCGCGCAGGGTCTCGATCTTGCGCAGGTTCACCTTGTCCTCGGGCGTGGGGTACAGGGACACGCAGTGCAGGATGACGATACGGTCGTTGCCCGCGCCCTGGATGGCGGCCACGGCCCGGTCCACGTCGGCCGCATCGGCCATGCCCGTGGAGATGATGACCGGCTTGCCCTTGGCGGCCACGTACTCCAGGAACGGCGAGTACACCAGGTCGTCGGACCCGACCTTGAAGGCCTGGGCGCCGAGCCCGTCCAGCAGGTCCACGGCCCCGCGGTCCGTGGGCGTAGACAGGGGGATGAGGCCGCGCTTGCGGGCGTGCTCGAACAGCCCGGCGAACTCCTCGCGCTTGAACTCCAGGCGCTGGAACATGGCCAGCATGGACTCGGTGACTTCCTTGCCCTGGGACTTGTAGGTGTAGGTCTCGTCCGGGGAGTTGCAGAACTCCTCGGCGCAGAAGGTCTGGAACTTGACGCAGTCCGCGCCGGACTCGGCGATGGCGTCCACCATCCGCCGGGCCAGTTCCGGGTCGCCGTTGTGGTTCACGCCCACCTCGACGATGATGAACGCGGGCTCGCCCGGGCCGATGCGGCGGCCTTCTATTTCGATATGGGTCATGCGCTCTTCTCCTGTATGGCCCGGGCGATGCGCTCCGGACCGCGTCCGTCCACCAGGTCGAGCCCGGCCCGGATCATGGCCTGCCGGGACGCCCGGTCAAACGCCAGTTCACGCACGGCCTGGGCGTATGTTTCCGGCGTGAGGTCCCGTGCCCAGCCCAGGGTGCGCACCACCCCGCGCTCGTGCAGGGCGCGGCCGATGCCGGCCTGGTTCTCGGCCAGGACCACGCCGAGCATGGGCACGCCCATGAAGGCCAGTTCCCAGCAGGTGGAGCCCGTGGCGGTCACGGCCAGGTCGGCCCAGGCCATGAGCGCGGGCATGTCCGCCCCGCGCACCAGCTCCATGTCCGCGCCCTTGGCGGCTTCGGCCAGGGATTCGCCGTGCGGATTCGCAGGTCCGAGTACTATCCGGGTGCGCAGGCCGTCAACCGGATGCGAGGCCAGGCCGCGCACCACGTCCAGGGTGACGTTGTCCGGGTCGGCCCCGCCCATGGTCACCAGCAAATGTGCGGCGCGGTCGGGCGCGGTTCGTGAGCCGGGATGCGCGTCCAGGAATTCCGGGCGCAAAGAGGCGTACTCCACCCCGGCCAGCACCGTGGTGTCCGGATCGGTGCTGTACGTAAAAACTTCGGCCCCCAGGTTCTGGTTGAGCAGGACGTCCGCGTGGTACTGGCCCCGGTCCTGGTAGTCGTCCATGACCAAGAGCCTGTGCCCGGCCCGGCGCACGGCCCGCTGGTACGCGGAGTCGAAATGGTAGCCGTCCAGCACAAGCCAGGGGTCTTCCAGCCCGCGTAGCGCGGCCAGGGTTTGGTCCAGGTCGCCCGGATCGGGATGGACCCGCTGAAGCTCCACCAGTTCGCATCCGGCACCGCGCACCACGTCGGCCAGTCCTTGGCCCACCAAGCGCGAGACGAACGTCACCGAGCAGCCCGTGACCCGGCGCACGCCCCTGGCCAGGGCCAGGCAGCGCATGACGTGTCCGGCCCCGATCTCGGGCGCGGCGTCCGCTCGGATCACAAGTTCCCGCATGTCCCGCTCCTTTGCTCCGGGGTCAGGCCAGGCGTCGGAACCCCTCCATGGTGGGGTTGCCCGCCAGCCGCTGCCCGCACGTCCCCGGCATCCAGGGCCTGGGCCAGGACCTTGAAGGTCTCGGCCAGGGCCTTGCGGAAGGTTTCCAGGTGCGCGTCCGTGTGCGCGAACATGGGATAATAGGAGGCCGAGGCCAGGACGCCCTGGGCCAGCATGCACTGGATGAACAGGGCCGAGGCCGCGTTGGGGTCCTCCACCTCCAGGGAAAGATGCGACAGGGGCGGAATGCCGGACACATGCACGGGCACCCCGGCGTCCGCCGCGGTCTCCTTCCACGCCTGCTGCACGGCCTTGCCCATGCGGATCAGGTGCGCGCCCACGTCGTTGGCCTCGTGCTTCCTGATCATGGCCAGGGCGGCCACCGGGCCGATCCGCTCGGTCCAGTAGGTGGAGCTGATGAAGGTCTTTTCCGTGGCCTCCATGATGTCCGCCTTTCCGATGACGGCGGCGATGGGATAGCCGTTGCCCAAAGACTTGGAGAACACGGCCACGTCCGGCTTCAGGTCGTACACCAGATGCGCGCCCCCGGTGTTGAGCCGGAACCCGGCCGAGACCTCGTCCACCACCAGGACCGCGCCGCAGCCGTGGGCCAGACGGCGCACCGAGTCCATGAACCCGGGCTCGGGGGTCGAAGTTGCGGATGGGCTCCATGACCACGGCGGCCAGCTTGTCGCCCCGGCGGGCCACGATGTCCTCCAGGGCGGCGATGTCGTTGTAGTGGAACAGGTGGACGGTGCCTTCCAGCCCCTTGGGCACGCCCCCGGGCTCCAGGCCCGTGCGCATGTGCCCCTTGAGCTGGTCCTCCTCGCCCAGGTTGGCGGCCAGATACCAGTCGTGCCAGCCGTGGTAGCCGCAGCAGGCCAACTCGTCGCGGCCCGTGGCCGCCCGGGCGATGCGCACGGCCACGGCCATGGCCTCGCCGCCGCCCCGCGTGAACCGGGCCATGTCCGCCCAGGGGTGTAGGCGGCACAGCTCCTCGGCCAGCAGGACCTCCTCGGCGCAGTTGAGGGTGGTGCTGGACCCCTTGCCAATGGCCTCGACCACGGCCTTGTCCACGTCCGGGGTCGCAATAGCCCAGGACATTGGTGCCGATGCCGGACACGGTCATGTCCAGGTAGCGGTTGTCGTCCAGGTCCCAGAGCTCGGCCCCCTTGGCCCGGCTGAAATAGGTCGGCCAGACACCCAGGGAATAGCGGTCCGGCCGCTTGGACAGGAGCTGGGTCATGCCGGGGATGCGGGCGCGGGCCCGATCCTGCATGGCCAGGCTCTTGGGCATATCGGGAATCTTCATCGTCTTACCTCACTGATCCAGGAGTCCGGCCGACCGAAGCGCGTCCAGGGAGGCGCGCAGTTCGGCCAGGGCGGTCCTGCCGTCCAAAAGTTCCGCGGGCCGTCCGGCCACCGCGTTCAAAAATTGCTCGTCCACGCACCGCAACCCGCCGGACACGTCCAGGTCCGGATCCTCGAGCAGGGTTTGCCACCTGGCCTGGTCAAAGCGGTACAAGGCCACCCGGCAGTGCTCGGGAACCTTGCCCTCGCTGGTCCACAGGATCATGCCCTGATCGCCCACCACCTCGCAGCCCCGCCGCTTGAACGGACGCAGATAGTCGAGCTGGAGCGAGGAACGGAACCCGCTCTCGTGGCGCAGGGTGATGACCGCGTAGTCCTCCACGTCCATGTCCAGGTCGCTCAGGCGGTCCGCCACGCAGCCCACCTCGGTGACCCGGCCGAAAATCCAGAACAGGTAGTCGAGCTCGTGGATGGCGTCCAGGATGATGCCGCCGCCGCGCTCGCGCCAGGCCGCGTACAGGGTGCGGTAGTCCACGCCGGGCCGCATGTTGGGCAGATAGTTGCCGAAGTGCGCCCGGGCGTACAAGGGCTTGCCGATGGAGGCCACGGCCTCGCGCAGCACCGGCAGGGCCGGATGGAAGCGCAGGTTGCAGACCACGCGCACCTGCCGCCCCAGGGCCTCGGCCCGATCCAGGAAGGACTCACCCCCTCCACCGCGTCGGAGATGGGCTTTTCCACCAGCACGTGGGCTCCGGCCTCCACCACCTGGGCGGCCAGGGGCACGTGCAGATGGTTGGGCGCGGCCACCACGGCCCCGTCCGGCCCCCAATCCAGGGCCTGGTCCAGGGAGTCGAAGGCCCGCGCACCGATCTCCTCGCCCACCCGTGCGGCCCGGTCCCGGTCCGCGTCCACCACGGCCACTTCCGCCCCGCCCACGCCGGGCGCCAGGGCCACCATGTTTCCGGCATGGCGGGCTCCAATGGTCCCGCATCCGACCACCAGCATCTTCATGATCCGTACCGCTCCCCGTAGTAGCGCGCCAATTCCAAATCCTCGGGTTCGTCGATGTCCACGGAACGTGAGCGGGGCATGACGTGCAGCCTGAGCCCCGGTCCCACGAAGCCGTGCTCGCGGAAGCCGGACACGGTCACGGCGTAGGTGGAGCCGTTGTCCACCAGCAGTTCTTCCTGTTCCCTGGACGGCTTCTCGTACAAGTCGGGCCAGCGGGGCTCCCAAAATCCGTCCGTCCGCCGGTGCAGGGCCTGGCTCACGGGCAGGTCGAAGCCGCAGGCGGCCAGGGCCCAGTCGCAGACCCCGGGCTCCAACAAAGCCATGACCTGCCGGATGTCCTCGGCCGTGCGCAGCGGAGCCGTGGCGTAGAGACAGCAGAAGCGGTCGTAGTCCAGCCCGGCCGCTTCCTGGCGGTCCAGAAAATCCGTGCAGACCTGGGCCACGGTGGCCGTGTCCGTGGCCAGCTCGGGCCTGCGCACGTCCAGCTCGGCTCCGGCCGCCTTGGCCAGGGCCCCGATCTCCTCGTCCTCGGTGGACACCACCACCCGGTCGAACAGGCCGCTCTCCAGGGCCGCGTTCACGGTCCAGGCCAGGATGGGGCGGCCCAGGAAGTCGGCCGCGTTCTTACGCGGTACGCGCTTGGACCCCCCCCGGGCGGGAATGATGGCGAAAGCTCCGGGCATGCGTTTCCTCCGCTGTGCGCCAATCCTAGAAATAATAATCCGCAAAGGCCGTGTCCCCGGCCAGGGCCGGGGCGCGGCGCAGGGCCTGGGCCAGCTCGTCCCAGTCCACCATGGGCCGGGCCTTGTCGTCGAACCAGCCCTTGACCAGGACGCAGCGTCGGGACAGCCTGTCCAGGGCTCCGTCCACCCAGTCGTCGTACCCGAAGTCCACCAGGACCATGGGCTTGTCCGTCTTGAGCGTGACGTTGAAGGTGGAGGTGCTCTGGTTGGCGAAGAGCACCACGTCCGCGTTGGCCATGACCTGCTCGAAGAGCCGGGTCTCCCGCACCGCTCCCAGCAGGGTCTCGAACTCCTCGGGCGCGGGCTCGGGGTTTTCCGGATGCTCCTTGAACATGACCGAATAGCCCCACTCCTTCAACTGCCTGAGCAGCCGGGCCTGCCAGTCCACGGAGACGACGTCGGGCACGCCGGGAAAGACCATGCCGTGCTCCCCGTCGTACGGCTCGCCCACGAAGCAGACGGTGTTCACGCGCTCCACCGGCCCGAAACGGGTGATGCGCCGGTGCTGCTCCTCTTCCGAGGCGGCCACGTGGATGAACTCGGGCAACGCCTGGCCCATGATCTCCTCGGGCGGCGCGTTGAGCCGCTCGTGCTCGGCCTGGGTTCTGGAATAGGTGCAGTACTGGTGGCAGCCGTAGAGCTCGTTGAGGCTGCCCAGGAGCAGGCGCGCGTAGGCGCTGCCCAGGGAGTGGGCGTGCCCTGTGACATGGCCTCCGTTGCGGCGCACGGCCAGCCGCAGAATGCGCTCCCAGACGTAGCCGCCCGTGCCGCCCCAGAGCCGTTTGGGCAGCCGGTGCGGTCTGGCCGCCAGGGCGGACAGATGGGCCGCCACCAGGCCGCAGCCCTGATCGGTCCAGGAAAGCAGATGGGATTCCAGGTGCGATGGCAGGCTCTCCCCGCCGGCCTTGAAGGCGGCCCGGGCCGCGTCCAGACAGCCGGCCACCAGATCGGAACCCGTGCCGGGCCCGGCCTGGTCCAGGCCTCCGGACAGGGGACGGAACCAGTATTTGTGGCGCAGATAGCCCACCTTCCGCTCCTGCTCGGCCGCATGCATGGTCAGGATGTCCGAGCGCTTGGTGGCCACCACGTGGTCGCGGAAAAAGGCCCTGGACGGATGGCAGGTATGAATCTTGGGGTAGCGGTCCGGGGGCAGGACCAGGGGCACCACCGGCTTGGCCGCCGGGGCTTCCGGTGTGTCCGGGACCGTTTCCTTGCCGCCGCCCCGCAGCTTGCGCAGCAGGCGGCCCGGTTTGGCCAGCAGGTCGGACAGGCTGCGGCCCGGGTAACCCTGGGCCAGGGTCAGGTAGACCGGATGGGCCAGGGGCGCGCCCCCGTCGGCGATGGGCTTCCAAAGCCGGGAGTCGGGCGCGAAACCAAAGAACCGCTCGTCCCGGGGCAGGCGGCGGGCCAGGGCGTGGGCCTGGAAGATGCCCATGACCTCGGCCAGCCAGACCAGCGCCAGTATGCGCAGCTCGGCCCCGCCGGGCAGGCCGTCTTGCTCGGCCTGGTTGATCAGGGGAAGAAAGATGTCGGCCGCGGCCTCACGCACGGCCAGCATCTCCTCCCGCCGCACGGGCCAGAAGACGCCCCGGACGCCTTGGCCGTCCAGATGAAAATCAACGACGCTTCCCGTCGTGCTCATACCCGGTTCCCCGTCACCCGTCGGCGCCCTGGTCCGGATACAGGAATCCGGTCCCCTGCCGGAAATAGTCGGCCGGACGGCTCTTGATCACCAGGTCCGGGCTGCGGCCAAAGACCAGGCTGTTGTCCGGCACGTCCTGGTCCTTGACGTAGGTCCCGGCAGAAATCCAGCAGTTGTTCCCGATGTGCGCGTCCCCCACCACCATGGCCCCGGCGAACAGGGCCACATTGTCCCCGAAGACCGGGTAGCGGCCCTGGTTGTTGCCCACGGTGTTCTGCTGCTGGAAGGAGAAGAAGCGGCCGTAGGTGGCCCGTCCCAGCACCGTGCCCACGGGGTGCTCCAGGAGGAAGACGTCCGGCAGCTCCACCTCGTAGAACAGGTCCGCGCCGTGCAGGGCCTTGTTCAGGGCGTAGGTCTTGTCGGCCAGGTCGCGGTCCGCCGCGTCCGTCAGGGCGGCTCTGGAAAGCAGGTACAGAAACATGCAGTACTGGGAGGAGTGGAAAGGGTTGAAGAACGGCTCGCCGTCCCGCTGGAAACCCTTGCGCCCGATGTGCGCGAAGCATTGCTCCAGACGGCCCAGGACCGGCTCCAGGATCCGCTCCAGGGAGGCGCGCTCCGAGGGCTGCAGCAGGTACAGGGTGGTCAACTGCCGCGAGAGCAGTTCAAGCAGGTCCGGTTTTCCTATCTTGAGGTCCATATCCGGGGTGTCCGTGGTTCCGGCGAAGTCACCGCAGTGGAGGCAGGAGTGCCGGGGGAATCAAGAAATACAAGACGTTCATATCCTGTCCTGTTCCGGGCCGCAAGGGACGCCCGGCCCGGTCCAACGGCTAGGCGGCCGCCCGGACCAGTTCCTCGATGACCTGCTCCACCTGCCCGTCGGTCAGGGCGGGGTACATGGGAATGGACAGGATTTCCTCGTAGGCCGCCTCGGCCACGGGACAGAGCCCCGGGCCCGTGCCCAGTTGCTCCCGATAGTAGGGATGCAGATGGACCGGGATGTAGTGGATCTGGGAGCCCACGCCCCGCTCGCGCAGACGCGCGTAGACCCCGGCCCGGTCGTCCACCCGGACCACGTAGAGATGGTAGGCGTGCAGGGCTCCGGCGCGCAGGGCCAGGGGCCGGACGGAAGCGTTGTCCGCAAAGGCCTGGTCGTAGCGGGCCGCGATCTCCCGGCGGCGGGCCAGGAAGCGCTCCAACCTGTTCATCTGGCTCAACCCCAGGGCGCACTGGATGTCCGTGATGCGGTAGTTGTACCCCAGGTGCTTCATCTCGTAGAACCAGGAGCCCTGCTCGGCCCGCTGGCGGTGGTCCGTGGTGATGCCGTGGTTGCGGAACACGCGGCAGCGTTCGGCCAGGGCCGGGTCGTCCGTGACCACCATGCCGCCCTCGCCCGTGGCCACGTGCTTGACCGGGTGGAAGCTGAACACGGTCAGGTCGGCCAGAGTGCCCACGCGGCGGCCCTGGTCTTCGGCGCCCAGGGCGTGGCAGCCGTCGGCCACCAGGGCGATGTTCCGGCCCTCGACCACCTTGGCCAGGGCCTGCCAGTCGCAGGGCTGGCCCGCGTAGTCCACGCCGATGATGGCCTTGGTGGCCGGGGTGATCTTCTTTTCCGCCTCGGCCGGGTCGAGGAGCAGGGTGTCCGGGTCCACGTCCGCGAATATCGGGGTGGCCCCCATGTAGAGCGCGCAGTTGGCCGAGGCCGCGAAAGTCATGGGCGGGACGATGACCTCGTCGCCGGGCCCCACGCCCAGGGCGAACATGGCCGCGTGCAGGGCCGCGGTGCCCGAGGACACGGCCACGCCGTGAGCCGCGTTGCAGAACGAGGCCACCGAGGACTCGAACCCGTCCACGGCCGGGCCGGTGGTCAGCCAGTCCGAGCGCAGGGCCTCGAGAACGGCCCGCTCGTCATCCTCGTCGATCCACTGCCTGCCGTAGGGAATCATAGGGTCGCGATCATCTCCCGCAGCTGCTCCACCGAGAGCCACTGCTTGTTGTCCCGGGAGTTGTACTCGAAGTCCTCGCCCACGGGCGTGCAACCGTTGTCGCAGAAACGGCGCGAGAAATACTTGAACTCCGGCTTGATCAGGTAGTGGTCCTCGAACTCCACGGTGTGCCGGGCGTCGTCGCGGGTGATCATGACCTCGTGCAGCTTCTCGCCCGCCCGGATGCCCACCACCTCGGGCGTACCGTCCGGGCAGACGGCCCGGGCCAGGTCCATGATGTTCATGCTCGGCAGCTTGGGCACGTAGAGCTCGCCGCCCACCATGCGCTCCATGCACCGGAGCACGAAACGCACGCCCTGCTCCAGGGTGATCCAGAACCGGGTCATGCGCGGGTCCGTGACCGGCAGGTTCTTCTCGCCCTGGGCCATCTTGTCCAGGAAGAAGGGAATCACGCTGCCCCGGCTGCCGACCACGTTGCCGTAGCGGACCACGGAGAAGCAGGTCATGTCCCGGGAGCCATAGGCGTTCCCGGCCACGAACAGCTTGTCCGAGCAGAGCTTGGTGGCGCCGTAGAGGTTGATCGGATTGGCCGCCTTGTCCGTGGACAGGGCCACCACCCGCTTCACGCCCCGGTCCAGGGAGACGTTGATGATGTTCTGGGCCCCGAGGATGTTGGTCTTGACCGCCTCGAAGGGGTTGTACTCCGCGGCCGGGACCTGCTTGAGCGCGGCGGCGTGGATCACGTAGTCCACGTCGTTGAAGGCCCGGTGGAGCCGCTCCTTGTCGCGCACGTCGCCGATGAAGAAGCGCAGGTTGGCCCGGTCCCTGAACCGCGCCTCCATGCTCATCTCGAACTGCTTGAGCTCGTCGCGGCTGAACACGATCACCTTGCGCGGAGAATATTCGTCCAGCAGCACCTCGGTGCACTTCTTGCCGAAGGAGCCGGTGCCACCGGTGATGAGAATTGTCTTGTCGTTGAACATGGTCACTCCGAAGGGGGTTCGGGGGATTTTTCCTGGATGGGAGGGGCGGCGCGTCCGGCCAGGGCCCGCTCCATGACGGTCTCGATGGCGCGCACCATGCGCTCCATGGAAAAACGTTCCGCGGCCGCCTTCCGGCCTCCAGAGGCCAGGCGCTCCCGCAGTTCCGGGTCCGTGAGCACACGGGCCATGGCTTCGGCCCAGGCCGCTTCGTCGTCCGGCGGGACCAGCAGGCCGCTGACGCCCGGCTCCACCACCTCGGGGATGCCTCCGGCGTCCGCGCCGATGACCGGAACGCCCGCCTGCATGCCCTCGACCAGCACTCGGCCGAAGGCGTCGAACCGCGACGGCAGGACCAGCAAGTCCAGGGCGGCCATGAGCGGGCGGGCCCGGTGTTCGTACCCCGGAAACAGAACCTTGTCCACCACGCCCGACTCCCGGGCCAGGGTCCGCAGCCGCTGTTCCAGGGGTCCGTCCCCGGCCAGGATGAGCGTGGTTTCGGGCAATTTCTTCTGGAGCAGGGCAAAGGCCCGGATCAGGGTTTCGTGGTTCTTGACCGGCACCAGCCGGGCCACGCAGCCGATGACCTGATGCCCCTCGGGCACGCCGTACTCTTGGCGCAGGTCCAGGGGCTCCACCGGGTCGCCCGGCACGCCGTTGTGCACCACCAGGCACTTGTCCGGGTCCAGGCCGCGGCCCACCCAGTAGTCCCGGGTCACGGCCGAGTTGGCCACGTAGGTTGAGACCTGCCCGTTTGCCAGGGCGGCCCGGGCCGGGTTCATGTTCTCCCCGTTCATGGACCGCAGATGGCTGACCAGGGGCAGGCCCGCGTCCCTGGCCGCATAGACCCCGAACAGGTCGCGGTCGATCTGGTCGTTCAGGTAGATCAGGTCCACGTCGTGCTCGCGCACCAGCCGGGCCAGGGATTTGAGCAGGGGGCCGTGGCAGAAGCGCAGAACCCGGTCGGCCAGGAACGGCACCCGGCGGTGGGCCGCCTTGACCATGCGCTCCAGCCGCTTTTGCACGAACCAGGGCACGGTCTTGGTGTACACGCGGTCGAACAACAGATGGGCCGGGACGCCCAGGCCACGCATGCGCTCCAGCCACTCGGTCTCGTTCACGTAGGCGACCACGGGCGCGAAGCGGGCCCTGTCCAGGCCGGACACCAGCTGGTGCAGGCTCTGGAACGAGCCGCCCCCGGAAACCCCGGATTCGATGAACAGGACGGTGTGCATGGCGCTCCCGGCTTATTGCCTGAGGAAACGGTCGATGGTCAGCAGATAGGCCACGATGCCCCCGATGTTGCGGTGGGGCGGGTTGTCGATGAAGGACGGGATGTCCCGGGCGATGCGGTCCATGTCCCAGATGCCCAGGCCGGCCAGGGCCTCGGACCGGCACATGTCCATGGCCGCCTGGTACAGCGGTCCCTTCTCCTGGAGCAGGGTCAGGCGGTGGGGCCAGGTGCGGTCCGCGTCCGACTTGTTGTACGGGTTCTTGCGCAGCAGGCCCAGCTTCTTGAGCATGCGGTGCTTGACCACGAACATCTCCCGCTGCCAGGCCTGGTACCCGGCCGGCATGCCGGTGTTGTTGTTGCGGATGGCGGCCATCTCCGGGGAGAGCACGGTCAACAGCTTGATGGCCATGCGCGCGTTGAGCCGGTACTTGGCGGGCAGGGACAGGTAGAGGTCGAAGACGTCGTTGTCGAACGTGGGCGTGCGCTGCTCCGCGCAGGTGCCCATGCTGTAGAGGTTGGTGTACGGGTAGTGGCGGGCGATGGCGTGGATGAGCAGCCATTCCCACACGTCGTGGTCCGTGTTGCAGAACGAACTGCCCGCTTCGACCACCCTACCCACCGAATCCCTGAGCGTGCCGTACATCTCCTCGCGCCGGGCGGGCAGCACGTAGTCCAGCAGGTCCACGTGCTTGAGCCGGTACGAGATGGTGTGCATGAAGTCGTGGACCATGTCCCCGGAGAACGGGGCCAGGGTGCGCCACTGGGTCTTGCCCCAGATGCGGACCACCTTGGCGGGCACGTACATGCCCTGGAACATGTAGTCGATGCCGTGGCCGTGGAAGACCACGTCCGCGTGCTCGCGCACCTGGTCGGCGAAGCCGTGAAACAGGGCGTGGTCGTAGGCGTACATGCCGCTGGACAGCTGCACCAGCTCGTCCAGATGGCGGGTGTAGGGATCGGGCGGCAGCTCCAGGTACACGTGCTCCGCGCCCCGGGCCTCGGTGGCCTGGTGGGCGCTTATCCACTCGTTGTTTTTGGACACGGCCACGGTGAAGCAGACCGGCGGCTCCTCAAAGGAGGCCAGCACGCTGCGCGAATCCTTGCCCCCGGACAGGAACAGGCCGTGGCGGCCCGGATCGTCGCTCAGCTTGCGGCGCACCGACCGTTTGAGCGCCTCGGCCAGGTCGTGGGCGCAATGGTCCAGGCTGTCCGTGGTCTTCTCAAAGCTGTGGGTCCAGAAGGCTTGCTCCGAAAGGTGGTCGTGGTCGCGGGTCAGGGCCGTGGCCCCGGGCAGGAACTCCGAGGCGGTGTCGTATGTGTTGCGGCCCATGATGCGCTGGAACCAGACGAACTCGAAGAACACGGCCGGGTCCGGGGTGCGCGCGTTCTTTTCGCCCAGCCAGCGCCAGAGGTCGTTGTAGAACACGCTGCCCGCCAGCACGTTGCCGACCCTGGCGTAGTAGAGCGGGATGGACGGAAAGCGGTCCGTGGCCGCCTGGAGCCGGCCCGTGGCCCGGTCCAGGTGCAGGAGCAGGAACTCGCCGCCCAGGGAACGCAAAAAGTCCGGGTCCAACCCCTTGGCCGTACCCTGGAACACGGCCTCGCGGTCGATGCGCTCGCCCACGACCGGGTGGCCCAGGATGACCGTGGCCCGCTGCTCGTCCACGCGGTGGTCGCAATGGATCAGATAGTCGTCAAAGCACACGCACAGCCCGTCCACTTCCAAGAGCGGCTTGGGGCTGACCGGTTCTTCACGTTCCGCGCCCTGGGGGGCGTGGGTGAAGAAGAAGCGCGGCAGGGCGTATTGCTTGGACAGGAGCATGGGTTCGTCCTCGGGCTTCCAGGGCTTATCCCAGGAAGCGGTCGGCCAGGATCAGGCGGGTGGCGATGCGCGACCAGATCTTCTTGCGGAAGCGGTTCTCCCAGGCTTCGTTGACCAGACCCGGGTCCAGGCCGGGAATCCGGGGCGTTTGGTCGCCGAAATTGCGCACCATCTGGTCCGGTGGATATACAAAGCCCAGTTTTCGCTTGTCAATGAACTCCGCGGGCACGTAGCGGTCCAGGAGCATGCGCAGCAGCCGCTTCTGGCCAAAGGCCATGAGCATGCGCGGGTCCAGGCTGGCGATGGCCTCCACCAGCCCCCGGGAGAGCATGGGCGAGCGCAGCTCCAGGCTGGCGGCCATGCTGCCGTGGTCGAAGGCGGGCAAATGGCTGTTGGGCATGACCCGGGCCACCTCGTAGCGCGGGATGGCGTACTCGGGCCGTCCCTGGCCGGAAAACTCGCCCCGGGTCCAGGCCGCGAACCCGGGCAGCCGCCGCAGCCAACGGATGCAGGGGTCGTTCTTGATGGCCGGGTAGTACTCGCTCCTGTCCACGTCCACCAGGGCCTCGAAGGTGGAGTAGCGGTGCTTGGTGGACAGGACCCGCTTGGACAGGGAGATGAGCCGCTTGCGCCAGCCCGGCAGGGCGTAGTCCCTGCGGTGGCGGTACACGTACTCGTGCTTGCCGTAGCCGTAGAACAGCTCGTCCCCGCCCATGCCGGACAGGGCCACCTTGAACTGGCGCACCGCGGCCGCGGAGATCTGGTTGCAGGAGATGGCCGTGATGTTGTCGTTAGGCTGGCCGAACAGCTCCAGGGCCCGGTCCGCCCCGGCCGTGCGCGGGTCCTCGCTGCTCTCCACCTCGGTGAAGGGCAGGCCCAGGTGGTGGGCGATGGCCCGGGCCAGGGGAGCCTCGTTGACCGCGCTGTCGCCCCGGGGGAAGGACACTGTCAAACAGGCCGGGGCCACGCCCAGGTCCCGGCTGGCGATGGCCGCCAACAGCGGCGAATCCACGCCCGAGGACAGGAACAGACAGACCGGCACGTCGGCCACCAGGCGGGACTCCACGGCCTGGGCCAGGGCGTCGCGCACCTTGTCCGCGTGGGCCTTGGTCGGGTGCTCCACCGGGCCGTGCCCGGGCTCTCCGAACGGGATGCTCCAGAAGGCCCGGGGCTCCCCGGCCTTGCCCTGGCGCACGGTGAGCACCGAGGCCGGGGGCAGCAAATGCATGCCCTGCCAGGCCGTATCCGGGTCGGGCACGTAGCCCAGGGTGAAAAAAGCGGTCAGCCGGTCGCCGGACAGGTCCGGGGCCAGGTTCAGCAACTCGGCCAGGGGAGCGGGCTCGGAGGAAAAATACACGCCGTCCCCGGTCTGGACCCAGTACAAAGGCTTTTCCCCGAAGAAGTCGCGGCACAGGATCCCCTGCTCCCCGTCCCACAGGGCAAAGGCGAACATGCCGTCCAAATGGTCCAGCACCTCTTCGCCCCACTGCTTCCAACCCATGAGCAGGGCCTCGGTGTCCCCGCTGGTGGTCAGGTCGCAGCCCAGCCCCTTGAGCCGCTTGCGCAGGCTCTTGTAGTTGTAGATTTCGCCGTTGTAGGCCAGGGCGTGGGAGCCCCGGACCATGGGCTGGTCGCTGCCCGGGGTCAGGTCGATGATGGACAGGCGGCGGTGGCCCAGGAAGACCCCGGCCGCCTCGTCATGCCACTGCCCTTCCGCGTCCGGGCCGCGATGGGCCAGCATGGCCGTGCCCTTGCGGCCCAGGTCCAGGTCGGCCTGGGTCAGCGGACGGGAAAGGAACATGCCGAAGATGCCGCACACGGTGTTCGCCTCGATGAGGATTGTCGGTTCCGCCCCCTAGAGGGACATGGGAACCTGGTCTTCGAGCAGGGCCACGGAGTACATGTGCTCCAGCAGCTCGCGGAAATGGCTTTGGTCCCGCAGGGCCTGAAGCTCGTCCAGCAGCGCCCCCAGGTCGAACATCCCGGCCAGCACCGTGGAGGCGCGCACCGCCTCCTCCATGCGGTCGCTCCTCCGCTCCATGTCCTTGTCCAGGACCATGCCGAATCCGACCTTGGCCATGCGCCAGCGGATATCGTCGCCCACCTTGGGGGGCAGGCAGGCGCGCAGCAGGTATTTGTTGTAGCCGCGGTGCAGCTTGTGGCGCAAGGCCATGCGAATGTACGGGGCCAGCCGGTAGTCCAGCAGCGGGGAGCGCGTCTCCACCGAATTGATCATGGACACCTGGTCGTTGATGTACAGGTAGTAGGGCATTTGGCCCTTGACCAGGTCGTAGATCTGCATGTCGGCCACGTCGGTCATGCGGTCGCGGGCGAAGCACTGGTCCACGATGCCGTCCAGGTCGGCCCGGCCGCCCAGCCTGCTGTACCGGCCCAGGAAACCGGCCCGGGAGTCGGTGATCATCTTCTCGGGCGGACGGCGGCCCGGGAAGGCCGTGCGCCGGAAGAAGCGCAGCCACCCGCCCAGGAAGGAGCGCCGCAGGTCGTCGCGCTGGTCGGCCAGGCGCTTGAGCCGGAAGGCCTGGCCCCAGAGCCCGGCCCGCATGGCGTTCTCCAGGGCCATGTGGAAGTAGCCGGGATAGCCGCCCAGCACCTCGTCGCCGCCCGTGCCGTCCAGGGCCACGCGGATGCCGTCCTCGGCCATGCGCCGCAGCACCAGATAGCCGGGCAGGGTGACCAGGCCCACGTTGATGGGCACCTCCATCTGCCGGGTGAGCAGGCCGAGGTAGCGGTCCATGTCCGCGTCGTCCAGGGTCCCCTCCACCTCGATGAGCTGGATGCCCAGCTGCTCGGCCACGCGCCGGGAGTAACGCAGGTCGTCGTCGTCCACTTTGATGGTGTAGAACGACAGGTTCTCGCCCTCGGCGGACCCGGCGGCCAGGGCGGCCACGGTGGTGGAGTCCACCCCGCCGGACACCAGCACGCCCACGGGCACGTCCGAGCGCAGGCGCAGGGACACGGCCGACTCCAGCAGGTCCGGCAGCGCGTCCGGGTCGGGGTCGGCCTCGTGGAGGAAGGACTCGATCTCGTTGTTGCGCACGATCTCCACGGAGTGGGCGTCCAGGTCGTAGACCAGGCAGCTGCCCGCGGGCAGGATGCCGACCCCGGCGTACATGGAGCGCATGTCGTCGAACACGGGCCAGCGCTTGCCCAGCAGGAAGCCGTGCACATAGTCCGGCTCCACCCTCCGGGGCTCGCCCAGCATCTCGAACAGGGCCTTGTACTCCGAGGCGGCCAGGAATTGCCGGCCGTCGTGGTGGAAGAACAGGGGCTTCTTGCCGTACCGGTCCCGGGAGAGCAGGATGCGGCGGCGCTCGGCGTCGAACAGGGCGAAGGCCCACATGCCGTTGAGGCGGCGCACCGCGTCCATGCCCTGGGCCATGAGCAGCCGCAGCAGGACCTCGGTGTCGCCGGTGGTGCGGAACTCCCCGCCCAGGGCCTGGCGCAGCTCGAGGTAGTTGTAGACCTCGCCGTTGTAGGTCAGCCACCAGCGGCCGTCCTCGGAGCAAAAGGGCTGGTCGTTGGATTCGGAAAGATCGATGATGGACAGCCGGGCGTGGCCCAGGCCGACCCGGAACCCGTCTCCGGCCGAATCGGCGCGCTCGTCAGCGGGCAGCAGCTCCCGGCGCGCCCCGTCCCAAAGCAGGAGGTTCCGGCTGTCCGGCCCGCGGTGGCGCAGCAGGCGCACGGCCGAAGCCAGCCGCTTCGCTTCCACCCCTCCTCCGGGGCTGGCCCAGACGCAGATTCCGCACATTCTTCCGCTCCCGTCAGTGGAAGTCCACCACGTCGGTGATGTCGACGAACCGGAAATGCCCGTCCTCGCCCGGCGGGGCGTAGGACTTGTCGGGCAGGAGTTCCAGATGCTCGTCAAAATAGGTGTCCAGGATCACGCGGAAGGTGTTCACCGGGGTGATGGACGGGTACAGGACCTCGGCCGGGTCCCGGTCCGGGAAATGGTAGGCGTTGAAGATGCGGTAGCGCTCCTGAAGGGTTTTGGGGATGAGCCCGTCCCAGTCCTTGCCGTCGTTGGCCGGATCGCTCCGGGTGTTCATGGAGCCGTGGTCGGCCTGGAGCACGATGATGGGATCCTGGTCCGACTGGGCCTTGATCTGGTCCACCAGCTCGAGCACGCGGCTGTTCACGAACAGGATCTGCTCCACGTAGGGTTCCTTGAGGTCCCAGACCCGGCCGTCGAAGGACAGCACGCTCTGGTCCGGATTGCCCCCGTCCCGGGTGAACACGAAGGGCGGGTGCGGGGCGATGACGTGGGCCATGACCGCCACCGGACCGGGCTTGTTCTGGTGGAAGTTCCCGACCATGGCCGGCAGGTTGTCGAACACGTAGAGCACCTGGCCCCGGGCGAAGCCCTGGCCCACCACCACGGAGCGCAGCGGGGTCATGCCCAGGAGCAGGGTCATGACCTCGTTGTTGGGGATGAACTCGTTGTACGTGAAGTTGCCGTCCGCGAACGGCAGGTCCGTGGTGCCTTCCCAGCCGGAGTTGAAGTTCAGGAAGCGGTAGCCCCGCGACTGGAGGTAGCGGAACGCGGTCATGGGCTCGATGGGCCCGTCCATGGCGAACGTCTCGGGCAGGTACTCCATGTTCAGGGAGCTGGGCAGGGACAGCCGGGTGCGCGGATAGTTGCACAGGCTTTCCGAGGCCACGTAAAAGCCCCGCTTGGCCAGCTCGTCGTAAAATTCTGAATTGTCGAACCCGTAGACGTCCTTGAGGGTCTGCTCGTGGGCGTAGCCGTCCAGGATGATGTAGTAGATGTCCCGGGGGTTCTCCACGGGCTCACCCATGTGCTCGCCCACGGACACGGCCTGGACCGGTCCCTTGTCCGGAGCCTTGTTCTGGCCGCTTCCGGTGGCCATTCCCACGGCCAGGGTGGCCAGGGGCATGGCCAGCAGGACCAGGCCGGTGGCGTTGAGCAGGCTGGTGGCCTTGGAGAAGTCCCAGCCCTTGGCCCGCCAGGCCAGGAACACGGCCACCACGAAGACGATGCCCAGCAGCAGTGCGAAGTCGTGCTCCTTGAAGGTGACCGAGAACAGGCCCAGGTCGGCCCGCTTGAAGTAGAGCATGTCGAACGAGAAGAACAGAAACAAGAACAGCGTGGTCAGCACGGCCGCCTTGTGCGCCTTGCGCAGCAGGGCCCAAAGCAGCAGGAACACCGCCCCGGCCAGGGCCAGGCACAGCAACAGCGGCGTGGCGTAGGCCGCGGGGTTGTTGAACACGCCGTGGTTGTGCGCGTACAGGAACAGGACCGGATAGGCCGCGAAAAACAGCGGGTGGAGAATGGCCTTGCCGAACATGCGCCTCCCTACCGGGCCTTGGCGGCCATGAGGAACAGGCGGCGCATGCTCCCGGCCACCGGGGCCTCATCGAGCAGGTCGAAATACCGGCCGAACGCGGCCCGGAAATGCTCCTCGTCGTACCGGGTGAAGATGTCCTCGCGGGTGCGCAGGAGCCGCTGCACCTGGGAATCCTCCTTGGGCACGAACTCGATGATCAGGGTCCGGCACAGCCTGGACAGGTAGTCGGCCACCCGGTCCAGGGGCACGTTGTTGGAGATGGCCAGATGGTGGATCAGGGCCAGGGCCAGGGCCGTGTCCACGGGTCCGCGGTCGGCCAGGCTTTCGCGCTCGGTCCCGGCCCAGCCCAGGCCGGAGCTGGGGTTGGTCAGGTCCTGGACCAGGGGCAGGATGCGCTCCTCGCCGTGCTTTTTCACGCGGCGGTAGTTGGCCTCCACCGCGCCCGTAGTCCACGTCGAAGGCCACCACCTCGGCCCCGCGCTGGGCGGCCAACCGGCTGAAGTCGCCGGTGTTGGCGCCCAGGTCCCAGACCGTCTTGGGCGCGGCCTTGTCCAGGAAGGCCCCTACCAGGCGGTGCTTGTCCTCGGTGCCTTCCTGGCCGTAGTTGGTGTCCTGGTAGTAGGTCCACCCACTCGGTGCCGGACGGCTCCCAGGACAGCTTGCGCACCAGCCCGGCCAGATTGTCCGCCATGCCCAGCAGGGCCCGCTTGGACACGCCTCGGGATACGCCACTGGACGGGCCCTTGCCCTTGCCGGGCGCGGTCTTGTCCGAATACTTCTTCTGGCTCTTGGCGTGCATGTGGATGTGCAGCAGGATGGACGGCCTGAACCGCGTGCTCCTCGGCAACAACGCGGAGGCCATGTCCAGGGGCACGCCGTCGATGAAGTCGGCCAACAGCTTGTTCAGGCGCACGTCGCGCTTGGCCATGAGCAGCAGCGGGGCCAGGAAATGCTGGCAGAACTGGCGGTAGGCCACCCAGGGCTCGCCCTCCCGGTACTTGGCAAAGGACAGGGTGTCGATGAACAGCGGCCTGCCGTGCACGAACTGGATGTTGTAGGCGCTGGCGTCCTTGAGCACCATGCCCTTGTCCAGGGCACGGCGATGGATGTCCAGGGTGGCCAGAGCCGCGTCCCTGAGCTGGCCGAAGCACCACTCGTAGGGATGGGACATGAATCCCAGCTGCTCGGGCCGGATCACCTTGTGGCAGAGGTCCGGCTCGGGCGGGGCCTGTCCGCTCTCCTCATGGGGGATGAGCAGGCCCGCTCCGGCCAGGTCGTCGTAGAGCCCCGAGCCCATGAGGAGGTCGTAGTCCTCGGCGCAGGAGCGGTTGACCTGGCGGAACACGCCCTCGGGCGAGCGGAACACGAACCCGCTGGGGTCCCGGAAGGAAGCGGCCACGGGCGTGGCGGTCATTGCCTGTCCTGGTCCTTCTTGGAAAAGAGCCCGGAGAAGAAGGCCTTGACGCGACCCCAGAAACAGCCGGAGGGCGAACAGGGAGGCGAACAGGGCGGCGGCCAGGACCTGCAGGACGTAGCTGCCGGTGCCGGGGTCGAGATAGGCCTGGGCCGGGGAGGACAAGGCCAGGAACACGGTCGCGCACGCGGCCAGGGCTTGAAGTCGTTTCACGGACATATCCAGTGGTTGAGCGTACCGCCACCGGTTCGTAACCGGCGCAGCCAAAATATCATTTTATGAACCGGGTTCGGTCCCTGTCAAGCGCGGCCCCCACCCGGCTCACTCCTCTCCGTTGGCGAACTGCATCTCGTACAGCCGCTTGTACAGGGGGCTGGACTCCAACAGCTCGGCGTGACGGCCCTGGGCCACGATGCGGCCGTGGTCCATGACCACGATGCGGTCAGCGGACAGCACTGTGGACAGCCGGTGGGCGATGACGATGCTGGTCCTGTTCTCCATGAGGTTGTCCAGGGCCATCTGCACGATGCGCTCGCTCTCGGTGTCCAGGGCGCTGGTGGCCTCGTCCAGGATCATGAGCGGCGGGTTCTTGAGGATGGCCCGGGCGATGGTGATGCGCTGCTTCTGTCCGCCGGACAGCTTGGTGCCGCGCTCGCCCACCACGGTCTCGTAGCCCTGGCCCAGCCCCAGGATGAACTCGTGGGCATAGGCGGCCTCGGCGGCCCGCTCGATGTCCTCCGTGGAGTGCTCGCCCAGGCCGTAGCCGATGTTCTCGGCCACGGTCATGTTGAACAGGAAGGTGTCCTGGGACACGATGCCCATGTTCAGGCGCAGGCTGTCCAGGGTGTATCCGGGCAGGGCGCGGCCGTTGATGCGTATCTCCCCCTCCTGGGGGTCGTAGAACCGGGGAAGCAGGCTGGCCAGGGTGGTCTTGCCCCCGCCCGAGGGGCCGACCAGGGCCACGCGCTCGCCCGCGCGCACGTCCAGGCTGATGCCGTCCAGAGCCGGGCTTCCGCCGCCCGGATAGGTGAAGCGCACCGCGTCGATCTCCAGGGACTTGAACGGCGGCTCCAGCGTCTCCTCGCCCCCCTGCTCCACCTTGATGTCCGGGGAGTCCAGCAGGTCGAAGACGCGCTCGGCCGAGGCCATGGAGCTCTGCAGGTCCAGCCAGGAGGTGTTGATCTTCTTCACCGGGTCGTAGAGCATGACCATGGCCGCCATGAAGGAGAAGAAGGTTCCGGCCGTGGAATGCCCGGCGATGACCTGGTTGCCGCCGTACCAGATGACCAGGCCCGCGCCCAGGGCGCCCACGATCTCCATGACCCGGGAGGACAGTTCGGTGGCCAGGACGCCGCGCACCGCGATGCGCACCACCCGGGAGGACTCGCGGGCGAAGCGCTGGAACGCGTCCTCCTCCTTGGCAAAGGCCTTGACCACCCGGATGCCGGAGACGTTCTCCTGCACGTGGTTGTTGATGGACGCGTTCTGGACCCGGGTCTCCCGGCCGATCTTCCGAAGCTTCTTGCCGAAATAGACGAAAGGGTACATGGCCGGGGGCAGGACCACCACGGCGCACACGGCCAGGAAGGCGTCCAGGTAGAACACGTAACCCAGCAGCACGATGATGGTCAGCACCTCGCGGCCCAGCATGATCGAGGTGGGGCCGATGCCGCTCACCCCGCTCACGTCGCTCAGGGCCCGGGACATGATCACGCCCACCCGGCTCTTGTCGAAATAGTCCATGGGTAGCCGCAGGATCTTGGAAAAGGTGTCGTTGCGCACCGACTCGGTGACCAGCAGGCTGGTGGAGTTCATGAGGTAGGTCTGGGTGAACCGGGCCACGCCCTTGACCAGCATGACCCCGATGAAGGCCAGGGGGATGAGGGCCAGGGCGGCCGCGTCCTTGCTGACGAAGATCTCGTCGATGGCCGGCTTGACCAGGTAGGCCACGCCGCCGTTGGTGGCCGAAACGATACCCGCGCAGACCGCGGCCACGATGACCTTCCACAGGTGCGGCATGAAGTATCTGAAGCTGCGCTTGAACAGGTACTTATTGGAGAACCCGTGCAGCTGTACGTCGTCGAAGGGCTTGTCTTTGCTCATACGGAGTGGTTGCGGGCGGTTGCGAAGGCGGGACGGACGGTCGGGGCCCCTGTCCGGACCATCCGGCCAAGGCAGCCAGAACCTAATAGGAAGCTTGCCGTTTGGCAAGGAACGAATGCGCCCGCGCCCATCCGGCTCCGGTCTTGACCCGCGGGCCCCGTCAAGCCTACAACACAGCAACCCACATGGGCTCGAAACATGAAGAAATGCATCATCCAGATTCCCTGCTTCAATGAAGAGGCCACCCTGCCGGTGACCCTGGCCGAACTGCCGCGTCAGCTGCCCGGCTTCGACGTGGTGGAGTGGCTGATCATCAACGACGGCAGCACGGACCGGACCATCGAGGTGGCCCGGGAGCACGGGGTGCATCACGTGGTGGACCTGGTCCACAACCACGGCCTGGCCAAGGCCTTCATGGCCGGAATCGAGGCCTGCCTGAAGCTGGGGGCCGACGTCATCGTCAACACGGACGCGGACAACCAGTACCACGCCGGGGACATCGCCAAGCTCACCGCGCCCGTGCTGGACGGCAGCGCGGACATGGTGGTGGGCGCGCGGCCCATCGACGACATCGAGCACTTCTCGCCCCTGAAAAAGGCCCTGCAGAAGATGGGCTCCTGGGTGGTGCGCGCGGCCAGCGGCACCGAGGTCACGGACGCGCCCAGCGGCTTCCGGGCCATCTCCCGGCGCGCGGCCATGAAGCTCAACGTGTTCGACAACTACACCTACACCCTGGACACCATCATCCAGGCCCGGCAGAAGAACATCCGGGTGGCGTCGGTGCCGGTGCGGGTCAACGGCGACCTGCGCCCCTCGCGCCTGGTCAAGTCCGTGTCCTCCTACGTCAAGCGCAGCGTCCTGACCATCGCCCGCGTGTTCATGACCTACCGGCCGCTGCGGTTCTTCGTGGCCCTGGGCCTGGTGCCCTTCAGCCTGGGCTTCCTGCTCGGGGTGCGCTGGCTGGTCCTGCTCTTCATGGGCACGGACCGGGCCCACGTGCCCAGCCTGGTGCTGGCCGCCATCCTGCTCCTGTCCGGGTTCATCCTGTTCGTGTTCGGGCTCCTGGCCGATCTCTTGAGCGTCAACCGGCGGCTGCTCGAGGACATCCAGCACAAGCTCCGCCAGCAGATGCTCGAGAAACCCGATGAGGACGGTTCATGAACCTTGCGGAGCTGCGCGCCCTCCCGGCCCACGCCGCCCTGACCGCCATCCCCAAGATCCTGACCCTGGCGGACCGCAACCTCCACTCGCCCACCTACGGCTGCTTCGACCGCAACCACTGGCAGTACAAGATCATCGACTTTCCCTCGGGCATGGCCCAGGAGTTCGTCTATCCCCTGGCCCTGGCCCACGGGCTGGACATCCCGGACAATCCCTACAAGGGCGACCCGGCCGTACGCGCGCTGGTCCTGGCCGGGATGCGCTACGCGGCCCGCTCTGCCCACAAGGACGGATCCTGCGACGACTACTTCCCCTTTGAAAAGGCCCTGGGCGCAACCTCCTTCTCCCTGCTGGCCTGCGCGGAGTCCTGCCTGCTCCTGGACGTCCAAGACCGGGACGTGCTGGACTTCCTGCGGTTGCGTGCCGGCTGGCTGTCCGGCCGGGAGGAGTCCGGGGTGCTCTCCAACCACCACGCCCTGGCCGCCCTGGCCCTGGCCGTCACGGCCCGGGTGACCGGCCAGACCGGCCTGCTGGACGCGGCCGCCAAGCGGCTGGACCTGACCCTGAGCCACCAGGATTCCGAGGGCTGGTTCACCGAGTATCAGGGCTGCGACCCCGGCTACCTGACCCTGACCGTGGCCTTCCTGGCCCGGCTCGGGCAGCTGGAACCGGACATGCTGGACCCGGAGCCCGTGGTGCGCGCGGCCCGGTTCGCGGCCCGGTTCATCCACCCGGACGGCTCGTTCGGCGGGGAGTACGGCTCGCGCAACACCTACAACTATTTCCCCCACGGCTTCGAAATCCTGGGGCAAGAGCACCCGGACCTGCTGGAGCCCAACACCCGCTTCTTCCAAGCCCAGGCCAAGGGGCTGGCCCCCTGCTTTGACGACGACCACATCATCGGCCACCACGCCTGGAGCAATCTGCTGGCCTGGCAGTATTTCGTCACCGACCGGCCCGAGCCCGAGCCCCTGCCCCAGGGAAAGCAATGGTTCCCAAATGCGGGGCTGGTGGTGGAACGGCGCGGCCAGGCCCACCTGGCGGCCGGGCTGGCCAAGGGCGGGGTGTTCAAGTTCTTCCGGAACGACTCCCTGGCCCTCTCGGACACCCAGATATCCCTGCGCATGAAGGACGGCCGCAAGACCCGCACGGCCGTGGCCCACATGCAGGGTTGCCGCGTGGTCATGGAGGAGAACCGCTACACCGTGGCCGGGGACTTCGCCTGGGCCAAGCAGGCGGCCATGACCCCGTTCAAGCTGGTGGTCCTGCGGCTGATCATGCTCCTGGGCGGGCGGCTCTTCCCGGACCTGGTGCGCAGCCTGCTCCAGAAGCTGCTCATCACGGACCCCAGGCCCGCCCCGGCCCGGTTCACCCGCACCTTCCTCTGGCAGGACGAGGCCCTGACCGTCACGGACGAGGTGACCTGCCGGGACTGGTCCCGGGTGGAGTCGGCCGCGCTGGGCCCGGACCAGACCTCCATCCACGTGGTCATGAGCCGGGTCTACCAGCCCGGGCAGTTGGCCCCCTGGACCGACCTGACCCCGCTCATCCCCACGGCCCCGGACCAACCCCTGCGCCTGGTCCGGGAATTGTGAGGACGCCCCGGTGAGGACCCCGACAAAGCGCGGCCTCAAGCGTCTCATCGCCCTGGCCATCAGCCTGGGCATCCTGGGCCTGATCTACTGGCGCATCGACCTGTCCCGCGTGGCCGAGGCATTCGCGGCCAGCCGCGTGGACTGGCTCATCGCGGGCGCGGTCCTGTTCGTGCCGACCATCTTTCTGACCGCCTTCCGCTTCCGCAGGCTCTCGGACAACGCCGTGGGCCTGGGCGAGTCCAACCGGCTCATTCTGGCCGCCTCCACCCTGAACATGGTCCTGCCCTCCAAGATGGGGGACATCGCCAAGGCCTGGTTCGTGACCCGGCGGGGGCACATGGGCGGGGCGGCCGCCCTGTCCCTGGTGGTGTTCGAAAAGGCCTGCGACATGCTGGCCCTGCTGGTCTGGTGCGTGTTCGGCCTGGCCTGGCTGGGGCTCGGGGAGCCGGTCTGGCTGGGGGTGTGCGCCGGGGTGCTGGCCGGGTTGGGCTTCGGCCTGGCCGCGCTCTTTTCCACCCGGTTCGCGGCCCGGCTGTTCGGAATCCTCGGCCGCCTGCCCCTGGGACCGCTGGGAGCCAAGGTCCAAAAATTCGCGGACGCCTGGGGTGCGATGCAGGCCACGGTGCGCAAAAAGCGCGGCCGCCCCTGGCGGATCATGGCCCTGTCCCTGGTCATCTGGCTGACCCACCTGATCCAGATCTGGTGCTTCATCCGGGCCCTGGGCGGGGACCAGGTGGGCTTGTTCACCAACCTGGCCCTGACCCCCCTGGCCATCCTGGTCGGGCTCATGCCCATGACCTTCGCCGGAGTGGGCACCCGGGACGCGGCCTTGATCTTCTTCTACCAGGGGCTGTTGACCCCGGCCCAGGCCGCTGCCGCCGGGCTTTTGTGCACGGCCCGCTACGTGGTCCCGGCCCTGGCCGGACTGCCCTTTTTCCACCGCTTCATGGGACAGGACCTGAAGGACAAGAGCCGGAACATGGAGGGCAAGCCGTGACCAGCCGTGGCGCCCTGCTCTTCTGGATCCTGTTCATCCCCCTGTTCTTCCTCAACCAGGGTCTGCGCATCCACGACCGGGGCCTGGGAGACGACTCCCGGGAGTACCTGGCCGCGGCCTACCACATCGCCCACGGCCAGGGCTTTTCCATCGCCCAGAACCCGGACACGGCCGAGCCCCTGGACGCCTACCGGGCTCCGGCCTACCCGGCCTTCCTTTCCCTGTTCATCCTGGCCGACCCCGGCCTGCGCCACGACCGGTTCGACTGGCTCTTCGCCAGCCCGGTGCCCATGGACCAGGCCCACGCGCCCGCGGGCATCGTGGCCGTCAAATGGGTCCAGTCCGGCCTGCTCCTGCTGGCCGCGCTCATGGCCATGTCCCTGGCCCGGGCGCTCACAGGTAGCAAGGGCTGGGGCTACGCGGCCCTGATCCTGGTCAGCCTGCACCCCTTCCTGACCAAGTTCGCGCACCGTTTCTACACCGAGATGCTGGCCGCCTTCCTGGTCACCCTGTTCGCCTGGCTGCTGCACCGCTGCCTGACCCGGCGGAAATGGACGGACTTCATTCTGGCCGGGCTGTGCCTGGGCGCGCTGACCCTGACCAAGGCCCAATGGCTCTACGTGGGCCCCTTCTGCCTGGCCTGGGTGGCGTTCATGGCCTGGCGCAGGCCCGAGGCCCGGGGCCGTCTCCTGGCCGGCGGGCTGGTGCTGGCCCTGTGCGCGGCCGCGCTCATCACGCCCTGGAAGATGCGCAACCAGCAGCTCTTCGGCCGGGCCCTGCTCACCGAGGGCGGGGGCGTGGCCCTGGACTTCCGCTCGCGCTACGCCACCATGTCCGCCAAGGAGACCCTGGCTTCCTTCCTGTACTGGAGCCACGCATCCTTTGCCGAGGACCTGCTGGACGCCTGGTTCGAACCCGAAGACTGGGCCGGACTGGACAGGGAAGAGGGCTACTACCGTCAGGCCATGCAGCGGCACCACGACCTGACCGTGGAGCACGGCGCCCTGGAGGCGGACCGGCTCCAGTTCAAGGAGGCGGCCGACCGCATCCTGTCCCACCCGGGACGCTACCTCATGACCCTGCCCGCCCTGACCTACCGGGGCATGGTGGACGGCAACATCTCCCTGTTCAACCTGGCGTTCTACGTCCTGTTCTTCGTGGGGCTGGCTGCGCTGGTCCGGCGGCGGGACTGGGAGGGGGTGGGCGCTCTGTGGCCCTTCCTGGGGCTGTTCCTGTTCAATTCCCTGGTCACGCACAACCTGGACCGCTTCAACGGCACGGGCACGGCCCTGCTCCTTGTGGGCGCTATGCTGGGCGTGCAGGCCTGGCGGAATCAGCGGGCGTCCAGAATCTCCCGATAAACGGCCTTGAGCTTGTCCACGTAGCGATCCATGGACAGCTCCGGGGCCGCTTCCAAAGCGGCCCTGGACAATGCGGCGTGGCGGGCCGGATCGGTGAGCACTTCCTCCAGCTTGTCGGCCAGGTCGGCCGGGTCGCGCCGGGCCACCAGGCAGGCGTCGGCCGCAATCTCCAGGGAAGGCACGTAACGCGAGACCACGGCGGGCAGGCCGCAGAACAGGGCCTCCACGTGGGTCACGGGCAGCCCCTCGTAGTCCGAGGGCATGCACAGCGCCGTGGCCGCCCGCAGATAGCCCGGCACCTGCGCATTGGGCACGTACCCGGCCAGCACGGCCCGGTCCCCGAGTTCCAGCTCTTGGGCCAGGGCCTCCAAAGACTCCCGCTCTCCCCCGTCCCCGACCAGGCAGACCGAGGCGTCCACGCCCCGGTCCAGGAGCAGGCGCAGGGCCCGCAGCAAGAGGTCGAAATTTTTCTGGGACACCAGTCGGCCCACGCCCAGGATCACCGGGCCGGACAGGTTGTGTGCGGCCTGGAAGTCCAGGGGGGGCACGTCCAGCTTGGCCGGGTCCACGCCGTTGTAGAGCACCTGCACCGGCCGTCCGGCCCAGTTGTGCTCTCGCCTGATGGTGTCGGCCGCGGCCTGGGACACGGCCAGGTAGCGGTTGGTGCAAAACGACAGCAGCTTGTTGATGAGCCTGCGCCGGGCCTTGCGCTCGCTCTTCATGTTCCTGATGTGGGTGATGACCGGCACGCCCAGGCCAAGCGCGCCCAAGCGGCCGAAGTAGTCGCCCGAGAACTGGAGGGTGTGCACGATGTCCGGCCCGATCTCCCGCAGGATGCTCCGCACCCGGCGCATGGTGGACAGCCGCGAGGTCTTGAGGTCGCTGGTGGAACTCCCGGCCGTGAGCACCTCCAGCCCGGCCGTCCGGAAGTCGTCCATCTTCAGGCCCGTGCCCGAGACGTTGAGGATGCGGGCCGAAACGTCCGTGTCATGGCGCAAGGCGACCGCCAGGTCGTAGAGCCAGTTTTCCACGCCCCCGAAGGGCAGGCCGCCGATGACGTAGGCCACGGTGATCTTTGCCATGCATCCTCTCCCAGGCCGGTATGCCGGATGGCCGGAGGCTAGCAGAAGCCGGGGGGATTGCAACCCGCTCCGTATCCGGATGGTGACATCGCTTAACCAAAACCCGCTTGACTTCACCTTCCGGGCGAGCCACCATTGCGATTCAATGTGCCAAGCGTTGCCCTGTGGGCAACCGGAGACTTGGGGATGCTGGACAAGACGTTTCGCTCCGACAAGGAATGCAAGCTGGCGCTCAACCTGGTCCTGAAGCTGACCATCGGCCTGGACCTGGGCCTGGAATTCTTCCAGGGGGTCGAGACGTTGTTCAGGAGCCAGCCCCAATCCCTGGAGGTCATCCTGGGCGACCAGGACCTGGACATGGACACCGCCGTGCGCACCGCCCTGTTCTCCCTGTCCCACGACGCACTCATGTCCGGCCGGTACCACACCTACAAAGGCGCTCTCTCGCTCCAGGGCCGGGACCTGCTCCTGCTCAACGAGAAGTGCGCCGACTACCTGGCCCGCAACGGCCACTGGACCGGCGACCAGCTGGCCCGCTACCGCAACGACCTCTACGCCGAGCTCGAGAACCTCGGATAATAAAACGGAATTTTCAACGGCCTGAAATATTGGTCCGCCCCGAGGAGAGCTGGCATGCTCGGGGCGGACCTGTCGTCCTGCGGTTGCGGACTTCATGCTGAAGGCAGTGGCGCTGTACTTGTCCCTTGTGGGAGGAAAGGCCGGGACCCGGCCGGAGGTCAGAACATGACCTTCCAGCTCAGGTCCAGGCCGATGCCCGGTTCCCGCAGTTCAACTCCTCGTGATGTGGCCAGGAAGTTATGGTACTCGGCGTCGAACACGTTGTTCAGGGCCAGGACCACCTGGTTGTTCAGTTTGTTGAGTTCGAAATCATAGCCCGCGCGCAGGTCGAGCGTAGCCCAGGAGTCGGACCGCTCCACGTCCTCGGGCACGTTGTGCTGCTCCGCGGCCCACTCGACCTCCGCAGCCCACCACAGCCCGCATTCCAGGTTCTGGCGCAGGCCCAGCAGGCCGTTGAGCGGGGCCACGAAACGCAGATGCTCGCCGGTCTTGTCGTCCGTGCCCTCGGTGTAGGTGATGTTGCCGTACACGCTCCATCCCGGCGTGAAGTCCCACTCCGCCGAGGCCTCCACGCCCCAGATCATGGCCCGGCCCACGTTGCTCATGCGGAACTGGGTGGGGGTGGCCAGTTCGGTCTGGATGAAGTCCTCAACCGTGTTCAGGAACACGGCCGCATCGAACAGCACCTCGCTGGCGGCCAGGTGCAGGCCGTACTCGTAGAACATGGACCGTTCGGCGTTGAGGTCCGGGTTGCCCACCTCGGACATTCCGCCGCCCAGGTTGATGTTCTTGAACCGCTCCAGGATGCTGGGCGAGCGGTAGCTGGCCGCCACCAGTCCGGTCATGCTCCAGGTGGGGCTCATGACCCAGGTCAGGCCCAGGTGCGCACCCCAGTCCAGGCTGTCGTGGCTGCTGGACTTGACGGTCGGGGTCTCCTCGTTGTCCACGAACACGCCGTCCGTGCGCAGGCCCAGGTTCAGGATCCAGGCGTCGGCCAGGGCCCAGTCGTCCTCCGCGAACAGGCCCACCGAGGTCTGGTTCGTGTTGGGCGTTGGCGTGTCCGTGACCACAGCTCCCGCATTGGTCACCCGCACCCGGGTGGAATGCATGTAGTGCCAGTTCCAGGCGTCCACCCCGGCCACCAGGGAATGGTCCCCCAGCTCGAGCACGTTGCTCCAGTTCAGGGCCTGGGTCTCGTAGATGGCCTCGGGCTTGAGATAGTTGATGGCGTTATTGAACTTGTCAATGCGCGGGTTGCGCTCGATCTTCTGGTAGGAAAGCTGGAGCTTGGACTCCTTGAACACCTCGCCGTCCGGCTTCCAGGCGTGCTCCACCTGGAAGAACTGCCGGTCGTTGTCCTCCAGGGTCAGCTCCACCTCGTCGCGCATGGTGGTCATGCCCTTGCCCGGGATGCCGATGTCGCTGCTCTCGGCGTGCTGGTACTGCATGGTGGTTTCATGCGTGTCGCTCCAGGCCAGGCCCGCGGCGATCTTGCCCTGAAAATCCGAGAACGAACTGTTGGTCACCCGGTTCCCGCCGCCGGAATAGTAGTCGTGGGCCTCCCGCCAGCTGCCGGAAGCCCAGACCCAGAAGCTGTCCGAGTTGTAGGTCAGGTTGCCGTACATCTCTCCACCCTGGGGATTGGTGGAGTAAGTGGCCATGGCCTCGCCGTGCCACTCGGGCTCCTCGGTGAACTTCCCCTTCTTGGTGATGACGTTGACCACGCCGCCCACGGACCCGGACCCGTACAGGGTGCTCACCGGGCCCTTGAGGATCTCGATGCGCTCCACGTCCTGGGGATTGACCAGGCCGAAGCGGCCGTTGAGGTCCGTGGTCATGTTCACCCGGCAGCCGTCGATGAGGAAGACCACCGAATCCCGGCCCAGGCCGCGGATGGAGATGTCGGCTCCCCAGGGAGAGTCCTCGGAAATGGACACCCCGGCCAGGCGGGCGGCCGCGTTGGCCAGGCCCAGGGGCGTGGTCTCGGCCAGCTCCTCGGCCTGGATGATGCCCACGGAGCCCGGGGTCAGGGACACGGGCTTGGCCACGCCCCGGGCGGTGACGGTCATCTGTTCCAGCCGGACGTCGTCGGTCTCGTCTTCTTCGGCCGCGGCGGGCAGGGACGCCCCAAGGGGCAGGACCGCCGCACAAAACGCGGCGGCCAGGCAGCGGCACAACATTCTTTTCCAATGAGCGCTCATTACAGGAACCTCTTTTTGTTCCCCTTGTTCAGAGCGTCACGGAACGAACGCGAACGTCCTGGATCTGGGCCAGCTTACCGGTCAGGGATCCCAGCTCGCCGGCATCGGCATACACGATCACGGACACGACGCCCACGTCATCCTTTCCGCACGGGACTCCGTTGCGAAGCAGTATGAGGTGGCTGTACGCGTCCAGTATCTTGCGAACCTGCGCGCCGGACTCCCGCCGGTCCTCGACAACCATGCCGACGACGGCCAGGCGGCGCTGCGAACCCGTTCTACCCACCCGGGAATTCAGGGGTTCGCCTGAAATGTTTTTCATCTCTGCGTGGATCATCTTTTGTGTTATCTTTTAATAATTCATAACACCAAAAAACTACGCCCCGGACTTCATTCTGTCAAGTATTCCATATCATAGTAAAACATCTGTTTTGCTTGACAAGGTAAAATATTAATCTGATCGTAAAACTCAAGTATACATTGAGACATATCATTAAGAATTTTAATAACACGCAAATCCCGCCGCTCCGGCGGACCCAGGAGATCCCATGTCCCTTCGCCCGGCCCTGATCCTGCCCCTGCTGTGCGCCCTTCTCGTCCCCTGTCTTGCACCTGCCCAGGAACTGCCCGGGCAACTGGTCTTCCAGGGGGAGCGTTTCCTGAACATGGGCAAGTACGAGGCCGCCCTGGGCCAGTACGCCAAGGTCATCGAGTGCTGCGAGAACAGCCCGGAGGGCGCGGAGGCGCACAACGACATGGGCGTGGCCTGCATGCGCCTGAACCGGCCCGAGGAGGCCGTGGCCCACTACGAGGCGGCCATCGCCATCAACGACTATCCCCTGGCCTACTTCAACCTCGGCAAGGCCCTGGCCGCCCGCTACCATGACAAGGGCGACCCGGCCGACAGGGAACGGGCCCTGGAACTCCTGGAGATGTTCCAGATATACATGCAGGAAGTGAATCCCGAGGAGCTGCCCCCGAGCATCACCTACCAACGTGAGGAATTCGAGGAAGACCTGAGGTCGTCCATCGAGAATCTGCGGCGCTGAGTCCGCAACATGGAGGAAGTCGAGAAGTGCAACCCTGTGGTTCAGACCAACCCTTGCCGCAGGTTGCACTGGAGGTGTTGTCAGCGTCGAGCTAGACCTTCAGCTTGACACCTTTGGCCTTGAGGGCCTCGATGTTGGCGCTGCGGTCGTAGTAGTAGGTATGCAGCAGCTGGTGGGACCTGTGCGCGCACGGTCCCTCGGGGAGGAAGCCGTCCTCGGCGTACAGCTTGGTGATCATGGGGTTGTCCTGGGACTTCCTGATCTTGTAGACCTTGGCGTCGGTCTCGTAGATGGAAGCCTGGCGCTTGCCCACGAAGTCCACGGCGGCCGCCTCGGCATCGTTGAGGAACACACTGGCGTTGACCAGGGTCACGGCGGTGGCCACGCCGGCGGTTTTCATAAACCCTCTGCGGGTCATTTCAATCTTGCTCATAGTGGTCCTCCTTTAACCGTTCTTGCGGCCGAAGCGCTGCTTGATCTCCGCCATCAGACGGGACTGCTTCTTCTCCGTCATGCGGATGCTGGGATCCAGGGGCTGGCCGCCGCCGTTGCAGCAACCACCCGGACAGGCCATGATCTCGATGAAGTGATGCGGGGATTTGCCCGCACGGACCTCGTCGCAGAGCTTGGCGGCATTGTCCAGACCACTGGCCACAGCCACGTTGACCGCGCCGAAGTTCGGCACGTCCACGGAAGCGGTGACGATGCCGGAGCTGGCGCGAACGGCCTTGATTTCCGGATCCTTCAGCTTCTCGCCGGACAGGACCTCGTAGGCCAGACGCAGAGCAGCTTCCATCACGCCGCCGCTGGCGCCGAAGATGGTGGCCGCACCGGTGGACATACCCAGAACCGGATCGGGCTCCTCATCCTTGAGGTCCAGCAGGTTGATGCCGGCCTTCTTGATCATGTAGGCCAGCTCGCGGGTGGTGATGGTGGCGTCGATGTCACGGTAACCGCTGGCCGCGAACTCGGGGCGCAGGCCCTCGTACTTCTTGGCCACACAGGGCATGATCGAAACCGTGTACATCTTGGACGGGTTCACCTTGGCCTGCTCGGCACCGTAGGTCTTGCACAACGGGCCCAACATACCGATCGGCGATTTGCACGTAGAGATGTGCGGCAGCAGATCGGGATAGAAGGTCTCCACGAACTTGATCCAGCCCGGGCAGCAGGACGTGAACTGGGGCAGCGGATGATGCGGATCCGGATGCGCGACACGGCCGATGAGCTCAGTGCCCTCTTCCATGATCGTCACGTCGGCGGTCCACTCGTTGTCCCAGATCAGGTCAAAGCCCAGCTTGCGCAGCGCGGCGTGCATTTTGCCGCCCACGTAGGTGCCCGGAGGCGCCCCAAAGGGCTCGCCCAAACCGTAGCGAACGGCCGGAGCAGGCATGGACACGACCACGGTGTCCGGATCCTTGATGGCCGCGAGCACGTCGTCCACGTAGGACACGGTCTCGTAGATGGCCCCGAAGGGGCAGTTCTTCAGGCACTGCGCGCAGTTAATGCAGGCAGCCGGGTCCACGATGCCGTGGATGCCCTCAGCATTGATGGGCTGCGCGGCCCCGGTGGGGCAGACCTCGGCACAGGT
This sequence comes from Desulfovibrionaceae bacterium, assembly GCA_963666895.2. GTDB lineage: Bacteria > Desulfobacterota > Desulfovibrionia > Desulfovibrionales > Desulfovibrionaceae. The sequence continues at coordinate 44,355 of CAXXNS010000013.1, read as the reverse complement.
GCCGCACGCCTGACACAGGGCCGGATCGATCTGGACGAAGGAAAACGAGTTGGGATCAGCATCCTTGGGTGCGTTCCCCTTCATCATGACTTTTTCCATTTCAACCATAGTTCACTCCTCCTTGCCTTGCCCGGTTAGGGCGGCAGCTAAACAACAACACCTCCCCGTATTAATAAAATCCCAATCGTAGCACGAACTGGATATATTTTTTTTACAAGTGCCTTGTCAAGGAAAAAAGGGAGTTCCGTAAGTTTTATACGCCTGGTACAGGGCTTTCTGGCGGTCCGGGCGGCCTTTATGCCGAAGAACGTCTGCTCGTCGGCCATGCCGGGCCTGCGCCGCTGCGTGCCGTACAATGCTTGCTCTGTGCCACTATTTATGAAAAAGTCTCCCGCTACGGGATGTCCGCTTAGTTTTTGGAGGTGTACGGATGACTGCTCCCGCGCCGCACCGGAATGGGGGCCGCGCCGCTCCCGCGCCCCGGCATCTGTTCTATCGCGTCCTGCCCCTGGCCCTGCTGCTCGCCTGCGCCGCGCCCGCCCTTGCCCAATCCCCGGAAGCCGTGGTCAGCGACGTGGCCGGGGCCATCCAGGAGGAGGCATCGACCCAGGCCCGGGCCGACGAGTGGTCGGCCGAACGCCAGCAACTCCTGGACGAGCAGGGAGAGCTGGAGCGCTACGACCTGTGGCTGGACCACCAGTTGGTCAAGTACGAGGCCTACATGGCCGAGCACGAAAAATCCCTGGCCCTGCTGGAGGCGCGCAAGAAGGAGGCCGAGCGCATCCGGCTCCTGCTGGAGCCCCTTCTGGACGACTCCCTGGACGAGCTGCGCGGCATGGTGGCCGACGACCTGCCTTTCCTGGCCCAGGAGCGGACCGACCGGCTGGCCTCGGTGCAGGCCGTGCTCAACGACTACGAAGCCCCCCTGGGCGAAAAGCTGCGCCGCCTGCTGGAGGCCTTGTTCATCGAGGCCCAGTACGGCTCGGAGACCACGGTGACCGAGACCGTGGTCCAGGCCGGGGGCACGGAAATCCAGGGACGCGCCCTGCGCCTGGGGCGGCTGGCCCAGTACTTCCTGGCCCGCGACGGCCAGCGCGCCTTCCGCCTGGACCGCTCCTCGGGCCAGTGGGTTCCCCTGGACGAGGACGCCGCCCAAAGCCTGAGCGCGGCCCTGGACATGGCCCAGCGGCTGCGCCCGGCCGGGCTGGTGGTCCTGCCCGGCCAGGCCGCGGACCAGGGAGGCGCCCAATGACCCGCCGCCTGGCCCTTTCCGTCATATTTCTTTGTCTTTCCCTGCTCCCCGGCGCGGCCCTTGGCCAGCAATGGCCGGACACGGCCCAGGAACTCGAACAGCAGGCCGGAGAAGTCCGGGCCCAGGCCCAGGCAGCACGCCAGGACATGGCCCAGGACCAGGCCGCACTGCAAAGCGCCGTGTCCCAGCTGCGGACCGACACCGGCCGCAAGGAAGCCCAGCTGGAGGCGCTCAAGCAGCGGTTCGACGAGCTGCTGGCCCGCGAGGACCAGGCCCGCCAGGACCTGGCCGACCGGGAACAGGACCTGTCTCTCATCGAAAGCGCGGTGCTGAACACGGCCCGCGACACGGAGCGGCTCTACCTGGGCTCTTTGGCGGCCATCGTGTCCCCGGGCCGCCTGGAGGACTGCCAGGCCCTGCTGGACAGCGAGGGCATGCCCTCCTTTGAGCAGATCCGCGGCCTGGTGCGCGGGCTGTTCCAGGAAGTCCTGGACACCGGCGCGGTGGCCGTGGCCCAGGCTCCCTTCCTGGGCCCCTCGGGCGACAGCGTCGTTGGCCCGGTGCTGCGGATGGGCAACAACGCGGCATTCTACCAGGCCGATGGGGACATGGGTCCCCTGGTGGTCATGGAGGGCGGCCGCCTGTCGGCCGGGGGCGCGTCCCTGTCCGGCCCGGCACGGCAAACGGTCCAGGCCCTGCTGGAGAACCCGGGCCATCCGGCCTTCCTGTGCGTGGACCTGTCCGGCGGCTCGGCCCTGCGCTCCGGCGACGGCGGCGGGTTCTGGGCCCACATCCGGTCCGGCGGCGTGCTGGTCTGGCCCATTCTGGGCGTGGGGTTGGTCGGCCTGCTCCTGGGCCTGGAGCGCATCCTGGTGCTCATCCGGGTCAAGCCCTCGTCCGAGTCCACCCTGGAGAAGCTGGCCGGGCTGCTGCGCAAGGGCAGCTTCGAGGAAAGCCGCCAGCTCTGCGCCAGGTTCCGCCACACCCCGGCCTGCCGGGTCATCGGAGCCGGGCTGGACCACAAGGGCGCGTCCAAGGAAGTGCTGGAAAACGTGTTCCACGACGCCATCCTCAAGGAGGTGCCGCCCCTGGAGCGCTTCCTGCCCACCCTGGCCGTGCTCGGGGCCGTGGCTCCGCTCATGGGCCTTCTGGGCACGGTGACGGGCATGATCAACACCTTCTCGGTCATGACCCTGTCCGGAAACAGCGATCCCAAGCTCATGTCCGGGGGCATCTCCGAGGCCCTGGTGACCACGGAGCTGGGCCTGGCCGTGGCCATCCCCATCCTGCTGCTGCACCACTTCCTGGAGCGCCGCGTGGACTCGGTCATCGCGGACATGGAGGAGAAGAGCGTGGCCTTCAGCGTCACCCTGCTGGGCGACAAGCAACCCGGAGCGACGTCGTGAACGCGCACGGGCTGCTCCTGGAGCTGACCGACTACTTCGGCTCCGGCGGGGTGGTCATGCCCCCTCTGGCCGGAATCTCCATCTGGGTCTGGACCCTGATCCTGCTCAAGGGCTGGCAGCTGGCCGGTTGGCGGCGGCGCGAGCAGCCCCTCGGCGAGGCGGCCGCCCTGTTCGGTTCGTCCCGGGAAAAATGCGCGACCAACGGCTGGCAGGGCGAACTGGCCGGGGAGTATCTGGACCAGCGCACCGGCGACCCGGACCTGGACAAGAAGCTGCTGCAACGCCTGGCCCAGGTCTTCGGCCGCCAGGCCGAGCGCAGCGTGACCACCATCATGGTCTTTGCCGGGCTGGCCCCGCTGCTGGGCCTGCTGGGCACGGTCATGGGCATGATCGGGGTCTTCGACGCCCTGGCCGTGCAGGGCACGGGCAACCCGCGCGCCCTGTCCGGGGGCATCTCCGAGGCCCTGGTCAGCACCCAGACCGGGCTGCTGGTGGCCATCCCGGCCCTGTTCGCGGGCCACTTCCTGCGCCGCCGGACCCAGAACCTCAAGGACCGGGTGGACCGCTTCTGCTCCGCCCTGTCGCGCGAGACCATCGCGGGAGAGCCGTCATGAGCTGCTACCGCTACACCCGTTCCGGCCGCGGCAAGTCCATGGACATCAACATGGCCCCGCTCATCGACATGATCTTCATCCTGCTCATCTTCTTCATCGTCACCACCTCCTTCGTGCGCGACGCGGGCATCGAGGTGGCCCGGCCTTCGGCCCAGACCGCCCACGAGGAACGGCTGCCCACCCTGCAGGTGGGCCTGACCGACCAGGGCGCGGTGTACGTGGAGGGCAAGGTGGTGGACCTCAGGTCCGTGCGCAACCGGGTCTCGGCCTTTTTGGCCGACACCCCGGACGGGGCCGTGCTCCTGGTGGCCGACCGGGCCAGCACCACCGACGAGGTGATCCGGCTCATCGACCAGTGCCGATTGGCCGGAGCGCAGAACATCAGCATCGCCGCCGCCCGGCCGGAGTGACCGTGCGCCCCCGGCTGGTCCCGGCCCTGGCCTCGGCCACGGCCATCACCTTCCTGGTCCTGCTGGCCCTGCCCATGCTGGCCGTGCGCGACCCGGGCCGGACGGACGAGCCGAGGCTCAACGCGGTCAAACTCTTCTTCGCCGACGCCCCGCGCTGGAAGCGCATGCCCGAAGCCCGGCAGCTGCGGCCCGAGGAATTCAACCTGGAGCAGTTGGACGTGTCCCCCCGGATGTCCAGCCAGCCGGTGGAGGGGTTCCTGACCCCGGACCTGTCCGTGGGCGCGGGGCCCGGCCTGGCCCTGGACCTGGGCCTGGAGACCTCGGACCTGCACGGCGGGCCCGACCTGGCCGGGATCACCTTCGAGGTCGGCCAGGTGGACGAGCCGCCCCGGGCCGTACGCCAGGTGCAGCCCCAATACCCGGCCAATGCCCTGCGCAAGGGGCTGACCGGCAAGGTGGAGCTCCGATTCCTGGTGGAAACGGACGGCTCGGTGAGCCAGGTCCAGGTGGTGTCGTCCGAACCGGGCGACGTGTTCGAGAGAAGCGCGGTGCGGGCAGTGGAACAATGGCGGTTCAGCCCGGGCATCTACCAGGGCCAGCCGGTGCGGACCTGGGTGCGCATCCCCATCGCCTTCGAGCTGGAGTGACGATGCGCGCCGCCCTCGTCGTCCTCCTGCTCCTGCTGTGGCCCACAACCGTCCCGGCCCAGTCCCTGTCTTCGGACGACGTGTCCCTGCTGCGTCAGGTCAACAAGCTTTTCGACGCCGACCAGTATGCCCGGGCCCGTGACCTGCTCCTGGAGCGCATGGCCCGGAACCTGAGCGAAAAGGATCAGGCCGTGCCCGTGCCGGTGCTCCAGGCCCTGGGCAACGCCCTGTACCTGACAGGCGATCTGGACGGCGCCTTTGACGCCTACTCCCAAGCCCTGGAGCAGGAGCCGAACAACCCGGCCCTATGCCGCAACCTGGGGCTGACCGCCTATGGCCTGGAACGCTGGGCCGAGAGCGCGCCCCTGCTGGAAAAGGCATACGGCCTGGCCCAAGCCGATGCCGAGACCGTGGCCGAGACCGACCTGCTCTTTCAGGCGGCAACGGCCTGGGCCCTGGCCGAGAAGTACCAGAACGCGGCCCGGGTCCTGGACAAGGCCTGGCCCCTGCTGAAACAGCCGGACCTGCGCTGGCTCAAGCTCAACGCCCTGGCGCGCACCAAGGCCGGGCAGCACGCCAAGGGTATCGCCCCCATCCTGGACGCCCTGGACCGGACCCCGTGCGACGAGCAGCTGTGGCTGCTCCTGGCCGACGCCGAGACCATGGGCGAGCGATACGGCCGGGCGGCCGCGGCCCTGGAGGCGGTGCTGCGTTGCAACAACGAATCGGGACAGTCCAAGGCCGGGCTGCTGCAACGCCTGGCCGGGCTGTACGCCGGGACCAACCTGCCCTTTCTGGCGGCCAAAACCCTGGAGCCCGGGGCCTCGGACGCCGAGGCCCTGGACCGTCTGGGCCAGCTCTACGCCCGGGCCGGGCGGCTCGATCCCGCCCTGGACGCCCTGGAACGGGCCCAAAAGGCCGCGTACAACGCGGAACGGGCCAAGCGCATGGCCCTGCTCTGCCTGAACTTCGGCCGCCACCGCCAGGGCGCGGACCTGCTGGACCGCTACCTGTCCGCACGGCCCGGAGACCACGACGCCCGCATGCTCCTGGCCCAGGCCCGCCTGACCCTCAAGGAGCCGGACAAGGCGCGCCAGGCCCTGAAAGCCATCCCGGCCGACAGCCGCCACCGCGACACGGCCGAACAATTGCTCAGGTTGCTGGAAGAATAAAAGACCCTCAGACCGTGATCACTTCCGCGTTGCGGATGCCCAGCCGGGCCAGCCGCTGATGCGCCCCGGGCTCCAGGGCCGTGGGCACGGCCACCAGGAACATCCTGCCCGGGGACCGGGCCCAGTGGGAAAAGGCCTGCCAGCGGGCGTCCACGTCCACGCCGCCGAGGCTCCCGGCGGTCTCCACCTCCACCAGGCAGTGCATGGCGCCCAGCAGGGCCTCGATGTCCGGAACGTACGGGCCGGACCCGTTGTCGGACCCGTTGCCCGGCACGGCCAGGGGCGCGTCCCACCCGGGCAGGCCAGCGGCCACCCGGCCGTTCATGCGCAGCCCAGTGGCCAGACGCCTGACGTACATGTCGTGTTCTTTTTGGGCGGCAATATTGTCCATGCCGCAAGCCCCATGCAAGGGCCGTGCCTGTTTCTAGAAAAAGTCTAGAACATCCTGTCGGCCGATTTCGCCCTGGACTTGAGGCCCGCACCGGCTCAACAAACCCTCCTCCTCAGGGTCGTTATCCGAAAACGCCCGTCATTACTGGACGCGGGCACTCCCAAAATGAGACTTGGTGCCAAAACTAAAGCAAGAAGCCAGACATCCCAAGACGCCCGGTCCCGCTCTCCTGCAATAAGGAGATCAATGATCCCGAAGCGTTTGCTTATCCCTTGTTCGGGTCTTTTCCCGTTTCTTTTGGGCGGCCGAACAGACAAATACAGTGTTCATGAACAGATATAGGCGTTGTTTTCCTTTGCTGGTGCCGAATTTAAAGCAAGAAACATTCTCTTGTTGCCCGCCCGGTATTGTGCTTGTGAGGGCATAAGAGAAGCCCACAAAAACACGCTGAAACCGTCCGGCGGGGACGGGGGTCGGCGCAACCCATACTGGAGCGGACCCATGTCCAAAGCCACCGATCTGAAACCCCATTCCCAGGCGGCCTCCGCCGCCGACGTCTGTATCCCGCCGTTCACCTTCGACGAATACCTGGAACTCTCCAGGCAGTTCCATTCCTATCCCGCGCCCGGCATCCTGGTGGGCGGCTTCATGGTCGCCGAGGCCCAGCGGTACATCCCCGAGGGCACACTCTACGACGCCATCTCCGAGACCTCCTGGTGCCTGCCGGACGCCATCCAGATCCTGACCCCATGCACCATCGGCAACGGCTGGCTCCGCATCCTGGACCTGGGGGTCTACGCCCTGGCCCTGTTCGACAAGTTCACGGGCGACGGCATCCGCGTGACCCTCGATCCGGTCAAGCTCAAGGCCTGGCCCCACATCCACACCTGGCTGTTCAAGACCAGGGGCAAGCAGGAGCAGGACTCCGACCAACTGCGGCAGGACATCCGCGAGGCGGGCGCCTCCCTGTGCTCCGTGGAACCGGTCACCCTGCCCCCGACCTTCCTGCGGCGGCGCAGCAAGGGCGAGATCGCCCGATGCAGGCTCTGCGGCGACGCCTATCCGGCCCGATACGGGGCCATCTGCCGCCGCTGCCAGGGCGAGGGCCCCTACGTGAACCCCCTGGACGTGGACGAGCCCCAGCCCCGGACCAAGGCCATCCCCGTGGCCAAGAGCATCGGCAAGACCGTGCTCCACGACATGACCCAGATCATACCCGGCCAAAGCAAGGAGCCCGCGTTTCACCGCGGCCACGTGGTCACGGCCGGGGACGTCTGCCGGCTGCAGCACATGGGCCGCTTCCACGTCCACGTGGAGCAGGAATGTCCCGAAGGCTACATCCACGAGGACGACGCGGCCCGGGCCTTCGGCCAGGCCATGGCCGGACCGGGCACCGTGCCGTCCGACCCGCCCCGGGAAGGCAAGGTGCAGATCATGTCCCAGGAGGCCGGGCTGCTCCTGGTCAACGAGGAGCTCCAGGAATCCTTCAACCTGTTGCCCGACGTCATGGTCGCCTCGCGCCACGGCTACACCGTGGTGGACAAGGGCAAGAAGCTGGCCGGAACCCGGGCCATCCCCCTGTTCCTGAAAAAGACCCGCTTCGACCGGGCCATGACCCTGCTGCAGGACGGCCCCATGTTCGAAGTGCGGCCCCTGCGCAAGGCCAGGGCCGGGCTGCTCATCACCGGCAACGAGGTCTTTCACGGGCTCATCGAGGACAAGTTCGAGTCCATCGTCACCTCCAAGCTCCTCAAGCTGGGCAGCGAGGTGGCCGAGACCATCATCACCCCGGACGACAGCAAGACCATCGCCAGGGCCGTGAAGATCCTGGCCGACAAGGGATGCGACCTGATCATCACCACGGCCGGGCTGTCCGTGGACCCCGACGACGTGACCCGCAACGGGCTCGTGGAAGGAGGCGTCACGGACATGCTCTACGGCATGCCGGTGCTGCCCGGGGCCATGACCCTGATCGCCAAACGGGGCCCGGTCCAGGTCCTCGGCGTCCCGGCCTGCGCCCTGTATTACAAAACAACCAGCCTGGACCTGCTCCTGCCCCGGCTCCTGGCCGGCGTGGAGATCCGCCGCGCCGACCTGGCCAAGCTGGGCGCAGGCGGCCTGTGCCGTGAATGCGCCCAGTGCGTCTACCCCAAATGCCCGTTCGGGAAGTGAGGGAACGACCATGTCGGCAAACCACCACAAGAGGATGCGGCCCGAGTCGACCCCCGAGTCCGCCGTGGACAAGGACGATGCGGCCACCCTGCGGCTGCAGATGTGGTTCGAGACCCCGGAAGGCGTCCTGTTCGGGATGGGACGCCTGATCCTGCTCCAGCAGATCGCGGAGTCCGGCTCGCTCAAGGCGGCCTCGGAAAAATTGGGCATGTCCTACCGGGCGGCCTGGGGCAAGCTCAAAACCACGGAAAAAATCATGGGCATCAGCCTGACCGAGAAACATTCGGGCAACCGCTCCGGGTACCGGCTGTCCCCGGCCGGGGAGAGCCTGTGTCGCAAGTATCGGGAGCTGATGAACGACGTGGAGTCCTTTGCCCTGGACCGGGCCGAGGAGCTGCTGGCCATGGAGGTGCATGGCTACGCCAAGGGAAAAGAAGCCTGATATGTTTTATTTAACATATTGCAATTAAATATTTTTTTGCCATACTAAATCTACTGTGCTCAAATAGGCATAGTAGCGGCAAAGGTTTTCGGACGGCCGAGACACGGCCGGCATCCATGACCGAGGAGGATGAACATGAAATGTGACCGCCGAGAATTCCTCAAGCTGTCCGCGGTCGGGCTCACGGGCCTGACGTTGGGACACTTGGGGGTCGGTCTCACTCCGGTTGAGGCGTACGCCGCGGGGTTGAAGATCGACGGGGCCAAGGAAGTGTTCTCCATCTGTCCGTTCTGCTCAGTGAGCTGCCACGTGGTGGCCTACGTCAAGAACGGGAAGCTGGTGAGCAGCGAAGGGGACCCGGACTACCCCATCAACGAAGGAGCCCTGTGCGCCAAGGGCGCGGCCATGCTGACCATGACCAGGAACGAGCATCGCCTGGACAAGCCCCTGTACCGCGCTCCGGGCAGCGAAAAGTGGGAAGCCAAGGAATGGGACTGGGTGCTCGACCGCATCGCCCAGAAAGTCAAGCAGACGCGCGACAAGCGCTTCCTGGAAATGAACGACAAGGGCCAGCGGGTCAACCGACTGGACGCCATGTTCCTGCTCGGCACCTCGCACGCCGACAACGAGGAATGCTCCCTCGCACATCAAGCCATGAAAGGCCTGGGCGTCGTCCACATGGACCACCAGGCAAGGATATGACACAGCGCCACTGTAGCGGCTCTGGGAGAGTCGTTCGGACGCGGCGCGATGACGAATCACTGGATCGACATCAAGAACGCTGATGCGATCCTGATCATGGGCAGCAACGCTGCCGAGCACCATCCAATCTCATTCAAGTGGGTCCTCAACGCCAAAGACAACGGCGCTGTGGTCATGCACGTGGATCCGAAGTTCTCGCGCACCTCGGCGCGCTCCGACTTCCACGTTCCGCTCAGGTCCGGCACGGACATCGCCTTCCTGGGCGGCATGGTCAAGTACATCCTCGACAACGAGCTGTACTTCAAGGACTACGTGGTCAACTACACCAACGCCTCGCTCGTCGTGGGCAAGGCCTTCGACTTCAAGGACGGCCTGTTCGCGGGCTACAATCCCGAAACCCGGACCTACGACAAGAGCAAGTGGGCCTTTGAGGACGACGACAAGGGCGTGCCCAAGCGCGACCCGAGCCTCAAGGACCCGCGCTGCGTGTTCCAGCTCCTGAAAAAGCACTACTCCCGGTACTCCCTGGACAAGGTCTCGGCCACCACGGGCGTATCCGAGGAGAACCTGCTCCGCGTGTACAAGGCGTTCGCGGCCACGGGCAAGCCCGACAAGGCCGGCACCGTCATGTACGCCCTGGGCTGGACCCAGCACACCGTGGGCGTGCAGAACATCCGCACCTCGGGCATCATCCAGTTGCTGCTCGGAAACATCGGCATCGCCGGCGGCGGCATCAACGCCCTGCGCGGCGAGCCCAACGTCCAGGGCTCCACGGACCATACCCTGCTGTGGCACATCATACCCGGGTATATGGCCCAGCCCAGGGCGGACTGGCAGACCCTGGCCGACTACAACAAGGCCAACACGCCGGTGAGCAACGACCCGGAAAGCGCCAACTGGTGGCAGAACAAGCCCAAGTACCTGGCCAGCCTGCTCAAGGCCTGGTACGGGGAGAACGGAACCGCGGCCAACGGCTTCGGCTACGACTACCTTCCCAAGGTGGAAAAGGGCGAGGACTATTCGTACCTCTTCCTGTTCGACCGCATGTATCGGGGCGAGATCGAGGGCGGCTTCATCATCGGCCTCAACCCCATGCAGAGCGTGCCGAACTCCAACAAGCTCCGCAAGGCCATGGACAACCTGGACTGGCTGGTCACCTCCGAGCTGCACCACTCCGAAACAACGGACAACTGGCACAGGCCCGGCGTGGACCCCAAAAAGGTCAAGACCGAAACCTTCCTGCTGCCCTCGGCCCACCGCATGGAAAAGGCCGGTTCGGTGACCAACTCGGGACGCTGGATGCTGTGGCATGACGAAGTCGTGCCCCCGGCCGGCCAGGCCCGCCGCTTCGGCGACATGTTCGTGGACATCATGAACCGGGTCCGCGCGCTGTATGCCAAGGAAGGCGGCACCTACCCCGATCCCGTGACCAAGCTGGACTGGCCCAAGAAGTACGAACCCGAAGAGATCACCAAGAAGATCAACGGGTACTTCCTCAAGGACACCGAGATCAAGGGCAAGCTGTACAAGAAGGGGCAGTTGGTGCCGAGCTTCACCGCCCTGGCGGACGACGGCTCCACCATGTCCCTGAACTGGCTCTATGCCGGCAGCTATACCGAGGAGGACGGCAACAAGAGTAAACGCCGCGATCCGAGCCAGACCGAGATGCAGGCCAAGATCGGCCTGTTCCCGAACTGGTCGTGGTGCTGGCCCGTGAACCGCCGCATCCTGTACAACAGGGCCTCGGTGGACCTGAACGGCAAGCCCTGGAACCCGGCCAAGGCCGTCATCGAGTGGAACGGCGAGAAGTGGGTCGGCGACGTGCCGGACGGCGGCTGGCCGCCCATGGCCACGGGTAAGGGCCGCCACCCGTTCATCATGCACAAGCACGGCTTCGGCCAGCTCTACGGTCCCGGCCGGGCCGACGGTCCGTTCTCGGAACACTACGAGCCGGTGGAAACCCCGACGACCATCAACCTCTTCTCCAAGCAGCTGAACAGCCCCTGCTACAAGTTCGTCTCAAGCGACATGGACCTGCTGGCCAAGCCCGCCGATCCCAAGTACCCCATCGTGCTCACCACCTACAGCGTGACCGAGCACTGGTGCGGCGGCGGCGAGACCAGAAACGTGCCCAACCTGCTTGAGGCCGAACCCCAGCTCTACGTGGAGATGAGCCACGAACTGGCAAAAGAAAAAGGTATCAAGAACGGCGACGGCGTGATCGTCGAGAGCATCCGCGGCCGGGTGGAGGCCATTGCCATGGTCACCATCCGCATGCGGCCCCTCAAGGTCCACGGCAAGATCGTTCACGAAATCGGCATGCCCTTCTGCTTCGGATGGTCAACACCCGGGTGCGGCGATTCCACGAACCGCCTCACGCCCTCCGTGGGCGACCCGAACACGACCATTCCGGAGTTCAAGGCTTGCTGCGTGAACATCAGGAAGGCCGACACCCTGACGGAGCTCTCCAAGTAACCAGGCATCCCGGGAGGGTCCGCCCTCCCGGGTTCCAAGGAGTTCGACATGCCAAAGTCATTCTTTATCGACACCTCCCGCTGCACAGCGTGCCGCGGTTGCCAGATCGCCTGCAAGGAATGGAACGAGCTGCCCGCCAACAAGACCAAACAGTATGGCTGGGGCAGCCACCAGAACCCGCAGGACCTGAACCCCAACAACTACAAGCTGGTCCGGTTCAACGAACACCTGGACGACCAGGGCAACGTTCGTTGGAACTTCTTCCCGGACCAGTGCCGCCACTGCATCCAGCCGCCCTGCAAGGCCGTGGCCGACTACGTGGTCGACGACGCCATCATCCAGGATCCCGAGACCGGCGCGGTCATCTTCACGGAGAAGAGTGCCCAGATCGGCCTGGACGACCGTCAGGCCGTGCGCGAGGCCTGTCCCTACGACATCCCGCGCTGGGCCTCGGACAGCGGCCCCCTGAGCAAGTGCACCATGTGCAACGACAGGGTGAAAAACGGAATGCTCCCAGCCTGTGTCAAGTCTTGTCCCACCGGAACCATGAACTTCGGCGAACGCGAGGACATGCTCAAACTCGCCGAGTCCCGGCTGGCCAAGCTGAAGCAGGCGTACCCCAAGGCCATACTCGCGGATCCCGAAGACGTCAGCGTCATCTATCTGCTGACCGACGAGCCCGGGAACTACCACACCCATGCCGTGGCGGAGAACTCCGCCACCATGGACCGCAAGCAGTTCCTGGCCGGAATGGGCGCGCCCTTCCGCAGGTTGTTCAAGAGCATGACCAGGGCGTGATAGCCTGACACGCACCTCCAGCAGGCTTATCCCCCTTCCCGGGCCGCTTCGGCGGCCCGGGACCACATCTTTCCCGTGAGGCGAGAACCATGCACGGAACACACATCGATCACGACCTGGCCGCCACCCTGGACGCCATCAAACGGCAGCGGCCCGCGTATTCCGAACTGGTGGACAAATTCCAGGACCTCTTCCAGGTCCAGGCCGACCTGGCCCATACATTCTCAGAGCACGACTTCGGCCTGGGCGCACCCGACCCGAAACGCAGCGGACAGGGCGTGTCGCTCCTGGCCGACGACGGGCTGCCCGACTGCGGCGAACAGCTCAAGGCCGCCGGTGACGCGCTGTTCCCGGTCATCGGGGAGTCCTTCCCCCTGGGCCAGGACATGAAGGCCCTGGCCCTGGCCGTGGACAAGGGCGAACTCGACCTGTCCGGACTGGCCCGCGCCTACCTGGACAGCGACAAGGACGCCTTCCACGCGGCCGCGGACAAGACCGGCATCCGCGCTCCCATCCTCTCCTTCGCCATCCGTTGCGTCCTGGCCCCGGTGCTGTCGGGCATGGCCAGGAGCGTGGCCCCGGCCGTGGACAAGTCGCCCTGGAGCCAGGGCTACTGCCCGTTCTGCGGCTCGGCCCCGGTCATCGCCTCCCTGTCGCGGTTCAGCAACGAACGCGAGGAGAACCTGGTGGGCGGCGGCGGCAAGAAACGGCTGACCTGCTCCCTGTGCGCCCACGAGTGGGGCTTCCGGCGCGACGCCTGCCCGGCCTGCGGCAACACGGACCAGGACCAGCGCGAACTGCTGTACGACGAGGAGAACCGCCATGAGCGCATCGAGGCGTGCAAGAAATGCGGCTCCTACCTCCTGTGCATCGACCTACGCGAGGTGGACGGGGACATCCGCATGAACGCCGCCTCCCTGGGGCTGGTACACCTGGACATCATCGCCCAGCAGCGAAACTACTCCCCCCTGGCGGCCATGCCCTGGAACCTGGACGAATAAGACTCCGGAGGCAGTCATGGAACACGCTTCCCGCATCGATGGAAACATCCTGGCCAGCCACGAGCAGCTCCTGAGCAACCAGGTGACCCGCTACCACCGGGGGCAATTCCATCCCAGCATCGACACCGTGGCCCTGGAGGCCCCGCTGGCCGTCTTCCTCAACGGCCGCCAGGCCGCCGAGACCATGCGCACCCCCGGCGCGGACAAGGACCTGGCTCTGGGCCTGCTCCTGACCTCAGGGCACATCCCCGGTTCCGTGGGCTTCGAGACCATCGAGTTCCACGAAACGGACTCCGCGATCCGGCTGCGATGTCCCATCGCGGGCCGCTTCCCCACGCCGAAACCCGGCTCACGGCCCGCCGCCCAATCCGATTTGGGGCCGCCCCTGGCCGAGCTGGCCCAACAGCTCCTGTCCATGCGCGCAACACTCGAGGAGCGCCAGCGGCTGCACCGCCACACCGGGGCCACCCACTGCGCCATGTTCTTTGACCAGGCCTGCGAGCCCCTGTCGTTCGGCGAGGACGTGGGACGGCACAACGCGTTCGACAAGTGCGTGGGCAACGCCATCCGCCACGGCGGCCTGGACCGGGCGCACCACGCCGTGGTCACCTCGCGGCTGAGCCACGAGATCGTGAACAAGGCCGTGCGCGCGGGCGTACGCGTGCTGGCGGGCTTTTCCGTGGCCACCAGCATCGCCGTGGACATGGCCCGCGACCACGGCATGGTCCTGGTCGGCAAGCTCCGCGACGAGGCCATGATCATCTACGGCTGACCTCCCCGTATTCCCCTTTAAAGCGCCCCCCTGCCGCATCCCGGCGGGGGGGCGTCTCTTTTTCTAAAAAATGCTTTTGCACTGTATGTTTTATTTAACATCTGTGTTTTGTGAAACATATGTATTCATAGTAACAGATATGTTTCTGCAAACAGAGTTGTTTTAATTAACAAGTTGCATAGTTTTTTTCACCATGTATAACCATAGTGCGTTCTATCAGTGTTCATGCAAGAGAGGTAATGGATTTATAAAGGAAATTGGACGCATTATTCCCTGTTTCCACAGCCTAGGAGGTTGGAGATGAAATGTGATCGGCGAGAATTTCTCAAAATGTCCTGCGTGGGGCTGACCAGCCTGACGCTGGGCCAACTCGGGGTCGGGCTCACCCCGGTGGAAGCCTACGCCGCCGAACTGAAGATCGACGGCGCCAAGGAATTCTTCACCGTATGCCCGTTCTGCTCCGTGAGTTGCTTCGCCATCGGCTACTCCAAGAACGGAAAGCTGGTGAGCGTCGAGGGCGACCCGGACTACCCCATCAATGAAGGCGCACTGTGCGCCAAGGGCGCGGCCATGTTCACCATGACCACGTGCCAACATCGTGTGCAGAAACCCCTGTACCGCGCCCCGTTCGGCGACAAGTGGGAAGAGAAGAGCTGGGACTGGATCGTCGACCGCATCGCGCGCAAGATCAAGGACACCCGCGACAAGGAGTTCGTCGCCAAGAACGACAAGGGACGGACGGTCAACCGGCTCGAATCCATGTTCGTGATGGGGACTTCCCACGCCTGCAACGAGGAATGCGCCCTGACCCACCAGTTCGCCCGCGGGCTCGGTGTGGTGCACATGGACCACCAGGCCCGTGTCTGCCACAGCTCCACCGTGGCCGCCCTGGGCGAGTCCTTCGGCCGTGGCGCCATGACCAACCACTGGATCGACATCAAAAACGCCGACTCCATCCTGATCATGGGCAGCAACGCCGCCGAGCACCACCCCATCTCCTTCAAGTGGGTGCTGCGGGCCAAGGACAACGGGGCCACGGTCATGCACGTGGACCCGAAGTTCTCGCGCACCTCGGCCCGGGCCGACTTCCACGTGCCCCTCAGGTCCGGCACGGACATCGCCTTCCTGGGCGGCATGATCAACTACATCATCGAGAACGAGCGCTACTTCAAGGAGTACGTGGTCGAGTACACCAACGCCTCGGTCATCGTGGGCCCGGACTTCGAATTCAAGGACGGCCTGTTCTCGGGCTACGATCCCAAGACCCGGACCTACGACAAGAGCAAGTGGGCCCTGGACATGGACGCCAACGGCGTGCCCAAGCGCGACAAGACCCTCAAGGACCCGCGCTGCGTGTTCCAGCTCTTGAAGAAGCACTACTCGCGCTACACCCTGGACAAGGTCTCGGCCACCACCGGCGTTCCCGAGGACACCCTGCTGCGCGTGTACAAGACCTACTCGGCCACGGGTACCGGCACCAAGGCCGGCACCATCCTCTACGCCCTGGGCTGGACCCAGCACACCGTGGGCGTGCAGAACATCCGCACCTCGGGCCTGATCCAGCTCCTGCTCGGCAACATCGGCATAGCGGGCGGCGGCATCAACGCCCTGCGCGGCGAGCCCAACGTGCAGGGCTCCACCGACCACGCCCTGCTCTACCACATCCTGCCCGGCTACATGGCCATGCCGTGCGACGAATGGTCCACTTACGACGCCTACAACAAGGCCAACACCCCGGTCAGCCATGATCCGCTGTCCGCCAACTGGTGGCAGCACAAGCCCAAGTACTTCGCTTCCCTGCTCAAGGGGTGGTTCGGCGACAACGCCACCAAGGACAACGGCTTCTGCTATGAGCTGCTGCCCAAGGTGGACAAGGGCGGAGACTACTCCTACCTGTTCCTGTTCGACCGCATGTACCGCGGCGAGATCACGGGCGGTTTCTTCATGGGCCTCAACCCCATGAACTCCGTTCCCAACACCAACAAGATCCGCAAGGCCATGGACAACCTCGACTGGGTCGTCTGCGGCGAGCTGCACAACACCGAGACCACGGACAACTGGCACCGGCCCGGGGTCGATCCCAAGACCATCAAGACCGAGTTCTTCCTGCTGCCTTCGGCCCACCGCCTGGAAAAGAGCGGTTCCGTGACCAACTCGGGCCGCTGGCTGCTGTGGCACGCCCAGTGCGTGCAGCCGCAGTACCAGTCGCGCCCCTTCGCCGAGATGTACATCCCGATCATGAACAGGGTCCGGGAACTGTACGCAAAGGAAGGGGGCACCTTCCCCGATCCCGTGGTCAAGCTCGACTGGCCCAAGACATACGATCCCGAGGATCTGTGCCAGCGCATCAACGGCCGCTTCACCAAGGACACCGACGTCAAGGGCAAGCTCTACAAGAAGGGCCAGCAGGTGCCCACCTTCGTGGCCCTGCAGGACGACGGCTCCACCTCCAGCCTGAACTGGCTCTACACGGGCAGTTGGACCGAGGAGGACGGCAACAAGTCCCTGCGCCGCGACGTCACCCAGACGCCCATGCAGGCCAAGATCGGCCTGTTCCCCAACTGGTCCTGGTGCTGGCCGGTGAACCGCCGCATCCTGTACAACCGCGCCTCGGTCAACCCGGACGGGGTTCCCTACAACAAGGACAAGGCCGTCATCGAGTGGAAGGACGGCAAGTGGATCGGCGACGTGCCGGACGGCGGCTGGCCGCCCCTGAGCCAGGAAGGGGGCAAGCTGCCCTTCATCATGCACACCCACGGTATGGGCCACCTGTTCGGGCCCGGCCGCCAGGACGGCCCCTTCCCCGAGCACTACGAACCGGTGGAGACTCCGGTGAGCAGCAACCTGTTCTCCAAGCAGCTCAACAGTCCGGTCTACAAGTTCGCCACCAGTTCCATGGACGTGCTGGCCAAGCCCGCGGATCCCAAGTTCCCCATCGTGCTCACCACCTACAGCCTGACCGAGCACTGGTGCGGCGGCGGCGAGACCCGCAACGTGCCCAACCTGCTCGAGGCCGAACCCCAGCTGTACGTGGAAATGAGCCATGAACTGGCCAAGGAAAAGGGCATCCAGAACGGTGAGGTCATCATCGTCGAGTCCATCCGCGGCCGGGTCGAGGCCGTCGCCATGGTCACGGTCCGCATGCGCCCGCTCAAGGTGCACGGCCGGATCATCCACGAGATCGGCATGCCCTACTGCTTCGGATGGACAACCCCCGGGTCCGGCGATTCCACGAACCGCCTCACCCCTTCCGTGGGCGACCCCAACACCACCATCCCGGAGTACAAGGCGAGTTGCGTGAACATCCGCAAGGCGGACAAGACGACCGAACTGGCGACCCCATAAGACAAGGAGACCATCATGCCGAAATCGTTTTTGATAGACACCTCCCGGTGCACTGCCTGCCGCGGGTGCCAGATCGCCTGCAAGGAGTGGCACGAACTCCCGGCCAACAAGACCTACCAGGTCGGCTGGGGCAGCCACCAGAACCCGCAAGACCTGAATCCCAACAACTACAAGCTGGTGCGCTTCCACGACTACATCGAGGAACGGGGCATGGTCCGCTGGAACTTCTTCCCGGACCAGTGCCGCCACTGCCTCCAGCCGCCGTGCAAGTCCGTGGCCGACTACTCGGTGGACGGCGCCATCACCCAGGACGCCAAGACCGGCGCGGTCATCTTCACGGACAAGAGCGCCCAGCTCAACCTGGAGGACCGCCAGGCCGTGCGCGACGCCTGCCCCTACGACATCCCGCGCTGGGCGTCGGACACCGGCCCCCTGAGCAAGTGCACCATGTGCAACGACCGCGTGCTCAAGGGCATGCCTCCGGCCTGCGTCCGGGCCTGCCCCACCGGAACCATGAACTTCGGTGACCGCGACAAGATGCTCAAGCTGGCCGAGGAGCGGCTGGCCAAGGTCAAGAAGGAGTTCCCCAAGGCCTTCCTGGCGGATCCCGAGGACGTCAACGTCATCTATCTGCTGACCGACGCCCCGGAGACCTACCACGACCACGCCGTGGCCGAGAACACCAAGACCATGGACCGCAAGCAGTTCCTGGCCGGACTGGGCAATCCCTTCCGCAGGATCGTCAGGAGCATGACCAGGGCGTAGACAGCCTGACACAACACCTCCAGACAGGCTGACTCCCTCAGCCCGGGCCGCCGCAAGGCGGCCCGGGCCATACCCCAACCCAAGGCGAGGACCATGCGCGAACAGCCCATTGACCAGGCTCTTGCCCACACCTTCGAGGCCATCAGGGAACAGCGGCCCGTGTACTCGGAGCTGGTGGACCGGTTCCAGAACCTGATCCAGACCCAGGACGCCCTGCGCCGCGAATTCGCAATGCACGACTTCGGATTCCAGAAACGCGATCCCCAGCGGAGCACGCAGGGCGTATCCTATCTGAGCGACGCCCCGCTGCCCCGATGCAATAACCAGCTGGACGCCGCGGGCAAGGAGCTGTTCCCCGTGCTGGAACGCTCCTTCCCGTTCGTCGAGGAGATGCGCGCCCTGTCCGGCCTGGCCGAGACCGGGCTCCTGGATTTGGACGGCCTGGCCCGGGCCTCCCTGGCCGGAGACACGGCCCTGGCCGAGGAAACGGCCCGCAAGACCGGCGTGGACGCGGCCATCCTGTCCTTCGCCGTGCGCTGCGTGCTGGGGCCCGTGCTGGCGGGCATGGCCGGGCGCCTGGCCCCGGCCCTGAACGAATCTCCCTGGAGCCAGGGGTACTGCCCGTTCTGCGGCTCGCCCCCGGTCATCGCCTCCCTGTCCCGGTTCGACAGGGACCAGGACGAGGGGCTGGTGGGCGGCGGGGGCAAGAAGCACCTGACCTGCTCCCTGTGCTCGCACCAATGGGTCTTCCGCCGGGACATGTGCCCGGCCTGCGGCAACACCGACGACGACCAGCGGGAGCTGCTCTTTGCCGAGGGCAGCCGCCACGAGCGCATCGAGGCCTGCAAGGCGTGCGGCTCGTACCTCCTGTGCATCGACCTGCGCGAGGTGGACGGCGACATCCGCATGGAGGCCGCCCCCCTTGGGCTGCTGCACCTGGACATCATCGCCCGCAAGAACAACTATCTCCCCCTGGCCGCGCCGCCCTGGAGCGTGGAAGGATGACGCCGGAGGCGGACATGGAGCGAAACGTGCCTGACCGCGTGGCCGGAGACGTTCTCGGCAGCCACGATCAACTGACCAGCAACCGGGTGGTTCGCTACTTCGAGGGCCGGTTCCAGCCGACCATCGACACCGTGGCCCAGGAATCGCCCCTGGCCGTGTATCTCAACGGGCGCAAGGCCGCCCACGCCATGCGCACCCCGGGCGCGGACCGGGACCTGGCCGTGGGCCTGCTGCTGACCTCGGGCCGCATTCCGCAGTGGACGGATTTCAAGGCCATCGAGTTCCAGGAATCGGACGCGGCCATCCGGCTGCTCTGCCCGGACGCGGACGGCCCGGCCGTTCCCTTTCCCGAGCCCCTGCCCCCGCTGGGCCTGCCCATGGCCGACCTGGCCGAACAGCTGCTGGACATGCGGGCCGTGCTCGAGGAGCGCCAACGGCTGCACCGCCACACCGGGGCCACGCATTGCGCCATGTTCTTCGACCAGGACCGCGCTCCCCTGTCCGTGGGCGAGGACGTGGGGCGGCACAACGCGTTCGACAAGTGCGTGGGCGGCGCCCTGCGGCAGGGGGTGCTGGACCACGCCCACCACGCCGTGATCACCTCGCGCCTGAGCCACGAGATCGTGTCCAAGGCCATTTGGGCCGGGGTACGGGTGCTGGCGGGCTTTTCCGTGGCCACCAGCATCGCCGTGGACCTGGCCCGCGAGCATTGCCTCACCCTGGCCGGACGGCTCAAGGACGAGACAATGATCATCTACGAATGACTGCAGACCACGGCCCGGGGTCACTGGGCCTGACAAAAGTTCACGCCTCCTCCAGCGCGCTCCCCCGGTTCCCCGCCAGCTAAACCGGGGGAGCGCCCCCTTTCCCACAGCCGATACTCAAACACGCCGCCGATACAGCCCGGTGGATTTTTTGTCTGACGTCTGTTAAGGAACCCTAACACACGAGTTGTGGCTTCTGAGAGGGCGGCCACGCCTCGACAACCGTACGGTTGGGAAAGCCGATCATATCGGCCGACCCTGAACCGCACCGTGAGGCCGCCCATGAATCGCTGCAGAACACCTGCGTCCCTGCCAACGAGTCCATTCCCCTTTTCCGAGCCATTGAGGGTGCCAGCACGGCCAAGCGCCGGATTTTGCGCCTGCCGTGTGAGGTTACACCACGCTTGATTTCCACAGGGAGAATACAAAATGAGTGCCATCGGGATAGCCATTCAGCACATGGCGTATGGATTCAAAATGTCCATCACCGCCTTGTCGGACGGCATCGGCAGCATCATCTTCAATTTTTCCAACATCGGGACAACCGCGCAGGAATTTGTTGACTATTTCGACTTGGTATCCGTGGGCAACGGGTACGTCGTCACTGAAATGGGAAACTACATGGTCAAGATCGAGCCGAACACCCCGTTCATTACATGGCCCGGCACGACCTCCAGCGTTTACGGCTCGTTCGACACCACCACGGTCGGCAGCGCGTTCTATGGTCTTGACTTCTCGACCATGACCGGACTCGTTGGGCAGACCGGGCTCGCCGACACGTATGGAACCGGCGGAGGCGCGCTTGGGGACACGGTCAGCTTCTCGTACAAAGGCGTTGTCACAAACGTCACTCCCTTGTCCGATTCCCAGGTGTACATGCTGACCGGACTCGGGCTGCTGGCCACCGTGGGGATCGTCTCCAAGACGAGGAAGACCTACCACGGCTTCAGAGCGCAGGGCGTACCTCCCAAGAGGGCTGCCCAATATACCGCTTATCTCGCGCTTACGGTTCCGTTTGCCCTGGGCAGGGAGATAGCCGGAACCGTCCGCATGGGCTGCAAGATGGCCCTTGCCGACATCAAGGCCGCCGCCAAGGGCCTGTCCCGCAAGTCCACGGCTCGATTGACTCCGGCCACCACCCAGGCTCGATGACCTGACCAAAACACCAACCCCGGCAGCAGGCCCCGGAGCTCTCCCGAGCTTCGGGGCTTTTCTTGTGCCCGATTTCTATTCTTATTTTTTGGAAAAACGGAGTTGACGGCTATCGTCCAACCCCTTTTTCTTTCTGATGGAGGCGAGGAGACTTGAACTCACAATGGTATCGTGGCATTGCGCGTAGTAGGCAGGCGCTGTAGGGCCTTTGGCCAGGGAACCAGCGGGGAGGAATGCGGATATGGGCAAACAGCGATTTTCCCGGCGCCAGGCATTGCGCCTGGGTGCTCTCGGGGTTCTTGGTGCTCTGACGGACCTGGCCCTGCCTGAATGGGCCACGGCTTGGGGATCGGTCTGGGCCACCAATAGCCATGAGTACATCCTCAAGCAGGCCTATCCCGCACTGGAGCGGGACCCGGCATTCGAGGGAGTGGATTTTCCCAAACTGGCGGACATCATCCCATGGGAAGGCCAGGAGGCCCTCTACGGCAAGGGCAAGGGGCCGGACAGCGGCGGGGCCACAAAGTTCTCGCAGCATTACTACAATCCCCGCCTGCAGCAGAACGGCAAGGGCAAGGCCTACCACACCGCCGATGGCAAGCCCGCGGGCAACTATACCAATTTCGGCGATGCCCCCATGACCGCTGCCCTGTATTTCAAGAAGCTTTGCGCGGGCCTGGCCAAGGGCAAGGCCACGCCCAAGGACGCCGCCTGGGCCGCCCATTTTATAGGCGATGTCTGGGTTCCTTACCACATCGTGGGCTGCCACTTCCTGGACTTGGTCTATCTTGAGGAGGCCATGGAGAACCTGCCCGAAGAGGTCTTCGGGTCAACGGTGCTCTGCTACCTCAGTCCGTTCATGGATCCCACGGCTCTTAAACGGTGCATCAGAAATTTCCGGCTGGCCCGGTCCAATGACGACAAGATCGACTGGTTCGATCCCTGGTACTGGAACGGCAGGGGGTTTATGACGGACACGACTTCCAGCCATGTGGCCTGGGAAGGGGCAGTGTACCCGGGGCATCAGCCCGTCCCCAATCCCGCCTACCATAAGGGTTGGCAGAACCCGGAGCCGAGCTTCGAGCACAACGATCTCGCTCTGGCGCAGGAGGTGGAGCGCTTCGCCAAGACCTGTGCAGAGACCACGGCAAGCAACCTGGAGCGGTTTTTCAACACTCCTCAACTCGCCCTGGTGGAGTCCGTGAACTCGGTCTACACCATCTGGCGGGCGAGCTTTTCCGGATTGCGAGTGGAGATCACCGAGGCGGTGCTCGACGAAGATGTCTCCCCGCCCATGCGCCATGTTTCCGTTGCTCTGGAAAACCGGGCCACCGCCCCGGCCAAGAATGCGCGGGCGCGGCTCAGGATCGAGGCACCCGAGCCCCTGCCCAAGGTCCAGGAACTGGAAGTGCCCCTGCTGGCGGCAGGAGGCAGGAAGGTCATCGCTCAAGCCTGGTCCTGGGCGGACATGCATCCAGGCCAACAGGTGGGGGTGACGGTGGAGCTCATTGCCTCGCTCCCCATTCCCGATGCCCAGTTCGCCACGGCCAGCGCCCCCATGACGGCGAAGAAGCAGGGCTGCTGGCCGCGGACCTATCAGGGCGAGGTGGTGGTGTTCGTCTACGCCTGGGGCATCAACCCGGCCATCCAGGACTATCAAGAGGGTGGCGGGATGGGGCCTGCGTCGGCGCACGGCATATACGAGGCACCGGGGCGCGCCACGGCGATCATCGGCGCACCGGATGCTTCGGGCGTGGGCTCGGTGGAGTTCACGTTGGAGTGCTTCACCCTGCCCGTGGTCCGGGATCGCGACATCCATCACCAGCAGACCGAGACCCCGGTAACGGTGTCTTACCGGGGGACGTACAAAGCCCCGACAGACGACTATCGCCATTGGGATGTCAAGATCATAGACGGTGACATGGAGTACGTACGCGGGACCTCTCGGGATGCGGGTACGACCATCGACTGCGCCGTGAAGACCAAGCCCAGGGACGCTGCGGGCAATCCCGTGGTTCTGCGGCTCGAAGTGCGGTCGTCGAGCGAGGACAAGGGAATCCCGCCCTTGCCTTGCGGTGCGTGACGAGGAATATGGAGGTTGGATCGCAGGGGGATTTCCATGGGATAGGAGTGGGACAACGCACGAAAAAAATGGCTTCAAGCTAACCGCCTGAAGCCATTTGTCTTTTCTGGTGGAGACGAGGAGACTTGAACTCCCGACTTCTGCCTTGCGAAGGCAGCGCTCTCCCAACTGAGCTACGTCCCCATGGGTGAAGAACCGGCTTACTACCCGGTTTCGTCCCGCAATTCAAGCCTCTTGATTGTGCCCCTAGAGCCCCAGGCGGTCAAGCACCACTCCCACCCTGCGGGCATAAGTGTGTTCGGCCAGGATGTGCTCTTTCCAGGCCGTGACCAGCCGCTCCCGGGCCAAGCGGCCGGGGCCCACCTTGGCGGCCAGTTCGGGAATCTCCTCGGGACGATGGAAGGTGACCGGCCCGGTCAGCTCCTTGGGGAACAGGTCCAGCCCGGGCGTATCGTCCGTGAGCAGCATGCCGCCCGCGCACCAGACGTCGAAATGGCGCTGGGTCAGCCCGGCCGGAAGCAGCGGGCTGGTCAGGTTCAGGTTGACCCCGGCCCGGGCGTACACCAGGGGCAGGGCCCCGTAATAGTCCACGGGCCCGCGCAGGTCCGCGCCGGGCAGTTCCTTGGCCCAACCCTCGTCCCCGAACACGGTCACCTGCTTTCCGGCCGCCTTGAGGCACTGGGCGCGCCAGTGGCGACCCGACTCCTCTGCCCCGAGCCCGGCCCGGCGGACCTGGTTGCCCGGCCAGTACGCGTCCAGGCCCAGCCGCTTGGCCCACCAGAAAAAGTCCGGCCGTTGGCCCTTGGCGAGCATGGCCCTGGCCTGGTCCCAGGCGTCCTCGTCCAACTTTTGCCCGGCGAAGAACTCCTTCTTGTCCGGGAACGCGGACCGGCCCACGAACACGACCCTGTCCTCGATGCCTTGGGCCGCCTCGGGCAGTTGCCCCTGGGTGTTCCTGAACAGGGCCGGGCTGGTGGCCAGGGGCAGATGGTGCACGCTGGACGCGCCCAGCCTTCTGAGCGGCTCCACAAAGCTCAGGTCCGTGACGAACAGGTCCATCTCCTTCCAGAAATGGGACTTGATCCCGGTCAGCACGTGAAAGGGATTGTCCACGAACCAGACCGCCACCCGGGCTCCGGCCTCGCGCAAATAGTAGAACTCGTGTCCAAAGGAATCGATGCCCTGAAAGTTGACCGAGAAGAAAAGCCTGGGCCGCATCCTGGTCAGCTGCCAGGGCAGGGACTCCTCCTGTTCCAGGGGCGGCACCCAGCGCACGGTCCAGTCCCGGGCGCCGAAGGCCAGGGCCAGTTCCCGGGACAGCAGGCCGGATTCGGACCCGGGCAGCCAGACCACGGGCTTGTCCGGCCAGGGGGCCTTTTGCAGGTGCACCAGGCCGCACCGGGCCCAGAGCGGACCCCAGAACGAGGGAAAGATGCGCGGGCCTTGCAGGTAGCGGTAGATGGTGGCCTGTCGGATGCGTTCCGCGGTCAGGTCCTCGGGCTCCAGCCGGGTGAAGCCCTTGGGGATGGCCGCCTGCCAGTCCGGGCCCATCTGGGCCTCGAAGTCCGGGCTTTCCAGGTACAGGGCCTGGCGCACGCCCGGGAAGTATTCGCCCAGCTTGGCCGGGCGCGGTCCCAGCCCCAGGAACAGGGGAACCTTGCCCGAGCCGGTGCGCGAGAACTGGGCAGGACCCTCGGCCAGGGTGACCGGACGTCCCAGTTCGTTGTCGATGCGCTCCCGTTGGGGCCGTTTATTCATCTGTCGTCCGGGCCGGTTTTACTTGGGTTGGCTTGCGTGCTGCTTTTGGCTACCATGACCCGTTCCATGAAGAAATACCAGGATCACTATTTCAAGCGGGCCAAGCAGGAGAACTACGCGGCCCGCAGCGTGTACAAGCTCCAGGAGCTGGACAAGCGCTTCGGCCTGCTGGGGCCCGGCCTGTCCGTGCTGGATCTGGGCGCGGCCCCGGGCTCCTGGACCCAGTACGCGGCCAAGAAGGTCGGGCCCAAAGGACGGGTTCTGGCCGTGGACCTGAACGAGCCGGGCGCGTCCTTCGGACCCAACGTGACCTTTCTGACGGCCGACGCCTTCGAGGCCTCGCCAAAGATGGTCCAGGCCCTGGAAGCCCACGCCCCGCTTGGGCTCGTGCTCAGTGACATGGCACCGAAAACAACAGGGGTCAAGTTCACGGACCAGGTCCGCAGCCTGGAGCTTTGCGAGCGCGCCCTGGAGCTGGCCACGCAGTGGCTGGCCCCGGGCGGACACCTGGCCGTGAAGATATTCGAGGGCCCGGACGTCAAGGGATTCACCGACTCCATGCGGTCCCTGTTCGGGCAGGTCAAGGCGTTCAAGCCCAAGAGCTCGCGGTCCGAGTCCAAGGAGACCTTCATCGTGGGGCTTGGCTTTCGCCCCGGGGCGGGATAGAGAGAAATCCATACGCAACCAGCGGAAAACACCCGCAACGGAGGAGATATATGTCCGGACACAGCAAGTGGGCAAACATCCAGCATCGCAAGGGCCGCCAGGACGCCAAGAAGGCCAAGTTCTTCACCAAGGCGGCCAAGGACATCATCCTGGCCGCCAAGGCCGGGGGCGGCAACCCCGAAGACAACGCCGCTCTCAGGCTGGCCATCCAGAAGGCCAAGCAGGTCAACCTGCCCAAGGACAGGATCGACAACGCCATCAAGAAGGGCACCGGCGAGATCGAGGGCGGCGACCTGTACGAGACCGTGTACGAGGGCTACGCCCCGGGCGGCGTGGCCGTGCTCATCGAGGTGGCCACGGACAACAAGAACCGCACCGTGGCCGAAATCCGGCACCTGCTGTCCAAGAACGGGGGCAACATGGGCGAGGCCGGCTCCGTGGCCTGGATGTTCGACAAGAAGGGCGTCATCCTCTTTCCCAAGGACAAGTACAGCGAGGAGCAGGTCATGGAGGCCGGCCTGGAGGCCGGAGCCGAGGACATCCTGGACGAGGACGACGTCTGGGCCGTGCACTGCGACCCGTCCGACTACATGGCCGTGCAGCAGGCGTTCGACGGCGCGGGCATGGAGTACGAGTCCTCGGAAATGTCCATGGTGCCGCAGAACTACGTGGACGTGGACGCGGACACCGCCCGCAAGCTGCTCCGGCTGGTGGACGCCATCGACGAGAACGACGACGTGCAGCAGGTCCACTTCAACGCGGACATCCCGGACGAAGTCCTGGCGGAGATGGAGTAGCCCGGAGATGGCGGGGTGCTGACCGTGCTCGGACTGGACCCCGGCTCGCGCTTCACCGGCTACGGGCTGGTGCGCGAGGTTTCGGGCCAGGCCACCCTGGTGGCGGCCGGGGTCATCCGCACCCCGGTGAAGAAGCCCATGCCCGAACGGTTGGGCGTCATCTACCAGGGCGTGGCCGGGATCATCGCCGAGCACGGGCCTGACGAGGCCGCGGTGGAGAACGTGTTCGTGTCCAAGTCCGTGCCCTCGGCCCTCAAGCTGGGCCAGGCCCGGGGCGCGGCCATGGCCGCCTGCGCCGTGGCCGGGCTGCCCATGGCCGAGTACGAGCCCACCCTGGTCAAGAAGAGCGTGGTGGGCACGGGCCGGGCGGACAAGGCCCAGGTGGCCTTCATGGTCGCCCGCATCCTGGGGGTGAAGGACCCGGGCTGGGCCGAGGACGCCTCGGACGCCCTGGCCGTGGCCATCTGCCATCTGAACCAACGGCGCATGAAAAAGCTGGCCGGACTATGATCGCCTATCTCAAGGGAACGCTTCTGGGCTTCACGGACCGCACCGTGCTGGTGGCCACCGCCGGCGGGGTGGGCTACGAGCCCATCTGCCCGGCCTCGGTGCTGGGCTCCCTGCCGAAAAAGGGCGGGGAGGTCGAGCTGTTCGTGCACACGGCCGTGTCCGAGAAGGCCATCGAACTCTACGGGTTCGGCTCGGCCGACGAGTTGGAGCTCTTCCGCACCCTGATCTCCATCGACAAGCTGGGGCCCAAGAAGGCCGTGGCCATCCTGTCCCACTTCGCGCCGGACCACCTGCGCGAGGTGGCCTGGCGGGAGGACGCCAACGCCCTGGCCACGGTGCCCGGCATCGGCCCCAAGTCGGCCAAGCAAATCCTCTGGTACCTCAAGGACAAGGTGGAGAAGATGGGGGCCGCGCCCACCTCGGCCTCGGGCAAGCGGGAACCCTTCCGCAGCGAGTACGTGGACGCCCTTGCCGGGCTCAAGAACCTGGGCTACACCGAGGAGGAAATCCGCACCCCGCTCAAGGCCGCGTTCGAGGACGACCCCGACCTGGACGCGGCCGGGGCCGTGCGCAGCGTGCTCAAGACCCTGGCGGCCAACCGCTGATGACCCGGCTCCCATGAACAAACTTCCGGACGAGAACATACGCCCCCGCCGCCTGGACGAATTCATCGGCCAGGACGAGTTGCGCGCCAACCTGGACGTGTTCCTGTCCGCGGCCAGGCAATCCGGCCGCCCCCTGGACCACACCCTGTTCTACGGCAACCCGGGCCTGGGCAAGACCACCCTGGCCAAGATCATGGCCTCGGAAATGGGGGTCAACCTGGTCTCCTCGTCCGGCCCGGTGCTGGAGCGCTCCGGCGACCTGGCCGCCATCCTGACCAACCTGTCGGCCCACGACATCCTGTTCATCGACGAGATCCACCGCATGCCGGCCACGGTGGAGGAGGTCCTCTACCCGGCCATGGAGGACTACAAGATCGACCTCATCATCGGCCAGGGCCCGGGCGCCCGGACCGTGAAGATCGACCTGGAGCCCTTCACCCTGGTCGGGGCCACCACCCGCATCGGGCTCTTGACCTCGCCGCTCCGCGACCGTTTCGGCTGCATCTTCCGGGTGGACTTCTACGCGCCCGAGGAACTGGCCGCCATCGTGGTCCGCTCGGCCGCCATCCTGGGGCTGGAGGTGGACGAGGAAGGGGCGTTCATCATCGGCAGGCGCGCCCGGGGCACTCCGCGCATCGCCAACCGGCTGCTCAGGCGGCTGCGCGACTTCGCCCACGTGCAGGGCGGCGGCAAGGTGGACCGGGAACTGGCCGAGATGGCCCTGGCCCGGCTGGACGTGGACGAGTCCGGCCTGGACCAGATGGACCGCAAGATCCTGGCCTGCCTGGTGGAGCAGTTCGAGGGCGGGCCCGTGGGGGTCAAGACCCTGGCCGTGGCCTGCTCCGAGGAGGTCCGGACCATCGAGGAAATCTACGAGCCCTACCTGATCCAGTGCGGCTTTCTGAAGCGCACGTCCCGCGGCCGCGTGGCCACGGCCAAGGCCTACCGGCATTTGCGGATCACGCCGGGCGGCCAGGGCCTGCTCGATTCTTCCCTGGATTGATTTTTTAGCTCAGTAAAGCGCGGCCATGCCCTGGTAGACCAGGACCATGGCCAGGACCACCAGCGCGATCCGGACCAGGGGAACCCTGGCCACGGAGACCAGTAAATCCCGCCGCTCCCCGGGTGTCAGCAGGCGCCACAGCCTGCCCATCCCGATCCTCCCGTAGAACCGGTAATTCACGCCGTCGTCGTCCTCCACCAGATAGAGGGCGTGGGGAAGCAGGGGCACGAACAGGACGCACGCGAACAGCAGGCTGAAATATTTCTTGTCCATCCCGGGCAGGTGAAACCGCCCGAACAGGGACTGGCCCGACCCGTTGACCATGCGCAGCGACGGCGCGGACCGCACCCGCTTCACTTCCCGCATGACGCGGTCCAGCCGCTCTTCTTGATCCATCATCTCATTGCCCATCAAGTTTCTCCGACGCATGAAAAACAAGGCATGCCCGACGGATATGCCACGGCAGGGGAAACATCAAGCGCAACCCCGGTCCACGAGCGAGAACGGGGCCGCCTGGTTTTGTTTCGTGGAGCATTTTCAAGCAATCCGCAGCACGGCCCAACCACCCCCGCCTTGTCGGGACTGACCGCCACACGACTCTCCTGACCCATTGAGAATGTATTTTTCACAGATGTCATCTCTATTTGACATCCACCCATCCTCTATGTAGTACAATGTGGTTCGTCGCGAATGGAAATTCTCCCTTTACTATCTGAAATTACCACCTGCAATCGTATTTCGAGATACAAATAAAGGCTCCCGATACTACCAACTCTTTTCGCGAAATAAATTGCTCAAATTGTATCTTATATATTGCAATGGTCACTTTAATAAAAATTTACTGCATTGATAATTTAATATTGTAACATTTGTTACAATTAAAATTGCAGTAATTTCGAAAACAAAAAACACTATAAGTCGAAAAAAGGCACTCAGGAGGAGCGAATGGATAAAATCGTGGTCAAAGACCTCTTTAAGGTCTTCGGACCAGACCCAAAACGCGCTATAAAGCTCATAAAACAGGGCCAGACCAAGGAAGAGATTCAGGAGACGACCGGCCTGACCGTGGGCGTGCAGCAGGCCAACTTCACCATCCGCGCCGGAGAGATATTCGTCATCATGGGCTTGTCCGGCTCGGGAAAGTCCACGCTGGTGCGCATGCTCAACCGCCTCATCCAGCCCACCGCGGGCGAGGTCTGGGTCAACGGGCAAAACGTGGCCGCCATGGGCAAGAAAGAACTGGTGGACATGCTCCGCAAGGACATGAGCATGGTCTTCCAGTCCTTCGCCCTCATGCCCCACATGAACGTGCTCCAGAATACGGCCTACGGCCTGGAGGTGTCCGGCGTGGGCAGGGCCGAGCGCGAGAAACGGGCCCTGGAGGCCCTGGCCCAAGTGGGCCTCGAGACCTGGGCCGAGTCCTATCCGTCCGAGCTCTCCGGCGGCATGCAGCAGCGCGTGGGCCTGGCCAGGGGCTTGGCCGTGGACCCGACCATCATCCTCATGGACGAGGCCTTCTCGGCCCTGGACCCGCTCATCCGCACCGAGATGCAGGACGAGCTCTTGAAGCTCCAGGACCAGCAGGCCCGTACCGTGGTCTTCATCTCCCACGACCTGGACGAGGCCATGCGCATCGGCGACCGCATCGCCATCATGGAGGCCGGGCGCATCGTGCAGGTGG
This sequence comes from Desulfovibrionaceae bacterium, assembly GCA_963666895.2. Classification (GTDB taxonomy): domain Bacteria; phylum Desulfobacterota; class Desulfovibrionia; order Desulfovibrionales; family Desulfovibrionaceae. The sequence continues at coordinate 13,967 of CAXXNS010000013.1, read as the reverse complement.
GCACGCCCGAGGAAATCCTCAAAAATCCCGCGGACGACTACGTGCGCGCCTTCTTCCGCGGCGTGGACCCGACCAACGTGTTCTCGGCCGGGGACATCGTGCGCGACAAGCAGGTGACCTACATCCGCCACAAGGGCGAGGGCGCGCGGCCCTGCCTGGAACGACTCATCGAGGTGGACCGCGAATACGCCTACGTGCTCAACCCGGACCGCAAGTTCCAGGGCATCGTGTCCGTGGACTCGCTCAAGAAGGTCATCAAGGACAACAACGGGCCCAAGCTCATGGACGCCTTCCTGGACCAGGTGTCCCCGGTGCAGATGGACGCCACCCTGCAGGAAATCCTGCCCCATCTGACGGGCAACGACTGGGCCGTGCCCGTGGTGGACGAGGACGGCAAGTACCAGGGCGCCATCTCCAAGAACATCTTCCTGGAGACCCTGCAACGGCACGACCCCGAGGAAAACGGGGCAGCTCAATAAACCAAAGATTTCGGAGTACATATGGCAGCCGCCGCAACACAAGGCAGTGCATTCTGGGGCGAAATCCAATCCTGGTTCGACGCCCGGCCGGACATCGGGCTCGAGGACTGGATCGACGTGGCCGTGAAATGGCTGGTCACCAACTTCCGGGCCCAGTTCCAGCTCATCAAGTGGCCCGTGCAGCAGACCCTGGACGGCATCGACGCCTTCCTGCAATGGGTGCCGCCCCTGGCGATCATCCTGATCATCGCCCTCATCGCCCTGCGTTGGGCGGGTTGGAAGGTCAGCCTGTTCTCCGTGGTGACCCTGGTCTTCGTGGGCCTGCTGGGCATGTGGGCCGAAACCATGACCACCCTGGCCATGGTCCTGTCTTCGGTGGTCTTCTGCACCATCGTGGGCGTACCCCTGGGCATCGTGGCCTCGCGCTCGGAACGCTTCGAGCAGTTCCTGCGACCCGTGCTGGACGCCATGCAGACCACCCCGGCCTTCGTCTACCTGGTGCCCGTGGTCATGCTCTTCTCCATCGGCACGGTGGCCGGGGTCATCGCCACCATCATCTTCGCCATGCCGCCCATCATCCGGCTGACCGACCTGGGCATCCGCCAGGTGCCCCGGGAACTGGTGGAGGCGGGCAAGGCCTTCGGCTCCACGCCCTGGCAGATCCTGATCAAAATCCAGGTGCCCCTGGCCATGCCGACCATCATGGCCGGGCTCAACCAGACCATCATGCTCTCCCTGTCCATGGTCGTCATCGCCGCGCTCATCGGCGCGGGCGGCCTGGGCATGCCCGTGTTCCAGGGCCTGAACAGCCTGCAGGTCGGCCTGGCCGGCGTGGGCGGGCTGTCCATCGTGCTCATGGCCATGGTCCTGGACCGCATCACCCAGGCCATGGGCAAGGCCAAGCACAAATTTTAGTCAACAAATTAAAACCATAGAACATCCCAAGGAGGAGGCTACCCATGAAACGTCTGCTGCTCATCCTGGCCCTGATGGCCGGACTGATTTTCGTCGCCGGTTGCGGCGACAAGGCCGAGGAAAAAGCCGAAGAGGCCGCCCCGGCCGAGACCACGGCCGCCGAAGCCCCTGCCGAAGAGGCCGCTCCGGCCGCCCTGCCCGGCGAGGGCGTCACCGTCATCCCGGCCCGGGCCACCTGGACCACGGGCTTCTTCCTGGAAGCGCTGTATTCCCGCGCCCTGGAGGATCTGGGCTACACCGTGGAGGCCCCCAAGGAACTCTCCGTGCCCATCTTCTACCAGGCCGTGATGCAGGGCGACGTGGACTTCTGGGCCAACGGCTGGTTCCCGCTGCATGACGCCCAACTGCCCGAGAACTTCGAGTCCGGCGCGCACATCTGCGGCACCGTGGCCGCGGGCGGCGCCCTCCAGGGCTACCTGGTCAGCAAGCGCGACGTGGACAAGTTCGGCATCACCTCCGTGGCCGACTTCGCCCGCGACGACGTCAAGGCCGCCTTTGACGTGGACGGCGACGGCAAGGCCGACATGATCTCCTGCCCGCCGGGCTGGGGCTGCGAGACCGCCAACAACGAAATGCTGGCCAAGACCGGCCTGGAAGCCGACATCAACCAGATCAAGGCCAACTACTCCGCGGCCATGGCCGACGGCATCGCCCGGTACAATGACGGCGGACCCATCTTCTTCTACACCTGGACCCCCAACTGGACCGTGTACAAGCTGAAGCTCGGCGAGGACATCGTCTGGGTCAACGTGCCCAAGGAAGGCTACGAGGAGACCGAAGCCTCGGGCGTGCTGGGCGCGGCCACCGACCCGATCGTCATGGGCTTCGAGCCCAACGACATCAACGTGGTGGCCAACAACGACTTCCTGGCCGCCAACCCGGCCGCGGCCAAGATGTTCGAGATCATGGTCGTGCCCCTGAACGACATCGCGGACCAGAACAACAAGATGTTCGAGGGCGAGGACAAGCAGGAAGACATCGAGCGCCACGTGGACGAGTGGATCGCCGCCAACCAGGACACCTGGAACGGCTGGCTGGAAGAAGCCAAGGCGGCCGCCAAATAGCCTGACGTGAAATCCTGAAACCAAGGCCCGTTCCGGTTCTCCCGGAGCGGGCCTTTTTGTCGGCTTGGATTTGCCCTGGCGCGCCGCCTGGGCTACGCTCCCACGACGCCATGACCACCACGAAACGCTTCGACCACACCTACTCCATCTGGTGGAACCTGGCCCTGATCACCGCGGGCTCGGTTCTCTTCGCCGTGGGCGTCAAGGGCGTGGCCGTGCATCACGGCTTCCTGACCGGCGGTCTGTTCGGCGCCTCCCTGCTGTTGTACTACGCCACAGGCGTGCTCACTCCGGGGCTGTGGTACGTGATCTTCAACATCCCGCTCTTCGCCCTGGGCTGGCTCCTGGTCAGCCGGAGGTTCTTCTTCTATTCCCTGTACGCCATGACCGTCATCACCCTGGCCTACGAGGCCCTGGTCCTGAACCTGCACATCGACAACGAGATTTACGCGGCCATCACGGCCGGGGCGATCACCGGGGCCGGGGGCGGCATGATCCTCCGGTCCCTGGGCTCGGCCGGGGGCCTGGACATCGTGGCCGTGCTCCTGTTCCAGCGCTTCAACGTCGGGGTGGGCAAGTTCTACTTCCTGTTCAACCTGGCCCTGTTCTCGGTGAGCTTCGCGTTCATGGACGCGGACCTGGTCATCGCCACCCTGGTCCTGGTCTTCGTGGCCTCGCAGGTCACGGACTACACCCTGTCCATGTTCTCCCAACGCAAGATGGTCCTGGTCATCTCCTCGAAAAACAAGGAGATCGCCAGCGAGGTGCGGGAACAGCTCAAGATCGGGGGCACCTTTCTCAAGGGGCATGGGGCCTATTCGGGCCAGGACAAGGACGTGCTCATGACCGTGATCAACAACATCCAGCTCAAGCGGCTGGAGGAGGTGGTCTTCTCCCTGGACGAACACGCCCTGTTCATCGTGGAGAACACCTTCAACGTGCTCGGCTCGGGCTTTTCCCGGCGCAAAATCTACTAGACTACTTCCGGAGCGGCTTGGGATCGGTGCGCGCCATGCGGTCCAGCAGGCCGAACAGGGCGCCGTGCATGGGGTTCAGCAGGTCCAGGCGATCCCGCATGTCCTCGGCCGTCTGCACGCAGGTCATGTCCGGGCCGGTCAATTCCTCGGCGCAGTTGGTCAGCAGGGCCTCCAGGCTCTCCTCGGTGGTCTCCAGATGGAACTGCAAGCCCACCACGCGCTCCTCGTACGCAAAGGCCTGGTTGGCGCAGTTGAGGCTCTTGAACGCGTGCAGGGCCCCGGGCGGAATGGAGAAGGTGTCTCCGTGCCAGTGGAGCACGGTGAGCACGTCGGGAAACGGCTTGAACAACCGGGAGAAGTTGGCCTGCGCCTCCTTCTGGATGGGAAAGAAGCCGATCTCGCGGTGCTCGTTGCGGGTCACGCTGCCGCCCAGCACGTCGGCCAGGAGTTGCGCGCCCAGGCAGATACCCAGCATCTTGGCCCCGTTCTCCAGGGCGGCCTTGAGAAAAGTGCGCTCCGGCTTGAGCCAGGGATACTTGTCGTCCTCGTACACGTTCATGGGCCCGCCCATGAGGACCACGAACTCGCACTCCTCGGGGTCGGGAAAATCCTGGTCCAGGTAGGCCTTGTAATAGGCCATCTCGTGCCCCTGCTCCTCGGCCCAGGCGGCGATGGCCCCGGGCCCCTCGAAGGACACGTGCTTGATGCAGTGTATTTTCATGGAGTTTCCTCGCTCTTGCAGAGGCCCGAAAACAGGGGCCATGCCGCATACTGCATCAAGGGAACGGCCCTGGCAAGCCCGGCTTCGGGCGTGCGGGGAGGCGTCACTCGGGCTTGCAGGTCAGATGGCAAATTCCTTCCGGGGTGTCCACGGCATGCGGGAAAAAGCGACGCCTGAAGTACAGGGCCACGTTGACCAGCCCGATGAGCACGGGCACCTCCACCAGGGGGCCGATGACCGCGGCGAACGCCTGGCCCGAATCGATGCCGAACACGGCGATGGCCACGGCGATGGCCAGCTCGAAGTTGTTGGAGGCGGCCGTGAAGCTCAAGGTGGCGGACTGCTCGTAGCTGGCCCCGGCCTTGGCGGAAAGATAGAAGGAGACCAGGAACATGGCCAGGAAGTACACGCACAGCGGTATGGCGATGCGCACCACGTCCAGCGGCAGGGCCACGATGTAGTCCCCCTTGAGGGAGAACATGACCAGGATGGTGAACAACAGGAAGACCAGGGTCAGGGGCGCGATGCGCGGCACGAACACGGTTTCGTACCACTCCCTCCCCTTGAGCCTGAGACCCAGGAAGCGCGAGGCCACCCCACCCAGGAAGGGGATGCCCAAGTAGATGAACACGCTCTCGGCGATCTGGCCCATGGACACGTCCACGGTGACGCCCTGGAGGCCGAACCACCCGGGCAGCACGGTGATGAACACCCAGGCGTAGACCGAGAAGAACAGGACCTGGAAGATGGAGTTGAAGGCCACCAGTCCGGCGCAGTACTCGCAGTCCCCCCCGGCTAGGTCGTTCCACACGATGACCATGGCGATACACCGGGCCAGTCCGATGAGAATGAGGCCGACCATGTAGTCGTGGTGCCCGGAAAGGAACAACACGGCCAGCAGGAACATGAATACCGGGCCTATGACCCAGTTTTGGACCAGGGACAGGGACAGGACCCTGCCGTTGCGGAAGACCCTGCCCAGCTGTTCATAGCGGACCTTGGCCAGGGGCGGATACATCATCAGAATCAGGCCCACAGCGATGGGAATGTTGGTGGTTCCCACCTGGACGGCGTTGACCACGTCCTTGATCCCCGGGCTGAAGTATCCCAGGGCCACGCCAGCGGCCATGGCCAAAAAAATCCAAAGCGTCAGGAACCTGTCGAGAAAGGAGAGCCTCTTCACGGGAACGGCGGTCATGGTCGTCCTCCCGGACCGGGCGTCAGCCGCACCGGTCGGTCTTGCTGATCTTCATTCGTTGCTCCAGGCTTCGAAGATCGTCCGACGCTTGGCGGGACGCGGCCAGCATCTCCCGGCACAATCCCCGCACCCACCGAATCTCGCCGCTCCGGGCCAGACGATAGTAGGTCCATCGCCCCTGACGGCGGGCCGTTACCAGGCCGGACCGGGCCAGCCGTCCCAGGTGGCGGGAGACCGTGGACTGGGGCAGGCCCAGCACCGCCATGAGGTCGCACACGCACAGCTCGCCCTTGTCCCGCACTCCCCTGTCCAGCAGGTTGAGGATGCGGAGCCGGACCGGCTCGGACAGGGACTTGAACAGGGACGTGGCGTTTTCCATATCTCAAACATATCCGCCTAGACGGATATGTCAATGAAAAACGGGCGTTGCCCGCCAAATGGTTGGCTGAAAAACAGGGAAGGATCAGGCCCCGGCCGCGCGCTCCAGGACCTCGGCCCGGGCCCGGTTCTCCACGTCCAGCATGCGGGCCAGGGGCGCGTTGAAGTCCTTGTCCCCGGCCGCGAACAGGCCGTGGCCCCAGACAACGCCCGCTCCGGCCACGGCCACGGCCGGAGGCAGGGTGTGGCAGAGTCCGTACGTGCCGGTGCCCACCTCGCCCGGAACCACGGGTGCGCCGCACACGTCCCGCTTTTCCGGGCAGCGCAGATGGCACTCCCTGGCCAGGCCCACGTCGCAGAGATCTCCGCCCTGGGCCAGGCCCGGGCAGTCCATGGACAGGATGACCGTGAAGCGCGGGTGGCCGTGCAGGATGGTCCTGTACCCGGTGGTCTGGTAGATGTCCGCGTGGGCCGTGAGCTCGCTGGACGCGGTCAGGCCGGTGGTCAGGGAGCCGTCCAGGGGCACCCCGTCGATGCAGTCCTCGAGCTCGCCCAGGGAGCTGCCGGTCTGGGAGATGTGCACCACCCCGTCCACCAGGGCCGACACGTTGCCGAAATAGGAGTCCACCAGGCCCAGCTCCACCACGGCCCGGCCCGCCTGGCGCATGGCCGCCCGGGCGGACTCGGCCTTGTCCAGGGGCCCGGCGTGCAGCACGGGCGGGGCCTGGACCGGCTCGGGCAGCGTATCCCGCGCGCGCAAAAAGGCGTCGTGCCACTCCTCGTCCTCCCAGCCCGACCGGAGCATGCGCAACCGGCCGGTGAAGAAGAGCACGAAGCAGGCGAAGCACAGGGAGGACACGGTGACGAATCCCTGCTCCGGGCTGACCGAGCCGTGGGCGGCCAGCCAGAGCCCGGCCTCGGGGTCCAAAACAACAGCCCCCTTGCGGCCGGACAGGGCCCGGGCCAGGGGCTCGGCCGTCAATTGACGGACCACGGGCAGGTCGTGGAGAAAGGTGTGGGTCTCGCAGTCCTCGGGCCGGATGCGCGGATTCCCGCTCTGCTCGCGCACGGCCCGCTCGGCCAGGAAGCGGATGATGCCGGCGTAGGGCTCGGCCGGTCGGGCCACCACCAGGGAGTTGACGTTCATGCGCTCGAACAGCTCGGACAGCTCGGGAACACGCTCGTGCTCCGAACTCCAGACCAGTTCGGCGTCCCGACCCGCGGCCAGGGCTTCGACAGCCAATCCCTGGGCCACCAGCTTGTCCGCGTATTTCGCGGTCACCTGCTTCAGGAGAGTGTCCATTCCGCCCCCAGTTCCCCTGCCTTTTCCGGCAAAGGCAGGCCGTCTTCGTCCAGGCCCCGGACCTTGTAGTAGTTGGCCCGGGCGGCCAAGAATTCCTCGCGGTCCAGGGCCGGGACCTCGTCTCCGGCGCGCTCGAAAAAGCGGGCGGGCAAATCATCGTCCTCGGCCGAAAAGCCCCGGGCCGCGTTGATGATCCGCTCCTGGTAGCACACGCGCTCGCCCAGCCCGACCAACTCCCCGGGGTTGAAGTCCAACCCCGTGACCGCGGCCAGGGCCCGGGCATACTCCTCCAGACTGGCGGCCAGCAGGGCGAACAGGCAGGCGGTCAGGGAATCCGCGGCCGCGATCTGGTCCTCGGCGATCTTGACCATGCGCGCCTTGCCCGCGAAGGAGAGACGGTCCGTGGCCACGGGCTTGCGCAAAATTTCGTGGGACAGGGGGTAGGCCCGCTGGTGGCAGCCGCCCCGGGTGGACACGGCGTAGGCCAGGGCCAAGCCGCAGGCCCCGCGCGGGTCGTAGGCGGGCAGGTCCAGCCCCTTGACGGTCATGGCCTCCTCGCCCACGCCCAGGCTCCGGGCCACGGACTCGGTTCCCCGGGCCAGCATGGGCGAACGGCCCGTGGCCATGTCCTGGATGAAGTCCAGCACCTGGCCGGGCTCGAAGTCCTGACCCATGATCTCCCGGTAGCAGGCCAGCACCCCGGCCGTGGACACCGGGTCCAGGCCGTATTCAGCACAGGCCCGGGTGGCGGCCACGGCCAGCTCCAGATCGCGATTGCCTATAAGGGCCGAGAAATGCGCCAGGGGCTCGTATCCGGGCAGGCCCGCGCCGTCCTCCCGGGCCCGCTGCATGCACAGGATGTGGCAGCCCTTGCACCCGAAGCGCAGGGGGTCGTAGCGCTGACGCAGGGCGTGGGCGTTGAGCCCCGAGGCCCCGGGGAACCGGGTGCGGTCGAAATTGTCCGTGGGCATCATGGACCGGGCGTCCATGAGGTCGAACAGGGCCGCGGTGCCGTTGCGGGCGAACCCGGACTGGCCCATAAGCACCGGGCTGGCCGTGGTCAGCCGCACGATGCCGCGGCGGGCGGCCTTGAGCTCGCACGGATCGGCCACGCCCACCCGGCCCGTGCCGGTGACGCCGACGTAGGCCAGGTTCTTGGCGGCCAGGGTCAGGCCCAGCCCGGCCCGTCCTCCCGCGTACCGCCTGTCGTATGCGATGGAGGCGAAGCGCACCCCGTTCCAGGCGGCCGGTCCCACGCAGGCCACGGACTTGAACTCGTACAGGCCGTCCATGACGGCCGAGGTGGTCAGCCCGGCCAGGGAACCGGCCCGCGCCAGCCCGACCTCGCCGTCGCGAATCTCCAGGCCCACGGGATGGTCGGCCCGGCCGGTGAAGATCACGCCGTCCCATCCGGCCCGCTTGAGCTGGGTGGGCAGGGCGCCGCCCAGGGAGGCGTCGGCCAGGGCGTTCGTCAGGGGAGAAAAGCCGACCAGGGAGGCCCGGCCGGAACAGGGGGCGGCCGTGGCCGTGAGCGGGCCCGCGAACAACCCCACGGGCGCGTCCGGGTCGTCCCAGGCCAGGCCCGCGAACGGAGCCAGGTGGCGCACGCCCATGCCCCGGCCGCCCAGCCACTGCCGGGCCAGGTCCGGGTCCAGGGGATCGGCGCGCACCGTGCCGTTGGTCAGGTTGGCCACCAGAATCTTGCCCATCCAGCCGTTCATGGCTGTGGAAACCCTCCTTGTCCCCCGCTTGTCCAGTCCCCTGTCCCTGCACAGGGTGGTTCCACGAAACCAGGGGAAAGGCAAGCCGGGCCCATTCCGTACGGAAAAGAGGGGGCATTGACCCCCACGGCCAATGCGCTATTGTGTGGCCCGCGACAAGCACTTCAGGAGGACGCATGAGCGCCAAGGACGACAAGGTTAATCTGGACCGCCGGGCCTTTCTGACCGGAGCCTTCCAACGCTTCCGAAAAGACGACACCGAAGAGGACACGGCTCCTCCACGGGCCGAGACCAGCCAGACCTATTCCCTGCTCAAGGAGGCCAACCACGCCTTTGAGCTCGGGGACTTCCACGGCGCCCTGGAGCGCTACGACCAATATCTCAAGGCCGAGCCCAAGAACAACGAGGTTCGCATGCGCAAGGGCCGCTGCCTCTACAACATGGGCCGCTACATCCAGGCCAAGGTGGAGTTCGAGCGCGTGCTCCGGCTGCGCAAGGAGGACAACGAGTCCACCCTGCACCTGGGCCTGACCCTGGCCCGGCTGGACAAGGCGGACAAGGCCTCGGTGATCTGGAAGATGTACTTCGACCCGGAGCGGCCCGTGATCCAGCGGGAACTCAACCTCCAGCTCCTGTACCTGGAGACCGAAGGCATGGAGCCGCCCCCGGCCCGGGAGATGGCCGACGCGGTGGAAGCGGCCATGGCCGAGCAGCGCAGGCAGGACCGCGGGAACGTGGACGCCTAGGCGGTCTATTGGGGTTTTTTTGAGGCCCGAGGCGCGCCGTGGGAGGCCATCTCGGCCTTGCGCGCGCTGAGCCACTGGGCCACGGCGTCGCCCATGTCGTTGTCCCCGGCGTGGTCCCGGCCGTACTCGACCAGGTCCGCCTCCATCCGGCGCTCCATGCGCTCCGACTCCAGGAACATGAGAAAGGCCAGCACCAGGGAGGCGTCGTTGTCCTTGGACCCGTCGCAGACCAGTTGCAGTTGGTTCTCGGGCAGGGTCTCCAGGAGCCGGTCCACGAACATGCCCGCCCACTTCTCGTAGAGCTCGGGCACCAGAGGCGGCACCAGCTCGGCCATGCGCTCGGCCATGCCCTCGGCCGGGTTCACGGTCACGGCCAGGAACTCGGACAGCGCCTGACGGCGGCTGTCCTCGCCCGTGTCCACCCGTTCCATGACCACCTTGAGCACGTGTTCGCGCACCGCGTCCTTGTCCAGCTTGCCGGGCATGCTCCCTCCTTGCGTGTTGCAGGCCCGAAACCTAGCCCGGCTCCGGGCAGAGGGCAAGAGCTGATGCCGGCCGCGACGCGGGCGCGCGCTCCGGGGTTTCCAGGCGTGGGGAAATGGTCTATGCCCCGGCTCATGGACGTGCTGGCGGACTGGTTCATTCGTTTCATGCCCCTGATCAAGATCGGAGCGGCATTCGTCTTCATGCTCGTGGGCATCCGCCTGCGGCTCGGCCTGGGCCTGTCCATCCTCCTGGGCTCGGTGATCCTGGGCCTGCTCTTCGGCATGGGCCCCCTGGACATCGCCGGCGCCGCGGGCACGGCCGTTGTCCGGCAGAAGGCCCTGTTCCTGGGCCTCATCGTGGCCCTGATCCTGGTCCTGTCCGACGTGCTGGAGCGCACCGGCCAAACCGTGCGGCTCATGGACTCCCTGGGACGGCGGCTGACCAACCCCCGACTGCGCATCATCTTCTTCCCGGCCCTCATCGGACTGCTGCCCATGCCCGGCGGGGCCATCTTCTCCGCGCCCCTGGTCAAAACGGCCACCGAGCCCTTCCAGGTGCCCGAGCGCCAGCGCGCCCTGCTCAACTACTGGTTCCGCCACATCTGGGAGATGGCCTGGCCCCTGTACCCGGGCATCCTGCTCACAGCCTCCCTGTCCGGCCTGTCCCTGGGCACCATCATCTCCCACACCTTCCCCGGGGTGCTGGCGGCCATCGTGCTGGGCTGGTTCTTCTTCCTGCGGCCCGGAGTCCTGCCGCTGAAGACCGAACCGGTCATCGAGGACGGCCCCAAGCCCGGCCTGGGCCGCATCCTCCTGGACGGCCTGCCCTTCGTGGTGGCCATCGGCGGGGCCATCGGCCTGGAGGTGGTGCAGACGGCCGTATTGCCCCACGCCCCGTTCGAAATCGGCGTCTGCGTAGCCCTGCTGGCGGCCGTGCTCACGGCCATGGCCCAGAACAGGGTCCCGGCCAAAATGGTGCTCTCCATCCTCGGGCGCAAGGGGCTGTACTCCATGCTCCTGGTGGTGGCCGCGGTGTTCGTGTTCCAGGAGGCGCTCATCCGCTCCGGGGCCATCGAGGACCTGTCCCGCCTGGCCGGAGGCTCGGCCGCCCTGGTGGCCACGGCCGTGATCCTGCCCCTGGTGGCCGGGCTGGTGTCGGGCATCTCCATCGCATTCGTGGGCGCGTCCTTTCCCCTGCTCCTGGGGCTGCTGGCCCAGCTGGGCATGTCCGACCAGATGCTGCCCTACATGGTGCTGGGCCTGTTCACCGGATTCGCCGGGGTCATGGCCTCGCCCCTGCACATCTGCTTCATCCTCACCTGCCAGTATTTCCACGTGGACCTGGGCCGCACCTGGCGCAGCGTGGCCCTGCCCTCGCTGATCCTGCTGCTCATCGGCGTGGGCTGGTTCCTGATTCTCCAAGAGATTCTCTAGATTTCGGCCCGAAGTTTGCATGTCCCTTCCTGAACGTCGGAATGCCGACGCAACGGGGCAAGGAAGCCCCACGGATCAGGGAGGGAACCCATGAACGCCAAGAGAACGCTCCGCAAGCTCATAATGCTGGCCATCCTGCTGGCGGCCACGGCCATGCTCACCGGCTGCGCCATGTTCGGCAAGGCCCCGGTGCCTTCGGGCGCCTCCGTGTCCAAGTCCGCGCCCGCCGTGGCCGTGCCCGGCCGCTTCCCCACGGAAAAGGCCCGCACCTACACCGTGCTCGGCAAGACCTACCGCACCCTGAGCACTGCGGCCGGATACGACGAGGTCGGCGTGGCCTCCTGGTACGGCAAGGATTTTCACGGCCGCCTGACGGCCAACGGCGAACGCTACGACATGCATGGCCTGTCCGCGGCCCACAAGACCCTGCCCCTGGGCACCGTGGTCCGGGTCACCAACCTGCAGAACGGCCGCAGCGTGGACCTGGTGGTCAACGACCGGGGCCCGTTCGTCAACGGACGCATCATCGACCTGTCCTACGGCGCGGCCAAGCATCTGGGCAGCGCGGCCCAGGGCCTGGCCCAGGTGCGCGTCACCGCCGTGGGCAGCGTGAGCACGGACCAGTCTCCCGCGCAGCCCGTGCAGGCCGTCACCGTGGCCGCCTCGCGGCCCGCTCCGCCCATTCAGCAGGCCGTCCAGCAGGCCGTGCAGGCCGGCGGCGGCTACTACGTCCAGGTGGGCGTGTTCTCGGTGGAGGCCAACGCCCGCAAGGTCCTGGCCGACCTGCACGGCCGCGGCTACACCGGCTCCCGCATCGAGGTGCAAAACCGGAACGGCTCCCGGCTGTACGTGGTCAAGGCCGGGATCTTCCAGGCCCCGAACCAGGCCCGCCAGGCCCAGCTGCACCTGGACCGGACCTACCCGTCCTGCTTCGTGACCTCCTAGGCTTTCCCCCTCCGCACAAAAAAGCCCCCCGGCCGACAGGTCGGGGGGCTTGTTCGCGTCTGTCGCCTAGAACGGCAACGGGATGCTCTTGTCCACGACCACCGATTCCAGGGCCGCCCGGTCCTCGGGCGGGAGCTCCATGGCCGGGGCCTGGCCCGGGGCCGCGGTCACTCCCTGGCCCGGCTCGGCCAGCTCCACGGTGACCTGGCCGGGCTGCCCGGACTCCAGGGCCTCCATGGCCGCCTCGTACGCCTTGTCCGCGTCCTTGCCCGCGTTCCCGGCCTTGCCCACCGGGCACAGGGCCCAAGACGGGCACACGGTCCCCAGGCCGAGGAGGAGCGCCAGGCACAGGATGCCGATCCACTTGCCGTATCGCGTCGTCTTCATGGCGTTCATCCTCCTGCTACTGTCCGCAACCAAGACTGGCCTGCTTTTCCTCGATGTCGGCCAGCTGATTGGTCATGCGATTCTTTTCCTTGAACTGGTTGGGCTTGACCCAACCCAGGGCATACTCGGTCAGCTCGCGGGCATGGGCCAGCTTTTGGCAGGCTTCCACCCGCAGGGCCTCGGCCTCGCCGGACTCCTGCCGGAAAGTGCAGATCACCGGGCCGCCCTCGTAGAGCACGTGGGACTCGTGGTCCGCCGCGGCCAGGGAGCCGAACTCCGTGCCCCGGATGCCGATGCCGCCCAGCGGGGTCCTCATGCTGAAGGCCTCGGGCTTGGCGGACAGTATCTCGCTGGCCACCACCCGGGCCACGCCCTGGAGAAACTCCAGGTCCAGACGGCCGCCGCCGTCCATATCCATGGCGTCCTTGACCAGCAGCCGGGAATCATTGCCCAGGGCGAGCATGGTCTTGTCCTTGAACACGACCTGGAGCCGTCCGTCCGGGCCCGTGGTCAGGGTGTCGTTGGCCATGACCCCGGCCTGGACCTCGGCCGGACGCCCGGCCCCGGAGGAATCCACCAGGGTCACGCTGCCCTCGGATTTCTGCACCCAGCCCACGACGTTCTCGGCCGTGGCGTCCTGGGCCAGGGCCGGACCCTGAAACATGAGAAAGGCTCCCAGCAGGAACACGGCGGCCATCCAGGGGCCGCGCCTGCGCCGAATCATTTTCATATTCGCTTCTCCTTGGTCGCAAAAACTGTCGCACTCGTTCAGTCACAACCGCTTCAACAGCCGAAAACAGGGGATGAGGCCGGACGGCCGGGTCGGCGAAACCGGCGTCTACACCGGGGGAAGCAGCCTGGCGATGCGCTCCACCAACTGGGGCAGGTCGGCCTTGGATATCTGGTCGTCCGCGCCCACGGATTTTCCCTTGTGCTCCAGGGAGTCGGACACGATGGACGAACAGAGGATGACCGGCGTCCGCCTGAGCGTCGGGTCCTCCTTGATGCGCCTGGTCAGGTTGTGGCCGTCCATGACCGGCATCTCCACGTCGGACACGACCACGGAGACGAACTCCTCGATGGGCCGCCCGGCCTCCTCGGCCTCGGCCTTCCAGCGCTCCAGATGCTCCCAGGCGGTGCGGCCGTTGTCGGCC
>CAXXNS010000012.1:0-112054 GCA_963666895.2 Desulfovibrionaceae bacterium | reverse complement strand
GATGGCCGGAGACAGGGCGTTCTTGGCGTACATGACGATGTCCGGGCTCCAGACCACGATGTCGATGCGCTCGCCCTTGAGCTCCTGGACCACGTTCTGGATGCGCGATCCCCGGATGCCCACGCAGGCGCCCACGGGGTCCACGTCGCGGTCGCGGCTGGATACGGCCACCTTGGCCCTGAGGCCCGGGTCGCGGGCCACGCCCATGATCTTGACCGTGCCGTCGGAGACCTCGGGCACCTCGCGGTGGAACAGGGAAATCATGTAGTCGGGGTGCGAGCGGGACACGATGACCTGCGGCCCGCGCGACTCCTTGTGAACGTCGATGATGTAGGCCTGGACCCGGTCGCCGCGCTTGTAGCGCTCTCTGGGGATCTGCTCCTCCTTGGGGAGCAGGGCCTCGGTGCGGCCGAGGTTGATGATCCAGCCGGTGCGGTCGCGGCGCTGGATGATGCCGCCCACGATCTCGCCCACGCGGTCCTTGTATTCCTCGTAGATGATCTCCTGCTCGGCGTCGCGCATGCGCTGGATGATGACCTGCTTGGCCGACTGGGCGGCGATGCGGCCCAGGTCCTCGACCTTGAGCTTGAAGCCCAGTTCGTCGTCGATCTGCACCCCGGGATCGTGCTCCTTGGCGTCCTCCAGGGTGATCTCGCTCACCGGGTCGTGGACCTCGTCCACCACCACCTTGAACTGGTAGACGTCGATCTCGCCGGTGTCCTCGTTGAAGGTCACCTCCACGTCGATCTCGTCGCCGAACTTGCGGGCCACCGAGGAGCGCACCGCCTCTTCCAGGGTGTCTATGAGCAGGTCGCGGTCGATGCCGCGGTCCTTGCTGATCTGTTCGATGGCTTTTTTCAGTTCGCTCATCTTTTCCTCCGTTGCCGCCGGTAAGTCCCGCCTGGCGGCGTCCGGCTAAAATTCATGCACCAGGTTGAGGCACTTGATCCTGTCCCAGGAAATATTCCAGCGTTGGTCGTCCTCTTCGACGATCCCGACGCGATCGTTCTCCACTCCGGCCAGCTTGCCCGTGATCTTGCGCCGCCCGGTCTCGGGATCCGGGTCGGCCAGCCTGGCCGTCACTGTCTGCCCCTCGTAGCCCGCGAGCTGGTCCAACGAGAAGAACCGCCGCTCCAGCCCCGGGGAGGAGACCTCCAGGGTGTAGGCCCCGGGCACCGCGTCCTCCACGTCCAGGGCCACGGACAGGGCCCGGGAGAACTTGGCCAGGGTGTCCACGTTGACCCCGTCTTCGCCTTTGGGGCCTGTTTCCACGTAGACCCGGACCATCTGGCGGCCGCTGCCCGACGGGGCCTCCAGGCCCCAGATCGTGAGCCCCAGGATTTCGGCCTGGGTTTGGACCAGGGGGGCCAGCCGGGATTCCAGATCGCGTTCGCCCATCAGTCCCTTCTCTCGTCCTGGCTTCGGAACCATCCGAAACCAATAAAAAAGTGGACCGGAAGGCCCACAGGATGCAACAAGCCGTAAGGCTTCGAACATTCAGCCGTAGGTGGCCTTGGAGCGGGTGACGGGGATCGAACCCGCGACACCAAGCTTGGGAAGCTTGTACTCTACCAGCTGAGCTACACCCGCTCGGGAACGCAGCAGACCGAGGCCTGCGACGCAGAATGGACTTTTAAGCTTCCGAAGTGGGGATGTCAACACCCCCTTTTGCCCGGCCCCGGCCGTTTGGGGCCGGTTCGGGGTCAAGGAGGGGGTGGGGAGGGCCGGACAATCGCGTCCAGGGCGCGATCCCGATGCGCCCGAACGGGTCGAAGTCGGCGGAGCACGGATTCGCGCCTCCTTAATATATGATCGTCCGCCTGAGTCGTGGCTTGGAAAGCGGGGCGGCTGGTTTCTATTCGGATTCGGTGGGCTCGGCCTTGGGCAGGGACAGACGCAGGACGCCCTGGTGGAACGAACCCGTGGCCTTGTTTTCGTCCAGGGCCTGACGCAGCTGGAAGGAGCGGTAAATGGCCGAGCAGCCGTCCTGGACCTGGCGGCCGTTCCCCGTGCCGCTTTTGGACGGCCGGGCCACGTGGATGGTCAGCCTGCCCGCGTACAGGAACACGCAGATGTCCATGCAGGCCACACCGGGCAGCTTGGCCCGCACCTCCACCGCGTCCTGTGTTTCGGAGATTTGCATGGCCGGGCGGTAGAGGGCCGGGAAGGGATCGGGGCCGTTGCTTTCGGAACGGACGGCGTCCCGGGGCGGATCGGGAAGTTCGGTAAAGCGTTCATGCAGCATGATTCGCACCCCCTGAGGATACGTCCAGGAATGTCGCATATCAATAATATTATATATGGTGGCCGGCCCTCCGTCACCGCGAGCGGGACAGGCGGACCAACTCGAATCCGGTCAGGGGCAAGGCCTGGTCAAAGCAAAGGTGCAGGCAGTCGTCCTCCCGGCACCGGACCCGGGCCGGGACGCTCAGGCCGGGCGCGGCCGAGAACATGGGGGCCAGGACCACCCCGTGCCCCGGCGCGAACACCCCCCACAGGCCGCTCTTCAGGTGCACGCGGGCCGTGTCCGGGGTGATGGTCACCAGGGAGGCCGTGCCGGAGACCGATCCGTCGCGGCTGGAGAGGCGGCAGACGTGTCCGTAGCAGTGGGCCAAAAAGATCATGTTGCGCTTGAGCATGGGGTCCTCCGGTTATCCGTCCGATTCCTGTCTATGTCCGGAACGTTTCGGAATCATGATCAATGTGTCACAAGTTGGTGAACAAATACTGACCTTGTCTATGCTGTATGTCTATGAAAATGAAAATCATAATCAATTAAGAAAAGGGATAGGCGATTCCGGAGGAGGTGTCAAACCGGGCGTTCGGGTCCGGTTTCGACGGTTCAGGGTCTTGGCTCGGCTTTTGCATTCTCCTGGCAGACAGGAGGACCACAGCCCATGCAAGACAGCATGTACAGCGCCATGTTCGGAGCCATGAGCAATGAGCTTCGTATGGACAACATCGCCAACAATTTGGCCAATGTGAACACCACCGGCTTTAAGAAAGACAAGCTGGCCTTCCACGACACCTTCGTGCGTTTCGCCCATGACTACATGGTGGACTCGCGGCCTTACATGCGGGCCGAGGAGCTCTGGCCCAGGCCCGACGTCATTGCCAAGCCGAGGCTGTCCGACCAGAAAATCGACTTTTCCCAAGGGCAGTTGCAGCAGACGGGCAACCCCCTGGACCTGGCCTTGTCCGGCGAGGGCTTCTTCAAGATCCGGGCCGGGGACGGCGAGTATTTGACGCGCAACGGCAGTTTCCAGCTCGCACCCGACGGCCGCCTGATCACCGAGCAGGGCTTCGAGGTCATGGGCGGCGGCGGTCCCCTCATCCTGCCCATGGACGCCGCCATCAGCGTGGGCGGCGACGGCACCATCCGGTCCGGAGACCAGGTGGTGGGCCAGCTCCAGCTGGTCGACGTGTCCGACTACAGCTCCGTGGAGAAGATGGGCAACAACCTGTACGGCATCAAGGCCAATACCGAGGCCCAGGAGATGCCGCCCACGGACCTGACCGTGGTCCAGGGCAGCCTGGAAAAGGGCAACGTCAACGTGGTCACCGAGATGGTGGAGATGATCGAGGTGCAGCGCGCATTCACCCTCTATACCAAGATGATGCAGGGCACCGCCGAGATGGATACCAAGCTGGTCAACAAGGTCGGCGCCAGCAGTTAGTTCGCAATCCGAGGAGGAAAAACGTTATGATGCGTTCGTTGTGGACCGCGGCCACGGGCATGGTGGCCCAGCAGACCCATATCGATGTCCTGTCGAACAACCTGGCCAACGTGAACACCGTGGGCTTCAAGAAATCCCGGGCCGAGTTCGAGGACCTCATGTACCAGACCATGCGTGTTGCCGGCACCCAGAACGAGGCCGGGCAGCGGCTGCCCACGGGCATCCAGGTCGGCATGGGCGTGCGTCCGGTGACCGTGCACAAGTTCTTCACCCAGGGCGACTACCAGAACACCGGCAACACCCTGGACGTGGCCATCGAGGGCGACGGTTTCTTCCTTCTTGATATGAACGGCGAGGACGTCTATTCCCGGGCCGGCTCCTTCAAGCTGGACAACGACGGCCTCATCGTCAACGCCAACGGCTATCCGCTCCAGCCCGAGTTCACCGTGCCCGCCGAGACCGTGGACCTGGTCATCTCCGAGGACGGGCACATCGCCGCCCTGGACAGCGCTGGGGCCGAGCTGGCCGCCGCGGACCTCAACCTTTACACCTTCATCAACCCGGCCGGGCTCAATGCCGTGGGCCGCAACGTGTATCGGGAGACCGAGGCCTCGGGCTCGGCCGTGCAGGGCACGCCGGGCGAGGACAATTTCGGGACCCTGGCCCAGGGCTACCTGGAGGGTTCCAACGTGGAGATGGTGGACGAGATGGTCGGCCTGATCATCGGCCAGCGCGCCTTCGAGGTGAACTCCAAGGCCATCACCACCTCGGACACCATGCTGCAGACGGCCATCAACGTGAAGCGCTAAGAGTATGACCATGCGCCGCGCCGAGAAAAGCATTGTCCTGCGCTGGATCGCGCCGGTCCTTCTGGGACTGGCGCTGGCCGCGCTGGGACTGTCCGTGCCCATCCTGTCCCAGGTGGCCCGGGCCGACTCGGGAAGCGCCTGGCGCATCATGATCAAGGACGTGGCCAGCGTGCAGGGGCCCCGCGTGACCCTGGGCGAGATCGCCATTGTGGAGGGCACCCCGCCGGCCGGAACCTGGGAGCGGCTGTCCGCGGCCACCCTGTGGGAGGCCCCCGGCGTGCCGGGCCGCCCGGTGCAGATCGTGCGCAAGCAACTGGAAAAGCTTCTGGCCTATTACCTGCCCGAGGCCTACGAGGCCTGCGTCCTGCCCAGCCGTCTGGTCTACCAGCTGGGCGGCAAGGTCTATTCCCAGGACGACCTCAAGCGCATGGTCGTCAGCTTCTTGACGCCGAAGCTCAAGCCCCTGAACGGGGACATCGAGATCAAGGACCTGCGGGTGCCGGACTACATTTTCCTGGACCGCGACTACGACGTCCTGGAGCTGGCCCTGGCCGACGATCCCGGGCCCGGCCGCCAGGGCATCAAGTTCCGGGTGACCACCTCGGACGGCAAGATCGTGGGCCGGTACGCGGGCAGCGCCTTCATCAACCTCTGGGCGGCCGTGCCCTGCGTGGGCGCGCCCCTGCGCAAGCTCGAGCCCCTGAGCCCGGACAAGATCACCTACATGCGCAAGAACCTGGCCTACGTGGGCCGGGTCTGGGACGGCCGCTCCGGTCCCTACCGGGTCAACCGCTCCCTGGGCACGGGCATGCCCCTGCTCATGGACTACCTGGAGCCCCTGCCCATGATCGCCAAGGGCGCCACCGTCAACCTGGTCTACACCGGCTCCAAGGTCCGCCTGGCGGTCAAGGCCGAGGCCCTGAACGACGCGGACAAGGGCGAGGTGGTGGAGGTCAGAAACATGCAATCCAATCGCACGGTCATGGCCACGGCCATGGACGAGCATACCGTGGTGGTGGTCCGCTGACCGCCGAGGAAGGAGAACGACATGGATATCCGCAATCTGGCTCCGCCCCTGCTGCTCATGCTGCTGGCCCTTGTGGCCGCCTGCGCCGCCAAGAGCGAGCCGGTCCCCATGCCGCTGATGACCGAGCCCGTGGTGGAGGAGCCCGAACCCATGGACAATCCGGGGTCGCTCTACACGCCCCACACGGCCGAGTTTCTGTACGACGACTCGCGCGCCCACCGCGTGGGCGACATCCTGATGGTCGTCATCTCCGAGGTCAGCGACGCCAGCCAGAAGGTGGAGACCACCTCGGACAAGACCAACAACATTGATTTCGGCATCACGGCCGTACCCGAGGGCACCCTGATCCGCGAGGCCACCGACTTCATGCGCCTGACGCCCGGAGCCTCGGTGGGAGCCAAAACGGACAACAAGTTCGAGGGTACGGGCGAGACCACCCACGAGGCCGAGATGACGGCCACCGTGGCCGTGCGCGTGGTGCGCATCCTGCCCGGCGGCATCATGCAGGTGGAGGGCGCGCGGCGCATCCGGGTCAACAACGAGACCCAGATCCTGGTGGTCCGCGGCCTGGTCCGGCCCCAGGACATCAGCTCCAGCAACACCGTGCCCAGCACGCACCTGGCCGAGGCTCAGATCGAGCTCTACGGCGAGGGCGTGCTCTCCGACCGCCAGCGGCCGGGCTGGCTGACGCGCATCCTGGACAACATCTGGCCCTTCTAACAGGGAGACCCGAATCATGCCCAACCGCAACGCAATCCGCATTTCCGCATTCCTGGCGGCCGTGTTGCTGACCGTGGCCCTGGCCGCCCCGGCCCAGGCCGTTCGCCTCAAGGACATCGCCGCCTTCTCGGGCGTGCGTTCCAACGAACTGGTCGGCTACGGCCTGGTGGTCGGCCTCCAGGGCACCGGGGACTCCTCCACCAGCGCCTTCACCATGACCAGCATGCGCAACATGCTCGACAAGATGGGCGTTGAGGGTGGCCTCCTCGGCACTCAAGCCCGACAACGTGGCCTCGGTCATGGTCACGGCCAAGATGCCTGTCTCGGCCAAGCCGGGCTCGCCCCTGGACGTCACCGTGTCCTCCCTGGGCGACGCGGACAGCCTGCTGGGCGGCATCCTCCTGGTCACGCCCCTCAAGGGGCTGGATGGCCGGGTCTACGCCGTGGCCCAGGGCTCCCTGACCATTGGCGGGTACACGGCCACGGGCGAGGCGGCCCAGGCGCAGAAGAACATCGCCACCGTGGGCCGCATCCCGGGCGGGGCCATCATCGAGCGGACCGTGCCCTTCGAGTTCAACCGTCAGGACAACCTGGTCATCAACCTTTCGACCATGGACTTCTCCACCACCATGCAGGTGGTCAACCGCATCAACTCCACCCTGGGCGGGGACTTCGCCTCGGCCGGGGACATCGCCACCGTGAACCTGCGCGTGCCCGACCGCTTCACCGGCAACATGGTGCCGCTGCTGGCCGCGCTGGAGAACCTGGAGGTCAGCCCGGACGGCAAGGCCCGGGTGGTGGTGGACGAGAAGACCGGCACCATCGTGCTGGGCAACGAGGTCCGCCTGTCCAAGGTGGCCGTGGCCCACGGCAACCTGCAGATCGTCATCGCCGAGGACGTGGAGGTCTTCCAGCCCGGTCCGTTCACCGAGGCCGACACGGCCCTGGTGCCGCAGACCGACATCGGGGTGCAGGAGGAGAACAACCAGCTCATGCTCATGGAGGGCGCCACCCTTCAGGAGCTGGTGGACGGCCTCAACGCCATCGGGGCCACCCCGCGCGACCTGATCTCCATCATCCGCACCCTCAAGGCCGCGGGCGCGCTGCACGCGGAACTGGAGGTCATCTAGCATGCTGCCCGAGGGCATGATTCAGGCCGGCGCCGAGGGCAAGGCCCTGGCCCAGCAGGCCAAGGCCCAGGAGCTCATCCGTTTCCAGCAGAAGATGAACGACCTCAAGGACCGGCTGGAGCAGGGCC
This sequence comes from Desulfovibrionaceae bacterium, assembly GCA_963666895.2. Taxonomy (GTDB): domain Bacteria; phylum Desulfobacterota; class Desulfovibrionia; order Desulfovibrionales; family Desulfovibrionaceae. The sequence goes on along the minus strand of CAXXNS010000012.1, from coordinate 104,563 downwards.
CCACCCAGGAGGAGGAGCTCCGCAAGGCCTGCGTGGACTTCGAGGCCGTGTTCATGGGCAAGCTGTGGCAGGAGATGCAGTCCACCGTGCCCAAGGAAGGCTACCTGCACGGCAAGACCGACGACATGTACCTGTCCATCTTCGAGCAGCCCTTTTCCGAGCACCTGGCCCAGTCCGGGGGCATCGGCCTGGCCGACATGCTCTACGACCAGCTGGCCGCCAAGCTCAAGTCGTCCAGCACCGGCGATCTGCCCGGCAAGCTCAACGACCGCTCCCACATCAAGCCTTTGGCCGAGAGCGGCAAGGCCGAGATCAAGCCTTTGGCCGAGTCCCTGGGCACGGTGAACACCAAGCTCAAGGAGCCCGATGTTCAGGTTGAGGCCGAACCCGCGGCCAAGGCCGAAACCGGGCCCCAAGCCACGGCCGAACCCAAGGCCGAGCCCGCCCCCCAGGCCGTTGACCACGGCAAGCGCGTGGACGAGTTGAGCCAGACCGAAGTGGACGTCCGGCTGGCCGCCCTGGCCGAGGACTTGGCCAAGGACGTGGCCGAAGAACTGGTCCAGTCTCCCGTGGATGAGGAGACCATGGCCGAGCAACTGCTGGCCGAGGCTTCCGAGCCCGGGGCGTATGACCCGTCCCGGACCTGGGACCGGGCCGTGGTCGGCCGCGAGCCTGAGTCCGAACCCGAGCCCGAGCTGGAAGTGGCGGCCGTGGATTCCGAGCCGGTTCCCAAGCCCGTGGCCCAGGCCGAGCCCGAGCCGGACAAGGCCCAACAGCCGGACACCGGCTGGGTGTCGGCCGAGGACCTGCTGTCCGGCCCCTGACCCCGTCTTGATCACCAGGACCCTGCTCCAGGGGTCCGCTTCCCGTGATTTTCCACCCGGCCCCTGGCCGGGTTTTTGCAGTTTTGGGACAGGACCAAAGGGCCAACCACGACAAGGTTGAGAAAAAAATGATGAATTCCAGCGAGATGAAAAAAGTCACTCCGATTGCGGCGCGCTACATTAAGGAAAATTTATCCAGGCAGACACAGGCCGTGATCCTGCTGCACGATCTTCTCAAGGAAGAATTTTCCCTGCTTTTGGACCGCCGCCCCCAGGAAGTGACCGCCGTGGAGCTGTCCCTGCAGGAGCTCATGCGCCAGATCCGGAACGAGCGCCTGGCCCTCAAGGGGCTTGTGGCCGAGGCCCGGCCCGAGGCCGAGCGGGTCAGGGACATCCTGGACATCCTGCCGCCGGTGGAGGGGCTCCGGGAGGAGATGGAGGCCCTGCTCCAGGAGATGGACGACGTGGAGCAGGCCGGAGCCAGGCAGGCCGAGAAGAACCGCCAACTGGTGCTCGGGCTCTTTGACCAGAGCCGCCGCACCCTGGAGTTCATGCACGACCAGATCCGGCCCAAGGTCGAGAACGGCTACTCCAAGAAAGGCATGATGGCCAGGGCGACCAACCAGAGGCCGTCCCTGCTGGAGGGGAGGTTGTAGAAGGCTATGTTCGGAGCCAATTCCATCCTCGACATCGGCCGTTGGGCCTTGTTCGCGGCCCAGGCCCAGTTGCAGGTCACGGGCGAGAACATCGCCAACGTCAACACCGCGGGCTATTCCCGCCGTTCGGTGCTGCTGCAGGAGGGGATGTCCATCGATTATTACCCCGGCCAGATGGGGACCGGGGTCAAGGCCACCGAGGTGGTCCGCCACTTCGACGAGTGGATCGAGGAGCAGTACCTGGACCAGGCCAGCGTCAGCGCCCGTTGGGAGGCCCTGTACAGCAACCTGCGCAGCGTGGAGAGCCTGGTCAACGAGTCCGAGGGCTACGGCCTGTCCCAGGGACTGTCCGAATATTTTCAAGCCTGGAACGACCTGACCCAGCGGGCCGAGGACTACGGCTCCCGCACCGAGGTGGTGGATTCGGCCATCACCCTGGCCAGCAACCTGGTCACCCTGGACGCCAACCTGGCCTTGATGCAGGAGCGGGTGGACGAGCTGATCCAGCAGGAGGTGGACAACGCCAACACCCTGATAGTCAATATCGCGGATCTCAATAAGCAGATCACCCTCCACCAGACGGACGGGAACAACGCCAACGCCCTGCTGGACGAGCGGGCCACCATGATCCGCGAGCTGGGCGAGATCATCGACATCAACGTCATCGACAAGGGCGAGGGCGAAGTGACCATCACCACCAAGTCCGGCCAGACTCTGGTGGACCGCGACCAGGCCTTCTCCCTGAGCTTCGGGGCTCCCCGCACCCTCAAGGAGCTGGACGAGACCTCCAATTTCGACGGGCAGATCTACTACTCGGGCACGGACAACTACGAGTACACCATCGAGGTGGTCCAGTCCGGCTACGTGTCCGACGCTTCCGGCCCGACCACGGCCATGTTCCGCGTCTCCCTGGACGGCGGCAAGACCTGGCTCCAGGACGAGGACGGCAACGACAAGCATTTCTACGCCCGGGACGAGGACTCCATGGTCCAGTGCGAGGACCTGGGCATCTACTTCGGCACCGCGGCCGACTCGCGCGTCGCCCCGGGTACCCAGCTCACCGCGGGCGACAAGTTCGTCATCACCACCCAGAAGGGGTTGTACTGGGTGGAGAACACCTCGCACCAGGAGATGATCACGCCCCAGGTGGACTTCAACGGCACGGCCAATACGTCCCGCTGCACCGAGGGCACCCTGGCCGCGTACTTCAATTTCCGCGACCACTTCGTGGGCGCCTACCGCGACAAGCTGGACGCCTTTGCCGAGAGCCTGATCTGGGAGGTCAACCGCAGGCACAGCCAGGGCGCGGGCCTGGAGTTCTTCGACTTCGTGCAGGGCACCTATTCCGTGGACGCCACGGACCGGGCCCTGGGCTCGGCCTCCTCGGGCCTGCACTGGTTCGACAAGCTTCAGTCGGGCAGCTCCATGTTCTACGTGTACGACAGCGACACCGGGCTCCTGGTCTCGGGCGCGGCCATCGACTTCGACGGCGTGGCCGGCGGAACCCAGGGCAACTTCAACCCCGAGATCAACACCCTGGAGGACGTGCGCGACGCCGTGAACAACACCTTCGGCACGTACGTCACCGCCTCCATCGTCAACAACCAGTTGGTGATCGACTCCCAGGCCGGATACGAGTTCGGCTTCGGCACCGACTCCACCGGGCTGTGGGCGGCCCTGGGCATCAACACGTTCTTCGACGGCACCGGGGCCGGGGACATAGAAATCAATTCCACCATCGCGCAGAACCTGGACTACCTGGCCGCCGGGCACATCAACGGGGCCGGAGAGGCCAACGAGGGCGACAACACCATCGCCCTGGCCATCGCGGACCTGGAGGACATGGACGTCAGCATCTACACGGTCCAGGAGGGCTATTCCGACCAGACCCTGCTGTCCTACTACAACGGGCTGGTGGGCAACGTGGGTTCGGATACCGCGGCCTCCGGATTCAGCTACGAGTACACCAAGGCCCTGGCCGACGACCTCAACGATCGCCAGCAGGAGATCGCGGGCGTCAACCTGGACGAGGAGATGTCCAACCTCATCCGCTACCAGCACTCGTACACCGCGGCGGCCAAGCTCATCACCACGGCCGACCAGATGCTGCAGACCGTGCTGTCCTTGAAGTCGTAAGGAGGAAGGATCATGGCCGTGCGCGTTTCCCAGCAGATGTTGTTTTCGCAATACGTGGGCAATCTGAACCGCTCACTGAACGAACTGTTGGAACTGAACACCCAGGCCCAGACCCAGAAGAAGGTCAACAGGCCCTCGGACGATCCCTCCGGCATGGTGCGCATCCTGAGCCATCGCGACACCCTGCGCACCCTGGAGCAATACGAGGAGAACATCTCCACGGCCGAGGGCTGGCTGGGCCGTTCGGACGAGACCCTGCTTCAGGTGTCCACCCTCATCACCCGGGCCAAGGAGTTGGCCGAGCAGGCGTCCACCGGAACCTACGACGCGGACAACCGCGAGCAGATCTCCTACGAGATGCGGTCCATCTTCGAGCAACTCGTGGAGATGGCCAACATGGAGTACGAGGACAAGTCCATCTACGCGGGCCAGAAGACCGACGGCAAGGCCTTCCAGCAGATCACCTGGATGACCACCAACGACGCGGACTTCACGGACAACTGCACCTTCCGTATCGACGGCGATGCGGACAAGACCGCGCTCATGCAGTTCTACGACACCTCCGACACCGCGGCCGTGGGCGACGACGTGACCTTTTTCTCGGGCAACGTGGGCGTGCGCTACACCCTGGACGGCGGCGACACCTGGCTGACCGGCACCGTGACCGTGGACGCGGGCACGGGCACGGCCGTCATCGATCTGCCCAACAGCGGCTGCTCGGTGGCCCTGAGCGATTTGACCGCCGCCTCGGCCGTCAAGGCCAACGCCTTTGACACGGCCGACGCCGACGACTCCACCGGCACCTGGGCCTGGCTGCGACCCAGCGCGCAGTACCTGGGGGACGACAACGACGGCGTGGACGTGGTCGGCTTCGGCGTCGGGTCCAGCACGCTCTCCTACACGGCCAGCGGCGACTTCGAGAAGTCCGAGGTCATGGTGCGCATCGACAACGCCTCGGCCGTGAACATGGGCGAGGTCATCGAGTATTCCTACAGCTACGATGGCGGCATTTCCTGGACCACGGGCAACACCACGGCCGCGGACACCACCTCCAACGCCGCCCAGCTGTCCATCCCGCCGGGCGGTGTCCTGACCCTGGCCTCCAACGGCTCCAACCTGCTCCAGCCCGGGCAGCAGTTCCTGATCCGGCCGCGCACCGCGGACATCGAGATCGACATCTCCGTGGCCGAGACCGTGGTGCTCAACGACGTGGGCAAGGAAATCTTCGGCGGCCTGTACATGGACCCGTCCTACGTCCTGGCCGAGGGCGGGCAGAAGCCCCGGCTGACATCGTCCAACGCCACCGTGGTCTTTGAAACGGGCAACCAGGCCACCACGGTGCTGGGGTCCAACGCGGCCTATTCCAAGAATCTGTTCGAGACCATGGGCAACCTGGTCGCCTTCCTGGAGACCAACAACCAGGAGGGCATCCAGCGCTGCCTGCAGAACCTGGACGAGTCCCAGAGCCAGATCCTCAACGCGGCCGCCAGCGTGGGCGGACGTGAGCACCGGCTGGAGGTGGCCCAGGTGCTGGTGGAGGGGCTGGCCCTCAACGAGAAGGAACGCCTCTCGGACGTGGAGGACGTGGACGTGGCCGAGCTCATGACCGACCTGAGCCAGCAGGAAATCGTGTACGAGGCCGTGCTGCGCTCCGTGTCCATGATCATGGACCTGAACCTGATGAAGTTCATCTAGATCGCTTGAGAATTTGCTCCAGGCCTGGACTTCCGCCACGGCCTGGGCTAGTCACGTAGGCAGGCGACCCACCGGCCGTGCGGCCGGCTCCCGACACAAGGACGATCCATGCTCATTTTGACGCGAAAACCCGGCGAAAGCCTCTACCTGGGCGAGCACATCAAGCTCAAGGTTCTGTCCGTCCAGGGCAAGCAGGTCAAGCTGGGGCTCGACGTGCCCAATGACGTGACCGTGTATCGGGAAGAGGTCTATCTGAAGATCAAGGAAGAGAACCGAAAGGCCCTGGAGGCGCAAGACCAGGACCTGATGAAGGCTGCGAGCTTATGGCCCGGGAAAACAAACGACTGATCCAGACCCGCGTGGGTGAGCGCGAGATCTCCGAGGACACCATCATCAGCTTCCCCAAGGGGCTGATCGGGTTCGAGGAGTGCCGCGACTTCGTGCTGCTGCCCGTGAGCGAGGATTCGCCGTTCCTGTTGTTGCAGAGCCTGGACGACCCCAGGCTGGGTTTCCTGGTGGCCGACCCCTATCCATTCGTCAAGGAATACCAAATCCAGATAGACGTGCCGCAAAGGCTGGTGCTGCAGTTGGAGCGGGAAGGCCAGCAGGCCGTGCTGGTGACCGTGACCATCCCCAAGAATGAACCGGAAAAAGCGAAGCTGAACCTGTCCGGCCCCATCATCCTCAATACCGAGTCGAGGATCGGGCTTCAGGTTCCGCAGGCGGACATCGACTTTCCTCCCCACATACTCCTGGCCGAGACCAGATAGGCCCGGCTACTTGTCCATCAGAAGGTGGAGGTCGTCGCGGATGAGATTGGCCGCGGCCTTCCTTATGTCGGGGCTGTAGGTCCCGGACTTGACCTTTTCCTTGAGCTCACGGACCTTTTCCGTGCGAACGTCCGGGGCCTGCGTGGCCTCCGACAGGGCGGCCCCGCGCAGACGGGCCTCGCTGGACACGTTCACGGTGTCCGAGGACTCCGCGGACTGTCCCTGACCGCCCGACTTTGCGGCTTGCTGCGGCTTGACGTTTTCGTCGATCCGCTTCTTGGCGTAGGGATTGAGCTCCCCGACCAGATTCTTGATTTCCATAGTCTTCCCCTCACATGCCGTTTACCAGCTACAGCATGGTTTCGTCCACCTTGGCATAGGTTATTTCCCACAATCGGCCCATGACCCGGTTGGTCTCGTCCGGTCCCATGGCCTGTGGCCCCTCCGCGGTGTATCGGAGAATCTGGAGGTCGCTGCCGTCCAGCGGATACTCGAACACCAGGGGCGAGCCGATCTCGAATTCCAGCTCGGCCTGGATGTCCTTCACAACCGGGTTCTCCGATCCTTCCACGATGAGGTTTTCAATGATCTCCCGGGACACGCGCTCCACGAGCTGGCGTCTGCGCACCTCCCGAGGGAGGGCTTCCGGGTCCTGGCCCCGGGCGAGCTGCAAGGCTCTCCGGAATCGGGCCAGGCGCCGCGCACTGGTCAATTGCTTGCCATAGGTGCGCAGCATGAAATGCACATGATCAGGACGAGAACCCATTAATTACTCCTTGACATGTTACTGATCGGCGCGGCCGAAAAGAACTTTAGGGTTCCAAACAAAAAAAATGAAAAAAAATTTGTTCACCAAATGAACGGTTCGTGCGAAGGGCCGGTCCGATCCCGGCGAACATGCCGTTATGGCTTGAATTATGACCGCCCATGCAGTAGAGGGCAGGAATGGCGTCCGCCTTTCATACCGTAGTGCTGGTCACCCGTGCCGGGGACCCCGAAGCCGCCCGGCTGGGCGGCCGCATGGCCGAGTTCTTCACCTCCCACGGACTGTCCCCCGTGCTCACCGAGCACCACCCCGAAATGCCGGGCCTGGGCGGAAGAGAAGGGGGGGCTCCGGACCTCGTCCTTGTCCTGGGCGGGGACGGCACCTTCATCTCCGTGGCCCGCCGGGCCCACGCCCTGGGCGCGCCCATCCTGGGCCTGAACATGGGGAGGGTGGGCTATCTGGCCGAGCTGTCGGCCAAGGACTGGGAAAAGGCCCTGGCCCCGGTCATCGAGGGCAGATACCGGGTGCGCGAGGCCATCGTCCTGGAGTACGTCATCCTGCGCGGGGACAGGGATATTCACCGCTCCATCGCAGTCAACGACGTGGTGGTCAGCCGCGGCCGCCTGGCCCGACTGATCACCCTGGACCTCAAGGTGGACGGCGAGCACCTGGCCGCTCTGCGCGCGGACGGGCTCATCGTGTCCACCCCGGGCGGCTCCACGGGCTACTCGGTCTCGGCCGGAGGCCCGCTCATCCACTCCGACCTGGCCGCCCTGGTGCTGACCCCGGTCTGTCCCTTCCTGTCCGGACTCAAGCCCCTGGTGGTGCCGGACGCCTGCCGCATCGAGGTGGAGGTGCGGGAACCACGGGGCGAGGTGTATCTTTCCGAGGACGGCCAGAAGGTCCTGGACCTGGCCTGCGGGGACACGGTGCGGATCGGCCGCTCCGACCACGACCTGCGGGTGCTGGACCTGGGCCTGGCGTCCCCGTTCGACAGGCTCCGCAACCGGGGATTCATCGCCTGACGGAGGAGCACATGGCCGATCATCTTCCCCTTTCCGGCTCGATCCTGGACGTGCGCTACGGCGAGGATCCGTACCTGGACGCCCTGCTGCTGCACTTCACCACCGAGAACAACATCGAGTACTTCACCGACCCCATGGAGAACGCCTCGCCCGAGCAGGTGCGCTTCATCGTCGCCCTGCCCGAGGAGGCCTTCTACGCCCCGTGCTCGGACTGGATGTTTTTGCAACTGCTCAAGGGCCAGCGCACCCCGGAGCTCATGCGCGAGTACCTGTCCCAGTGGAAGACCGTGGTCGGGCTCATCCGGACCCACTGCACCGACCCGTACATGCGCAAGCGCATCACTCAGCTCTGCCGCCACAAGTTCCGCACCGCCCTGGCCGCCAGCATCTTCATCCCCTCCAGGCTCCTGAAGCGCATGCTGACCGTGTTCATGAGCCAGTCCGGCCTGGACGACCCCCTGCAGAAGCAGCGCCGCGAGCGCAACAAGATCGCTCGGCAGCGCGCGGACAGCGCCACCTTCCGGGGCATCCTGGACCGCTGCCCGGAAAAGAGCCTGTCCTGCTCCCGGCTGGTCGACCTGCGCTTCGAGCTGGACTTTTTGGAGGTCAGGCGGCTGCTCTGTTTGTCCACCGTGTCCCTGGAAGGGGGCTCCAAGAATTTCGACGCCGCCTGCCAGAAGGCCGAAGAGGAGTGCATCCTCCTGGAGGAGACCTTCAAGCCCCTGCGCCAGCGGCTCAAGGATCGGCTGACCGTGCTCATGCTGCCCGAGAAGAGCGGCGGCCTGATCTACGACATCCGGCTGGCCAAGGCCCTGGTGGCCCAGGGGCACCGGGTCATCATGGCCCTGAAGGAGGGCTTCTACTTCCAGGTGCCCACCTTCTGGGACGCGGACAACGACCCGGTGCTGGCCCAGGAACTGGCCGGGGCCCGCTTCCTGTCGGACATGCGCCTGACCAAGAACGAACTGCTGGCCAACCTGGCCGAGAATCCGTTCCTGGTCATCTCCGACGGCACCCGGGAGCGGTTCAACCCCTACCGGCTGTCCGTGACCTTCGCCCGGGCCTGGAAGGAGTCGGACCTGGTCCTGGCCAAGGGCGAGGAGCACTACCGCCGCCTGCTCATGACCAGCCACGAGTTCACCCGGGACGTGCTTTGCTACTTCCGGGGCGACAACGGCAACCTGCACCTGCTGTTCAAGGAAAAGGCGGACTGGGTGCGCAAGTTCGGCGAGGCCGAGATCAAGGCCAAGGCCGAGGAGATCGTCGCCCGTATGCGTCAGGCCCGATCCAGCGGTATGAAGAACATGTTTTATTCCGGGATCATCGGCTCGGTGCCCGGCCGCACCAAGGAGGCCATCACCATCATGAACACCTTTGTGGCCCATTTGCGGGCCCGGCTGGAAAAGGTGTTCATCATCAACCCGGCCGAGCATTTCGAGGAGGGCATGGACGCGGACGACCTCATGTACATGTGGGAGAAGGTCCAGCGCAGCGGGTACATCGACGTCTGGCGGTTCCAGACCGACCAGGACATCGAGAAGAGCTTCGAATCGATGAAAAAGAAGGTGCCGCCGGTCTGGGCGGGCAAGGACGCCACCTATTCCACCGGCTGCACCAAGGAGATGCAGATCGCCCTGGACATGCTGGCGCGCAACTCGGAGATGCAGATCATCGGGCCTCCGGCCGAGAAGTTCTTCCGTCGCCGCGAGTACGGAGTGGGCAAGTTCTGCGACGTGGCCGTGGACCAGTGCGAGCATTGATCCCCCGCCTTCTTTTGGCCCTGGCCCTGGCCGCCCTGGTGGCCGTGCTGGCGGGCGGCTGCGCCACGGGACTGCCGCCCGGAGCCCGTCCCGAGCCCCCCAGCCTGGTCCAGCAGGCCCGGCTCTACACCCTGTCCCACGAGGCCAGCAAGGCCGAGACCCTGCTCCTGGACATCCGTTCCCAGGGGCTGCACTCCTGGCTGGAGTTCGAGCCCGGGCTCCAGCGCACCCTGGCCTATCTGAGGAAAAAGCCCAAGGACCGGCTGGCCATGTCCCGCAACGGCCCGGCCGTGACCTGGGGCCAGCTGGCCCAAAGCGCCGAGGAACTGCTGGCCCTGCTGCCGTCCCTGGACCGCCAACCCTGGCTGCTGGCCGAGCGGTTCACCTGGTTCGAGCTCAAGCCCGCCCCGCGCATGACCGGCTACTACACGCCGGAGGTGCGGGCCAGCCTGCGAAAAGAGCCCGGGTACCAGTACCCCATCTACACCCGTCCGCCGGACCTCCGGGTGGGCTCCTCCGGGGTGTACCGGGTTGCGGGCGACCGCGCCTTGCCGTACCATACGCGCGCGGAAATCGACCTCAAGGGAGCCCTGGCCAACCGGGGCCTGGAGATCGCCTGGGCCCGTGATCCGCTGGACCTCTACGACCTCCACCTGGAGGGCTGCGGGCGGCTGAGATTGCCGGACGGCTCGTCCCGGGAGGTGGTCTTCCAGGCCAGCAACGGCCGGTCCTTCACCGCCCTGTCCACCATCGTGGCGCGCAAGGGGCTCTTGGGGCCGGGCCCGCCGGGCAAGAAGGAGGTCCGGACGTTCTTCGACCTGCACCCGAGCATGCTGCCCGGTCTGCTGGCCGAAAACGAGCGGTACATCTTCTTCAGGTTCTCCGAGGACGGCGCCCACGGCGCCCACGGCATGCCCCTGACGCCCATGATCTCGGTGGCCACGGACCCGGACCTGCTGCCCCTGGGCAGCATGCTCATCCTGGACGCGCCCCTGCCGGGCGGCAACGTGCGCGGCCTGGTCCTGGCCCAGGACACCGGGTCGGCCATCCAGGGAGCCAGGCTCGATTTCTACGGCGGAGTGGGGCGCGAGGCCGGGGAGTTCATCCAGAGCATCAACACCCGGGTCGGCGTCTTTCTCCTGGTCAGCAAGCAGGCCCTGAGCCGTTAACCTCAACCCGTTTCAAGGAGCCTTTTCCATGGCCTCGCCCGAATCCAGATACCAGGCGGTCATCGGCCTGGAGGTCCATGCCCAGATGACCACCAGGACCAAGCTGTTCTGCAACTGCTCCACCTCGTTCGGCCAGGAGCCCAACACCAACGTCTGCCCGGTCTGCTCGGGCATGCCCGGGGTGTTGCCGGTGATGAACGAAAAGGTGCTGGAGTACGCCACCAAGATGGGCCTGGCCGTGAACTGCGAGATCAACCGCAAGTCCGTGTTCGCGCGCAAGAACTATTTCTATCCCGACCTGCCCAAGGGCTACCAGACCTCGCAGTTCGAGCTGCCCATCTGCGGCCTGGGCCACATCGACATCGAAACCGGGCAGGGGACCAAGCGCATCGGCATCACCCGTATTCATATGGAGGAGGACGCGGGCAAGTCCATCCACTCGGCCACGGAGAACAAGAGCTTCGTGGACCTGAACCGCGCCTGCACCCCGCTGCTGGAGATCGTCAGCGAGCCGGACATGCGTTCGCCCGAGGAGGCCGAGGCCTATCTGCGCGCACTGCATTCCATCATCACCTACCTGGGCATCTGCGACGGCAACATGGAGCAGGGCAGTTTCCGCTGCGACGCCAACGTGTCGGTCATGGAGAAGGGGGCCACGGAGTTCGGCACCCGCGCCGAGCTCAAGAACATGAACTCCTTCCGCAACGTGCGCCGGGCCATCGAGTACGAGATTTCCCGCCAGATCGACCTGGTCGAGGACGGCGAGGCCGTGGTCCAGGAGACCCGGCTGTTCGACGCGGACAAGGGCGTCACCCAGGCCATGCGCGGCAAGGAGGAGGCCCACGACTACCGCTACTTCCCCTGCCCGGACCTGGTGCCCATGGTCCTTCAGGAGGCCTGGATCGAGCAGTGGAAGTCCGAGCTGCCCGAGCTGCCCGGCGCCCGCAGGGCCCGGCTCATGGAGCAGTACGGCCTGTCCGACGACGACGCCCGGCTTCTGGTCCAGGACAAGCCCACGGCCGATTATTTCGAGGCCGCCGCGGCCAAGGCCAGGGACGTGCAGAAGTACGCCAACTTTTTCATCGGCGCGCACCTGCCGCTCCAGGCCGAACAGGGGGCCGACGCCTGCGCACTGACGCCCGAGCTGTCCGCCGAGGCGGCCAACCTGGTGGCCGAGGGCGTGATCTCCTGGAAGATCGCCAAGGACATCTACCCCGAGGTCTTCCGGTCCGGAGCCTCCCCGGCCAGGCTGGTCAAGGACAAGGGCCTGGTCCAGGAGTCGGACGAGGGCGCACTGGAGGCCATCGTGGACAAGATCATCGCGGCCAACCCGGACGAGGCCGAACGCCTCAAGACCGGGGACAAGAAGCTCATGGGTTTCTTCATGGGCCAGGTCATGCGCGAGACCAAGGGCAAGGCCAACCCCGCTGTTGCTACAAAACTCATTCAAAACAAGTTGGCCTAACGCGGAGCGATCATGACCGACCACATCCAATTCTCGGACGACAAGGACTGCCTTGTCCTGCTGGACCAGCGCATTCTGCCCACCAGGGTCGAGTACCTGGACATCCGGACCACGGACGAAATCTGCCACGCCCTGGTGACCATGGTGGTGCGCGGGGCTCCGGCCATCGGGGTCACGGCCGCCTACGGCTGCTATTTGGCCGCGCGCGAGGCCGCAAACCTGCCCGGCGAGTGGACGGTCAAGCTGGCCGGCCTGCTGGACAGGATCGAGAACGCCCGGCCTACGGCCGTGAACCTGCGCTGGGCCGTGCGCGAGATGCGCCGGGTGTGGTCCGAGTCGTCTCCCAGGAACCTGGACGAGCTGGCCCACGCCTGGCTGGCCCGGGCCAAGGAAATCCATGTGGCCGACATCGAGATGTGCAAGGCCATCGGCCGCTTCGGCGGCGAGCTCATGAACGACGGCGACACCATCATGACCCACTGCAACGCCGGGGCCCTGGCCACGGCCGGGTACGGCACGGCCCTGGGCGTGATCCGCGGGGCCGTGGACCAGGGCAAGAAGGTCCAGGTCCTCGCCAACGAGACCCGGCCCTTTCTCCAGGGAGCCCGGCTCACGGCCTGGGAACTGCACCGCGACGACATCCCGGTGAAGGTGGCCTGCGACAACGCCTGCGCCCTGCTCATGAAAAAGGGGCTGGTGCAGCAGGTGGTGGTCGGGGCGGACCGCATCGCGGCCAACGGCGACGCGGTGAACAAGATCGGCACCTTCGGCGTGGCCATCCTGGCCAAGCGATTCGGCATTCCCTTCTACGTGGCCGCCCCGGTCTACACCATCGACCCCGAGACGCCGACCGGCGACGACGTGCCCATCGAGGACCGCGACCCGCGCGAGGTGACCCACGTGGGCGCGACCCAGATCGTGCCCGACGGGGTGGAGGTCTACAACCTGGCCTTCGACCCCACGCCCGCCGAGCTGATCACGGGCATCGTCACCGAGGTCGGGGTGCTCAGGCCGCCGTATGGTCCGGCCATAGCCAAGCTGTTCGCGTAAGATCGTCGGTCTCCCGGCTTTTTCTTGCCTTTCCCTTTGCCTTCGCGTAGGGCCTCCTCCTTGCGCCAACAGCCTGTTGCGTGTGATAAGGACGCCATCATGATGCCGACAATCGCCATTCTCGGACGCCCCAACGTGGGCAAGTCCACCATTTTCAACCGCCTGCTGCGCCGCAGCCAGGCCATCACCCACGACATGCCCGGCGTCACCCGGGACCGCATCGTGGGCAAGGCCAACATCGGCAAGGCCAGGTTCTGGCTGGTGGACACCGGCGGCATGGTCTTCGAACCCGGCACCGGGCCCGAGGCCAGCCGGGACTTCGACGTCGAGGTGTTCGAGCAGGCCCGTGAGGCCCTGGAGGAGTGCCAGGCCGTGCTCATCGTGGTGGACGGCCGCGAGGGCCTGACCCCGGTGGACCAGCAGGTGGCGGACCTGGTGCGCAAGAGCGGCCGCCCGGCCCTGGTGGCCGTGAACAAGGTGGACGGCGAGGAGAACGAGACCGAGGCCCTGTCCGAGTTCCACGGCCTGGGCATGGAGTTGTTCCCGGTCTCGGCCGCGCACGGCCACAACCTCCGCCCCTTCCGCGAGCGCGTGGAGGAGATGGCCCTGGCATTGGGCGCGGGCGAGGACGAGGCCCTGGACCAGTCTTCGGACCGGGAGGAGCAGGGGTTGCGCCTGGCCGTGCTGGGCCGCCCCAACGCGGGCAAGTCCAGCCTGGTCAACCGCATCACGGGCTCCAACCGGCTCATCGTCTCGGACGTGCCCGGCACCACCCGCGACGCCGTGGACGTGACCTTCGAGGCCCGGGGCAAGCGCTATACCTTCGTGGACACGGCCGGAGTGCGCCGGAGGGCCAACATCCGGGAGCAGCTGGAGAAATTTACCGTCATCCGGGCGCTCCGGAGCGCGCAGAGGGCCGACGTGGCCGTCATGGTGGTGGACTGCGACGAGGGCGTGGCCCGGCAGGACAAGCGCCTGCTGGAGTTCCTGGTCCGGGAGCGGACCCCGTTTCTGGTGGCCCTGAACAAGGTGGACCTGGTGGACAAGGAGCGCATCCGCCAGGTCAAGGAGGCCGTGGACATGGAGCTGCGCATCGCGCCCCACGTGCCCAAGATTTACATATCAGCCAAGTCCGGCCGGGGCGTGAAGGACGTCCTGCCCCTGGCCGAGGAGATCCGGGCCGAGTGCGGGGTCCGGGTGGGCACGGGCGAGCTGAACCGCGCCTTTGGCCAGGTCATGGAGCGCCATCAGCCGCCCATGGTGGGGCGCAGGCGGGCCAAGTTCTACTACATGACCCAGGCCGACGCGGATGTGCCCACCTTCGTGTTTTTCGTCAACGACAAGGGGCTGGTCAAGCCGGCCTACGCCCGCTACCTGGAGAACCAGCTGCGGCGCATGTTCGGCATCACCAAGGCCCCGGTGGACGTGGTCTTCCGGTCCAGCCACGCCGAGTCCAAGCCCGCAGGGAAAGGGGGCGGCAAGCCGGGCAGGAAACCGGGCGGCAAGTCGGGCGGTAAGACCGGCGCCAAACCCGGGCCCAGGCCGGGGGCCAAGGCGGGCGTCAGGCTGGCCGGTCCCGGGGCCAGAAAGGGCAAGAAGCGCGGCAGGTCTTGACAGGCCGCGTTCGCGTGGGTAGTCGAGTCGTCTACGCTTTGGGGGCGGCCCCGGGGCATGCGGAGAGGTGGCCGAGCATGGCTGAAGGCGCGCGCCTGCTAAGCGCGTATAGGGGTTAAACTCTATCGAGGGTTCAAATCCCTCCCTCTCCGCCAGATTTCAAGGGAAAACGGCAGTCCGAAAGGGCTGCCGTTTTTTGTTTTCGGGTTGTAAGCATACTGCTGCTTTTTTCTTTGAAGAAGACGTTCTCATATTTATAGTTTGTGGTAGTCATCAACTAATTGTGGTATGGTACTACGTAATATCTATAAACGGAGAGCGAAATGTCTTGCCGTTATGATGTTGATGACAGGGCGGAATATCTTCAGATAGTTCCAACGGGGAGGATTTGTTCTCTTGAGGAACTCACTGAGCATGCAAATAAGATTTTTACCTACGCGATACAGTATGACAAGAGAAGCATCTTGGTGGATGAGAGGAATTTTGTATTGGGGGTTTCACTTGTCGATATTATTGATTGGATTGATTCTCTCACTGAGAAAAAAATTTTCTACATGCAATTGCAGGTAGCCGTGTTGCCAAACAGTCTTATGCCGCAAACCGTGTATAACGATTTCGAGGTTTTTCTTCAAAGCAGGCGCTACGCCTATAAAGTTTTTAACGACATCTCTGCTGCCTTATCATGGCTCAAAAATCCCCATACCAGAGTGGTGGGAAGGAGGCCGGGCATTGAGGAGGGAAGCGCCTGCTGAGCGCGTGTAGGGGTGACGCCAGATTTCGTGAAAGCGGCGGGAGATCGTCATGGCTGGGAAAAAATCCGATATCGCGCCCGAAGACCGGCTGACGCGTTCACATCCGGTATTCTGGCTGGCTCGTTTGGCCGGGCTGATATGTGCCGTACTGGCGGGTTGGGTCGTGTACGGGCTGGTGGTCGGAATGGACGGAACCACCGGGCTGGGCGCGGCGGTGGTGGCGGCGGTGTCCGCGGCGGTGTACGTGTTCCTGCGCCGCAAGATGTTGTTTGGCGACCAGCCGGACGAGTACGACGACGGGTATTAGTAGCCATATTTCTCGTGAAAGCGGCGGTCCTGATGGGCTGCCGTGTTCGTTTCCGGAGCCAATCACGGGCTGGCGGTAACGCGCGTTTGAGCGTATCGGCCCAGGTAGGAGGATGGACATGAAACGTATCGGCATCATCATCTGCGCACGCTACCAGAACTGCGGCGGGGGCAAGTGCTTCCGGGCCATGCGCGAACGCCACGGCGCGTTCTCCATCTACCCGGCCGACGAGCCCCTGGAGATCGTGGGCTACTCCACCTGCGGCGGCTGCCCGGGCGGCAACGTGGAGTACGTCCCGGCCGAGTTCAACAAGAACGAGGCGGACGTGGTCCACCTGGCCACCGGCCTGGTGGTGGGCTACCCGCCCTGTCCGCACATCGCCCGGTTCAAGGCCTACATCGAGTCGGCCCACGGCCTGCCCGTGGAGGTCGGCACCCATCCCATTCCGGCCAAGTACATGAAGGTCCACGCGGGCCTGCCGTTTTGGGAGGAGACGGGCATGGCCTCCCTGGCCGGACTGTTGCTGGCCGAGGACCCGGCCATCCAGGCCGCCTACGACTGATCCCGCCACGCCTGGCGACGCCTTTGGGCCGGACGTCTTGTCCGGCCTTTTTTCATGGTGTCGCGCAAAATCGCCCTGATGTTCGGCGTGCATGTACACAAAAGGCGACATTCGTGTTAGCGTGGTGGCGTCTTTCTCCATGGTGCGCCGTTTCGGGCGGCTGGGGACGGCGTCGGGCAAGGCTCAAACGCGGAGGTGCGCATGGTTCAGGGAAGCGAGGCGATCTCGTTGGTCTTCGCCTCGGGTGCGCTGTTCTTCCTGTTCGTGTACCGGAGGCGGATTCTGCAGATTCCCTTCATCCGGCTGCTCCTGGCCGGGTTTTGCTCCATCTACCTGGGCCTGATCCTGACCATCCTGGAAGGGTTCTTCTGGGGCGGGCTGTTGAACTTGGTGTAGCATCTCGCCAACGCGGCCAGCGTGGTCTTTCTGGCCCTGTGGGTCTGGCGCTTCACCGGGCGTGACAAGGGGGCGGATTGGTCGTCGTAGGCTACATCGATCTCCTGGGGTTCGCCGCCGCCCTGGCCGGGCTCGTCATCCTGGTCAGGAAGTGGGGGGATTTCCGGAATCTGGAGGCCCGTGTCCTGGTCACCGGACTGCTGGTCTGGTCCCTGCTCCGCTCGGGCAGCGACGCCCTGGAGTGGTTCGGCGTCACCGGAGCGCTGGACGAGTACGAGGACTACCTCCAGATACTGGACCCCGTGCTCTGGGGCATCTTTTTCTACGCCTTCCTCATGACCTTCGAGGTCTGCGCCCGGAGGAGCAGCGAACAGCGCTTCCAGGAGAGCGAGGAGCGGCTGGCCCTGGCCGTGGAAGGAACCCGCATGGGCCTCTGGGACTGGCGGATCGATACGGGCGCGGTGGTCGTCAACGAGTTGTGGGCCGCCATGCTCGGCTACACCAAGGCGGAACTGGAGCCGATCAGTTTCGAGACCTGGGCGAGGCTTTGCCATTCCGAGGATCTCGTGGTGGCCCGGGAGCTGCTGGACGCGCACTTCGACAAGGGGGCCGAGTTCTACGAGTGCGAGATCCGCATGCGTCACAAGGACGAGCATTGGGTGTGGATACTGGACCGGGGCAAGGTGCTCCAGCGCGACGCGGCCGGCCGGGCCGTGCGCATGCTGGGTACCCACCTGGACATCACCGAGCGCAAGCGGGCCGAGAGCAAGCTGAGGGACGAGGCCCTGCGTCGCCGCGTGCTCATGAACACCAGCAGTGACGGCATCACCATCATCAACCAGGAACATCGGGTGGTGGAGGCCAACAAGGCCTTCGCCGACATGCTGGGCTACACCATGGAAGAGTTGCCGACCCTGCACTCCTGGGACTGGGACGACATGTACAGCGAGGCGGAAATCCGCTCCGCGTTCAGGGATCTGACCAAGGTGAACCGGACCTTCGAGACCCGGCACCGCCGCAAGGACGGCACGGTCTACGAGGCCGAGGTCAGCGCGGGCGGGGCCCGGGTGGGCGACGAGTCCCTGATCATCACCATTACCCGGGACATTTCCGAGCGCAAACGGGCCGAGGCTTCCCTGGCCGAAGCCACCAAGGACTTCGAGAGCATTTTCGAGAATTCGCAGGTGGGAATCATGCTGCTTCGGGGCGGGCGCGTGTTCGCCCAGGGCAACCAGCGATTGGCCGAGATCCTGGGATACGAGACCGCGGACGAGATGCTCGGGATCAGCATGCGCCAGTTGCACCTGGACGAGGAGAGGTTTCTGCACTTCGGCAAGAACTACTACTCGCAACTGGCCGTCAAGGAGCAGACCCAGATCGAATACCAGTTGCGGCGCAAGGACGGGTCGCCGGTGTGGTGCATCCTGTCCGGCAAGGCCCTGGATCCTTCGGACCTGAACCAGGGCGTGATTTGGGTAGTGGACGACCTGGAGCCGCGGAAGGCGTTGGAGAAGAAGCTCCTCCAGGCCAAGGAGCAGGCCGAGGCGGCCAACAAGGCCAAGTCCGAGTTCCTGGCCAACATGAGCCATGAGATCCGCACCCCGCTCAACGGGATCATGGGTATGCTCCAGTTGCTGCAGTCCTCGCCTTTGCAGGATGACCAGGGCGAGTACATCGAGGCGGCCATCCGGTCCACGGACCGGCTGTCCAGTCTGCTTTCCGACATCCTGGACCTGTCGCGGGTGGAGGCCGGGAAGCTGACCATCCAGTCCAAGCCCTTTGACCTCAGGGAGACCGTGAACCAGGTGTGCGAGCTGTTCGAGCCTTCGTTCAGGCAGGCCCGCCTGAAGCTCGACTGCCGGGTGGATTCGGCCGTCCCGGGCCTGCTGCTGGGGGACGCGGCCCGGTTGCAGCAGGTGCTCAACAACCTGGTGGGCAACGCGCTCAAGTTCACCGAGACCGGGGGCGTGGAGGTGGAGGCCTATCCCATCGCCACGGATTCCCCGGACAAGTACCGGGTGCTCTTTTCGGTTTCCGACACAGGCATCGGCATCCCGGAAGACAAGATCGGCATGCTGTTCGACTCCTTCACCCAGGCCAGCCAGGGCCTGACACGGCGCTACCAGGGGGCCGGGCTGGGCCTGTCCATCTGCAAGCGCCTGATCGGCCTCATGGGCGGCTCCATCTCCGTGGCCAGCGAGCCCGGCCGGGGCACCACGGTCCATTTTTGCATCACCTTCCGGCCCGCGGTGGCGGGGGAGGTGCTCGGGCCCCTGGAGACGATCTTGGAAGCAGTGCAGTCTGCCCGGGGCCGCCGGGTGCTGGTGGCCGAGGACGACCGGGTCAACCAACTGGCCATCGCCATGCTGCTAGAGCGGGAGGAGGTGGAGGTCACGGCCGTGTCCAACGGCCGGGCCGTGCTGGACGCCCTGTCGTCCGGGGAATACGATGCCGTGCTCATGGACATCCAGATGCCGGTCATGAACGGGCTGGAGGCTGTCAAGGCCATCAGGAACGGGGAGGCCGGCCAGGACAAGGCGTCCATCCCGGTCATCGCCCTGACCGCCTTTGCCATGGCCGGGGACAGGGAACGGTTCCTGGACGCGGGCATGGACGACTACCTGGCCAAGCCCGTGTCCAGGAAGGATCTGTTCGGGGTCCTGGCCCGTCTGGCCGGAATCCGGAGGCGCAGCAAGGCGGAGTGAGCGACCCCTCTGAAGTTGCGGCCGTTGTTTCGCATTTTCTTAGTGTTGCTAGAGCCGGTTCCTCCCTGTTTTTCTGGACAGCGGACTTGAAATAAGGCTAATTATATCCCCGTCGACTTAATTTCGCATTGACCATGACATTGGGTGTGTGGGGGGCTGTCTGTTGCGAACGGTTCGTGAACGGCCGAAACAACGGTGGAACGCCGTGATGCCCGTTACGGAAATTCCGTGGCGGGCAACGTTGCGTTCTGAAGCGCGGACCAGGGTTTTTCGGGCATTGGGGGATGCATGAGCGAATATCCGGCTATTCTGGGTATCTATTCTCAACTGTTGGAAACCAAAATCGGCGAGGGCAGTACGCAGAAAACGCGCGACGCGCTCACCTATTGGTACGTGCGCCAGCTTTCCGCGGAAAGCTTCGAGATTCAGCCCCTCAACGCCCAGCACGTGCCCTCCGGGATACGCAGCACCCTGGACGGGGTGGACTTCCTCCGCCAATATTCGCCCGAACCCGGCTACTACGCCACCCATACGGTTCCGGCCCTCAAGACCCTGGCCAAAAAGCTCAAGAGCGGCGAGGAGGCCCTGGCCGCCGGGGACCTGGACGAGGCGGAGCGGCAGTTCGTCAAGGCCCTGATGATCGACGACCTCAACGTGGACGCCAACTTCGGGCTGGGCGAGGTCTATACCCAGAAGGACGACGTGGCCAAACTCAAGGAGGTGCTGGACCGCCTCCTGTCCATCGACGAGGCCTTCCACGAGGAGAACCGCGTCAAGTTCAACAGCTTCGGCATCAACCTGCGCAAGCACGGCCATTACGACGATTCCATCCGCTACTACCAGAAATCACTTGAGATCATCGATTCGGACGAGAACGTCTACTTCAACATGGCCCGGTCCTTCTACGAAATGGGCGACCTGGACCAGTGCACCATCAACCTGCGCAAGGCGCTGGCCCTGGCCCCCGGTTTCGTGGAGGCGCAGAAGTTCCTCAAGTACTGCCAAAAGGAGCAGCCGGCCGCCTCCTGACGCCTTCCGGATTCCCGGGCGCTCCGGCGCTCCCTCCTTCACAATTCCTGCGCATTATGCCATCCTATGTGTTATGACCTGGGGAAGGTCCTGTGGGTGGCGTGGGGAAGCGAGGGAATCCATGATGACGACACGCATGCGCTGGTTGCCGATCCTGGCCGCGACGGCCCTGGCCGTGGCGCTCTGGAGCCTGGCCGGAGCCGGGCCTTGCCTGGCGGGCGAGCAGGGCACCAAGGTGGTGTTCGCGGACGAGCCCCTGCCTCCCTACAACCTGGGGGATCTGGGTGGGCTTTCCCAGGGCGGCATCTCCCACGACCTGATGGCCGAGGTCTTCGGCCGCATGGGCCTGGAGTTCGAGCTTCAGATGATGCCCTGGGCCCGGGCCCTCAAGTCCGCGGAGTTCGGCCAGGTGGACGGCCTGCCCCTGCTGATGAAGAACGCGGAACGGGAGGCCTACCTGGTCTTTACCGACCCCGTGGTGGAGAACCGGGAGCTTTTCTACTACCTGCCGGACCGGCTGGGCGACTTTTCCTGGGGGGACTTCTCCGACCTCAAGGGCAGGTCCATCGGCCTGATCAACGGATACATCTATGACGAGGGGTTCCTGCAGGCCATCGACGAACAGGGAATCCGCGTCACCCGTTCCCAGGACATCGAGGACAACATGCGTCTTCTGTTGGCCGGGCGGGTGGATTTGATCCTGGAGGACGAGACCATGGTCGGTCCCATGTTCGCCGCGCACCCTGACTGGGCCGCCCGCATCCGGGCCGCCCGTAAGCCGGTGTCCTCCTATTATTGGTACATGGCCGTGTCGCGCAAGTCGTGGCTGGCGGATCGGGTGGGCGAGATCAACCAGGTGCTGGCGGACATGCGCCGTGACGGGACCCTGGACGCCATCCTGGGCGGGCGGTGACGCAAGGCATGATTCGCCAACGCAAGCTCAACGTGGTCCTGACCCGCAACGTGGCCCTGGTGGGGCTGGCCATCAGCCTCCTGGTGGGCGTGGTCCGCATCGCGTACCTCCAGGACAGCAAGATCGCCGAGATCAACGCCAACACGGACCGGCTCATCGAGGCCCTGGTGGAGCCGGCCGGTCAGGCCGCCTACGCCGTGGACCCGGGGCTGGCCCAACGGGCCGTGGCCGGACTGGTGGGTTCCTCCTACGTCCGTTCCGTGGCCGTGGTGGACGATTTCGGCACCGTGCTGTTCGAGCACCATCCCACCGAAATCCACGCGCCGTCCTTCTGGGTCGACCTCTTCGGTTCCAGTTGGCGGGCCCGGTATGAGGTGCCGCTTCTGGCCCACGGCCTGGAGGTGGGCCGGCTCAAGATCGAGATGAACGACGAGCCCGTGTCCCGCGACCTGCGCTCCCTGGTCATTTCCGAGCTCCTCGGCGCCCTGGCCCTGTTCGTGTTCCTGGGCGGGGCGCTGTCCCTGGTCTTCTACCTGATCCTGACCCGGCCCCTGGTCCGGGTGGAACGGGCCCTGTCCCGCATCGACCCCGACGATCCTGGCTCGTCCTCGGTCACGGCGCCTGCCGGGCACGAGAACGACGAGATCGGGTCCCTGGCCCGGAGCGCCAATGCGCTGCTGGAACGGATCGAGAAGGCGGTGGCCGGGCTCAAGGCGGCCAAGGAGCAGGCCGAGGCGGCCAGCAAGGCCAAGTCCGAGTTTCTGGCCAACATGAGCCATGAGATCCGCACCCCGCTCAACGGGGTCATCGGCATGCTCAAGCTTTTGCAGACCACCCCCCTGAACCCGGAGCAGGACGAGTACGCGCGGTGGGCCCTGCAGTCGTCCAAGCGGCTGACGGGCCTGCTCTCCGACATCCTGGACATCTCCCGGGTGGAGGCGGGCAAGCTGGTCATCCACGACACGACCTTTGACCTGGGCGAGTCCGTGCGCCAGGTGTGCGAGTTGTTCGAGCCCCTGTCACGGCAGTCGGGCGTGGCCTCCCAGTGCCGCGTGGACCCCGGGATACCGCAATGGCTGACCGGGGACCCGGCCCGGGTGCAGCAGGTGCTCATCAATTTGGTGGGCAACGCCTTCAAGTTCACGGAGCAGGGCGAGGTGGCCCTGGAGGCCTGCCTCCTGCCCGGCCGGAAGGACGGTCCGTACAGGATTCTCTTCACCGTGTCCGACACGGGCATCGGCATCCCGGACGACAAGGTGGGCCTGCTCTTCGACTCCTTCACCCAGGCCAGCGGCGGGTATTCGCGCCAGTACCAGGGCGCCGGGCTGGGCCTGTCCATCTGCCGCAAGCTGGTCACGCTCATGAACGGCGCCATGTCCGTGGACAGCGAGGAGGGCGTGGGCACCACGGTGTACGTGTCCCTGCCGCTGGCGTTCGCCGAGGCGCCTCCCCAGTGGCCCGGGGAGGAGGAGGCCGCGCCGGAACCGACGGTCACGGCCCTCAAGGTCTTGCTGGCCGACGACGATCGGTTCAACCGTTTGGCCGCCCAGCGCTACCTGGAGAAGGCGGGCTGCTCGGTGACGGCGGTGGAGAGCGGCCGGCTGGCCCTGGAGGCCCTGCGGGACGGGGACTTCGACCTGGTGCTCATGGACGTCCAGATGTCGGATATGGACGGGGTGGAGACCACCGACGCCATCCGCCGGGGCGAGGCGGGCGAGGCCAACAAGTCCATCCCGGTGGTGGCCCTGACCGCCTACGCCATGGACGGGGACCGGGAGCGGTTCCTGGCCGCGGGCATGGACGAGTACCTGGCCAAGCCGGTGGACGTGAAGCACATGGTGGAAGTGCTCGGTCGCGTGATGAACCGCCGGACGCAATAACGGCCTTTTCATCCCTGTTTTCCCGGGGCATGGTGCGGGCCCGACCGAAACCCCAACCGCGAGGTGGTGTGATGATCGAGTTGCGACCTGTGGGCGTGGTGCGGAGCGAAGTGAAGAAGCCGATGCTGCGGGCCGACAACGACGGCATCACCCTGGACCAGCGGCTCGGCGACGCCCGCGAGGAGCACCAACGGATCAAGACCCTGGTCAGCGAAATCCTGGTGGACGAGGCCTTTGTGCCGCTGCTGGACGGAGTGGAGGGGTTTTCGCACATCCTGGTGCTCTACTGGCCCCATCTCGTGCCCCAGGAACGCCGGGAGCTCCAGAAGATCCATCCCATGGGGCGCAAGGAATTCCCCAAGCTGGGCATTTTCGCCACCTGCAGCCCGGCCCGGCCCAACCCCATCCTGGTCACCGCGGCCCGGCTGCTGTCCCGGGACGGCGGGCTGTTGCGCGTGCAGGGGCTGGAGGCCGTGGACGGCTCGCCGGTCCTGGACATCAAGCCCTACAACCCCGGCTACTTCAAGGTGGACGATGCGGTCCTGCCGGAATGGATGGAGCGCATACGCCGGGAGATGGAGCCCGGGGAATGACCGGCGCCGCTTTATTTTCCTCTTAATATTACACTTGCGGAATAGTTGCGAACCGCGTGTCATGCTTTTTAGCATGCATCGTAGGTCGTATTCGTAATAATTTGTTTGGTGCGGACTATTCAAAGGCATGGCCATGTCTTATTTTGTAGGCGTGGAATAGGCGATCGACAAAGCAGAAATGCATTTCTTAAATAGAAGGAGGTGTCGACATGAAGGGCGACCATGAGCACAAGCACGAGCATGAGCACGAGCACGAGCATTCCCACGAGCATCCCCACGAGCATCCGGGCATCGGCATGCACAGCCATCCTCACACCCATGCCCACAGTCACGGGCACGTGCATGAGCACAAGCATCCCCATGACCATGCGGGCGGGGATGCGCACACCCACGAGCATGCGGGCGAGCACGGTGCTCACGACCACGAGCATCCCGGACACGACAAGACTGCCCACGACCACGAGCACTAGGCTTCGGGTCGGCCGGAGCCTTCGGCCCAAGACAGACCCTGCTCCGATTACGGAGCAG
The DNA here is from genome assembly GCA_963666895.2 of Desulfovibrionaceae bacterium. Taxonomy (GTDB): domain Bacteria; phylum Desulfobacterota; class Desulfovibrionia; order Desulfovibrionales; family Desulfovibrionaceae. The sequence goes on along the minus strand of CAXXNS010000012.1, from coordinate 79,968 downwards.
GGTCTTTTTTTGCCGTTGGAAGCGAGTGACTACTCAATATAGTCGGGACGTTGCTGACGATGTTTGGTGAAAAAGGCCGGATCAGGGCCTGCTTTTGCCGTTCGCGGGGCGGCAATTTGTTGAAACGGCCTTCGGCATCGACCAAATGTGCAAATTCAGATTGAGAATTAGAAATTCATGCAGAAACAATACTCGACACGATTCTCCTTTTTATTTGAAAAAAGTGTAGAAAGCATTGTTGACACTGGCCAGCTGCCATTTTTTGTATTCCTGCCGACAGAAACATCGTCCGGACCGGTTTTTTAGGGCCGCTTGCTGATTCTCCATGTCATTTGCGTGGAAAAGCATGGCATTGCTCCTTCCAAACAGGAACTGCGCTATCTGGACATTATTGAATTTCACTGATTATAGTAGGGCAAAGTTGTATTTTGGCTTGAGGAAATCCTGTGCGTCATGCTTACGGATGCCGCTGGGGAGTTATTGCATCCATTTCGTAAGGCGTGGTCCCGAAATGCAAGCGAGGGGTGCAGGGAGGGATGCATGGATACCGTGGGTCGTCTTGCATGGGGAAAGGAGGTGGAGGTTGTTCGCGTTCAAAGACATCCGGATGAAGCCCAAGCTGATCATCCTGTTCCTGCTGATCGGATTGGCGCCGTTGTCCCTTGTCGGCTGGTGGGCAAGTCAGCACGCCAGCGAGGCGCTGCTTGAAAAGTCCTATGCCCAGTTGGAATCCATCCGCGCCATCAAGAAGAGCGCGGTGGAGCGTTATTTCAAACAGATTGAGAACCAGATTCTCACCTTCTCCGAAAACCGGATGGTGGTCGAGGCCATGTCCGAGCTGCCCCAGGCCTTCCGGGCCTTCCGGGAGCAGAACGGGTACTCGCGGTTCGACGTGGAGAACATGGCCGCCAAGCTCAAGACCTACTACGACAAAGAGTTCAGCGAGGAGTTCAAGGCCCAAAACGAGGGCAGGGACCCCAACGCCGAGCAGTACTTCAAGCAACTGGACGACGATTCCCTGGCCCTGCAGTACCACTACATCCGGGCCAACGAGAATCCCCTGGGGTCCAAGCACATGCTGGACGCGGCGGACGACGATTCCGAATACAGCTACCTGCATTCCGAGTTGCACCCCGTGGTCCGCAGCTACCTGGAGAAGTTCGGCTACTACGACATCTTCCTGGTGGACCCCGACAGCGGGGACATCGTGTATTCCGTGTTCAAGGAGCTGGACTACTCCACCTCTCTGAGCGACGGTCCCTACGCGAACACCAACTTCGGCCGTGTGTTCCAGATGGCCAACAAGGCCGGGAACAGGGAGGCCGTCTTCCTGGTGGACTATGAGAAGTACGTGCCGTCCTACGAGGCCCCGGCCAGCTTCATCGCTTCGCCCATCTTCAAGGACGGGCGCAAGATCGGAGTGGCCATCTTCCAGATGCCCATCGACGCGCTCAACGTGATCATGAGCGAGCGGGACGGCCTGGGCGAGACCGGCGAGTCCTACTTGGTCGGTCCGGACCTGCTCATGCGGTCGGATTCCTATCTTGACCCGGTCAACCATACCGTGGTGGCCTCGTTCAAGAATCCCGGGATGGGCAAGGTCGAGACCGACGCGGCCCGCAAGGCCCTGGCCGGGGAGACCGGCACCAAGATCATCATCGACTACAACGGCAACCCGGTGCTGTCCGCCTACGCTCCGGTCCAGGTGGGAGAGCACACCTGGGCCCTCATGGCCGAGATCGACGAGGCCGAGGTGGACCTGCCCATCGAGGCGCTGGGCCGGTCGGTGTTCACCGTGGGCGGCGGCGCGGCCGTGGTCATCGCCGTGGTCGCCTTCCTCATCGCCCTGAGCATCACCAAGCCCCTGAACAAGGTCATGGTCTTCGCCAAGGCCGTGGCCCAGGGCGACCTGAGCAAGGAGCTGACCGTGCGCCAGCGCGACGAGGTGGGCCAGGTGGCCCTGGCCGTGCAGCAGATTCCGGCCACCATCAAGGGGGTCATCGACGAGTTCAGCCAGATGACCGACACCGTCATGCGGGGCAAGCTCCGCTACCGGGGCGATCCCGAGGCGGTATCCGGGGAGTACGCGGAGCTCATCGCCAACGGCAACCAGCTCTCCGACGTGTTCGTGGGCTTCATCGACTCCATTCCCCTGCCCATCCTGACCATGGACCAGCAGTTCGAGATGCAGTTCATCAACAAGGCCGGGGCCGACCTCGGCGGTGAGAGCACGGCCAAGCTGGAGGGAACCCACTGCCACGCCCTGTTCAAGACCTCGGACTGCAACAGCCCGAACTGCGCCTGCGACAAGGCCATCAAGAGCGGCGTCGGCGGCGAGTCCGAGACGGACGCCCATCCGCAGGACGCTGACCTGGAGATTCGGTACGTGGCCACGCCCATCAAGGACCGGGAAGGCCGGACCGTGGGCGCTCTGGAGGTGGTGGTGGACCAGACCCAGGTGGTCCAGGGCCAGCGCAAGATGCTGAACATGGCCGAGGAGGCCACGGACATCTCCTCCAACCTGTCCTCCGCGGCCGACAAGCTGGCCGAGCAGATCGATCAGGCCAGCCGGGGCTCCAAGGAGCAGAGCGACCAGGCCTCCCAGACCGCGACCTCCATGGAGGAGATGAACGCCACGGTGCTGGAGGTGGCCCGCAACGCGTCCGACTCGGCCAAGAACGCCGACGACACCCGGGCCAGGGCCGAGGAGGGCGTGGACGTGGTCAACCAGGTGCTGGAGGCCGTCACCCACGTCCAGGAGATGGCCCGCGAGCTCAAGAGCACCATGTCCGAGTTGGGCGGCCAGGCCGAGGACATCGGCCAGGTCCTCAACGTCATCACGGACATCGCGGACCAGACCAACCTGCTGGCCCTGAACGCGGCCATCGAGGCCGCCCGGGCCGGAGAGGCGGGCCGCGGCTTCGCCGTGGTGGCCGACGAGGTGCGCAAGCTGGCCGAGAAGACCATGCAGGCCACCAAGGAGGTGGGCAACGCCATCTCCACCATCCAGGAGGGCACGCGGCGGAGCATCTCGGCCACGGACCGTTCCGTGGAGGTGGTGGCGAAGAGTACCGAGCTGGCCACCAACGCGGGCGAGGTCCTTCAGGGCATCCACGACCTGGCCCAGAGCACGTCCGATCAGGTCAGCGCCATCGCCACGGCGGCCGAGGAGCAGTCCGCGGCCTCCGAGGAGGTGACCCGGATCACCGAGGCCATCAACCGCATCTCGGCCGAGAACTCGGAAAGCATGGCCCAGTCGGCCCAGGCCGTGGCCGACCTGGCCGGCCTGGCCCAGCAGCTCAACCGGCTCATCGAGTCCATGCAGGCCTGATTCCCGGCCGAAAACCATCAAACAGGAGCCGCGGCCCTTCGGGGTCGCGGTTTTTTATTGTCCTGACTGGGGAAGGGAAGGCGTCGGATCGTATACCGGTATTGCCACTATGACCGGCGCGGTATAGATTAACGGCATGCCCCCCCTGAACGAGAGACCTTTGCGCGCCTCCCTGAACCGCTTTTTCGTCATCTTTCTGGTCTGCGGAGCCGTTCTGGCCGGGGCGGCCGGGATGTTCTACCGTTCCCAGTCGGCCGACTTCCTGCGCACCATCCAGGACCAGGAACGCTACGTGCTGGGCCTGCAGCAGCAGACCATCGACGCCACGTTCAAGGCCGTGATCCGGGACCTGTCCTTCCTGGTCGAGCAGAATGAATTGCAAGAGTTGCTGGATACGGGCAGCCAGGAGGCCCGGGAGGGCCTGGCCACGGAATTCCTGGCTCTGTCCAGGCTGCAGAGCGTCTACGACCAGGTCCGCCTCCTGGACGAGAACGGCAAGGAGCGGATCCGCGTCAACCTCACTTCGGGCATCCCGGGTCTGGTCCCGGACGAACGGCTCCAGGACAAGGCGGGCCGGTACTACTTCCTGGACACCTTCTCCCTGGACCAGGGGCAGGTGTACGTGTCCCCCCTGGACCTGAAGAACGAGCACGGCGACCTTGGGCGGCCCTACAAGCCCATGATCCGGTTCGGGGCCCCGGTCTTCGACAGCCGGGGAAGAAACGCGGGGTGGTGCTGCTCAACTACCTGGCCAGGAACATGCTGGACCAGCTCACGGACATCGGCCTGACCGCCAGGGGCCAGACCATGCTCCTCAATTCGGAGGGCTACTGGCTTCTGTCCAACGCCCACGAGGACGAATGGGGGTTCATGATCCCGGAGCGGGCGGACCGCTCCTTTGCCGAGCGCTACCCCGACGAATGGCGGCGGATACTGGGCAAGGCCCGCGGCCAGTTCATCACGGACAGGGGGATGTTCACCTTTGCCAAGGTTCTTCCTCTGGAGGGATCGCAGCACTCGAGCACCGGCTCGCCCCTGGCCTTCGCTCCCAGCGAGCGCGCCCTGGGCGCGGGCGACTATTTCTGGGTCCTGGTCTCCCACATCCCCCACGAGATGGTGCGGGAGCATTCCAAGAGCCTGATGCTGACCCTGTTCCTGCTGACCTCGGGACTGTTCGTGATCATCGCCCTGGTGGCCTGGCTCCTGGCCCTGGCCGTGACCAGCCGCCGCATCTACCGGGCCCAGCTGGAGAGCATGGCCCACTACGACAGCCTGACCGGCCTGCCCAACCGCATCCTGTTCCACGACCGGCTGCGCCTGGTTCACGAGTCCGCGGTGCGCTACAACCGCATGTACGGGATCATGCGCCTGGACCTGTCCGAACCCGGCCCGGACAGGGGCGGCCAGGGCGGGTTCCTCGACAACGAGACCTTGTTTCGGGTGGCCGAAGCGCTCAAGCACTCCCTACGCAAGTCGGACACCGTGGCCCGCCTGGGCAACCGATCCTTCGCCGTGATCTTGAGCGAGATCGCCAGCCTGGACTCGGTCCACCTGCTGAACGAGCGGGTTATGGCCGTTCTCCGCTCCCCCCATTGCCTGGATTCGGGCCCGGGCTGCGTGACGGTCTGCCTGGGCGCGGCCGTGTACCCGGACCACGGGGAGACCCCCGAGGATCTGGTCAACAAGGCCACTCAGGCCATGGGTGTGGCCAAGGCTCGGGGCAGGAATTCCTGCGTGGTGGCTCCGAACTAGGGCCTAGTCAAAGGCTACGGACGACAGGGCCCGGGACTTCTTGTCCTGGGTCCATTCCTTGGGAAGCATGGGCATGCGGTCCTTGGTGCCCACGGTGACGCCCACTCCTGGCTCGGTGAGGGTGACCGTGCCGCCCGGGTTGCGCACGGTCACGGCCGTGCCCGTGATGAGCAGCACGTCCAGTTCTCCGGCCCTCCAGGAATCCTCCCCAGAAATCCGTGCCCCGAATGCCGATGACGGCCAGGGGGGTCTGGACGTGTGAACTTGTCCGGGTTGAGCCGGGCCAACTCGCCGGAGATGATCCGGAATACGCCTCCGGCCATGTCCAGGACCAGGGAGCCGTCCGCGCAATAGACGTACTCGTCCACGGTGATGGTGGTGTCCGCGCCCAGGGTCAGGAGGGTGCCGTCGGTGAAGCGCACGGCCAGGCGCGCCTCCGGGCCGGTCACCAGCACGTCGCCCACGTGCACCGCGCTGCCCGGGGCCAGGGCCACGCGCTGTCCGTTCCGGGCGGCCTCGGCCGGCCCTGGATCCGGTTGACCACCCCGGCCTGAAGGGCCAGGGCCTGGGTGGCGGACAGGATCAGCAGCAGAGCTGCGAGGCAGGCGGACGTTGCGCGCTGAATCATGGCGGGCTCCTTTGCCGGAGTATAGGGATTTGCCGGGCCGTGTTCAATCCCGGGTTTTTTTCAAACGTTTTTTCGCATTATTCGGGTTTTCCCAAGGATATATTGCCAAGGCTGTATTCCCGGGGTATATTGAAGGTAATGTCTGGAAAAGTCCCCTCCGGCCCGGCCCTGGCGCGAAAGCGGAAAACCGATCGTCGCCGCGATGGATCCGGGAGTGAGCCCCCGCGCGGGCAATGGTCCGACGTGTCCGAGGAACGGCTGCGTTTTCTCGTGGAAAACTCGCCCGTGGGCATCATCCTGTCCACGATCGACGGCCGAATCCTGTCCGTGAACAAGGCCTACGCCCGGATCCACGGATACGACACGCCCGAGGAACTGGCCGACGCTGTCGGCCACATCGGCCAGGACCTCTACGTGGACTCCAAGAACCGGGAAATGTTCATCGAGCGCCTCATGGAGCAGGGCTGGGTGAGCGATTTCATCAGCCACCGCATGCGCAGGGACGGCGGGGAAATCTGGGTCGTGGCCAGCGCCAGGCTGGTGGAGGACGGTCCGAACGGGGAGCCCTGCATCGAGGGCTTTCTCCAGGACATTACCGAACGCTTGGCCTCGGACGAGGAGTTGCGGGAACGGGGCGCCCCTGCTGGCCGAGGTGGGGCGCATCGCCAAGATCGGGGGCTGGGAGCACGACCTGGTCAACAACAGGGCGGTCTGGACCGAGGAGACCCACCGCATGCGTGGGCATCCCCCTGGACCAGGAGCCGCCCGGGCCGGAGGACCATTACGACTTCTATCTGCCCGAAGACGCCGAGCGGCTGCGCGCGGCCATCGAGCGGTCCAAGGAGGCCGGGGAGCCCTTTGACGAGGAACTGCGTTGCCGTACGGCCAAGGGAAGGGCGTTCTGGGCCCGGGCCATCGGGCATCCCGTGTTCGAGAACGGCGTGTGCGTGCGCATGTTCGGTGCGTTCCAGGACATCACCCAACGCAAGCTGGCCGAAAAGGAGATCGCCGGGCTGGCCAAGTTTCCCAGCGAGGACCCCAATCCGATCCTGCGGGTCCTGCCCGACGGCCTGATTCTTTACGGCAACGAGGGGAGCAAGCGCCTGTGGAAGGATCTGGGCCTGGAGTCGGGCCGGTTCCTGTCCGGGCGCCTCATGGAGATGGTGGCCGAGAGCATGCGGACCAAGACCAACATCCGCAAGGACATCGCCACGTCCCGGGCGGTGTATTCCTTTACCGTGGTTCCGCTGCCCGAACTCGGATACGTCAACCTCTACGGACAGGACGTCACCCAGCGGATGCTCGCCCAGCAGGCCCTGGCCCGGAGCGAGGTCTTGTTCCGGGCCGTGTTCGAGAACGCGGCCGCGGGCATGGCCCTGATCACGCTGGACAGACATTTCCTCCAGGTAAACGGGCAGTTGTGCGAGTTCCTGGGCTACGGCAAGCAGGAGCTGCGGGGCAGGGCCGTCCAGGACTTCACCCATCCCGACGACCTGTCGGAGGACGAGGAACTGCTCACCTCCCTGCTGGACGGCCGGATCGATTTCTATTTCCGCGAGAAGCGCTACCTGGCCAAGGGCGGCCGGGTGGTCTGGGGCAGCGCGCACGTGGCCCTGCTGCGGGACGACGAGGATCGGCCCGAGAACATCGTGGCCGTGATCCTGGACGTCACCAAGCGCAAGGCCCTGGAGGAGAAGTTCATGGCCGCCAAGGATCTGGCCGAGAGCGCCAACCGGGCCAAGAGCGAGTTCCTGGCCACCATGAGCCACGAAATCCGCACGCCCCTCAACGGCATCCAGGGCATGCTCCAGTTGCTGGGCTGCTCGAACCTGGCCGGGCAGGACAAGGAATACGTGGAGATCGCCATCCGCTCCTCGCGCCACCTGAGCCGGTTGCTGTCCGACATCCTGGACTTGTCCCGCATCGAGTTCGGCCGCCTGGACCTGAAGCCGGAAACCTTTGACCTGGCCGATCTCATGGAGTCCATCCGGGACATCTTCGAGCAGGAAGCCAAGCGCAAGGGCGTGCGCCTGGACCTGTTCTGCTGCCCGGACCTGCCCCAACACCTGGTGGGCGACGTGGGGCGCATTCGCCAGGTGCTGTTCAACCTGGTGGGCAACGCGGTCAAGTTCACGGACAAGGGCGAGGTGAGCCTGGGCGTGTATCCCCTGCCCGAGGCCGACCCGGACAAGGCGCGCCTGCTCATCGAGGTGTCCGACACCGGCGTGGGCATCGAGGAGTCCATGCAGGAGCGGGTGTTCGAGGCCTTCACCCAGGCGGACGGCTCCTTTACCCGGCGCTACGAGGGCGTGGGCCTGGGACTGAAGATCGTCCGCCGCCTGGTGGACCTCATGGGCGGCGAGGTGATCCTGGAGAGTCAGGTGGGGGAGGGGACCACGGTGCTTTGCTGCCTGAGCCTGGCCCGGGAGGGGGCCGAACCGCCCGTGGTGGCGTGTCCGGAACTCGTCCTGGCCGAGGCCGAGGCGTCCCGGCCGCCCAAGCCCCGCATCCTGGTGGTGGAGGACGACTCGGTCAACGCCATGTACATGCGCCGCATCCTGGGCAAGCTGGGCTGCAACGTCCAGGTGGCCACCCACGGGCGGGCCGCCCTGGAGATCCTGGGCCGGGAGGAGTTCGACCTCATCTTCATGGACGTGCAGATGCCCGAGCTCAACGGCCTGGAGACCACGCGGCGCATCCGCGGCGGCGAGGCGTCCGGCCATGGGGCCGGGACGACCATCGTGGCGCTCACGGCCCACGCCATGGACGAGGACCGGCGGGCGGTCCTGGACGCGGGCATGGACGACCACCTGGGCAAGCCCGTGGAGATGGACGACCTGCGCCGGGTGCTGGACAAGTGGCTCGGTCCGGGCTGCCGCACCGAGGAGGCCGGGTAGGCCGCGTGATTCGGAACGAGCCTCCCATTCCTTCATGACGGCCTGTTCCAGGGCCGGTTTTCCGTATTCCGGACCCGTTTTTCAGTCCAAATTGGGACGTTGATCAGCCGCCGTGTGAAAATTGCCGAACCCCTTGTTTTCGGAAAGAAAATCGGGGTCCGCTTCGGGCCGGTCCGGCGCTGGTGTTAGTGGTCCGGAATAAAAGAACAAAACACAACCGCCATGGAAACGCTTTCCTTTTTACCCCGGAGTACGGTATAGGGGAGCCTTCCGTAGAGCTGGCAACTTAGGGTGAACGTACGTTTTTGTCCTTCCAAGGAGGAGAGTTCTCATGAAAAAGATTTTTGCCCTTCTGTTTCTGACCATGCTGTTGGCCGTACCCGGCTACGCGGCCGACACCATCACCATCGGCCTGAACATCCCGTTGACCGGCGAGCTGCCGGACGTGGGCCAGTCCTCCAAGAACGCCGCCGAGCTGCTCAAGGCCGAGCTGGCTGACGGCGTGACCGTGGGCGACAAGACCTACCAGGTCGAGTTCGTCTACGAGGACAACGAGTCCAAGGCCGAGTCCGCGGTCAAGGCCGCCACCAAGCTGGTCACCGAGGACGAGGTCCTGGCCATCGTCGGCCCCCAGGCTTCCAGCCAGGCCGTGCCGGCCGGTGAAGTGTGCAACAACTTCGCCACCCCCATGATCAGCCCCTGGTCCACCAACCCCAACACCACCACGGACCGTCCGTACGTGTTCCGCGGCTGCTTCCTGGATCCCTTCCAGGGCCCGGTTGCCGCCAAGTTCGCCACCGAGGAACTGGGCGCCAAGACGGCCGCCGTCATCTACGACGTGGCCTCCGACTACCCCAAGGGCCTGGCCGAGTTCTTCAAGGCCGCCTTTGAAGAGATTCACGGCGCCGGCTCCGTGGTCGCCTTCGAGTCCTTCACCACCAACGACGTGGACTTCTCCGCCCAGCTGACCAACATCATCGGCTCCGGCGCCGACGTCCTGTTCGTGCCCCAGTACTACAATGAGATCCCGCTGATCGTGAAGCAGGCCAAGGGCTTTGGTTGGGACAAGCCGATCCTGGGCTCCGACTCCTGGGGTTCCGGCGACCTGATGGGCCTGTGCGGCGACGACTGCAAGGGCTACTACTTCTCCACCCACTACGCCGCGGCCGGCGCCCAGGGCGCCACCAAGGCCTTCATCGACAAGTACAACGAGCTCTACGGCGCCACCCCTGACGACGTGGCCGCTCTGACCTACGACTCCCTGAAGCTGCTGCTGTCCGCCATCCAGGGCACCGGCGGCCTGACCGGCGACCTCAAGGCCGACCGCGAAGCCGTCAAGAACGCCCTGGGCGCGGTCAAGGACTTCGAGGGCATCACCGGCAACATGACCTTCACCCCCGAGGGTGACCCGATCAAGTGCGCCGTGGTCGTCCAGATCAACGAAGAGGGCAAGTACAGCTTCTTCAAGTCGGTCTGCCCCTAGTCCTCTGAGGACTTGCGCGCGGATCTGATCCGCCTTTGACAAGAGGCCCGGGGCGCGGTAATCGCCCCCCGGGCCTCAATCTGCACCGGAGCGGTTCAGCATGAACATCAACGTCGTTCTTCAAAATCTGGTCAACGCCCTTCAGTTCGGCAGTTTCTACGCCGTCATCGCCCTGGGCTACTCGATGGTCTATTCCATCCTGATGCTCTTCAACTTCGCCCACGGCGACATCTTCATGACCGGCACCTACATCGGGTTCGGCATCGCCACACTGCTGCTCATGTATTTCGTGGCCCTGCCCTCCTGGCTGATCCTGGGCCTGACCATCGTCATTTCCATGATCCTCACGGCCTGCATCGGCATGGTCGTGGAGCGCGTGGGCTACCGGCCCCTGCGGGACGCGCCGCGCGCCTCGGCGGCCATCACCGGGCTCATGATCGGCATCATCCTGGAGACCGGGGTGCTGGCCATCGCGGGCGGGCAGAAGCTTTCCTTCCCGACCCTGATCCAGCCGGTCTACTTCAAGATCGGGCCCCTGTTCCTGACCAACATCAAGGTCATGATCGTGGTCGTCTCCCTGGTGCTCATGGTGGGCATGCACCAGTTCGTGAAGCGCACCAAGTGGGGCATGGCCATGCGGGCCATGGCCTTCGACTTCGCGGTGGTTCCGCTCATGGGCGTGCCGGTGAACAACATCGCCCGGCTGACCTTCGCCATGGGCTCGGGCCTGGCCGCGGTGGCGGGCATCATGTTCGGCCTGGCCTACCCGGTGCTCAACCCCTACATGGGCATCATCTACGGGTGGAAGGCCTTCGTGGCCGCCATCCTGGGCGGACGCGGCTCCATCATGGGGGCCTGCATCGCCGGGTACATGCTGGGCTTCATCGAGGTCTTCGTGGCCATGATCTTCCCGTCCACGCTCAGGGACCTCATCGCCTATTCCATCATCCTGGTCATCCTGGTCTTCAGGCCACACGGTCTGTTCGGCGAGGCCTACAGCGCCCGCCTGCGCCTGTAGAACCGGCATATTCGGAAGGATAGATCATGAACGCTGCACAAACAGAACATCCGGTGAAACGGGGCCCCATGCGTCGCCTGGGCCGCTGGTTCGGCCGGGTTCCGCTGATGGCTTGGATTCTGGGCGCCCTGGCGGCCGTGGCCCTGGAGCAGGCCGCGGGCGAGGCCGTGAGCGCGGCCCTGGGGCTGGACAAGATTCCGGCCCTGCTCGGGATCAACCTGATCTTCAAGGTCATCGCCGGAGCCACGGACGCCCTGTTCTCCGACGGCACCTGGGCCGACGCCAAGCTGGCCCATATCCCCGGCGCCATCGCCTATACCCTGATCATCTACGTGATCCCCATGCTGGCGGTCATGCGTTTGACCCGCCGCACCTGCAACAACGTGGCCGAAGGGCTCCTCAAGATGCCGCTGCTGGTTTCGGTGGTCGTGCACCTGGCTCTCCTGTACCTTGTGTTCCACCTCTGGACCGGCACGTCCGACTACCGGCTCATCACCACCAAGCTCATCCTCATCGCCACGCTGCTGACCCTGTCGCTGAACCTGATCAACGGCTACATGGGCGAGTTCTCCTGCTCGCACCCGGGCTTCATGGCCCTGGGCGCGTACGCCACCTCGGTGTTCACCATGGGTGTGTTCATGGACGACCGCATGTTCGGCGTGGCGCTCATCAACACCAGCCTGGCTCCGCTCTTCTTTCCCATAGGATTGATCTTCGGCGGACTGGCCGCGGCCTTCGGGGCCATTTTGGTGGCCGTGCCGTCGTTCAAGACGCGCGGCGACTACCTGGCCATCATCTCCCTGGCCTTTTTGTTCATCGTCAAGAGCTTCCTGGAGAACCTGGAGTTCGTGGGCGGCCCCCGCGGACTGGCCGGCCAGCCCGACTGGGCCACCCTGCCGGCCGTGTTCGGCGTGGTGGTGATCGGCATCTGGATCATGAACAACTTCGTCACCTGCACCCTGGGCAAAGGCCTCAACGCGGTGCGCGACGACGAGATGGCGGCCGAGGCCATGACCGTGAACACCCAGCGGACCAAGTTCACCGCCTTTCTCTTCGCGGCCTTCTGGGCCGGGGTGGCGGGCGGCCTGTTCGCCCACGTCATGCGCTACATCGGTCCCAAGATGTTCGGGCTCCAGAACCTGGCCGAGGTCCTGGCCATGGTCTACTTCGGCGGGCTCAATTCGGTCTACGGCTCCATCGTCGGCGCGGTGAGCATCTCGGTGTTGGGCGAGGCCCTGCGTCCCTTGCAGATTCTCAAGTGGATCTGCATCCCGACGCTTTTGATCCTGGTCATGATCTACCGGCCCCGGGGTCTCATATCCTTCAAGGAATTCAACGTCCGCAAGGTGTTGAGTCCGCGCAGGCGAAGCGTGTAGGGAGGCGTCATGGCACTGTTGGATGTTAAGGAAATGGGACACAGCTTCGGCGGACTGCGCGCCGTGGACCAGTTCAACCTGGCCATCGACCCGGGTCAGATCGTCGGCCTCATCGGCCCCAACGGGGCGGGCAAGACCACGATTTTCAACCTGATCACCGGCATCTACCGGCCCACGGACGGTCGCGTGCTCTTCGACGACAAGGAGATCACCGGCATGGCCCCCAACAAGATCGCGGCCATGGGCCTGGCCCGGACTTTTCAGGAGATGCGCCTGTGGCGGCACATGTCCGTGCTCGAGCACATCATGATGGCCCGCTGGTCCAAGTTCACCTACGGGCTCACGGGCGCCTTCTTCGACACGCCCAAGCGCCTGCGCCAGGAGGAAGAGGCCAGGGAAATGGCCCACGAATACCTCAAGCTTTTCGGCGTGGACCACTGGTCCGACCAATGGGTCAGCAACCTGCCCTACGGCGCGGCCCGCCGGGTGGAAATGGCCCGGGCCCTGGTCACCGAGCCCAAGGTGCTCTTCCTGGACGAGCCCACCGTGGGGATGACCCCGGAGGAGATGGAGGACATGATCGACGTCATCCGCACGGTGCACGAGCGGTTCGGCCTGGCCATCTTCCTCATCGAGCACCGCCTCAGGGTGGTGGCCGAGTTGTGCCAGCGGGTCATGTGCCTGGTCTTCGGCCAGGTCATCGCCGAGGGCACCCCCGAAGAGGTCCAGAACGACCCCCGGGTCATCGAAGCCTACCTGGGCGATGAAAAGGTGGTGGTGTAATGCTCTTGAAAGTGGAAAACCTCAACGTCTCCTACGGACGGATCAAGGCCCTGCAGGGCATCTCCTTCGGACTCGAGGAAGGGGCCATCACGACCATCATCGGGGCCAACGGCGCGGGCAAGAGCTCCACGCTGCGGGCCATCTCGCGCATCACCCCGGTGGAGCCCGGCACGCGCATGTTCTTCGACGGCAAGGATCTGCTGGCCTATCCTCCGGAAAAGGTGGTCTCCCAGCTGGGCATCTCCCACGTGCCCGAGGGCCGCAGGCTGTTCGGCAACCTGACCGTGCTCGAGAACCTGGAATTGGCCGCCTATGCCCGCAAGGACAAGAAAAAGGTGGCCCAGGACATCGAACGCGTGTTCGACATCTTCGAGCGCCTCAATGAGCGCAAGTACCAGAAGGCGGGCACCATGTCCGGCGGCGAGCAGCAGATGCTGGCCGTGGGCCGGGCCTTCGTGTCCGGCCGCAGGGTCATGCTCCTGGACGAGCCCTCCATGGGCCTGTCCCCGCTCTTGATGCAGCGCGTGTTCGACTCCCTGGCCGAGATCAACAAGGAAGGGACCACCATTCTCCTGGTGGAGCAGAACGCCCGCATGGCCCTGATGTTCGCCAAGCAGGCCTACCTGCTGGAGGCGGGCCGGGTCATCAAGGAAGGCCCCACCAAGGAGCTCATGGACGACCCCGAAGTCAAGAAGTCCTATTTGGGCGGCTAGCCCGATCGACTGGAACGATGACAAGAACGGCGGCCCGCAGGGGCCGCCGTTCTTTGTTTGGAGGGATCGGACCAGTGGAGATTTCGGTCCGGGCCAATGACAATGATTGGCAAAGCATGTTAGAAGAGGCGTATTCATCGGCGGAAGTCTGGAGCGAGTAGAAGAGGCGGGCGTATGCTGAGGGGTTTGAAAAAGGATTTCGGGTCGTTGGACCACGGCCACTGGCGGGTGGTCCCGCTGGTGGGGCTCCTTGGCGGCCTGGTGGTGGCCGCCCTCCTGGCCTCCGTGCTCCTGGGCCAGCGCATGGTGGTGCATTATGGGGCCTGGAAGAACGCGGTCATGGAGATCCAGTTGGAGGCGTCCGAAGGTCATCTGTGGCTGAAAGAGATCCTGGCCGGGGAGCGGAACGCGGACATGGACCAGGTCATGGAGCATTTCCGGAACTCCATCTGGTACACTAGGGCCCTGCTTTTCGGGGGCAGGGACGGCTGGAGCGAGTACCGGCCCGTGTCCGATCCGGACCTGCGCCGGGTCCTGGAAAACATACTCGCCAGCCAGACCGCGTTGCTGCGCCTGGCCCGGGAGCGCTGGAACCGGGCGCAAGGGCAACAGAGCGCCGGGCCGGAATCCGCCATGGATGACGAATACGACGTCCACTATCGGCAGTTGGTTGCCGATGCCCGGGCCTGCTACAACATCCTGGGGGTGTACCAGAACACCGAGCATGCCCGGTTCAAGGCCCTGGCCCTGGCTATGAGCGTGTTCGCGACCCTGCTCACCGCAGGCGTGTGCTGGATTCTTCACATCTTCATCAAGCGCCGCCGGGACGACCGCCTGTCCCTGATGGAACGGGAGGATTCCCTGCGGCGGGCCAAGGAGGCGGCCGAGAGCGCCAACCTGGCCAAGAGCGAGTTCCTGGCCACCATGAGCCACGAGATACGGACCCCGCTCAACGGCGTGCTGGGCATGCTCCAACTGCTGGGCGAGACCGAGTTGGACAAGGAGCAGCAGGAGCTTCACGAGATGGCCATGACCGCGGCCCGCGGTCTGACCATGCTCCTGGGCGACATCCTGGACCTGTCCCGGGTGGAGGTGGGCAAGCTGGTGCTCGCCCGGGAGCGGTTCCTGGTCCGCGAGGTCCTGGAGGAGGTGCGCGGCGTGTTCGAGCACCAGGCCCGGGCCAAGGGCGTGGACCTGGAGATGAGCGTGGGGGACGTGGCCGACAACCCGCTCCTGGGCGACCGGGCGCGCATCCGGCAGGTGCTCTTCAATCTGGTGGGCAACGCAGTCAAGTTCACGCCCTCGGGAACCATACGGGTCCTGGTGGAGGGCCGGATGCTGGGCATGGATCGGGCGCAGGTGGTGTTCACGGTCAAGGACACGGGCGTGGGCATTCCCGAGAGCCGCCTGGAGGACGTGTTCGAACCCTTCACCCAGGTGGACGGGTCCAGCACCCGGCAATATGAGGGCGTGGGCCTGGGACTGCGGATCGTCAAGAAGCTGGTGGATCTCATGGCCGGGGAGGTGAGCCTGGAGAGCGCCGTGAACCAGGGCACCACGGTGCGCTTCTGGGTCAACCTCGATCTGGCCGACAACCTGGTGGACCAGGTGGGGGCGCGGGAGCAGACCCCGACCAAGACCAGGGGGCGCATCCTGCTGGCCGAGGACGACCAGGACAACAGCTTCGTCACGCGCCGCTTGCTGGAGGGCCTGGGCTACGAGGTGCAATGCGCCTTTGACGGCCAGGAGGTGCTGGACCTGCTGGCCGAGCAGGACTTCGACCTCATCCTCCTGGACATCCAGATGCCGGTCATGGACGGCCTGGAGGTGACCGAGCGCATCCGCGGCCAGGGCGGCCCGGCCACCAGCGTGCCCATCGTGGCCATGACCGCCTACGCCATGTCCGGCGACCGGGAGCGCTTCCTGGACCACGGTATGGACGGCTACCTGGCCAAGCCGGTGGAGCTCGAGATCCTTCGACGGGAGCTGGAAAGCCATCTCCTTCGGACGTAATCGGCACAGCATTCCTGTCGGTTCCGATATGTCTTTACCTAGCCGAAACGCGGTGCTAGACAAAAGACGAGTGTCTTATGGGACGGAGGTGTTTTCCTTTTCTTCTCGCGGCAGGCTGCATCCTCGCGATGTGCCAGGCCGCGTGGGCCGCGGACCGGGTGGCCCTGCAGCTTCGCTGGTATCCACAGTTCCAGTTCGCTGGCTTTTATGCGGCCGTTGAGCGGGGATATTACGAGGAAGCCGGGCTTGACGTGGTCCTCCAGTCCTACCGCCCGGGCGTGGACGTCATCGACGAGGTGGCCGAGGGTCGCGCCCAGTATGGCCTGGCCGGGCCGGAACTGCTCCTGGCCTGGCACCACGGGGCGGCCATCAAGGTCCTGGCGGCCATCCACCAGCATTCCCCCAACGCCCTGGCCGTATTGGCCGAGTCCGGCCTGAACACGCCCCACGACCTGGCGGGCAAGCGGCTCATGATGTCTCCCAAGAGCGAGATGGACATCTGGGCCATGTTCCTGCGCGAGGGCATCGGACTGGGCAGCCTCCAGCTGACCGAACCCACCTGGGACCTGGAGGAGCTCATCGACGGCCGGGTGGACGCCATGGCCGTATTCCTGACCAACACGCCCTTCTATTTGATGAAGCGCGGCGTCTCGTTCCGGCTCATACGGCCGGTGACCTACGGGGTGGATTTCTACGGCGACTGCATCTTCGCCTCGTCTTCCGAGGTTCGGGACCACCCCGGCCGGGTGAAGCGGTTCCTGGCCGCCAGCCTGCGGGGCTGGCAGTGGGCCCTGGAGCATCCCGAGGACGCGGCCCGCATCGTCATGGACGTCTACGGCTCGGACAAGACCCTGGAGCACCTGCTGTTCGAGGCCGAGGCCATGCGCGGCCTCATGCTCCCGCATCTGGTGGATCTGGGGCACATGAGCCGGGGCCGCTGGGAGCGCATGGCCCAGATCTTCTCGGAGATGGGCCTGATACCCGTCGACCTGAACCTGGACGGGTTCCTGTATCCCTCGGACCCCGACGGGCTGCCGGAATGGGTGCTCGGGGCCAGCGTGGTGGTGTCCGTATTGGCCCTGGTGGCCGTGGTCACCGCCTTGGCCCTGTGGCACTTCAATCGCACTCTGTCCCAGGCCGTGAACAACCGCACCCGGGAGCTGGAGCTGGAGGTGGAGGAGCGCAAGCAGGCCGAGGACGCTGTGCGCCGTGCTCGCGACCAGTTGGAGGAACGGGTGGCCGAGCGAACGGCCGAGCTCTCCGAGGCCAACAAGGCCCTGCTGGCCGAGGTCACCGAGCGCAGGCGCATCGAGGAGGATCTGCGCGCGAACCGCGACCTGCTGGAGCGCACCGGCCGCATCGCCAGGATCGGCGGCTGGGAGATGGACCCGGAAACCGGGGGCGCGACCTGGTCGGAACAACTCTACGAGTTGCACGAGGTGGGGGAGGATTTTCACGTCAGCATGGAATCAGGCCTGGCGTTCTTTGATCCCGAGGACCGGGAGAGGCTGCGGGAGGCGGCCCGGCACCTCCTGGAGACGGGCGAGGCCTACGAATTGACCCTGCGCATGACCACGGCCAAAAACCGGCCGCTCTGGGTCCGTGTCCATGGGCTGGCCAGCATGGTCAACGGCCAAGTGTACAAGACCTTTGGAACCATACAGGACGTCACCCGGAGCATGGAGGCGGAACTGGCCCGCCAGGAGAGCGAGAACCGCTGGCGCATGCTGGTGGAGACCTTCCGGGTGGGCGTGCTGGTGCATGACGACAAGGGCGTGTTGCAGGACGCCAACCCCGTGACCCTGGAATTGTTGGGCCTGACCCGGGAGGAACTGTTCAACCCGCGCCTGCGCGATTCGTCCTGGGGGATTTGCGACGAGCAGGGGAAGAAGTTCGATCGGTCCCAGGTCCCGGCCTTCCGGGTCGTGGCCACGGGCCGGGCCGTGAAGAACGTGGTCCTGGGCATCGACAGCCCCCGGCTTGATGAGCGGCGGTGGGTGATCTCCAGTTCGGACCCGGTGTTCCATCCCAACGGCGCGCTCAAGGAAGTCCTGACCGTGGCCATGGACATCACCGAGCTGAAGACGGCCCAGGAAAAGCTTCAGCAGGCCCTGATGACGGCCGAGGAGGCCAACCGCGCCAAGACCGAGTTCCTGGCCAACATGAGCCACGAGTTCCGCACGCCCATGAACGGCATCATGGGCATGGCCGAATTGCTGGGCACCACGGAACTGACCAACGAGCAGCGCGACTACCTGAACACGGTGCTGGATTCGGCCCGCGCGCTCATGTCGCTGCTTTCCGATATCCTGGACCTGTCCCGCATCGAGGCCGGGCGGCTGGAGCTCCAGGAGTCGGAGTTCAATCTCCAGCAGCTGGCCCAGAGCGTCCTGTCCGGGCAGCGGGCCGTGGCTGCGGAGCGCGGGTTGGAATTGCTCATCACACCGTCCGGGAACCTGCCCCTGTCGGTGTGCGGCGATCTGGACCGTGTCCGGCAGGTGCTCGCCAACCTGGTGGACAACGCGGTCAAGTTCACGGAGAAGGGCCAGGTGGAGTTGGAGATCGCCTGCTCCCCTGACGGCGACTCGCCCCAGCCCACGGAGGGCGGAACCGTGGAGATCGAGTTCACGGTCCGCGACACGGGCATCGGCATCGCCCCGGAGCAGCGGGAGGTCATCTTCGACAGCTTCCGCCAGGCCGACGGCAGCCATACCCGCCGCTATTCCGGTTCCGGCCTGGGCCTGACCATCAGCAGTAGGCTGGTCAAGGCCATGGGTGGCCGCATCCGGCTGGAGAGCGCGGTGGGCCAGGGTAGCGCATTCCACGTCTTGTTGCCGATGGCAGTCGCCTCCTGGCCTTCAGACACCGACTAAGCCCTTTTCAGGGAACACCTAACAACCTGATTTCTAATCCGCTTTCCCGGCGGATTATTTTTTTTCTCCGAGCCTCTTGCGTTTTGTGTTATTGTAGGTATATTTCTTCTCAGGAATGATTCCTATTATCATTTATAACAAAACCTCAGGCAAGGAGAAGAACAATGGAATCCGGTATCCCTCTGCTCGGCGAAAGCATGCCCCGCATCGAAATGGTGACCACCCACGGCCGCAAGGTCCTGCCCGACGACTACAAGGGCAAATGGGTCGTCCTGTTCAGCCATCCGGCCGACTTCACCCCGGTCTGCACCACGGAGTTCGTGGCCTTCCAGAAGCGCTACAAGGAATTTCAGGAACTGGGCTGCGAGCTCATCGGCCTGTCCATCGACCAGGTCTTCTCACACATCAAGTGGGTGGAGTGGATCGAGGAGCGCCTGGGCGTGAAGATCGAGTTCCCCATCATCGCGGACGACATGGGCAAGGTGGCCGGCGCTTTGGGCATGGTCCATGCGGCCAAGGGAACCAACACCGTACGCGCGGTCTTCGTCATCGATCCTGAAGGCAAGCTGCGCTTGATGATCTATTACCCTCAGGAGATCGGCCGCAACATGGACGAGATCGTCCGGGCCGTGAAGGCCCTGCAGACCTCCGACGCCAAGGGCGTGGCCCTGCCCGCGGGCTGGCCCAACAACGAACTCATCGGAGACGAGGCCATCATTCCCCCGGCCGCGGACACCAAGACCGCGGCCGAGCGCAAGGGCAAGGACGGCTGCTTCGACTGGTGGTTCTGCCACAAGAAGATCTAGCAGTCTTGAACCGCCTCCCCGGCGGGGGTGGCGTAACGCGGCTTGGAGCCGACCCGTCGTGGGTCGGCTCCTTTTTTTCGTCATGCGCCGTGGAGTCTTGACCCTGAACAGGCGCGCGGGTACTCAACAGACATGCCTGGAATGGCGGACATACTGGTCTCCGTGGTCATCCTGGCCGGCCTGGTTCTGGGCGCGGCCGGGTTGAAGCGTCTGGGCGTGCTGGCCGAGGAGCATGGACCCGTGCTTGGCAGGCTGGTGACCCAGGTCACCTTGCCCGTGCTCATTTTCCATTCCCTGGCCTTCGGCGCGTTGCAATGGTCGGAATCCGTGCTGGCCCTGGCCATGGCCGGGGCCGAACTGGGCTGCCTGGCACTGGCCTGGGGAGCGGCCCGGCTGCTGCGGCTGGACCGCGCGGCCACCGGGGCCTTTTTGCTGGCGGCGGCCTTTGGAAGCTCCACCATGCTCGGGTACCCGCTCCTGGCCGAGGTCTTTCCCGGCCGTCCCTCGGCCATCACCGAGGGGGTGCTGGTGTCCGAACTGGGCGTGGGGCCGGTGCTGTTCACCATCGGGGTCATGCTGGCCATGTACTACGGCAGCGACCAGGACACGGCCGCCTCGCGCATATCCCAGGCGGCCCGGTTCTTCGTCTCGCCCATTTTCGCGGCCGTGATTCTGGGCCTGCTCTGCTCGGCATTGGGGCCCCTGGACGCCCATGGGCCGTTGAAGCCGGTTTCCGACGCCCTGGGCATGGTCGCCCGGGCCAACACCTTCCTGGTGGTGCTGACCGTGGGCGTGGCCTTGAAGTTTCAGGATTTGCGGCGGGTCCTGGCTCCCGCCTTGGCCGCCTGCCTGGTGTTGCTGGCGATCCAACCGGTCCTGGTCTGGCTGCTGTCCGGGCCGCTGGCCGTGACGGACATGGAACGGCGCGTCCTGGTGCTCGAGGCGTCCATGCCCTCGGCCCTGCTGTCCGTGGCCTTGTCCGCGCGCTACGGATGCGACGCCGGGCTGGCCTCCAGGCTGGTTCTGGCCACGGCCGGAGCGAGCGTGTTCACCGCTCCTCTGATGTTCGGGCTGCTGGTCTAGTTGGCCAGGGGAAAGGCGGCCGAATAGAACAGGATGAAGATGGGCTGCGCCGCGTTGCAGGCCGCGCCGATGAGGCCCAGGGTGCGGGCGGATTCGTCCTTGATCGTGCCCCAGATGCCGGTGATGATGCCCAGGCCGTTGATCACGTAGCCGATGCTGGACAGCACGGACGCGGCCGGTCTGGAGATTTCGGCGCGCTTGGCTCCCAGCCAGCCCCAGGCCACGAGCATGGCCAGGCTGACCAGGAAGGAGAGCAGGGCCAGCAGGTGGGCCGAACGGTTGGTCCCGGGGACGTCGGTGTTCTCCGCTGGGTTTTGATTCATGGCCCCTGTATGCGTCAGGCAACGGGCAATGGTCAAGGGTCGCGAAAGCAAGGAGCGCTTCATGAGCTGTGTGGCACAGTTTTCCATCTTTCCTATAGGTGAGGGAGTTTCCGTGGCCGACCACGTGGCCAAGGCCCTGGCCGTGGTCCGCGCCTCGGGCCTGCCCCACGTGCTCGGGCCCATGGGCACCTCCCTGGAGGGGGAATACGACGAGGTCATGGCGGTCATCGCCAAGTGTCATGAGGCCCTGCGCGCGGACTGCGAGCGGGTTTATCTCGGGGTCACCGTGGATTGGCGCCAGGGGCCGTCGGGCCGCCTGGCAGGCAAGGTGGCCGCGGTGGAGGAGCGTTTGAAATGATTCCCGTACACGATGCCGACGCCCTGTGGAACAACATCCTGGCCATCCGCGAGCAGGCCCCGCTGGTCCTCAACGTCACCAACTACGTGGTCACCAACAATACGGCCAATGCCCTGCTGGCCCTGGGCGCGTCTCCGGCCATGGCCCACGCGGCCGAGGAGATGCCCGAGCTGGTCGCCCTGGCCGGAAGCCTGGTCATCAACATCGGCACGCCCGGCCGGGAGCAGATCGAGGGCATGCGGGCCTCCCTGGAAAAGGCCAGGGAGATCGGCCTGCCCTGGGTGCTGGACCCGGTGGCGGCCGGGGCCACCGCCCTGCGCACCAGCCTGGCCCGCGAGTTCGTCAAGGAGTACAAGCCGGCCGTGGTCCGGGCCAACGCCTCGGAGATCATGGCCGTGGCCGGAGCGTCGGGCAAGCCCAAGGGCGTGGACTCCAGCCAGTCCGTGGACCAGGCCCTGGAGTCGGCCCTGCGCCTGGCCGGGGACAACAACGTCGTTGTCCAGCTCAGCGGCGAGACCGACCTGGTCACCAACGGCGAGCGGGCCGTGCGGCTGTACGGCGGCCACGCCATGATGCCCCGGGTCACGGGCCTGGGCTGCACGGCATCGGCAGTCACCGGCGCCTTCCTGGCCGTGGAGAAGGACCCCTTCCTGGCCGCGGTGCACGGGGCCGGAGCCATGAACCTGGCCGGGGAGATGGCCGGGCAGAATGCGGCCGGGCCCGGCAGCCTGCAGCTGGCCCTGTACGACGCCCTGTACACTATCGGTCCCGAGGACGTGCGCCGGGGATTCCGGGTGGAGGAGGTCTCGTGAGGATCTTTCCCGACCTGAGCGTGTACCTGGTCACGGACCGCGCCCTGTGCCTGGGCCGCGACCTCATGGCCGTGGTGGCCGAGGCCGTGGCCGGAGGCGCGGGCGTGGTGCAGCTGCGCGAGAAGGAGGCCGACACCCGCGACTTCGTGGCCCTGGCCCGGGCCGTGCGCGAGATGCTCGACCCCCTGGGCGTGCCCCTGGTCATCAACGACCGGGTGGACGTGGCCCTGGCAGCGGGCGCCCACGGTGTGCACGTGGGCCAGTCGGACATGCACCCGGCCGACGTGCGGGCGCTCATCGGCCCGGACATGCTGCTCGGCCTGTCCATCGACCACTGGGACCAGTTGCAGGAAGCCGAGGGGCTGGACGTGGACTACCTGGGACTGGGCCCGGTCTACGCCACGGCCACCAAGGCGGACGCGGGCGAGCCCCTGGGCCTGGACGGGCTACGCCGGGCCGTGGATTTTTCCAGCAAGCCCGTGGTGGCCATCGGCGGGATCGGCCTGGAGAACGCGGCCCGGGTGGCGGCCTGCGATCCGGCCGGTCTGGCCGTGGTCTCGGCCATCTGCAGCGCGGAATCACCCCGAGCTGCGGCCCAGGCCCTGGTCCGGGCCATGAAAAAAATTTAGTCGGGCCGGTCGAAGCCCAGGCGCAGGACGTTGTGGGGCTCGATGCGCTCCCAGGTCAGTTCGTCGGCCATGCGCCGCATGAGGTGGATGCCCAGGCCGCCGATGCGCCGCTCCTCCAGGCTGGACTCCAGGTCCGGCGCGGGCCCGTGGTTGGGGTCGAAGCTGGGTCCCGAGTCCCTGATCTCCACCAGGAAGCGTTTCCGGCCCGGTCCGGCCGGGGCCAGGGCGCAGGTCACCTCCACCTCGCCCGGGCCGCCGCCGTAGGCGTGGCGGATGACGTTGACCAGGGCCTCCTCCAGAACCAGTTCCACGCGGTTGAGCACGGTTTCGGGCAGGCCCAGGTCGCGGGCGGAGTCCAGGACGAACGCCCGGGCCTCCTCCAGCCGGTCCAGCCGGGCCGGGAGCCGCAGCCTCTGCACGGGATCAGTCCTCCCGCGTTTTGTCCACCGGGGCGTGGACCGTTGTCATCCTGCCTGAACGCATGATCGCTCCATAAACGATGCACGGAGTTGGTGTAAAGCGGATGTCCGCATTGTGCCTTGATCCCCGGCGTCCGGCAAGGTGCGGGAAATAGTTGCTTTCTTGATAGTTGATAGTATAAAGCTTAATCGTATGACGTGTCCTTCCCCCCCGGGTGACAAATCCGACATCAACGACGACATGTTGCCTCCCGGCCTGCCTCAGGGCCTGGAAGGCCCTTGGGTAGCCATCCTGGAAAGCCTGGACAGCGGCGTGGGCATCATGTGCCTGGACATGACCCGCAAGAAGCGGCGTCTGATCTGGTGCAACGACGCCTATGCGGACCAGGCCGGACGGTCACGCAGGGAATTGTCCAACCTGCCCGACCTGGACCGGCTGCAGGAACACCTGCCTCCGGACGCCCTGCGCCGCCTGTTCCGCCAGGCGGCCCGCAAGCGGCATTTCCAGGGCGTGTACCACTGGCTGGACAGGCCCCAGCGCTGGCTGGCCTACCGCTGCATTCCCCTGGACCTGGACGGCGTGGGGCCTTGTTTGGTCAGCTTCGAGCGCGAGGTGACCGAGGAGATCCAGTCCCGGCGGCGCATCCGGCTGTTGGCGGCCCGGCTCCTGGAAACCAACGAGGAGGCCCGGCGCGACCTGGCCCGCAGGCTGGAGGGCGGGGTCAAGCCCGCGGCGGACACGCTCTATTCCGTGCTGGACAACCTGGCCCGGGAGTGGGGGCAGGACGAGGCCGGAAAGTCGGTCCGCCTGAGTCTGGAATGGGCCGGCGAGGTGCGGGCCAGCCTGGCCGAGATTCTGGGCGAGAGCGCCCATCCCTCCCTGGCCGGAGCCTCCCTGGCCGTGTCCCTGCGCCGTTTGTGCCGGGCGCGGCGGCTGAGCCTGGCCCCGGAGGCCGCCTTCCCCCTGAGCATCTCCGTGGACGAGAGCCGCCTGGACGACCTGGGGCGGCGGGTGCTTTACCAGACCGCCCACACCGTGCTGAACGACATCAAGGTCCGTCCGGTGCGGGTGGTGCTGAGCCAGGGCAGAACCCTGACCAGCCTGCGCATCGGCCTGGACAAGCGGGACGTGCCCGCGCCCGGTGAACTCCAGGCCCAACTGGAGCGCGGCGGCCTGCCCGAACTGCTGGACCTGGCCTCGGGCCGGTTGTCCGTGCTGCCCAAGGCCGACCAGGTCCAGGTCCGGGCCGTGGTGCCCGTGGTGGATTCCCCTTTGCTGACCCCGGCTTCTTGACCGTGCCTGCGTGCGCGGGTAGGTTGGCCGCCACCCGACGTATGCACCAGCGCAGGAGGAATCCCATGACCATACGCGAGGCCTGGAGGGCCACCCCGGGGCCGGACCGTCCGGGCCAGGCCCTGTTGCTGGCCGGAAAGGGCTTTCTCATGGGATCGGCCGACATCGTGCCCGGGGTCTCGGGCGGGACCATGGCCTTCATCACCGGCATCTACGACGACCTGATCGCGGCCGTGCGCTCGGTCAGCCCGGCCGCCCTGGGCCGGCTGGCCCGCCTGGACGTCAGCGGCGCCCTGTCCATGGTCCGGCTGCGCTTCCTGCTCTCCCTGCTGGCCGGTCTGGTGCTGGCCGTGTTTTCCCTGGCCCGGGTGCTGAACCATTTGCTGCAGACCTACCCGGCCCAGGTCTGGGCCCTGTTTTTCGGCCTCATCGCCGCCTCGGTGCTGGTGGTGGGCCGCAACGTGCGCTGGGGCAGGGGAGCCGGACTGGTCGCCCTGGCCGGGGCCGCGTTCAGCTGGCTCCTGGTGGGGCTGGTGCCGGTGCAGACCCCCGAGGCCCTGTGGTTCGTGTTCCTGTGCGGCTCCCTGGCCGTGTGCGCCATGATCCTGCCCGGCATCTCCGGGGCCTACATCCTGCTCCTGCTGGGCAAGTACGAGTACGTCACCGGCGCGCTCAAGACCCCCCTGGCCACGGACAGCCTGCTCGTCATCCTGGTCTTCGTGGCCGGAGCCGTGGCCGGGATCATGGCCTTCTCCCGCGTGTTGGACTGGTTCCTGACCAACCACCACAACCTGACCATGGCCGTGCTCACGGGCTTCATGGCCGGGGCCATGCGCAAGGTCTGGCCCTGGAAGGAGGCCCTGGAGGTCCGCGTGCTTCCGGACAGGATCGTGGTCCTGCGCGAAGCGGGCGTGTTTCCGCGGACCCTGGACGCCGAGGTCCTGGGCTGCGTGGGCTTCATGCTGGCCGGGGCGGCCCTGGTCCTGGCCGTGGAGTGGCTGGCCTCGCGCGGCCACAAATAGAAAACCCCGGCCGCCGGGATTGCCGGGGCCGGGGCGTTGTCTCTCGTTTCTCTCCCCTATGATCCGTGCGCTGCCAGCTTGTCCAGCAGGTCCAGTTCCCGCTGCATGGAGTCGTCGCCCACGGCCTTCATTTCCTTGTCCAGGTAGCCCCGGAAGAGCTTGAACAGAATCTTGTAGCCCGGAGACACGGCCAGATCCATGGAGGTCCGCTCCCACTGGCCCAGCTCGGGCCGGGGCGGCAGGGGGATGCCGTCGTCCATGTACACCCGCTCCGGGGGAACCTGGGTCTTGGTGCGCTCGTACCCCATCCAGTTGAGCATCAGGTCGGCGTAGCGGACCAGGGCCACGGCCTTGCGCACGCCCGTGCCGCCGTAGAACTCTCCGGTCTGGTCGAATGTGATCTCGTCCACGGCCCCGCCCGGGTTGTGGTCGCGGTCCTGGTAGTTGGTGGCCAGGATCAGGCGGGGGTTGTCCGAGGTCTTGCGGAGCTTGAGCAGGACCACGCCGCCGCGGGTCTCGCCTTCTTCGGTGCGCGAGGGGAACAGGGTGGCCACGCGCATGATCTCGCCGGTGGCCTCGTCGGCCTGGGGCGAGCCGTACACGCGCTCGATCTCGAAGCCCTGGGACTCCACCTGCAGGACTAGGTCGAAGACCAGCGGGGTGACCATGAACTCGAACTCGTCGTCCATGCGGGTCTTGAACTCGGCGGCCGAGTGCACGGCGTAGTAGTTGGCCCCGGTGACCTTGGAGATGGATTCCACAAGCTCGGTGTTGAAGTCCACGCCGATGCCGATGAAGGTGGTGTACACGCCCCGGTTGGCGTTGCGCTCAAGCATGCCCAGCAGGCCTTCCTCGCTGGTGTCGCCCAGGTTGGGCATGGCGTCGGTGAGGAAGATGACGCGGTTCTCGTACTCGGACTTGTCCGCGTTCTCGAACTCGTCCAGGAGCTTGCCGCCCAGGCGCATGCCCGCCTCCATGTTGGTGCCGCCCTGCTCGAAGATCTCCAGGACGTGGCCCTTGATGGCCGCCATGTCTGTGCGCTCCACCGGGGACAGGGGCTTGGCCAGGTAGGCGCGGTCGTCGAACAGGACCACGCCGAAGCGGTCGCCCGGGCGCAGGTGGTCCATGAGCAGGGTCACGGCCTTGGCCGCCAGCTGCATTTTGGTCTTGCCCGCGTCCGGGTCGTCATCCTGCTTGGCCGGGCCGTCGTAGTAGTATTGGTCAAAGGGCGAGCCCATGGAGCCGGAGATGTCCAGGACCACCACCAGGTTGAGCTTCTTGCGGGCGAAGTCCGCCTCGGTCAGGTTGGAGTTCAGGCCCACCGAGAGGTAGTAGTCCGTGCGCCCGGAAAAGGGGTCCGGGGCCACGGCCAGGGAATAGGACGGGCAGAACAGGGCCTGGCAGGGCTCCTGCTGGTCGGTGTCGAAATAGTAGTCGTAGAACAGCCCCTCGTAGGTCAGGTCCGTGGGCAGGGGCAGGTAGCCGGCCTCGATGTTTTCGCGGAAGTTGCCCACGTCCTTGGCCCCGCCCGTGGAGAAGCCCAGGGCGTCGGACGACTCCATGAGCATCATGGGCGCGGCCCCGGCCGGAGCGGGCATGCTGGCCATGGGCGCCACGCCCTTGGCCGTGGTTTTGACGTTGGGGCCGTATTCCACGGGCTCGGGCCCGGTGTATTCCCAATCGTCCGTCAGGGCCTGTTCGGCCGTGGCGTTGTGGTCTTCGACCTGGTCGTCGTCCTCGGCGCAGGCGGCCAGGGCGAGCAGGGCCATGGTCAGGACCAGAACGGGCAGGATCAGCAGGGTCCGGATGGAGGAAGGCATGGGGTCTCCCCTTGTTCGGGTTGTGGTCGGGACAGTCTCCTGATTCAGCCTATACCCGCGCGCCGGACCGCAGTAAACCCGGCCCGGGTAAAACCAATGTAAAACCGGCCGGGTCGGAGTCGGTCCTTTGACTTTCTTCTGAAGCGATTCTGGTTTAGGGTCCCGGAAGCCGGTCCGGGCGGAGGGCTGGCATGCTTGGTGCATCGCGTATTCCGCGACATACGGCCGGGCCGTGGTGCCGGTCAAACAACCGTGGACGGAACATGATACCCCTGGTAGCGCAAACCGCCTATCTCACCGAGATCAAGGAAGCGTTCATGCGCGGCTCCGACAATGAAAAGGTCGTGGCCGTGCTCCTCAGCTTCCTCTCTCTGGCCGGGCCCTTTCTCCTGGTCCTGATCGTGTTTCGCTACCGCGAATGGTTCGGCTTCCAACTGCGCCGCTTGTGGGCCCGCATGACCCGCCCGCGCGCCCGCGAGCAGCTGGCCAAGTTTCTCAAGCAGCGCCGCCTGCCCCTGGAGGTCTTCCTGTACGGCCGCACCTCCAGCCAGGTGCTGTGCAAGGCCGACCTGAGCGAGTACAGCCCGGGCCGCTACCGGCTGGGGCTGTTGAACAACATGCCCGCGTCCAGGGCCAAGGTCCTGCTGGGCAAGCGCATCGTGGTCATCACCCGGCCCTTCAAGTTCAAGGGCCGCCGCCTCAACGCCTTCCGGAGCTACATCAAGTCCGTGCGCGGCCGGGGCGACCAGATCACCGACCTCATCATTCTCAGCCCGGACCGCTTCTACCACGCGCCCAGGCGGCGTTTCCCGCGCAAGCGGTTGGCCCGGCAGGGAGCGGTGCGCTTCCGCATGTGGGGACCGGCCAAGAAGAACAGCTTCGCCATCACCAAGCCCGATTTCGAGAGCCAGGTGGCCGGGCCCAAGGCCATGCGCAAGCGCATCCCCCGGGTGATCAACATCTCCCAGGGCGGCATCCTGATCCTGGTCTACATGAGTCCTCCCCAGAGCACGTTCAAGGTGGGCGAGGAACTGGTCATGGAGCTGACCGTGCTCAACGCGGCCGAGCGCCGCTACGAGAAGTTCGTGCTCCTGGGCGGGGTGCGCAGCATCGCCCACGGGCTTCAGGGCGCGCAGACCGTGGGCATCGAGTTCAAGAACCAGGGTGTTCGCAACACGTCCCGGAAGCTGGTCTGGAAGTCATTGCCCGAGGGGCTGCCGCAGATGGCCGTGCTGCTGGACGCCATGCAGCGCCGTCCGGCAGACAAGCCGAAAGCCTAGGACTGCGTCAGCCGGACTTCTTGCCGGCCTTTTTCCTGCACGCGGGACAGAGCCCGAACAGGTACATGCGGTGGTGGGAGAGTTCGTACCCGTGTCGGGCGGCCAACTCCTCCTGAAGCCGTTCGATCTCCGGATCCAGGATTTCCAGGTTCTTGCCGCACGCCTCGCAGATGAGGTGGTCGTGGTGTTCGTCGCCCAGGATGGGCTCGTAGCGGGCCACGCCGTCCCCGAAGTCCAGGGCCGAGGCCAAGCCGGCCTCCACGAGCAGCTTCAGGGTGCGGTAGACCGTGGCCTGGCCCAGGGAGGAATCCTTGGCCCGGGCGGCCTCGTAGAGTTCCTCCGGCGAGACGTGCCCGGCCTTCTTGTCCAGGAAGGTTTCCAGGATCAGCCGCCGCTGATTGGTCATCTTCAGGTTTTCGGCTGCAAGATATTTGGTAAAGGCCGCTTTGAAGTCCTGCATTCAGGTTCCCCCCGCAAGCTATCGTCGAGTCTGCAAGAAGCTACGCCAAAGGGCATGGGTAGTCAATGAGATTGATTATCAGAAGCCGGAGAGCCATCTCCAGGTTGACAGGGGAATCAATTGACGCAAACGTACGGTCCTGCGGAGAGGTGGCAGAGTCCGGTCGAACGCGGCGGTCTTGAAAACCGCTGACGGGGCAACCCGTCCGGGGGTTCGAATCCCTCCCTCTCCGCCAAAATGACCACAAGGCCCCGTCGACATGACCGGCGGGGCTTTTTCATGGGCGCCTTCCGCAAGGTCTATGGCGGTTTACGCCCCCGGAGAAATGGCGTAGCGGACAGGGCCAGGAGACAACCATGAATATCTACGACAGATTGCAAAACGCTATGCGAGCCAAGGCCGAAAGCGTCCGAGTGGACACCCTGGGCATCGGCCTGGGCTACACCTGCGTGTGCACCAGCGACGGCGGGGTGGGCGTGGCCTTCACCCCCAAGTCGGACCAGCCCGGCTGCCTCATGTTCAAACCCAACGAGGAATACGAGGACCGTCCGGCTTCGGAGGCCTTGGCATTGCTGGGCTCCGGGGATTCCCTGCGCCGGGCCGTTGGCCTGGCCACGGTCAACGCCCTGAACCACGCCGCGGCCCTGGCCATGGACGAGGACCGGGACAACGACGTCCTGTTCGACGCCCTGGGCATCGGCCAGGGAACCCGGGTGGCCATGGTCGGTTGCTTTACGCCCATCATCGGCCGCATCGAGGAGCGCGGGGCCGAGCTGGAGGTGGTGGACCGGGGCCGGAGCATGGGCGACGAGGAGGCCTTCAAGGAGCGGCTGCGCTCCTGGGCCCAGGCGGTCATCCTGACCTCCACCAGCATTGTCAACGGCAGCTTCGACGAACTGCTTTCCTGCGTGGCCGAAGGGGCCCGCGTGGTCCTGCTGGGCCCCAGCACGCCCCTGGTGCCGGAAGTGTTTGCGGGCCTGCCCGTGCACATCCTGGCCGGAACCGTTCC
The DNA here is from genome assembly GCA_963666895.2 of Desulfovibrionaceae bacterium. Lineage (GTDB taxonomy): Bacteria > Desulfobacterota > Desulfovibrionia > Desulfovibrionales > Desulfovibrionaceae. The sequence continues at coordinate 49,786 of CAXXNS010000012.1, read as the reverse complement.
CCTGGACGGGGAGGCCACGCTCAAGGCCGTGCGCCACGCCAAGGGAACGCCGGTCATCCAGCGCTTCTCCCGCAAGTCCTTCATCGTGCTCTGACCGGAATCAAGAAGCCCCCGCCTCGAAGCGAGACGGGGGCTTTCTTTCGGGCGTCCCTCGGCGGGGCGGATTCAGATCAGCATGTCCACCAGGTTTTGCGCCCCGGTAAGGGGAGCGCTGAGCACGTCTTTCTGGAACGAGTAGCTCTGGTCCATGGACGAACTCATGGGGTCGCTGTTCATGTAGTCCAGGGTCTTGCTGACCACGGCCGCTCCGAAGGTCTCGGAGTCGTAGGCGCCCGCGGTTCCGGTACCCTGGTCGTTCATCGTGTCCAAGGTCTCGCTGACGACCTGGGCTCCAAAGGTCTGCCGGTCCATGAAGGAACCGGACAGGGAACTGGAGCCCACACCGGTGAGTTCCATAGGCAGGCCCTCCCTTGCCCAACAGCCGAAAGAACGCCTATTTGGTCTATCGGCGGCTTTCCTGAAAATCTTTAGAGGCCGTTGAAAATTCCGCGATGGCTGCGTTCCTCGCAAAATTCAAATCCTCGCGTACCATAAGAGTACGCGTCGTCTTTGAATTTCGCTCGCGCCTTGCCCTCGCGTTTTTTGAACGGCCTGTATTAGGGCGGTCCTGGGAACAATTCGTGGCAGTCAGCCGTCCAGATCGCGTTTGGCCTGGTTCCAGAGCTCGTCCAGCTCGGCCAGGGTCATGTCGGCCGGGTCGCGGCCCTGTTTCAGGGCCAGATCCTCCAGCCGCTCGAACCGGGCCAGGAATTTGCGGTTGGCGTGGTCCAGGGCGCCGTTGGCCTTGATACCGGCGCGGCGTCCCAGCTCCACCAGGGTGAACAGGCAGTCGCCCAGCTCGTCCTCCACGGCCGCCTGGTCGCCCGAGGCCAGGGCCTGGTCCAGTTCGTCCAGTTCGCGCGTCAGCTGCGCCCGGGCGTCCTGGTCCGTTTCCCAGGTGAATCCGGTGCGCGCGGCCTTGGAATTGATGCGGTAGGCCCGGAGCAGGGGAGGCAGCCCCTTGGGCAGGGAGGCGAAGACGCGCTTGGACCCGCCCGTGGCCTCCTTTTCCTCGCGCTTGATGCGCTCCCAGTTGCGGATGATGTCCGGGCGGCCGTTGACCTCGGTGTCTCCGAACACGTGGGGGTGGCGACGGATCATCTTTTCGGCCGACAGATCCAGGGACTCGGCCAGGCTGAAGTCGCCCCTGCGTTCGCACAGGGTGGCCATGAACAGGAGGATGAAGAGCACGTCGCCCAGTTCCTCGCGGGCTTCGTCCGTGTTTTCGGCCCGCACGGCCTCCACCAGCTCGAAGGTCTCCTCCACGGCGTAGTCGCACAGGGACTGCGGGGTCTGGGTGCGGTCCCAGGGGCAACCGTCCGGAGCCAGCAGGGCGTCGAGCACGGATTGCAGCCGGGCCAGGGACCGGGCCGCGGGATGGTCTTGATCGGGCATGGGATGGTCAGGGTTGGGGTTGGACGGGTACGTTGACCACGTTGTCCTTGTCCGCGCCGTCCGCAGCTCCGGGCGGGGTGAAGCCCGCCTCCTCCATGGTTTGGCGCAGGGACTCGGGCATGAAGTCGGACAGCAGGCGGAGCACGGGCTCGGCCCTGGGGGCCAGTTGGGACTCCTGCAGGAACGCGGCCTGGGGCATGAAGGTGCCGAGCATGAGCAGGGCGATGCAGGACAGGATGGCGCCCTCGACCAGGCCGAAGGCCGCGCCCAGGGCGTGGTCGATCCAGCCGGTGAGCTCGAACTTGAACACGTCGCGCACCACCTTGGCCAACAGCCAGATCAGGCCCACGGCGAGCAGGAAGATGACCAGGTAGCTGGCCGCCTGGACCGAGCCCGGGTCTTCGATGTGGATGGCCAGGTAGGGCTCGATGGTGTGGTGCAGCTTGCTGGCCAGGAAGATGCCCAGCAGGATGGAGCCCAGGGAGACCGCCTCCTTGAGGATGCCCCGCATGAGCCCCCGGGCGGCGAACAGCACCATGACGGCGATGAGGATGATGTCCAGGACGTTCATGGCTGCTCCGTGCCTGCTGGAGGTGGTCCGGCGCCGCTGCGCCCGGACAGGGCTCTGGATAGCAGAGGGCAGGGCAAAAGTGAACCGTCCGGGCTTGGGGTCCCGGCTTGTCTTGGGCCCGGAACTCGGCTAACTAGACACGGCAAAAGGGGGTTGCCCAGTGCAGGTCCAGGCCACCGAGTTTCCGGGACTTTTCATCATCGAGCCCAGGGTCTTCAAGGACCAGCGGGGCTTTTTCATGGAGAGTTGGAACCGAACCCGGTTCGAGGAGGCGGGCATCCGCGTGGACTGGGTCCAGGACAACCACGCCCGGTCCACCGGGGCCGGGGTGCTGCGCGGCTTCCACTACCAGGCCCCGCCCACGGCCCAGGCCAAGCTGGTCTGGGTGACCCGGGGCGCGGTGGTGGACGTGGTGGTGGACCTGCGGGTGGGCTCGCCCAGCTACGGCCAGTGGGGCCAGCTCAAGCTCTCCGAGGACAACCATTTGCGCCTGTTCATCCCCAAGGGCTTCGCCCACGCCTACATGACCCTGACCGAGGAAACCGAGTTCATCTACAAGGTGGACGCCCCTTACTCCCCCCAAGGACGAGGGCGGCGTCCGCTGGGACGATCCGGACCTGAACATCAACTGGCCGGTTCGCGAGCCCGTGCTTTCCGACCGCGACCGGGCCCTGCCCCTGCTGCGCGACATCGATTCCCCGTTCGTCTACCAGGAGTAGGAACCCGGCCCGCCGCGTCCTTGGGGGCGGGGTGGAGCGCCCTGAGGCGAGAGGCAGTGAATCCAGGGGGTTGGCAATCCGTCGCCAGCTGGGCGAGCTAGTGAAATATTTCATGATCCCTTGACACGCAAACAGCCTGTGACGTAGGTACACGTAATTCTTTTGGCCATTTCGTATCAACCATTTCAGGAGTGATGGGGCAGGTTATGGAGGAAAAGCACGTGAAACAGCATGGCGGGGTTCTCCCCTTCCTGCTGGGCTTCATCCTGGCCGTGGTCGTTCTCTGGATTCTGTTCCCGGCGGTTCTCTTTTCCGCCAAGGAACAGCCTTTCCGGTTCAGCCACAATGTCCACGTGGAAGGACAGGGCATGGTCTGTGAAGACTGTCACCTGTTCCGCGAGGACGGATCGTACGCCGGGTTCCCCAGCAACGAGGAATGTGGCATGTGCCACGACGTCGGTGACCCGCAAGAAGTCATCGACATGATCGTGGCCCAGGTTGGCGAGGACGGGAACCTTGAGGACATCCTCAAACCCGGCGCCAACACCGAGGAAGTGGACTCGCTCTTGATGAGTTCCGATCCCGAGAATCTGGCCGCCGAGCGCGAGTACGTGGTCAAGTACCTGATCCAGGGCATCGAGCCCCCGTGGTACAACTACCAGTACCAGCCGGACAATGTCTTCTTCTCGCACAAGGCCCACGCCAACATCACCGAGGCCATGGTGGCCGCGGCCGAGGGCGGCGGGCACGCGGAAGAGGCGGCCGAGGAGTCCGAGGAACCCAATTGCGATCTCTGCCACCCGGCCGGCATCGCCGAGGGCGACAATCCGCCCGCGTTCCAGAAGAACGTGATCACCGGCTACAGCAGATCTACCATGAAGATGTGGCAGTGCGAGGAGTGTCATGCCAAGATGCACCAGTCCAACGCCTGCTACGTCTGCCATAAGTAAAGGGGTGGACTAATGGGACTCAATCGCAGAGCTTTTATCCAGTTCGCGGTGTGGTGGCGGCATCGGCAGCATGTTCACTCCGATGCTGTGGAAACTCACCGACGACGCGTCGATTTGGACCCAGAAACTGGCACTGGATTCCCCGCGTTCCCGGGGGCGCCCAGGAAGCCCGTTCCGGCCTTGTCCAAACTGCTGCCCTCGGGCAGCCCCGATACTGGTCTCCACGGTGGACGGCAAGCCGTACGCCACCAAGGGTGATCCGGATAATCCCATGTCCGGCGGGGGCATCGACGCCCTGTCCGCCGTGGCCCGTGCCGCTGATGCGCAGCCCGGCCCGGGTGTCCGGCCCCATGAAGAAGTCCGGCGAGGGCTTCGAGGCCGTCACCTGGGAGGATGCCACCATCCTCCTGGCCGACCAGCTCAAAGCGGCCGGCTCCAGCGTGGCCGCCATCTCCGGCGACGAGACCGGATCGGCCAACGACGTGCTGTCCGCCTTCGTGGCCAACCTGGGCGGCGACTACTATATGATGCCTTCGGCCCAGACGGCCGCGGCCACCGCCTATAACAAGATGATGGGCGGTTCGGGCCAGCTCGGCTACGACCTGGCCGACGCCGACCTCGTCCTGGCCGCCGGGGGCCGACATCCTGGAGTCCTGGGGGCCCACCGTGGCCTACCGCCAGGCCTTCAAGGCCAGTCATCCCATCAACGAAGAGGCCTCCGCCGCCTATGTGTACGCCGGTCCCGGTGCAGAACCGCACCGCGGGCCGTGTGCGACAAGTGGGTTCCGGTGAAGGCCGACGCCCATGGCCGATTTCCTCCTCGGCGCTGGCCTACAACCTCATCACCTCTGGTAAGAGCATCGCCGCCGGCGGATTCGGCGAGTTCAAGGGCCTGCTGGCCTCCAAATACACCCCCGGACAAGGTGGCCGCCCGCCACCGGATTGTCCAAGGGACGACCTCAAGGCCGTGGCCGACATGCTGGCCAAGGCCAGCCGCCCGGTGGTGGTGGCCGATTACGGCCAGTCCCCGGCCGTGGTGGCCGCGGGCGTCATCGTCAACCTGCTCCTGGGCGCGGACAACACCGGCATGGTGGCCTTGCCCGAGGTGGAGCCCCGCGGTACCCGGCGCCCTGGGCCGCCTGGAGCGGATGGAGAAGGACCTTCTGGCCGACCTAGCCTCCGGCAAGTTCGCCCCCAAGGTCTGCCTGATCTACGAGGCCAACCCCTTCTTCGCCCTGCCGCAGGCCGACCAGGCCGCCGAGGCCCTGGGCAAGGCCGGCTTCACCGTGGCCTTCTCGACCTTCATGGACGAGACCGCGGCCGCGGCCGACCTGATCCTGCCCAACGCCTTCTGCCTGGAGCGCTTCGACGACATCGTCAATCCCTTCGGCATCGGCACGTCCACCTACGTGGCCGGGGCTCCGGTCGCCAAGCCCTTCGTGGACGCCAAGTCCACCGCCGACTTCCTGCTCGAGCTGGCCGAGAACACGGGTTCCGGCCTGGGCTTCGACACCTTCGAGGAGGTCCTGGAAGCCAAGGCGGGGCTGGCCGATTCCGGATTCACCCGCGAGTACATCATGGGTCTGGATCTGCCCACGGGCCTGTTCAAGGCCGCCGCGGGCGGCGGAGCGGTGGCCCTGGCCGCCGAGCTGCTGCTCAACGCCGGCACACCCCGACCCTGGCCTGTCCGCCCCACAACGCCGCGACCATCCCGGCCACGGCGATCAAGGGCAACGACCATGTTCGTGCACATGAACGCGGCCACTGCCCAGGAACTGGGCCTGGCTTCCGGCGACATGGTCAAGCTGACGGCCGCCGGGGCCGAGGTCAAGGCCCTGGTGCACGTCACGGAAACGGTGGCCTCCAAAACGGTGGCCGGGTTCCTCGGCTTCGGGCATACCGCCTGGGACGAGTTCTCCAAAGGCAAGGGCGACAACCTCTTGAAGGTGCTGCCCATCACCGCCGGGTCAGGTTGGGCCGGCGCCGCCGTTGACATCGCCAAAATCTAGGGGGACCCGTCATGTCACACGGAGCTCATAAGGAATTCAACGTTAAATGGGGCATGGTCATCGATGTGGACAAGTGCACCGGGTGCGGCGCTTGCATGGTGGCCTGTCAGGTTGAGAACAACATCGCGCCCATGACCGGCAAGGATCCGTACAACGCGCTCCAGCCGATGACCTTCGACCGCGACGACCCGTCCAACAAGCTGCGCACGCTGACCTGGATGATGGTCTATCAGCTCAGCAACGGGAAACCCGCCGCCGAGCACGAGGTGGCCTACCTGCCCCGGCCGTGCATGCAGTGTGAGAATCCCGCCTGCGTGCCCGTCTGCCCGGTCATCGCCACGGAAAAGAACGAGGAAGGCGGCATCGTCTCCCAGATTTATCCGCGCTGCATCGGATGCCGGTACTGCATGGCCGCCTGCCCTTACCACGCCCGCTACTTCAACTGGTGGGACCCGTTGTGGCCCAAGGGCATGGACAAGGTGCTCTCGCCCAACACCTCGGCCCGTCCGCGCGGCGTGGTGGAGAAGTGCAACTTCTGCCACACCCGCTACCTGCGCGCCAAGGACACGGCCCGTGAGAACGGCGGGGATCCCATGAAGCTGGAAGACGGCGCGTACATCACCGCGTGCGCCGAGGCCTGCCCCACCGGGGCCATCACCTTCGGGGACCTGAAGGATCCCAACCACAAGGTGCATGAGCTGGCCCACAGCGAACACGCTTTCCGCCTGCTGGAGAAGCTGGGCCTGGGACCCCAGGTCTACTACTACAGCAAGCGCGAATGGGTCCGTCTCCTGGCAGACAACCACGCGGCCGGCGACAGCCATTCGGCCGTGAAGCAAGCTTCTCATTCCTAGGGAGGGTCGGTTAAATGGACAGAAAACTCTTCCCGGATGGCGTGCAGCGCTGCGCATTCCCCAAGTTCCTGCTTTGGCTGGGACTGGTCAGCATCGTCCTGCTCTGGGGCGTGTACGCGGCTCTCGTCATCTTCTACAACGGCATCGGCGTGACCGGCCTGGACAACTACTTCGGGTTCGGCCTCTGGATCACCTTCGACCTGGCGGTCATCGCCCTGGGCGCGGGTGCCTTCTTCACCGGCTTCCTGAAGTACATCCTGAAGATCAAGCAGCTGGAGAAGATCGTCAACCTGACCGTGATCATCGGCTTCCTCTGCTACTCCGGAGCCATGCTGGTGCTCACCCTGGACATCGGCCAGCCCGCCCGGGCCTGGTTCGGCTACTGGCACGCCAATGTCCACTCCATGCTGACAGAAGTTATCTTCTGCATCACCTGCTACCTGATCGTGCTCATCCTCGAGTTCCTGCCGATCATCCTCGAGCAGAAGCAGCTGAACAAGAACAAGTTCATCCACGCGCTGGCGCACAACATGCACCTGCACATGCCCCTGTTCGTGGCCGCGGGAACCTTCCTGTCCACGTTCCACCAGGGCTCCCTGGGCGGCATGTACGGCGTGCTGATCGGCCGTCCCTACGCCCTGCGTGACGGCTTCTTCATCTGGCCGTGGACCTTCTTCCTGTTCGTGCTCTCGGCCGTGGCTTCCGGCCCGGCCTTCGCCATGCTCATCTGCACCCTGATGGAGAAGATGACCGGCAAGAAGCTCGTGGAATACAAGGTCAAAATGCTCATGGGCAAGATCGCGGGCGTCATGCTCTGCCTGTACATGTTCTTCAAGCTCCTGGACACCTGGGGCTGGATCACGGACGTGCTGCCGCGCTGCGGTCTGACCTTTGACCAGATGTTCTGGGGAACCATCTACGGCAAATGGATGTTCTACGGCGAGCTGTTCGTGTGCGGCCTGCTGCCGGCCCTGCTGCTCATCATCCCGGCCGTGCGCAAGCGTCCGTTCCTGCTGTATTCCCTGGCCATCCTGGACTGCCTGGGCATCGTCATCAACCGCTACGTCTTCACGGTGCAGACCATCGCCTTCCCGGCGCTGCCCTTTGATTCGTGGTACGCCTACGTGCCCAACTGGGCGGAATGGGCTCCCAGCTGCATGATCCTCGCCTACGGCGTGCTGGTCATGAGCCTGGCCTACCGCTACCTGCCGGTCTTCCCGCAGGAGAAGGAACTGAACTACAAGTAACCGACGACCATCGACCCACCCGACAAAGCCCGGTTCGCCGGGCTTTGTCTTTTTCAGGGTCTTTGCTACCCTCCGGCTGCCGCGCAACCAAGGAGATCGAGACATGAGCGCCATGCTGCGCCAGATGGAAATGGGCTTCCAGGTCAGGGCCTACGAGGTGGGACCGGACGGCAAACTGCCCGTGTACCGGCTGCTGGACTACTTCCAGGAGGCCGCGGCCCGCCACGCCGACCAGATGGACATCAGCTACCGGGAGATGCTGGAGCGCGGGCTGGGCTGGGTCCTGGCCCGGCTCCACGTGCGCATCGAGGAGCTGCCGTCCATCCACGAGGAGGTGGTGTTCACCACCTGGCACTCGGGCCTGGACAAGCGGTTCGCCCGGCGCTGCTTCGAGGTGACGCGGCCCACGGGCGAGGTCCTGGTCCAGGGCACCACCAACTGGGTGGTGTTCGACGCCAAGGCCCGAACCATGATCCCGGTGCCCCAGTGGATCGCCCGCGCGTTCGAGGACACCCGGCCGCCGCTCATGGACTTCCCAAGCCGCAGCGTGCCCAAGCTGGCCGAGGCCCAGGTGGGCGGGGCCGTCACGGCCCGGCACGAGGACCTGGACGCCAACGGCCACGTGAACACCTCGCGGCTGGTGGCCTGGCTGTTCGAGCCCCTGGCCGCCCATGCTCCGGGACGCCTGGCCGGGCTGGACGTGGCCTTCCGCCACGAGGCCCGGGCCGGGGACGAGGTGGGGTCGGACTGCGCCCCGGACGGGGAGGGAACGTGGTCGCACGTGCTGCGCCGCATGGGCGACGGCAGCGAGCTGGTGCGGGCCAGGACCTTCTGGACCTGATCCGTCCAGGCGCAAGAGGCGGGATGGGTTTTCCCGGGGCCTGAACGGCGCGTTCCGGACCCCTGAACCGGTCCCGGACAGGACCGTGAGAAGCTTTCAAGAGTTGGCTTGCGCCTTGACTTTTGAAGCCTTTCCAGTAATGTTGTCCCTCCGCTCAAGGCAGTGCATTTCTGGTAACGTTTATGCCGAACAGAGTGTTTTGAGCGGTTTTTTTATGCTATCAAACGACGCCCGGGGAGAACCTGCGTATGCCGATGATCGAGGTCAAGGGCCTGCACAAATGGTACGGCGATTTCCACGTGCTCAAGGACATCAACCAGACCGTGGAGACGGGCGAAGTGCTGGTCATTTGCGGCCCTTCCGGTTCCGGCAAGTCCACCTTCATTCGCTGCATCAACCGGCTGGAGGAGTACCAGAAGGGTGAGATCATCGTGGATGGCAAGAACATCCATGGCAAAGGCGTGGACGTCAACGATCTGCGCGCCGAGATTGGCATCGTGTTTCAGCAGTTCAACCTCTATCCGCACCTGAGCGTGCTTCAAAACATCACCCTGGCGCCCACCAAGGTCCGCGGCCTGACCAAGAAGGAGGCCGAGGAGCTGGGTCTGTCCCTGCTCGACCGGGTGGGCATTCACGAACAGGCGCACAAGTATCCGGCCGAACTGTCCGGCGGCCAGCAGCAGCGCGTGGCCATCGCCCGCGGCCTGGCCATGCAGCCCAAGGTCATGCTTTTTGACGAGCCCACCTCGGCCCTGGATCCGGAGATGATCAACGAGGTCCTGAACGTCATGAAGGACCTGGCCCGTGAGGGCAAGACCATGCTCTGCGTGACCCACGAGATGGGGTTCGCGCGCGAGGTGGCCGACCGGGTCCTGTTCATGGACTACGGGGAAGTGGTGGAGGAGAACACCCCCTTGGAGTTCTTCAAGAATCCCCAGCACGAACGCACCAAATTGTTCCTGAACGAGATTTTGTAACCTGGCCGCCCGGAGCTGGGCGGTTGAACCTAACCAATTGAGGAGGCAGTTCATGAAACGTTTGACCATGGTTCTGGCTATGATGCTGGCCCTGGTGTTCGCGGCCAACGTGGCCAACGCCGGGAAGCTCGAGGAGATCAAGGAGCGCGGCAAGCTGATCGCCGGCGTGAAGGACTCCGTGTTCCTGTTCGGTTTCATCGATCCCGACACCAACGAGCTGGCCGGTTTCGACGTGGACATTTGCAAGGCCCTGGCCGAGAAGCTGGGCGTGGGCGTGGAGTTCGTCTCCGTGACCTCCAAGAACCGCATCCCCATGCTGGCTCAGGGCTCCGTGGACATGCTGGCCGCCACCATGACCCACAAGTTCGAGCGTGACGAGACCATCGACTTCTCCATCACCTATTTCATGGATGGCCAGAAGCTGCTGGTCAAGGCCGACTCCGGCATCGCCTCCACCGCTGACCTGGCCGGCAAGAAGGTCGGCACGGTGAAGGGCTCCACCTCGGAGAAGAACATCGCCGCGGCCCAGCCCGAGGCCAACGTGGTTTCCTTCGACGAGTACCCGCAGGCCTTCCTGGCCCTGCAGCAGGGCAAGGTCGAAGCCGTGACCACCGACTCCGGCATCCTGGCCGGCCTCAAGGCTTCCGCCGACAACCCGGCCGACTACGCCATCGTTGGCGACTTCTTCTCCTCCGAGCCCTACGGCCTCGGTCTGCCCGAGAACGATTCCGACTTCCGCGACTTCGTGAACAAGGGCCTCCAGCAGATGTGGCTGGACGGCACCTACGCCAAGCTGTTCGAGAAGTGGATGGGCTATGCCCTGCCCGACACTTGGGACATGGAACTCTGGCCCGGCGCCACCGACTAGACATCCAAACAGGTATGCCGGGAGCCTTCGGGCTCCCGGCTTCCTGAAATGTTTCAGCGCGCCGGGGAGGGGTTGTGCACTATCAGTTCGATTGGATCGGGACGCTTACCGGGATGCCGGGCAAGTGGCTGCTGGCGGGATTCGTCAACACTATTGAGATATCCTTCGTCGGCATCATCTGCGCCATGCTCTTGGGCATCCTCATCTGCGTCATGCGGGTGAGCGGGTTCAAGCCCCTTGTCTGGCTGTCCGCCGCCTACGTCGAATTTTTCCGCAACACTCCCTTGCTGGTGCAAATTTTCTTCTGGTATTTCAGTTATTATATCATCCTTCCCGACTCCTGGGTGCAGTGGATCAACTCGGTCTACATCAACATCCCCTACGTCATCGAAGGGGCCCAGACCCAGGTGAACTGGATGGTCATCTCGGCCGAGAGCGTCAGCTGCGTCATCGCCCTGACCATCTACACCGCGGCCTTCATCGCCGAGGAGATCCGGGCCGGGATCTACTCCATCCCCAAAAACCAACTGGAGGCCTCGCGGGCCACGGGCCTGACCTTCATCCAGGCCTACCGCTTCGTGATCCTGCCCCAGGCCATCCGCATCGTGGTTCCGCCGCTGATCTCCCAGTTCCTGAACCTGATCAAGAACTCGTCCCTGTGCATGGTCATCGGCGTGGGCGAATTGGCCTACCAGGCCACGCAGATCGAGTCCTACTACGGCCGGGCCTTTGAAGGCTTCACCTACGCCACCCTGATCTACCTGATCATCTCGCTGACGGTTTCGTTCTTAATCACCATGTACAACAAGCATTTCATGCTGCAGATCAAGTATTAGGGGGAGTGGGCATGGATGCGACGTCGTACTGGGATGTAGCTTGGGACCACTGGCAGGTGGTATTTCAGAACTTCGACTATTTTCTTTGGGGCGCGGTGAAGTTCACCAGCCAGTTCCCCTTTATGCACAAAATCGGCGGTCTGGCCGCCTCCATCATTCTGGCCGTCATGGGCATCTTCGGCGCTTTCTGGATCGGCCTGGCCGCGGGCCTGGCCCGGCTGTCCAAGAAGCCCTGGGTCCACTACCTGGCCGTGGTCTACATCGAGACCATCCGGGGCGTGCCGCTGTTGATGCTCATCTTCTGGTTCTTCTTCCTGGCCCCCATCGTGCTCGGCCACCCCGTTCCCTCCTTCTGGGCTTCCCTGGTGGCCTTCATCGTGTTCACCTCGGCCTACATCGGCGAGATCGTCAGGGCCGGGGTCAAGGCCCTGCCCTCGGGCCAGATGGAGGCCGCGCGGGGCACGGGCCTGTCCAACTACCAGGCCATGCGCTACGTCATCCTGCCCCAGGCCCTGCGGAACATGATCCCGTCCTTCGTGAACCAGTTCGTGTCCCTGACCAAGGACACCTCCCTGGCCTACGTCATCGGAGTGAACGAACTGGCCCGCACCGCGGTGCAGGTGGACAACCGCACGGTCAAGGCGACCATGGAGATCTGGCTGACCGTGGCCGTACTCTACTTCATCATCTGCTACGTGCTGACGTCGTTCAGCCGGCGGCTGGAGCGGCAACTGTCGCGGTACCAGGCGCGAGGACGATAACGCCGGAGGGCTGATGGGCATCCCCGGGCCGGACCCGCTGGCCGCCCGCATCGACCACACCCTGCTTTCCCCCGCGGCCACGCCCGCGGACGTGGAGCGCTTGTGCGCCCAGGCCGCGCAGTACGCCTTCCATGCCGTGTGCCTGGCCCCCTGGCACGTGCCCCGGGCCAAGGAGCTTCTGTCCGGCACCGGCGTGGCCGTGGCCACGGTGGTCGGCTTTCCCCTGGGCTTCCAGGCCGGGGAGACCAAGGCGGCCGAGGCCGCCTGGGCCGTGGGCCGGGGCGCGGACGAACTGGACATGGTGCTCAACGTGGGCGCGCTCAAGGCGGGCCGCATCGACGTGGCCGCCAAGGACGTGGCCGGAGTGGTCCAGGCCGCGCGCGGGGCCGTGGTCAAGGTGATCATCGAGACCGGCCTGCTTACGGACGCGGAGAAGCGGCTGGCCTGCGGGCTCATCCGCGACGCCGGGGCCGACTTCGTCAAGACCTGCACCGGGTTCGGCCCGGGCCAGGCCACGGTGGAGGACGTCCGGCTCCTGAAGCAAAGCGGCCGGGGGCTGCTGGTCAAGGCCTCCGGGGGCATCCGCACCCGGGAACAGGCCGAGGCCCTGGTGGCGGCCGGGGCGGACCGGCTGGGCGCCTCGGCTTCCGTGGACATTATGGCCTTGCCCGGGCATAAGGGTACCCATGCCTGACCAAAAGGCCGACCCCCTGCATCCCGCCTCCAGGCCCGCCGAGATCGAGGCCGCCTCCTTCGCCATCATCGACGCCGAAGTCCCCGAGCCCAGGCCGTTTACGGGCGGCCAGTGGCGCGTGGTCCGGCGCATGATCCACACCACGGCCGACTTCGAGATGCTGGACCTGGTGCGGTTCCACCCCCGGGCCATGGAGGCCGGGGTGGCCGCGTTGGTCGCGGGCTGCCTGGTGGTCACGGACACCGAGATGGCCCGCATGGGCATCCCCCTGCGCCGCATGGATCCGCTGGGGTGTACGGTGCGTTCGTTCACGGCCGATTCCCGGGCCGGGGAAGCGGCGGAGCGCCTCGGCGTGACCCGGGCCCGGGCCGGAATCGACCTGGCCCTGGCCGAGGCCGCACAGAACGACCGGCCCGTGGTCTTCGTCATCGGCAACGCGCCCACGGCCCTGCTGGGCCTGCTGGAGCGGCTGGAGCAGGGGAGCCCTCTTCCGGCCTTGATCGTCGGCATGCCCGTGGGCTTCGTCAACGCGGCCGAGTCCAAGGAACGTCTGGAACTGGCCGCTCCCTGCCCGTACGTCACGGTGCGCGGCCGCAAGGGCGGCTCGGCCCTGGCCGCCTGCGTGGTCAACCAACTGGCCGAGCTGGCCCTGGAGCGAAACGAATGATTTTTCGATTTCTCGACTTCTACCGGTTGAAAATGCTATACGTTGGTGATAGTGGGCCGAACTTGTAACGCTCTGGTCACAAAAACCGGTTAATTTCGAGGCGCGCATGGCCATCAAGGACAAAGGCAGAAACAAGGTCATCATCTATCCGGACTGGTGCAAGGGCTGCGGCATCTGCGTGGCCTTCTGCCCCAAGAAGGTCATTGAACTGAAGAACGGCAAGGCCGAGGTGGTGCGCGAGGAAGATTGCATCCACTGCGGCTTCTGCGAGATGCACTGTCCGGACTTCGCCATCGTGGTGACGGACAAGGACGTTACCCAGGTCCCCAACAAGTAGGCTGAGCACATGGCCAAGAACGGCAAGAAACGCACGGAGCTCTTCGCCCAGGGCAACGAGGCCGTGGTGGAGGGGGCGCTGCTGGCCGGCTGCACCTTCTACGCCGGCTATCCCATCACCCCGTCCAGCGAGATCATGGAGCTCATGGCCCAGAAGTTGCCCAATCTGGACAACGGCGTGTTCCTCCAGATGGAGGACGAGATCGCCAGCATGGGCGCGGTCATCGGCGCGTCCCTCACCGGGCGCAAGGCCATGACCGCCACCTCGGGGCCGGGCTTCTCCCTCATGCAGGAGCACATCGGCTACGCCTGCATGGCCGAGGCCCCGCTGGTCATCGTCAACGTCATGCGCGGCGGGCCCTCCACCGGACTGCCCACCAGCCCGGCCCAGGGCGACGTGCAGCAGGCCCGCTGGGGCACCCACGGCGACCATCCCATCATCGTCCTGTCCGCGTCCGACGTGCAGGAGTGCCTGGAGATGACGGTCACGGCCTTCAACATGGCCGAGAAGTACCGCACCCCGGTCATCCTGCTCCTGGACGAGGTCACTGCCCACACCCGCGAGAAGATCACGCTGCCCCTGCCCGAGGAGTTGGAGGTCTTTTCCCGAGTCGTCCCGGCCATGCCCCCGGAGTGGTACAAGCCCTTCGAGGAGACCGTGCGCGGCGTGCCGCCCATGCCGGCCATCGGCTCGGGCTACCGCTTCCACGTCACCGGCCTGACCCACGACCAACTGGGCTTTCCCACCCAGCGGCCGGACGAGATCGTGGACCTCATCGAGCGCCAGTTCCGCAAGATCGACATGTTCCTGCACCACGTGTCCCTGGTGGAGGAGATCCACTGCCAGGACGCCGAGGTGGCGGTCATCGCCTACGGGTCCGTGGCCCGCTCGGCCGAGTTGGCCGTGGAAAAGGCCAGGGCCAGGGGGCTCAAGGCCGGGCTGCTGAAGCTCAAGACCCTGTTCCCCTATCCGCGCACGGCCACGGAAAAGCTGCTGGGCAAGGCCCGCACCCTGATCGTGCCGGAGATGAACATGGGGCAGATTTCCCGCGAGGTGAAGCGGGTCAACAACGGCCAGGCCATGGTCCGGACCATCAACCGGGTGGACGGGCAACTCATCACCCCCACCGAGATCCTGAAAGCCATCAGCCAGGGGTAGGTCATGAGCGAATTCGTCGGAAACGAGGTGCTGCACAAGTACCTGCGCCACAACAAGCGCTTCCCCCACGTGCTCTGTCCGGGCTGCGGCCACGGCATCGCCCTGGGCTCCCTGATCCGGAGTATCCACGCCGTGGGCCTGGAACAGGACAAGACCGTGGTGGTGGCGGGCATCGGCTGTTCGGGCCGCATGGCCGTGTACGTGGACTTCAACACCGTGCACACCACCCACGGCCGGGCCCTGACCTTCGCCACGGGCATCAAGATGGCCGACCCGAGCCTCAACGTCATCGTCATCATGGGCGACGGCGACGCCCTGTCCATCGGCGGCAACCACCTCATCCACGCCGCCCGGCGCAACATCGGGCTCACGGCCCTGATCCTGAACAACAACATCTACGGCATGACCGGGGGCCAGGCCTCGCCCACCACGCCGCTGGGCGCCTTCGCCATGACCTCGCCCTACGGCCAGTTGGAGAAGAAGTTCGACATCGTGGATCTGGTCCGCTCGGCCGGGGCCAACTACGTGGCCCGGGGCACGTCCTTCCACGCCGTGGGCCTGGACCGCATGATCTCCGAGGCCCTGGCCCACCGGGGCTTCTCCATGGTCGAGGTCTTTTCCCCCTGCCACACTCAGTACGGCCGCAAGAACAAGTTCAAGACCCCGGTGGACATGTACACCTGGCTCAAGAAGACGGCCATGCCCGTGGACAAGTGGCGCAAGCTGGGTGAGGCCAAGCAGGCCGAGCGCTTCCCCATCGGGGTCTTCGTGGACCGGGACCAGCCCGGGCTCGAGGAGCGCTACGCCGAGTTGCAGTCCAACCTGAGGAAGCGGTCATGAAGCAGCCCGTGGAACTGGATCGATTCGAAATCCGTTTGAGCGGCCTGGGCGGCCAGGGTATCATCACCCTGGGCCGGGTCATGGGCCAGGGACTGGCCCTGGGCCACGGCTACCAGGTGGCCCAGACCCAGAGCTACGGCCCCGAGGCGCGCGGCGGCTCGTCCCGCTGCGACCTGGTCATCAGCTCCCAGCGCATCAGCTATCCCAAGGCCGAGAGCCTGGACCTGCTGGTGGCCCTGTCCCAGGAGGCATGCAACACCTACTACCGCCAGCTCAAGCCCGGCGGCATCCTGGTCATCGAGACCGACCTGGTGCGTCAGCCGCCCACCAACCACTACCTGGGCCTGCCGTACACGGCCCTGGCCCGGGAAAAGGTGGGCATCGTCCAGGCCATGAACACCGTGGTCCTGGGCTCCCTGGCCTATCTGCTGCCCTTCGTGGAGTCCGCCACCATGCGCAAGGCCCTCAAGGAGGCCCTGCCACCCAAGATTCAGGAGGTCAACGTCAAGGCCTTCAACCTGGGCAACCGCGAGGCTAAGAAAGCATTCGGCGAGCGGCCCGAGGCCTGGGCGGGCAAGCCGGAAGAGGAATTGGACAACGACAACATCTAGGCTGAATTTTACTGTGGAAATGAAAAGGGCGTCCCAAGCGGACGCCCTTCTTTGTTGCGCTTGGTTGGGATCAGAACGAGGTGCTCACGCTGGGAGTCATGCCGGAGCCGTGCTCCTCCAACTGGGGCAGCAGGACGCGCATGTTGTCGTTCACCGGCAGGGTCCAGTGGTAGGCGGACAGCACGGCGTCGTCTTGGAGGGCCGTGATGGTGGCCGAGACGTAGATCACGTCCTTGCCCAGCATGTAGGTGCCGGTCAGCACGGCCGGACGCAGCGGAATCTCCTCGCCCAGGAAGGTGGTCTCGGTTTCCTGCTCGCCCAGGGTCGGCTCGGGCAGGCGGGCCTGGCCCGCGGTGACGTGAACCCCCTCCTGAACCAACCCGGCCGCCACCTGCTCGGCCAGCACGGTGCCGAAGGGCGAGGCGTCGCTGCTGTCGGTGACGTTGGTGAACCGTTCCACGAACACCGGGGACTCCAGCGGGGCGTAGTCCTCCATGGTGTCGGCCAGCTCCACCGCGGCCTCGTAGTTGAGGTCGATGATGGGCGTATCCTCCTCCTCGTAGAGCTCGGAGGTGGTCGGGCGGACGTCGAACACGAAGGAGGCGGCCTTGTCGTAGTTGCGCTTGGTCTTGGACCAGGTGCAACTCCCGACCGCCAGGGCCAGGGCGCCGAGCGCCAGAAGTATGGTCAGCCGTTTCCAGTTCATGCCGGTTCCTCGCATGGGGGCTCCCCATCACCTATCGGCCGGTTGACTCGGGGGCTTTAGTCTTTGTTTCCGCTTTTGTAGAGCGCGGCGGCCAGATCCTCGAGCAAACGGGCCAGTCGGTCACCGCTCCGGTCGGCCACGGCGATGACCTGCTCCAGGCTCACCGGGGCCATGTCCTCGGGAATGTTGACGTTGGTGATGCAGGACACGGCCGCCACGGCCAGGCCCATGTGGTGGGCGGCCGTGGCCTCCAGGGCCGTGGACATGCCGATGGCGTCCCCGCCCATGAGCCGGTAGGCCCGAGTCTCGGCCGGGGTCTCCAGCTGGGGCCCGGCCACCTGGACCAGCACCCCGCGCTCCAGGGGCTCGCCGATGCGCTCGGCCGAGGCCTCGATGGCTTGGCCCAGGTCCGCGTCGTAGACCCTGTTCATGTCCGGGAACCGCGGGCCCCACTGGTCGTTGTTGGGCCCGGTCAGGGGGCTTGAGCCGGTCATGTTGATGTGGTCCGTGACCCGCATGAGCGCGCCCGGGGCGAATGCCGGGTTGAGCCCTCCGGCCGCGTTGGTCAGCACCAGGAATTTCACGCCCAGCGCGCCCAGGGTCCGGACCCCGAAACAGGTCTCGGCCGGGGTCCTGCCCTCGTACAGATGCACCCGGCCGCTCAGGCAGGCCACCGGCGTCCCGGCCAGCCGACCGCAGGTCAACCGGCCGGAATGGCTCTGGACCGAGGTGGCGGGAAACCCGGGAATTTCATTGTATTCAAGGGAGATGTCCGACTCAATGCGCCCCAGGACACGGCCCAGGCCGGTGCCTAGAACCAGGCCCAGGACGGGGGGCCGGAAAGCGTCCGAACCACCGGGTTGTGCCTGGAGCATGTTTTCCTGTATAAAGGCGGCGGCCCTGTGAACGTTTTCAACGTATTGCAATGGGAGCCCCTTGTGCTTTCGTCGTCTTTGGACGATGATGAAATGGGCGGTAACGGTAGTTCTGGATGCGATTGCACTCCTGCGGAACCGCGTATCAACGAAGATAGGCATTTTTCATGGATCTCGCCACTCTTTTCGGACTAGTAGTCGGCCTGTCCCTCGTCGTGGGCGCCATCTTTCTGGGCGGCGCCATGGACGTGTTCATCAACGTCCCGGGCATGATGATCGTGTTCGGCGGCACCCTGGCGGCCATCATGGTCGCCTTTCCTTTTGAGGAGGTGCTGCAGTCCATCACCGCCGGACTGAAGATGCTCACCGCCCGCAAGGTCAAGACGCGCGAGGTGGTGAACATCATGGTCAAGGTGGCCGAGATCAGCCGCCGCGAGGGGCTCATGGCCCTGGAGAACGTGCAGACCGAGAACACGCTGCTTAAGAAATCCTGTCAGCTCATCGCGGACAACGCGGACCCGCAGCTCATCCGCGACACGCTGCGCATCGAGATCACCAGCATGCGCCGCCGCCACCAGGTGGCCCAGGACGTGTTCAAGCGCCTTGCCCTGCTGTCGCCGTCCTTCGGTATGATGGGAACGCTCATCGGCCTGGTCCAGATGCTGGCCAAGCTGGACGACCCCAAGACCATCGGCCCGGCCATGGCCGTGGCCATCCTGACCACCTTCTACGGCTCCCTCATGGCCACCATGATTTTCAACCCCATCGCGGCCAAGCTTCGGGCCCGCACCCTCCAGGAGCAGTTGCACCTGGAGATCATCTTCGAGGGGGCCAAGTCCATCCTGGAGAACAACAACCCCATGCTGGTCTACGAGAAGCTCTCCAGCTTCCTGGCGCCCCGCGAGCGTAGGGGATGATTCATGAGCGAAGACGATTACATTGAAGAGATGGAGCCCGAAGAGGAAGACGGCGCGGGGTGGCTGACCACCTTTGCCGACCTGTCCCTCCTGCTCCTGGTCTTCTTCATTTTGCTGTTCACCATGTCCACCCTGGACGAGGAGAAGTTTTCCAAGACCTTCTCTTCGGTCACCCGGGCGCTGGAGGGCCAGTTGTCCGAGCTGGCCACCAGCAAGATCACCCAGGAGGAGGCCGGGGTCATCCTGGACCAGGTCCTGATGCAGAAGCAGATCATCGAGTCCCAGCGCAAGGTCTTCACGGACGTCAAGACCCTGCAGACCACCAAGGGCCTCGAGGGCGTGGTGTCGGCCAATTTCGAGGACGGCGTCATCACCCTCCAGGTGCCCGGGGACGTGCTCTTCGGCAAGGGCGAGGTGCTCATGACTCCGGCCGGGGAGCGGCTGGTGGCCTCGCTCAAGGACTTCTTCGTCACCCACCCGGACCAGGAGATCAAGATCGTCGGCCACACCGACGACATCAAGCCCGAGGCGGGCTCCCGCTTCCATGACAACTGGGAGATCTCGGCCATGCGGGCGGTCAACGTGCTCCGTTTCCTCTTGAGCCTGGGCATCGACGCGGGAAGGTTGACGGCCACGGGCCTGGCGGACTACGAGCCCCTGGTGCCCAACAGTACGGACGAGAACCGCGCCAAGAACCGGCGGGTGGAATTCGTGCTTGAGAAGCGCGTTGTTGGCAAGTAGGATGCATTTGGGAGCTACCGACCATGGAAGAGTTGGACATCAACATCGGTAACGATGAGCAGTCACGCCAGGCGTACAGGACGCGAGTGCCTGGGTTCGAGGTCAAGATTCTCGAATCCGGCATGGTGTACGGGGTCAAGGATCTGTCCGTCAGCGGCTTCGCCGTGGAGGACAAGGAGGGCGTCTTCACCCAGGGGAACGTCTGCGAGGTGGAGTTCTACCTGAACAAGAAGCTGTTCCTGGGCGGGGCCCAGGCCGTGGTCATGCGCGTCGTGGGCCAGGGCATCGTGGGCTTCACCTTCCAGAACCTTGACCGTCGCCAGGTCATCAAGCTCGACAAGCTGGTCCTCGAGGTCCAGAAACGGCTCATCCAACTCCGCAAGGCCAAGGCCGAGGAGTAGCGGTCCTTTTGAGCGGACCAGGCAAGCACACCATCCTGGTCGCCAACCGGGGCGAAATCGCCATGCGCATCATGCTGGCCGCGACGCGGCTCGGCCATGCGGTGGTGGCGGTGTATACCGGCTCGGACCACGACTCGGGCCACGTGGATCTGGCCCGACGCCTGGTGGAGGAGACCGGCCGGGGCGGGCTGTACCGCGTCCGCTCCTACCACGACGCCAACGAACTGCTCAGCGTGGCCGACCAGGCCGGGGCCACGGCCGTGCATCCGGGCTACGGCTTCTTTGCCGAGGACTTCCGTTTCGCCCGCCGCGTGGCCAACCGCGACAATCCCTTGATCTTTCTGGGCCCCTCCTGGTGGGTCATCCGCGAGCTGGGCGACAAGATCAGCACCAAGCGGCTGGCCCGCAGCCTGGGCGTGCCCACGGTGCCGGGCTCGGACCGGCCCGTGTACGACGAGTTGGAGGCCGAGGAGATCGCCCGCACCCTGTTCGCCTTCCAGTCCGAGCAGGGCATCGCCGAGGGCGTGGTCCTGGTCAAGGCTTCGGCCGGGGGCGGCGGCATGGGCATCGAGGAGGTCCGGGACATGGACGTGTTCCGCCGGGTCTACCGCCAGGTCAAGAGCTACGCCAAGCGCCAGTTCAACGACGAGGGCGTACTCATCGAGCAGCGCATCTTCGGGTTCAATCATTTAGAAGTTCAGATTGTAGCCGAGCGGGGCGGGCAGAACGTGGTCCACTATGGCACGCGCAACTGCTCGGTCCAGTCCGCGGGCCGCCAGAAGCGCGTCGAGGTCGCCCCGGGCTTCGCGCCGGACGAGATTCACTACGCCTTTGACGCGGCCGGGGTGCTTGACGACATCGTGCGCCACTCCGTGGCCATGGCCCGGGAGTCGGCCTACGACTCCGTAGGCACCTGGGAGTGGATCGTCACCCCCCGCGGCGACCCCTTCCTCATGGAGGTCAACACGCGCATCCAGGTGGAGAACGGCGTGTCCGGGGCCATCGCCCGGCTGACCGGGGCCTCGTCCGCGTCCGTGGGCGTGGACCTGGTGGCCGAGCAGATCCGCCTGGGCCTGGGCGAGCCCCTGGGCTACGCGCAGGAGGACCTGGATTTTTCCGGCGCGGCCATCGAGTACCGCATCGTGGCCGAGGACACGGACCACGGCTTCGCGCCCTGGGCCGGGACCGTGGAGCGGTTCGCCTGGAAGGACGAGCCCTGGCTGGCCATGCACACACAGGTGCCGTCCGGCCGGGCCTACGAGATTCCGGCCGAGTTCGACCCCAACCTGGCCCTGGCCATTGTCTGGGGCAAGAATCTGGCCGAGGCCAAGGCCCGGGGCGAGTCCTTCCTGGATTCGGTGGAGCTGTCCGGGGCCGACGGCCTGGGGCGGCCCCTGGTGTCCAATCTGGCGTTTCTGCGCGAGCGGAACCGCCGCCTTCTGGAATTCTAGCCGGAGCCGGACATGGACATCGACAAGGGCATCCAGGAACTGCGCGACAGGCTCCAGTACATCGGGGACGTGTTCGGGCCGCGCGAGATCGCCAACCACAAGCTGCTGGGGGCCAAGCTCAAGGACTTCCTGGACCAGCAGGCCTGGCTGGACGCCACCGAGCGCCAGACCCGGTTCGTGCAGCTGGCCGAGCTGTTCGACTTCCTGGAGAACCGGCTGGAGGACGAGCTGACGCCCATGGACCGGGTGCGCATCGTGCGCCACCCGCAGCGCGTCTGCCTGTCGGACATCCTGGAGAACGTGTACGACAACTACACCGAGATCGGCGGCCACGGCGAGTACTCCATCGACCCGGCCATGCTCATCGCAAGGGCCTACATCACCCGCCGCCACGGGGATCGGGTGGTCAACCAGTCGGTCATGGTCATCGGCCATGAAAAGGGGCACGGCGAGGAGTTCCGCAACGGCGGCTCGGCCAAGCCCTGGGGCAACGCCAAGGCCCTGCACTACATGAAGGTGGCCGAGACCGAGAACATCCCGGTGCATACCTGGATATTCACGCCCGGGTCCTACCCCATCGAGGACTATCCCGGCGCGGCCCAGCAGATCGCCAAGAATCTGTACGAGATGGCCGGGCTCAAGGTGCCCATCGTGGCCGTGTTCTCCGAGGGCGGGTCCGGCGGGGCCGAGGCCATCGGCCTGGCGGACAAGCGCATCATGCTTTCCCACGGCTACTACTCGGTCATCTCGCCCGAGGGCGCGGCCGCCATCCAGGAGGGATTGCGCACCGGCCGCAGGGCCTCGCCCGAGACCATCGACAAGTGCGCCCGCATGCAGAAGATCACGGCGGTGGACAACTGGGAGCGCGGCTACGTGGATACGGTGGTGGCGGAGCCGCCTCTGGGCGCCAGGCAGCACCATTTCGACTTCTTTCGGCGGCTCAGGACCGAGATCATCCGGGCCACGGACGAGGTGGTGGGCGACGTGCGCGGCATGCGCCACGTGCGCTCCCTGGCCTCGGGACGCCGCAGCAGGCCAGGGGAGCAATATGCCTTTGAGGACATCGTGTTCCGCTGGTCCCTGTCGGCCGCGGCCAAGAACCGGCTGGTGCTGCGGCGCGACCGCAAGTACCGCGGCCTGGCCAAGGCCGCCTTCCAGGACCGGCGCACCCTGGTCAAGCGCGTGGCCCAGCGCGCCCAGGACGCGGTCTGGTCCACGCATTCCTTTTTCCGGTACGACTTTTTCGGCAAGCACAAGCGCCGCCTGGCCCGGGTCATGGAGGAGGTCTCGGCTGAGGCCCTGGCCGTGTCCCGGCGGGTGGGGCGGCCCCTGAAACGGGTGGTGCGCCGCTTGCTGCCCCAGGGAAACGGCGCGGCCCACGCGGACATGGCTCGGCTGACCAGCCTGTCCTGTCCCGAGGAGGGCACCTGCCTGGGCGACGTGCAATGGCTTTACACCAGCCCGCGCAGCCTGGAAGACAAGGCCGTTACCTGCCCCAACGCGCACAGCCACGGCTGCGCCGACGTCTGGGCCCCGGACCTGTTCGGCGAGTTCGCCGGGGTCTGTCCCAACTGCGGCCACCACTTCCCCATGGAGTGCGAGTGGTATCTGTACAACGTGCTCGGGTTCGCCAACGCCTGGGAGTTCAACGAGGAGATCGAGTCCGGCGATCCCCTGGGCTTCGAGGGCTTCTCCCTCAAGCTGGAGGAGGCCAAGGCGGCCACCAAGCTCAAGTCGGCCTGTTTGACCTTCGAGACCGAGATCGAGCACGTCCGCGTGGTGGCGGCCGTGCTCAACGGCGGGTTCAGGGGCGGGTCCGTGGGCGCGGCCGAGGGCGAGAAGTTCATCCGCGCGGCCGAACGGGCCCGCAAGAAGCACTATCCGCTGGTGGCCTACGTGCACGGCACGGCCGGGATACGCATCCAGGAGGGGGTCAACGGGGTCATTCAGATGCCCCGGGTGACCATGGCCGTGCGCAACTACATCGAGGCCGGCGGGCTCTACCTGGTCATCTACGACACCAATTCCTACGCCGGGCCCGTGGCCAGTTTCCTGGGCTGCTCGCCCTACCAGTTCGCCATCCGCTCGGCAAACCTGGGCTTCGCCGGTCCCATGGTCATTCGCGAGACCACGGGCCTGGACATCTCGCCCAAGTACCATTCCGCCCACCAGGCCCTGGCCCGCGGGCATATCCACGGCGTGTGGGACAGGCGGGAGATGCGCCGGAACATCCACCAGGCCCTCTTGACCATGGGCGGGAGAAACCTTTACTACCGTTGAACCGTTTCCAGGAACACAAGGAAGGAATCGTGCTCAATATCCGTGAACTCCTCGAGGAGATCAAAGCTTCTCCATATAAACAGATCGAGATCACCGCGCCCCACACGGGCACGGTGTCCTTCGCCGGGCTCAAGCCCGGGGACCGCGTCCAGGGCGCGTCCGGCACCTACAAGGAAAAGCCCGGCACCCTGCTGGTCACCCTGACCCGCGAGCGCAACGACAAGAAGATCACCGCCCCGGAGGCCGGGGAGGTGGTCGAGGTCATGGACCACTTCGAAGGGAGGTTCGTGGAGGCCGGGGAGGTGCTGCTCACCCTGCGCCACTACCTGTCCAAGAAGGAGGTCATCGACCTCATCCTGCAAAAGGCCTTGTCCCTGTTCACCGCGCCCGAGCGGGCCAAGTACTACTTCGTCCCGGAGATCGACAAGAAGCTCAAGGTGTCGGGCAAGCGGTCGGTCAAGGTGCGGGAAGGCATGGAGATGTTCATCGTCTCGCGCATGAAGCGGGAGACCACCCTGCCGTACTCCGGGCCCGAGGGCATCATCTACGCGGTCTATTTCCACCGCGGGGACAACGTGGACACGGGCCAGCCCCTCATCGGCGTCTGCCCCGAGGACCAGCTGAACCTCATTCAGGAAGTGGTCACGCGGGTCCAGTCCGAATGGGAGGAACAAGAGTAAGCCCATGGGAAAGATTCTCCAGATTCGCGTCTCGGCCTCGACCTTCAATCCCGACCAGGTGCCCAAGCGCTGGCCCAGCCTGTACAAACTGGCCTGGGCCGACCAGCCGCCCGGACCGGAGCGGGGGGTTATGGAGCTGGCCGCGACCCTGGCCGACAAGCAGCGGCTCGGCATGCTGCCCCAGGACGCCGCCTTTTTGAAGCCGGACATCGAGCGGGCCGAAGCCCTGGCCCAGAGCCTGGAGGCCGCCCTGGGCGACTGGCAGGCGGCCAAGGCCAACGAGATCTCCGACCGCCTGGAGGACCATCTCGATGAACTGGAAAAGGCCGCGGAAAAACGCTAGGCTGGCCCAGCCAATTCAACACGAGGAGACGACATGGCAGGCAGCTTGAATAAAGTCATGCTTATTGGCCGGTTGGGCCAAGACCCCAAGATTTCCTACACCCAGTCCGGACAGGCCGTGGCCAACTTCACCCTGGCCACGGACGAGGGCTACCGCGACCGCAACTCCGGCCAGAAGGTGGAGAAGACCGAGTGGCACCGGGTGGTGGCCTGGCGGCAGACCGCCGAGTTCGTGGCCAACTACCTGGGCAAGGGACGGCTGGTCTTTGTGGAGGGCCGCCTCCAGACCCGCAAGTGGCAGGACCAGCAGGGCCAGGACCGGTGGACCACCGAGGTGGTGGCCAACAACATCCAGTTCATGGACTCCCGGCCCCAGGACCAGGACCAGTACGCCCAGGGCGGCGGCCCATCGGTCGGCGGCCAGACCCGTCCGGCCCAGCAGGGCGGGTATCAGGGCGGCCAGCAGCCCCCCCAACAGGCTCCCCAGCAGGGCGGAGATCAGACCCAGGACGAAGACCTTGGCCCGGCCTTCCCTTCGGAAGCATCGGGCATGGACGACGTGCCGTTCTAGCCCTTGATCCTTCCGCGCAATGAAAAAGCCCCCGCCCCATTCAATTGAGGCGGGGGCTTTTTTATTACGTCGGCTAGGCGCCGGGTTGGACCGGGCGTTTGCGGTGCCTGCGCAGCAGGTACAGGGAGATGGTGGTGGCCAGGGCGCACAGGCCGATGAAGCAGCCGATGACCAGGCGCATGCCTTGCAAATAGAGGTCGAAGGTGGCCGCGCTCACCTCCCGGTGGCCCAGGAAGTGGGCCATGGCCAGGGAGACCAGGACCAGGCTCATGGTCATGCCCGTGGTGCGCATGCAGCCCGTGGTGGCCGAGGCCATGCCGTAGTGCGTGGACGGCACGCTGCTCATGATGATGGTCATGTTGGGCGCGGCGAAGAGCGACATGCCCAACCCCATGCAGGAAAGCATGACGATGAACAGGGGCAGGGGCGTGGCCTTGTCGAAGGTGGAGGCCAGGACCAGCGCGGCCGTGGTCAGGATCATGCCCGCGTTGGTGAACCATTCCGGGGGATGGCGGTCGGCCAGGCGGCCGAAGATCGGGGTCAGCACGGCCTGGACCAGGGGCTGGATCACCAGGATGGTCCCGGCCTTGTGCGCGCTCATGCCCTGGCCGCATTGCAGGTACAGGCTCATGAGGAAGGTGACGCCGAAGGAGGCCGCGTACAGCAGAAACTGCAGGCCGTTGCCCTGGGCGAAGTCGTGGTTCCTGGCGAACAGGCGCAGGTCCATGAGCGGCTGCTTGACCCGCAGCTCCCAGAACACGAACCCGGCCAGGAGGGCCACGCCCAGCACGGTCACCAGCTTGCCCGTCAGGGTGGCGAAGCCCGCGCTGCCGCCCACCAGACAGCCCAGGGCGGCCATGCACAGGATCGCGCCCAGGAAGTCGAAGCGTTGCCCCTCGGCCTTGCGGGGTCGCAGGGGAACGGCCCTCCAGCTCAGCGCCAGGGCCAGGACCAGGGGCGGCGTGCCGGCCAGGAACACGGACTGCCAGCCGAAGGCCGTGGTCAGGAACCCGCCCAGGTACGGCCCGGCCGAGATGCCTAGGTACACGCCGGTGATGCTGATGCCCATGGCCCGGCCGCGCTCCTCCCGGGGGAAGGTGTCGGTCAGGATGGCCAGGCCCGTGGCCAGCATCATGGCCCCGCCGAGTCCCTGGAACACGCGGATGATGATGAAGGACTGGATGCTCCAGGCCAGGGCCAGGGCCAGGGTGGAGAGGCAGAAGACCAGCTGCCCCAGACGGAAGATGGGCCCGTGCCCGATCATGTCCGACCAGCGCCCCACGGGCAGCAGGAGCATGGCCGTGACCCCGATGTAGATGGACTCGATGAGGCTCAGGGCCACGGCCCCGGCCTGGAAGTGCGCGCCGATGGTCGGCAGGGCCACGCCCACGGACGAGAGCATGAAGGGCACGGCGAACTGGGTGGCGGTGACGGCGAAGAGCACGGACCGCTTGTTGGCCTGTCCGCTCACAGTTCCTGCTCCACGTTGGCGATCATGCGGTCGAGATAGTCGAGCACCTGCCGGGTCTCCTCCGGGGAGAACCCCTTGAGCAGCAGTTGGCGGTGCTCGTCCAGCGCGGGCAGGATACGGTTCAGCACGGGCTTGGCCGCGTCCGTGGCGAAGACCAGTTTGTCCCGGCGGCAGGCCGGGTTCTCCCGGCGCTCCACCAGGCCCAGTTCCTCCAGGGCGGCCAGGCCGCGGGCCGCGCAGGCCGGGTCCACGCGTACCTCGCGGGAGATGTGTCCCTGGGTCTGTCCGTCCTGGTTGAGGACCCCCATGAGCAGGGGAACCTGGCCCCAACGCAAGGGCAGGTCCTTGAGCCGCCGGGCCAGGACCGCGCTGCTGGACCGATGCAGGCGGGCGAT
The DNA here is from genome assembly GCA_963666895.2 of Desulfovibrionaceae bacterium. Classification (GTDB taxonomy): domain Bacteria; phylum Desulfobacterota; class Desulfovibrionia; order Desulfovibrionales; family Desulfovibrionaceae. The sequence goes on along the minus strand of CAXXNS010000012.1, from coordinate 22,522 downwards.
GCGGTAGCCCGGGGAACCGGCCCGGTGTTTTTCTAGTCGTTCCATGAGTTCTCCATTGACGTGTCAATTGTTGACGAGTCAATAGATACCCCGGCGGCGGTTGTCAAGCGGAGTTGTGGCGGCCCGGTCGGTTACTTCTGTCTGGGTGCGTAGAAGCGGTTGTAGGTGATGGACAGGGCCAGGGCGTAGATGGCCGAGGCCAGGCCCAGGACCTCCCGGTAGTAGGGCGGGGCGGACAGGGCCAGGCGGATGAGCAGGGTGGCCAGTACGAAGCCGGAGTTGCGGAACACGCTGCGGAACTTGGGCTGGTAGCGCTCGGCTATGAGCACCAGCAGGATGTCGGCGAAGATCAGCACTGTGTAGAAGTCCGGGAAGAATTCGAGCCCCTTGTGTCCCTGGAAGGTCAGCAGGGCCTCCTGCAAGCCCATCCAGATGAAGATGCCCAGCAGGGTCAGGGCCACGATCTTCTTGGCGGCCACGAAGCGGAACAGGATATCCTTCTTGATCTCCTCCTCCGGGCGGGAGATGCGGCGGTACAGGCCGAGCAGGGCGAAGACGGCCAGGGCGCCGAACGAGGCGGCCAGGATGCGGTTGACCGACTCCATGTGCCCCAGGATGGTGATGGGCTCGGGAAAGTTCGCCAGCTCCTTGAAGGCCCCGCGCAGCATGATCAGGGCCAGAATCTCGAACTGCGTGCCCACGGCCCGGGAGATGGAGCAGGGCACGGTGAAGACCAGATGGATGACTTCGATGATCAGGACCAGGGAGAAGGCCAGGTTCACGGCGTAGTAGTGGCTGTCCACGGTGAACCAGGACATCCAGGCCGGGGCCAGGTCCCTGCGGTTGATCTCCACGGCCAGCAGCACGACCAGGAAGACCAACACCAGGATTCCGGCCACGAATCCCTGGGTGCGTTTGGATTCCCAGAAGTAGTGGATGGGGTCGAAGATATGCGTCGCCCAGGTGAATATCTTATCCATGCCTGAAGCATAGACCCATTGGCGCGGCCTGCGCAACCGGGCGATGTGTTTTTTCGGTGAACGGCGTGAGCGGGCTGGTCGGGGGACGGCCTAGATATCGAACAGCATTTCCAGGTCGTCGCGGGTCAGGGACTTGAGCGCGGACTGGCCCGGGATGATGGCCTCGGCCACGTCCTTCTTCTGCTCCTGGAGCTTGAGGATCTTCTCCTCCACCGTGTTCTGGCAGATCATCTTGTAGGCGAAGACCTGGCGCTTCTGGCCGATGCGGTGGGTGCGGTCCGTGGCCTGGTCCTCCACGGCCGGGTTCCACCACGGGTCGTAGTGGATCACGTAGTCCGCGCTGGTCAGGTTCAGGCCGGTGCCGCCCGCCTTGAGGGAGATGAGGAAGAGGGGGATGTCGGGATCGTCGTTGAAGCGGTCCACCTGCTCCAGCCGGTCCTTGCTCGATCCGTCCAGGTAGGCGAAGGGCACGTCGCGGATGACCAGCCAGGAGCGGATGATGTGCAGCATCTGCACGAACTGGGAGAAGACCAGGACCTTGTGCCCGCCCTCTGATGATGTCGGTGACCAGATCCTTGAAGGCGTCGAATTTGCCCGAAGGCAGGTTGGTGGACACGCCGGGCATGTCCAGCTTGAGCAGCCGCGGGTGGCAGCAGATCTGCCGCAGCTTCAAGAGGGCGTCCAGGATGGACATCTGGCTCTTGGCGATGCCCTTTTCCTCCACGTCCTTGAGCACCTGGTCCTTGAGCTTGGTGGCCAGGGCGGAGTAGAGGTCGCGCTGCTCGTCCACCAGCTCGCAGTAGTGGGTGGTCTCGATCTTGGGCGGCAGGTCCTTGGCCACCTCGGACTTGGTGCGCCGCAGGATGAAGGGCTTGACCCGGTTCTTGAGGAAGTCCAGGGTCTCCTCGTCTCCGTCCTTGATGGGCTTGACCACCCCGCGCTGGAACGCGTGCTGCGAACCCAGGAACCCGGGCATGAGGAACTCGAACAGGCTCCAGAGCTCGAACAGGTTGTTCTCGATGGGCGTGCCGGACAGGCAGAGCTTGAGGTCGGCCTCCAGGCGGCGGACGCTACGCGCGGTGATGGTGTTGGGGTTCTTGATGTTCTGGGCCTCGTCCAGGATCACGGCCGCGTAGCGGTACTTCAAGAGCTCGTCCAGGTCGCGCCTGAGCAGGGCGTAGGTGGTGATGATCAGGTCCGAGTTTTTGATCTTGGCGAACAGGTCCTCGCGCTTGGTGCCGTAGATGGTCAGCCGCTTGAGCTGGGGCACGAACTTCTCGGCTTCCCGCTCCCAGTTGGGAAGCACCGAGGTGGGCACGATGATCAGGTTGGCGCCCTTGCCTCCGGTCTCGTATAAATGCTGGATAAAGGACAGGGTCTGGATGGTCTTGCCCAGGCCCATCTCGTCCGCCAGGATGCCGCCGAACCCGTACTCGCGCAGGAAGTTCAGGTAGGACAGGCCCTGGACCTGGTAGGGGCGCAGGGTGGCGTTGAGGCCCTTGGGCGGGGCCACCTGCTTGATCTGGTCGAAATGGTTTATCTTTTCGCGCAGCTTGACGTAGTATTCGTCGGTCTTGGCCTGGGGCAGGTCCTCCAGGATCTTCTCCAGCACCGGGGCCTCGAACTGCTGGAACTGGGCCCTTGGGCGGCTCGTCCGGGGACAGGCCCAGGGCCTTGAGCTTGTGGCCCAGGCGCTTGAGCCAGGACTCGGGCAGGGAGGTGTAGGAGCCGTCCTTGAGCTGGACGTAGCGCTTGCCCTTGGTCCAGGCGTCCCAGATGAGCTCGATGGGCACCTTCTGGTCGTCGTAGGTCACGGCCAGGTCCAGGTTGAACCACTGGTTCTCCTCGTCGCTCTCCACCTCGGCCGTGATGACCGGCTTGGTCAGGCGCACCTTGTAGCGGGTCAGGTTCTTTTCGCCGTAGACCCGGTAGGCCTCCACCAGGGAGGGGTAGTGGTCCAGGAGGAAGGCGATGGCCTCCTCCTGCTCCATGAACCAGGTGTGGTTGTTCCGGGCCTGGAAGCCCATGTCCAGGAGCTCGGCGAACAGGCGGGCCTCCTCGTCCTGGGCGCGGCGGATCAGGCAGGAGCGGCCTTCCATGTGGTAGGAGCCGGTCTGCAGGTCCGGGTTGGGGCCGGGCAGGTGGGCTTCGCCCTGCTCGGTGTCGTACACGTTCTGGATCTTGAGGGTCAGCAGGCTGCCTTCCTCGTCCAGGAACAGCTTGGGGTTGTAGGCCGCCTCCACGAACACCGGCTCCATGTGCTCCAGGAAGTCCTCCTGGTCGTGCAGGTCCGAGATGGGGATGCGCGTCCAGACGCGGTCCAGGAACTCGGGGATGTCGCTGTGGGGGATGAAGGGCTGCTGGTGGACCATCTCCTGGATCAGTTCCGGGTCCAGGCCGGTCTGCACCGGGTAGAATGCGTTCTTGCGGAAGACCCACAGCGGCAGGCGGCCGTAGAAGAAGACCTCATCCTCGCCTATGATGGAGAAGGGCATCTTGCCTTCGCTGGACAGCAGGATGTCGAAGGTCAGCCCCTCCTCGGAGAGCTGGGGCGAGAGCTTGAGCTGCATGGTCTTCTTTTCGATGCGCAGGGGTTGGTCCGAGTCGCGCAGGTAGAGATAGTACTCGTTCTTGATGGCCCGAAAGAACCAGGAGTGCAGGCCGGCCGGGAGCTCCACCCGGTGACCGCTGTAGTCCAGGTAGTGGCCGATCTGTTCGGCCACCCGGGGCAGGGACGGGGAAATTTCGCACCAGTCCGGGTTCTCGGTGATCTGGGCCAGGGTGGCCTCGGTCTGCACCGTGGAGATGCCGGACTTGTTCTGCCGGGCCCGGAAGAAGGCCACCTGGAGCCGTCCGGGCTCGGGGTAGAAGCGGAAGATCAGGTAGTGCTTGCCCGCCTCGGGCTCCAACTCGGTGGCGAAGAAGCTGCGGAAGGTCTGGCGCCAGTCGGCGCGCACCAGGGCGGCGTCCTCCTTGTCGTCGCCGTCCAGGGAGGACAGGAGCTTGAGCGCGGCCGCGCCCACGTGCTTGCACACGCCGGAGAAGGATTCGGGGCAGTTGCAGAAGAAGCTGACGTTTTCGTCGCGCAGGTTGAGACCCAGTTCCGAGGCGTAGTTCTGGAAATCTTCGCCCTGAATCTGTCCGTCCACGTCCCAGAACTGGTCGCGTTTCTTCACGTCCAGCTTCTGGACCCCGTCGGTGTCCACGATTTCCCGGGCCCCCTCCAGGATGTAGTCCGGAATGGTGTTCCGGATGAAACCCTGGAGGATGGCGCGGACCTGTCCCTCGTCAGCGTTGCTCATGATCCCTTGGTTACCCCTTCTGGGTAGCCCCCTCGCGTCGACGCGCTCCCGTGCCCGTGGAAAACGCACCGTAGCCGATTCCTGTACAGGAAAATTCTTGTCCGCACAAGGACTCTTGGCTTTTGCTCCTCCTTGGTTCATACTCCGGAGGAATTCCGGACGATCCAACGGATAATAAAAGGGCACAACTATACTATGCGGCATGTCTTCTCGCCTGGCAAGCGCCGAGCTTTTCTTTTTTCGGCGGCCCTGACGGCCGCCTTGTTCATGTCGGCCGCTTGCACGGGTCCCGGCGGAACAGATGGCGGAACAGGCCGTGGACTCCGGCCCAGAGGCTCCCGCCAAATCCGCCCCGGACTGGGGCGAGCCCGTGCCGGGCGGCCGGATCGTGAAGGCCCTGCTGGCCGACGCCTCCAACCTCATCCCGGGCCTGGCCACGGATTCGGCCTCCAACGAGGTCAACAGCGACCTCTACGTGGGCCTGCTCAAGTACGACAAGGACCTGAATCTGGTGCCCGACGCGGCCGAGTCCTTCGAGATTCTGGAGGGCGGCAGGCTGATCCGGTTCAAGCTTCGGGAAGACATCCGCTGGTGGGACGGTGAGCCCCTGACCGCGGAGGACGTGCGCTTCACCTACGAGCTGATGATCGATCCGGACACGCCCACGCCCTACGGCGGGGACTACCAGATGGTCTCGGAGTTCAAGGTCACGGGTCCGTACAGCTTCGAGGTGCGCTACGACGAGCCGTTCGCTCCGGCCCTGAACAGCTGGGGCATGGGCATTCTGCCCGAGCACGTGCTGGCCGGGGAGGATTTGCGCAAGTCCAAATACATCCGCGAGCCCGTGGGCGCGGGGCCCTACAAGCTGAGCGAATGGGTGTCGGGCGACCACATCGTGCTGACCGCCAACGAGGACTATTTCGAGGGTCGGCCCAACATCGACCAGATCGTGTACCGCATCATCCCGGACCAGGCCACGCAGTTCCTGGAACTCAAGGCCGGGAATCTGGACTTCATGGGCCTGGCCCCCCTGGATTCCGTGTACATGACCAACACCCCCTTCTGGCGGAAGAATTATCAGAAGTTCGAGTACGTCTCCTCGAGCTACACCTACCTGGGCTACAACCTGAAAAAGCCCCTGTTCCAGGACGTGCGCGTGCGCCAGGCCCTGGACTACGCCATTGACGAGGACGAGATCGTCCAGGGTGTGCTTCTGGGCAAGGGCGTACCGGCCACCGGGCCGTTCAAGCCCGGCACCTGGGCCTTTGGCACGGGCGTGGAGCCCCGGCCCTTCGACCCGGATAAGGCCCTGGAGCTGCTGGCCGAGGCGGGCTGGACCGACTCCAACGGCGACGGCGTCCTGGACAAGGACGGCCGTGATTTCTTGTTCACCATCCTGACCAACCAGGGCAACTCCCAGCGCATCAAGACGGCCACCATCATCCAGTACCGGTTGGCCCAGATCGGCATCAGGGTGGCCATCCGCACGGTGGAGTGGGCCGCGTTCCTGCGCGAGTTCATCGACAAGGGACGGTTCGACGCCCTGGTCATGGGCTGGACCCTGCCCGCCGAGCCCGACCCCTACGACGTCTGGCACTCCTCTAAGGCCTTTGAGGGCGGGCTGAATTTCGTATACTACGAGAACCCGGAGCTGGACGCCCTGCTGGAAGCCGGACGAACCACCCTTGACCAGGGCGAAAGACAGCGTATCTATAAAGAGGTGCAGGAAATCCTGCACCGGGACCAGCCGTATTGCTTCCTCTACGTGCCCCTGGCCCTGCCCATCGTGCAGGCCCGGATCCAGGGCATCGAGCCTGCGCCGGCCGGGATCAGCTATAACTTCATCCACTGGTGGATACCCAGGGAGTTGCAGCGCACCGAACCGACTATGCAGCCCTAGCGCCTATGATTCGAATCAACCAGATCACTGAAAAGGTCGCCTCCTACGTGGTCAAGCCCGACCTGGAGCTGATCCAGCGGGCCTACGTGTTCGCGGCCCAGGCTCACGACGGCCAGACCAGGCTGTCGGGCGAGCCCTATCTTTCCCACCCCCTGTCCGTGGCCTACGTCCTGGCCGAGATGCAGCTGGACGAGCCCACCGTGGCCGCCGGTCTGCTCCACGACACCGTGGAGGACACCGACACCTCGGTGGACGAGATCGAGGAGTTGTTCGGCGAGGAAGTGGCCGACATCGTGGACGGGGTGACCAAGATCAGCCTGATGACCTTCGAGTCCCAGGCCGAGCGCCAGGCCGAGAACATCCGCAAGATGATCCTGGCCATGGCCCAGGACATCCGGGTCATCATGGTCAAGCTGGCCGACCGGCTGCACAACATGCGCACCCTGGGCTACATGAAGCCCCTCAAGCAGCGGCTGGTGGCCCAGGAGACCGTGGACATCTACGCTCCCCTGGCCAACCGCCTCGGCCTGCACCGGGTCAAGATCGAGCTGGAGGACCTCTGCCTCAAGTACCTCAAGCCCGACGTGTACGAGCAGCTGGAAAACGAGGTGATGCGCCACCACACCTCGGGCCAGGACTACATCGACAAGGTCATGGAGTTCATCCAGGGCCTGCTCAAGAAGAACAAGATCAAGGGCAGGGTGGTCGGCCGCACCAAGCACATCTACTCCACCTACAACAAGATGGTGCAGCAGAGCCTGACCCTGGACCAGGTCTACGACCTGATCGCCTTTCGGGTGGTGGTGGACTCCATCAAGGACTGCTACGAGGTCCTGGGCCTGGTGCACTCCATCTGGAAGCCCGTGCCCGGCCGGTTCAAGGACTACATTTCCACGCCCAAGGCCAACATGTACCAGTCCCTGCACACCACGGTCATCGGGCCGGACGGGGAGCGCATCGAGATCCAGATTCGCACCGAGGAGATGCACCGGGTGGCCGAATACGGCGTGGCCGCCCACTGGCAGTACAAGGAGAAGGGCAAGGACTCCAAGGCCACCACCAAGGACGCCGAGCGTTTCGCCTGGCTTAGGCAGATCATGGACTGGCAGCGGGAGCTGTCCGACCCGCGGGAGTTCATGGCCTCGCTCAGGTTCGACCTGTTCCAGGACGAGGTCTACGTGTTCACCCCCCACGGCGACATCAAGGAGCTGCCCGAGGGGGCCACGCCCGTGGACTTCGCCTACTCCATCCATACCGAGGTGGGCGACCATTGCGCCGGGGCTCGGGTCAACGGCCGGCTCGTGCCTCTGGACACCCAGCTGACCAACGGCGACCGGGTGGAGATCATCACGGACAAGAACCGCCAGCCCAGCCGGGACTGGCTCAAGTTCGTCAAGACGGCCAAGGCCCGGACCCGGGTCAAGTACTACATCCGCACCGAGGAGCGGGACCGGTCCATCGTCCTGGCCAAGGAGCTTCTGGAGAAGGAGGGCCGCAAGCACGGCATCAACGTGGCCAAGGCCATGAAGGAGGGCCACTTCCTCAAGCTGGCCGGGCTGTTCAACTGCACCACCGTGGACGAGCTCCTGTCCCAGGTGGGTTACGCCCGCGTTACGCCCAACAAGGTGCTCAAGCGGCTCTACGCCATGATCCACGGCGAGAAGGAGCCGGACAAGCTGCCCGACGCCGAGGAGCCCCTGGAAGAGAGCGAGCGCGACCGCGACCGCAAGGCCGTGGCCAAGAGCGAGGGCATCCAGATCAGTGGCGTGGACAACGTGCTGGTGCGCTTCGCCTCCTGCTGCAACCCCCTGCCGGGCGAGCCGGTCACCGGGTACATCACCCGGGGCCGTGGCGTGACCATCCACCGGGCCGACTGTCCCAACGTCAAGCATTTCGAGTCCGAGCGGCTCTTGAACGTGTCCTGGGAAGGGGTGGAGGAAAAGCCCTATCCGGCCCGCATCCGCATCAAGTGCCGCAACGAGCCCGGGGCCCTGGCCCACATCGCCGAGCTCATCGCCGCCCAGGGCATCAACATCGACTCCGGCACCTTCGAGTCCGGTGTGGACGGCAACTCGCTTCTGGAGTTCACGGTCCTGGTCAAGGACCTGAACCAGCTCTACAACGCCCTGTCAAAGCTCAAGAGTTTGAGCGAGGTCAAGGAGGCCGTGCGCCTGTCTTAAGGCATGGGCTTGCCTTTCTTCCCCGGGTTCGGGTATGGTGCCCGAACATTTCCGAGGAGGAGTGAGGGGAGTGATGCAGAACGCAAGCAGAGGCGCCGAACGGCGTCAGGTACAGGATCGGCGGGCAATGGCTGACCGGAGGACCGGACCGGACCGCAGGGCCTATCCCAGGCAGGGATCCGACCGCCGGATCGGCATGGAACGCCGTGGCGGGATGGACCGTCGCGCCGGTGAAGACCGCCGGGCGGCCTGAGGCTTTTTCCGGTTGAAAAATTTCCCATCCCGGGTATGTTTGGTTCGTCCGCTTCGGCGGGCCTGAGAGTTTAATTTCTAAGGAGGAATCCCATGGGTATCACGATCAATGAAGAAGAATGTGTCGGCTGCGAAACTTGTGTGGAACTCTGCCCTGACGTTTTCGAGATGAACGATGACGGCGACAAAGCCGTGGTCAAGAATCCCGATGCCACCGACGACTGCGTGGACGAAGCCATCGAGACCTGCCCCAACGAGGCCATCTCCAAGTAAGGACGCCGGCGTTTTCGCCGTAAAAAAGCCCGCCTTGTGGCGGGCTTTTTTTGTGCCCTAGCCCCGGACCGCGTTCAGGGTCTGGTGGGACCAGATGACGGCTGTGTTGTGGGCCAGGGCGGCCTTTTCCAAAGAGATGTTCCTGGCGGCCAGGATGTCCCGGACGCCTTCCCAGTCGCCGTTGCTCACCCTGCGGGCCAGCCGCAGCCAGGCGCCCAGGTCCCCGGCTTCCTTGAGCAGGGCCTGCTTGACCGAGCCGTCCAGGGGCAGCTGCTCCAGGAGTTCGTCCATGGGGATGCCGAACAGCACGTCCAGCTTGGAGAACAGGCCCAGCAGGAAGAGCGTGTCCGGATCCTCCCCGCATTGCTCGGCCGTCAGTTGCAGGAACCTGGCCCGCACCAGGCCGTCCTCCATGGACGATTGCCGGGCCGGGGAGGCGTCCACGTCGGTCATGGCCACGGCCAGCAGCCACTGCTTGAGCTGGCGCCCACCCAGCATGGCCACGGCCTGGCGCACGTTCTTGATGGGGTTGGCCACGGCGAAGAAGGCGGAGTTGATGAACTGCAGAAGCCGGTAGGTCAGCCCAGGGTCCGAGGACAGGATGGAAACCACCTTGTCGATGTCGTAGTCGTCGCTGGACAGGGTCTGGATGAGTTGCAGCCGGGGCAGGAGATGGGTTGAGATCTTCTGGCCGGAAACGATCTCGGCGCGCTCGAAATAGTGGCCCTGGAAGTAGGTGTACCCAAGCTTCCTGGCCAGGGTGTACTGGACCTTGTATTCCACCTTCTCGGCCAGGAGTCGGGCCTTGAGGGTGTGCAGCGGGGCGGTCACCTTCTTCACTTTCTCGGCGTCCATGCCCAGCATGTCCACCTTGATGACGTCGGCCAGCTCCAGGAATTCCCGGTGCTCCTCTCCGCCCACGTAGTCGTCCAGGGCGATGGTGTAGCCTTCCTCCTTCATGCGCCTCAGCGCGGCCAGGACTTCCGGGGTGGGCTTGACGTCCTCCAGCACCTCCACCACGCACCGTTCCACAGGCAGGGCGTAGACCGCGTCGGACAGGAGGAGCGTTTCCGGGAAGTTGACCAGGAGGCGGGTCTCCCCCTTCTGCTTCGATTCTATGGAGGCCAGGGAAAAGCCGTCCGCGATGATGGACATGGTGGCCAGGTCCGGGTCGCTGATCTGGGCTCGGCCGATCTGGGCTGAGTGGCGGTACAGGAGCTCGTATCCCCATATGTCGCCGTTGAGGTCGAAGATGGGTTGCCGGGCCACGAAAACCGGCTGGGCTTCCAGGGCTCCGGACTGGGAGGAATCTTGCTTCGGATCGGTCATGCGGGGCTCCCTCTACAGAATGAAGCCTAATGCTACATGAAGATTGATGAAGTTGGAAGCCTTCGGGTTGACGAAACAGAAAAAAACGCGCCCAGCCCAGGGGAAAAGGAGCCGTTCATGCGGCCCGCGAGTCGTCCCCGCAGGCCCCTGTCCTTCTGGTCGGGATGGAGTGATTTGAACATTCGGTCTCTGCGTCCCGAACCAGGGTACTAGTTTTAAAGGGAAGACTCGTGTTGCTTGGAAAGGCCGTGGAAGTAGGATAAGAAAGATTTTATTGTCGAATTTGTAATAAGTATGGGCAAGGTTACGTGTTGAGGATTTTATGAGTGATAAGAAGGTCGGGCGGAATGCGTCCTGTCCATGCGGAAGCGGGCTAAAGTACAAAAAATGCTGCGGTCGAAGCGGCCAGTATCATATTTCAAAAGCAAATCTTGATATTCTAAAGAGGTTGTTGTCTCAAGAAGAAGCAAAAGAAATGCAACGAAAAATGGAACAAGGTTTAGGCCGGCCAATAATCTCAGCAGAGGCAAAAGGAACTCGATTTGTTGCTGTTGGAAATGTTTTGCATATGTCAGATAATTGGAGAACGTTTCATGATTTTTTGGGATATTATACAAAAATAATATTTGGGAAAGAATGGGCTGAAGGCGAATTCAAGAAAGATGAAGCAGACAGACACCCACTTATTAGATGGATAGAAATATGTTCAAAACAAATGAAAGAGTATAAGAATAAAAGTGATAGTAGAATAAAACCTATGCCCATGACTGGAGCTTGTATTGCATATCTTAGTCTTTCTTACAATTTATACTTAATCGCACATAATATAAAACTTCAAAATATATTAATTAGGAGGCTTAAAAAAGTTGATCAATTTCATGGTGCATTATATGAAACGCAGATTTTTGGTGCATTGATTAGGGCCGGATTTGATATAGAGTTAGAAAATGAATTGGATGGTACGTCTACGCACTGCGAATGTGTTGCTGTAAATAGAAAAAGTAATAAAAAATATTCTGTCGAAGCAAAAGCGCGGAGCGTAGAAGGTGTTCTTGGAAAAACAAAAGAACAAGGTGCGCCAAAAGATGGAGAAATTAAAATTGTAAGAAAGCTTCGTGATGCATTAAAGAAGGAAAGCGATCATGAACGAATAGTTTTTTTGGACATTAATGTACCGGATACAGTAAAATATTCAGAAAAAACCGAATGGCTCGATAATGCTCTTGATGACATTAGAAAAGCCGAGTCAGCTATGGTGATTAATGGAAAGAAAGCCCCAAGCGCATATGTTTTTGTGACTAATTTTCCATTTCACCACAACTTACTAACTGATAGCTATAGATTTGCAGCGATTGCTGAGGGTTTTAAAATATCTGATTTTAAGGTTGGTCAGACAATGACATTACGCAAGGCAATTGTTGCGCGCGAAAAACATAAAGATATGTATGACTTTTTTCAAAGTTTAAGAGATTTAAATATCCCTGCTACGTTTGATGGAGAAATTCCAGAATTTGCATTAAATCAGAATATACCTAGACTTTTTATTGGGCATAGCTATTTGGTGCCAGATTCTAATGGAGAAGATGTTGTTGGTGAGCTTGTTGATGCATCTGTAGATGTGAAGAATCAAATAGCTATGGGAATTTATATATTAGAGAATGGAAAATCAATCATATGTAAAAATCCACTGACAGATGAAGAAATAAAGGCATACAAAAAATCACCAGAAACATTTTTTGGCGTGTATAAGAAAGTACCAAAGCAAGCAAATGATGCTTTAGATTTGTATGAATTTTTCTATGAAACGTATAAAAAAAGTTCCAAGGAAAAATTGTTGGAATTTATGAAATCATCACCAGACATTAACGAATTGAAGAAGTTGTCGCAAGAGGAGTTAGCGAGAGAGTTTTGTATAAGGACAGCAATAAGCGCTGCGAAGAAATAATGTTGGCTGACTTGGGTGAAAACCGCTTGCCACTGAGAGTCCCGTATCTGCGTCCCGCGAAAAAAAGGGCCTGCGAGTCGTCCCCGCAGGCCCTTGTCCTTCTGGTCGGGATGGAGTGATTTGAACACTCGGTCTCTGCGTCCCGAACGCAGCGCTCTACCAGACTGAGCCACATCCCGAAGTGAGGGGAGTTGATTAGCCGAAAGCGTATGGAAAAGCAAGCGCGGAAACGGGCGGATTGTTTCTTGCCAGGGCCGGGGTCGGTGGGCTAGACAACGGGCACTGCTTTCGCCGGAGCGTCCATGTCCACATCCAGTCCCCACATCGCCCTGTTCATCCCCTGCCTGGTGCGCGACTTCCTGCCCCAGGCCGGCCGGGCCTGCGTGGCCGTGCTGGAGCGGGCCGGGGCCCGCGTGTCCGTGCCCCAGGGCCAGACCTGCTGCGGCCAGCCCGAGTACAAGCGCGGCCGCCCGGACATGGTTCTGCCCCTGGCCCGGCGCGTGCTGGACCTGTTCCAGGGCTTCGAGGCCGTGGTGGTTCCGTCGGGCTCCTGCGTGTCCATGCTCCGCCACTACCCGGACCTGTTGGACCACGACCTGGAGGCCCGGCAGCGGGCCGAGGACCTGGCCAGCCGGACCTTCGAGTTTTCCCAGTATCTGGTGGACCATTTGGGCGTCATTGACCTGGGCGCGCGCTATCAGGCCCGGGCCGTGTACCACGACTCCTGCCAGATGGGCCGGTCCCTGGGCGTGTTCGAGCAGCCCAACCGCCTGCTGGCCGCGGTCAAGGACCTGGAGATGCTTCCCCTGGAGGACCAGGACCGCTGCTGCGGCCTGGGCGGAACCTTCGGGTTCGATTACCCCGAGGTGTCCGAGGTTTTGCTGGAAGACAAGGCCCGGGCCATCCTGGACTCCGGGGCCGACACCGTGGTCACGGCCGAGCCCAGCTGCCTGGTCAACCTGCGCGCCCATTTCGACAAGCTGGGCGGTCGAATCCAGGTGAGGCACCTGGCTGAAATTTTGGAGCCCACCTCATGAGCCCCCGGGGAACCTTCCGGGCCGCCTCGGCGCGGGCCGTGCTGGACCAGGGCCTGCGGGCCAAGATCCGGCACGCGGTACGCCAGTTCCGCAAGAACCGCGAGGCCGTGTACGCCGAATTGGACGACGTGTCCGCCTATCGGGCCCGGGCCACCCGGGCGCGCATGGGCTCCCTGAACCAACTGCCCGAGCTCCTGGAAACCCTGGAAAGGAACATCGTCCAGGCCGGGGGCCATGTGCATTGGGCCGGGGACGCGGCCCATGCCCGGGAGATCATCGGCGAGCTGGCCCGGGAGCGCGGGGTGCATACCGTGGTCAAGGGCAAGTCCATGATCACCGAGGAGATCGCGCTCAATCCGCACCTCGAGGCCCTGGGCATGGAGGTCTGGGAGTCGGACCTGGGCGAGTTCATCGTCCAGTTGGCCCAGGAGCCGCCCTCGCACATCATCACCCCGGCCCTGCACAAGTCCCGCGTGGAGGTCACCGAGCTGTTCCAGCGCTGCCTGGGCCGCACGGACGAGGAGGTGGAGGGGCTGACCGCCATCGCCCGCCAGGTCCTGCGCGAGAAGTTTCTGTCCGCGGACCTCTGCGTCACCGGGGCCAACATGGCCATTGCCGAGACCGGCACCGTGGTCACGGTGGAGAACGAGGGCAACATCCGCATGGGCACCACCTGCGCGCCCCTGCACGTGGCGGTCATGAGCATCGAGAAGGTGCTGGCCGGGCCGGATGAGTTCTCGGCCGTGCTGGAGATGCTGCCGCGCAGCGCCACGGGCCAGCGTATCTCCACCTATGTTTCCCTGTTCACGGGGCCGCGCCGGGAAGGCGAAGCGGACGGGGCCGAAGAGTTTCATTTGGTGCTGTTGGACAACGGCCGTTCCCGGATCATGGCCGACCCGGACATGCGTTCGGTCCTGGCCTGCGTGCGCTGCGGCTCCTGCCTCAACGCCTGCCCGGTCTACCAGACCGTGGGCGGATACGCCTACGGCTCGGTCTATCCCGGGCCCATCGGCTCGCTGCTCACGCCCCTGCTGCATCCCGGACAGGGCGGCGATTTGCCCTGGGCCTGCACAGGCTGCCGGGCCTGCGCCGAGGCCTGCCCGGTGGGCATCGACCACCCCCAGCTCATGCTCAAGCTGCGCGAGCGCCAGGCCCCGCGATCCCTGCCCCTGGCCATGCACTCGGCCCTGGCCGCCCGGCCCGGGCTCTATGGCGCGGCCATGAGCCTGCTGCGGGCCATGAACCCGTTGCTGGACCTGGCCAAGCTGTCGCCCACGGTGCGGCGGTTCGCGCGCAAGCGTTCCATTCCCAGGCTCAAGCGGCCGTTTTTAGGTCGGGATAGGGGAGGCCCTGATGGAGGCCAAAATGGCTGATTCCAGGCAAACCATCCTCAACGCCCTGCGCCAGGGGGTGGCGGTTGGACCGGCTCTGCCCCTGCCCGAGGTCGCTGCTCCTGTTGTCGAATCCCTTCCCGAGGGGGACGCGGCCTGGGAGTTGTTCCGCACGGGGTTGTCCCGGGTGCGCGTGGACCTGCACGTGGCCAAGGACGCGGACCAGGCCGGGCAGTTTCTGTTGGACGTGGCCAAGGAATTTTTCGTGCGCAAGGCCGCGCTCTGGCAACGCTTGCCTTTGGACGCGGCCCAGATGCTTGGGGATGCGGGCGTGGAGATCGTGTACGCGGGCCAGGGGGGCTGCCAGGACTTCGCGGACGCCGGTCTGGGCGTCACGGGCGTGGAAGCGGCCCTGGTCAAGACCGGCACCCTGCTGGTCCGGGCCGGGACGGACACCCCGCGCGGGGCCTCGCTGTTGCCGCCGGTGCACCTGGCCCTGGTGGAGCGGTCCAAGCTTCTGCCGTCCGTCCTGGTTCTGCCGGAGATCATACGCAAGCAGGCCGGGAACATGCCCAGCGCCTTTCACACCATCACCGGCCCGTCCAGCACCAGCGACATCGAGCTGACCCCGGTCTTCGGCGTCCACGGCCCGACCACGGTCCGCGTCATCGGCCTCGATTTCTAGGCCGTCCATATTCCCTCGATAGATTTGTTTTTTGTCTTGGCCTTACTTTTTGTGGGGCCGGTAAAGATGATTTTCCCGATGGGTAGTTGATATCCTAATCATGTCTTGATATTTAGGATTGTATTCTAGCATTATTGAGAAAGAGGTTGAAACTCTGGGCGTTGGTGGCTTGTGAAGCATCAGGGTCGAATGGGAGAACCTGGTCAACTCTTTAGCTTTCTTCTCAGAAATTTTGGAACTGTTTCATAAATGAAATTCATTCGCATATTGAAGTACTTTTTGATTGTATCTGTTGCTTTTTTTGTGCTCATTCGCATATTCTATGCTTACAGAATGCACATGGAAAAACGATATTTAGCGGATATAAAGAATGCAAGGATTATTTCAGAAGCAATAGATCGCGCATTTTTCCTGGGCAAAAATAGTTCCGTTCCCAGCAAAGATAAGATTACAAGACCATATCTATTGGTTGAGAATATAAAAGATGATCATGATATATCTGAATTTCAAACAGTATCAAATTTTGAGCATTATGTAATCGCCAAGCCGGCTGGACGATTCAGCAAGACAGAGCTTGTCATCACTGGTATTTTAGGGCCGTTTTCAAAGTTTTTTGGTGATAATGGTAGAGCTGTTATATATATTCCCAAATTAATTTTTTACAATAAACATGTGCATGATATAATTATCGATGCATACAATAATCCGTGTCAGTATCGTGATAGCAATACTTTTTGTAAAATTCGCGAAGAAGATATTTCAAGAATTACCATTGAGACTTTTATTTACAACGATGAAGGAAAGAAGGATAAAAAAACATTAGAGGCGGCAATAATTAATTGATTTTGGCTCTGAACCAGATGACGACACAGTGATGTGCCTGGAAGCAAGGCCAGAGCCAAATTTTATTGTTTATTGATCCAGGCTTCCAACCGGTCAAAGGCCTCGGTGAGTTCGGTCCTGTCCGCGCCGAAGGACAGGCGCAGATGGCCCTGTCCGCCCGGGCCGAAGGCTCCGCCCGGGATGGTCACCACCCTGGCTTCGCGCACCAGCCGTTCGGCCACGGTCTGGGAGTCCTGGTCCGTGAACGCGTAGCGCAGCATGATGTAGAACGCGCCGCGCGGCCGGACGTAGGACACTTTGCCGGCCAGCTTGTCCAGCCGTCCGCAGGCCAGCTCCATGCGCTGCTCCAACTCGGCCCGGAACTCTTCGAATACGTCCTGGGGCCCGTTCAAAGCGGCCAGGGCCGCCTCCTGGGAGGGGCCGGGCGCGCAGATGGTGGTGGCGTCGTGGACCTTGAGCATCTCGTCCAGCACGGTGGCCGGTCCGGCCACGTAGCCCACCCGCCAGCCGGTCAGGGCGAAGCGCTTGGAAAAGCTTCCCACCAGGATGAGCCGCCTGCGCAGCTCGGGGATGGAGGCCAGGCTGAAGGACTTCACTGCGCCATAGGTCAGGCTGTCGTAGGTGTCGTCGCAGATGACCCACAAATTGCGGGACACGGCGATGTCGGCCACGGCCCGCAGGTCCTCCTCGTCCCAGACCGCGCCCGTGGGGTTGTGCGGCGAGGACACGACCAGGACCTTGGTCTTGTCGGTCAGCACCCGGGACAGGGCGTCGGCGTCCAGGCCCCAGTCCTCGCGCCTGAGCGGCACCAGCACCGGGTCGCCGGCGGCCAGGAGGATCTGTTCCACGTGGGAGGGGTAGTAGGGCTCGGGAATGACCACCTCGTCCCCGGACTGGACCAGGGTCAGCATGGCCATGACCAGCCCCTCCATGGCCCCGCAAGTGACGGCCACTTCGGTCATGGGGTCGGCCTTGTAGTTCTTTTCGCGCTCAAGCAGCTCGGCCACGGCCGCGCGCAAATCGGTGCGTCCGGGCTGCAGGGTGTAGCGCCCGGTGGCCGGGTCGTCGCGCAGGGCGGCGCAGACCTGGTCCACCACCATCTCCGGTGTGGGGAAGGAGGGCACGCCCTGGCCCAGGGACACGCAGCCGCCCACCTCGGCGGCCAGCATGGGCAAACGTTTGGTTTCGGAAATCTTGATGCGCTTCACGCGCCTGGTCAGGCCGTTGCTGGTCATGGATGCTCTCGCGTCCTCGTCTGGGAAAGGGTTTGGGGGGAATGAATCTAGCGTCCGCCGCTCTTCTCGAAGCCCGGGATGGTCAACCGGGTTTCCAGCCACTTCAGGAGCAGGGTGGCCACGGTGACCAGCACCAGGTAGTAGACGCCCACCGCGGCGAAGACCTCGATGTTGCGCCAGGTGGCCTTGGCGATGGACCGGCCCACGCCGGTCAGGTCCTGCAGGGTGATGATGGAGGCCAGGGACGAATATTTGATGAGGTAGATGATCTCGTTGCCGCAGCCGGGCAGGGCGCGGCGCACGGCCTGGGGCATGACCACGGTCAGCACGGCCTGGAACTGGCTCATGCCCAGGGCGGACGCGGCCTTGATCTGCCCCTGCTTGATGGATTGCAGGCCGCCCCGGATGTACTCGGACTGGTAGGCCCCGGAACAGAGGGCGAAGCCCACGATGGAGGCGCCCATGGCCGAGAGCACGATGCGGAAGCCGCCCACCTCCAGGTAGGGCAGGGCGAAGTACCAGAAGTAGAGCTGCACCACCAGTGGGGTGCCCCGGAACACGGCCACGTAGCCGTTGGCCAGGATCTTGATCCAGCGGGGCCCGTACACGCGGGCCGTGCCGGTCAGGATGCCGATGAGCGCGCCCAGCAGGGACGAGGGCACGATGATCTTCACCGACACCCAGAGGCCCTTGCTCAGGCCCGGCAGGACCTGGTCGGCCAAGAAGGTCCACATGTCCGGCATCAGGCGGTCTCTCCGGTCAACTCGTTGATCTTGGAACAGAAGGACTGGGTCCGGGTGCCGGCGTCCCGGGTCAGCAGTTCGGCCGGGGAGCCCTGCTCAACGATGACGCCCTGCTCCATGAACAGAAACTCGTCGGCCAGGGTGGCCGAGAAGCTGATCTGGTGGGTGGCCATGATCATGGTCATGCCCGCCTTGGCCAGGTCGCGGATCACGGCCAGAACCTCGCCGATGAGCTCAGGGTCCAGGGCGCTGGTGGGCTCGTCCAGGAGCATGACCTTGGGGTCCATGGCCAGGGCCCGGGCGATGGAAACGCGCTGCTTCTGGCCGCCGGACAGCTGGGCCGGATAGAGACCCGACTTGTCGGACAGGCCCACGCGGCTCAGCTCCTCCATGGCCCGCTTGGTGGCGTCGGCCCGGCCCATGCGCCGTACCTTGATCAGGGCCACGCGTACGTTCTCCAGGGCGGTCAGGTGGTCGAACAGGTTGAATTCCTGGAAGATCATGCCCACCTTCTGGCGGTAGGAGGACAGCTCCTTGCGGTTGCCGGCCTTGACCTCCTCGCCCTCCAGCCACACGGAGCCGTGGTCGGGAATGTGCAGGAAGTTGAGGCATTGCAGAAAGGTGGACTTGCCGCTGCCCGAGGGGCCGATGATGACCTTGACCGCGCCCTTGGGCACGGAGATGGCCACGCCCTTGAGCACCTTGTTTCCGCCGAGACGCTTGTGGATGTTCTCGGCCTTGAGGGTGGGTACGGTTTGGGTCACGACGATTCCTCCCGGGTGTAGCCCGCGATCCGGACTTTTCTTTCCAGGGTCTTGAGCGCCTGGACCCCCATGTAGGTGAGCACGAAGAAGAGCACTCCGGCGAACAGGGCCAGGGGCAGGGGGCGGTGGGTGGTGGCGGCCACGGAGCGCGTCCGGGACATGATCTCCAGCACGCCGATGGCGAAGGCCAGGGCCGAGTCCTTGAGCAGGATGGAGTACTCGTTGGACCAGCCGGGGATGGACAGGCGCAGGGCCTGGGGCAGGACGATGGACCGGATGGCCTGTTTGTCGGTCATGCCCAGGGCCATGGCGGCGCGGAACTGTCCGTTGGGCAGGGACTGGATGGCCCCGCGGAAGATTTGCGACTGGTAGGCCGCGCTGGTCAGGCCCAGGACCATGACCGCGGCCGTGAAGGCGTTGGACAGGGGCAGGTGTTCCAGCAGGGGCTGCTCGCCCAGCCAGGCCAGGATGCCGAAATAAAAGAGGTAGAGTTGGACCAGCACCGGAATGCCCCGGAAAAGCCAGACGTAGAGGGCCACAGCGTTCCGGGCCCATCGGTTGCCGTAGACCTGGCACACGGCCAGGGGCACGCCCATGGCCAGGCCCAGGCCCATGGCCCCGAGGATCAGGGCCGCGGTCCACCAGATGCCGTTGTACAGGGAGAACGGTACGTCCAGGGCCATGCCCAGCAGGATGGTCCCGGCGATGAGAAGGAGGGTCTTGGCGACCGAGCCCAGACGGCGGATGGCGGCCTCCGGTCAGTTGCAGTGAAAACGCCCGGAGGGCCCGGATTTCCGGGCCCGTCCGGACGCTTGGGATTCAGGGGTCCTGAGCCGTTATTCCGTGGGGATGTCCCACTTGGCCTTCAGCTCTCCCCAATAGGGATCGGCCATGAGCAGCTCCAGGCCCTTGTTGAGCATCTCGAGCAGTTCCTTGTCTTCCTTGCGCACCGCGTAGGCGTAGTCTTCCGGCGGAGCCTCGAAGGTGCCGGCGACCTTGTAGTCCGTGCCCTTCATCATCTCATAGGCGATGGAGGAGTCCATGCCGGAGCCGACGATGCGGCCGATCTTCAGGTCTTCCAGGGACAGGTCCGTGGAGTCGTAGGGCACCAGCTCGAAGTCGTACTTGCCCTCGGCCAGGTAGGTCTCCAGGAGCTGGTAGGTCACGGTGCCGCGCTGGGCGCCCAGCTTCTGGCCCGTGGTCAGCATCTCTTCCAGGGTCATGGCATTGTCCGGACCGACCAGCAGGACCTGGGTCACCTGGTAGTAGGGGATGGTGAAGTTGACGATCTCGGCGCGCTCGGCCGTGGCCGACATGCCCGAGGCGATGAAGTCGATCTTGCCGGAGGTCAGGGCCGGGATGATGCCTTCCCATTCCATGGGCTGGTGCTTGACCTCGAAGCCCATCTTCTCGGCGATCCAGTTCACGGACTCCACGTCGAAGCCCGCGGGATTGCCCTGGTCGTCCACGAAGCCGAAGGGCGGGAACCCGAAGTCGATGCCGTTGATGAAGGTTTTCACCTCGGCGGCCGGGGCGGCTTCCTCGGCCGGGGCCGGAGCGGCTTCCTCGGCGGGCGCGGCGGCCTGCTCGGCCTGCTCGGCCGGAGCGGCGGCCTCCTCGGCCGGCTTGTCGGAGCCGCAGGCGGCCAGGAACAGGGACAATGCCAACAACGAAAGCAACAATGCGCTGGAAATCTTGGACATGAATCACTCCCTTGTTGATGTGTGGGACCGCCCTTTTCGGTGCAGGCCGGGCTCCCTTTGCCGGCCCCAGGGCACGCTTTGTGGCGAATAGCAGATGTGTCGCCACCAGGCAAGCCAAAGCAATCCGGCCGGGCCTAACCGGGCGTTCAGATTGCGTTTGGAAAAGAAAGCACGTATCAGTAGATGGGTGTTTTCCACCGGGCCTGGGGAGGGTGCGTGTGGTGGGTCCCTTCGAGAGGTGAAACAGCGTGATCAAGGTTGTCGTTGTCGATGATTCGGCCTTCATGCGCAAGGCCATCAGTTCGATGTTGGACAAGGATCCCGAGATCCAGGTTGTGGCTTCGGCCAGGGACGGCCAGGAAGGGTTGGACCTGATCCGCAGGTACGATCCCGATGTGGTGACCATGGACATCGAGATGCCGCGCATGGACGGGCTGACCGCCCTGCGGCACGTCATGATGGAGATGCCCCGGCCCGTGCTCATGGTCTCCTCCCTGACCACCGAGGGCGCCGAGGACACCCTCAAGGCCATGGAACTGGGCGCGGCGGACTTCATCCCCAAGCAGCTTTCCCGGGTGTCCCTGGACATCATCAAGATCGAGGACGACCTCATCAACAAGGTCAAGAGCGTGGCCGGGCGCAAGATGCGCGCGGTTCGTCCGGCCCGGGCCAAGGTCGAGGCCCCGCCGGTGGAGGCCGTTGCCCCGGCGGCCAAGGGCAGGGGCATTCCGGCCCGCGACGTGGTGGCCGTGGGCGTGTCCACGGGCGGGCCCCCGGCCGTGCAGAAAATCTTGTCGGCCCTGCCCGGAGATTTTCCGGCCGGGATGGTCATCGCCCAGCACATGCCGGCCGCGTTTACCGGCCCCTTCGCCAAGCGGCTGGACGGCATTTCCGCCCTGACGGTCAAGGAGGCCGAGAATGGGGACTGGCTCAAGCCCGGCCACGTGTTCGTGGCCCCGGGCGGGCGGCACCTGCGCCTGGAGCAGAAGGTGACGCACATCGAACTGAAAATAACCGACGAACCGGCCGAGGCCCTGTACAAGCCCTCGGCCAACGTTCTCATGTCCTCGGTGGCCAAGGCCGTGGGCAAACGGGGCCTGGGCGTGATCCTGACCGGCATGGGCAACGACGGCCGTGACGGGGTGAGCGAGCTCAAGGCCAAGGGCGGCCGCGCCCTGGCCCAGTCCGACGCCACCTGCGTGGTCTACGGCATGCCCAAGGCCATCGTGGACGCCGGGCTGTCAGACGAGGTTGTCGACATCGACGACATGGCCCAACGCATTCTCGAGAACCTGTACCAGTAACCTCTTGGCCGGAGGACGCATGGCTGACAGCGAAAGCATCCTGCAACGGCTTGCGGGCGACGACAACGAAATTTTGCGCGAGGCGGCCTACGAGGCCGGGGAGAGCGGCTGCGTGGAGGCCGTGCCCCACCTGGCCGACCTGCTCCGCAGCCACAACCTCGGCGTCCAGGAAGCCGCCGACCGGGCCCTGCGCCGCATCGGCGGAGTGGAGACCGTGCACGCCGTGATTCCCCTGCTGCATTCCGACGAGGCCCCGGTGCGCAACCTGTCCATGGACATCCTGCGCCAGGTGGGGGTCCAGGACCTGCAGAGCATCATCGACCTGCTGTCCGGCGACGACGCCGACATCCGCATCTTCGCCGCCGACATCCTGGGCTCCAGCGGCAACCCCCTGGTTGTCAAGCCGCTGTGCGACGCCCTGCTCAAGGACTCCGAGGTCAACGTCCGCTACCAGGCGGCCGTGAGCCTGGGTGACCTGGCCCGGCCCGAAGCGTCCCAGTGTCTGGGTAAGGCCATGAACGACGAGGAGTGGGTCCAGTACGCCACGGTGGAGGCCCTGGCCAAGGTGGGCGACGCGGGCTGCGCGGACGTCCTGGTGGACAGCCTGGACCACGTTTCGGATCTGGTCCGGTCCATGGTGGTGGACGCCCTAGCCCACGTGGGCAACGTCAAGGCGGGCAGCAAGCTCCTCAAGCGCATGGACGGCGCGTCGGACG
>CAXXNS010000011.1:0-31602 GCA_963666895.2 Desulfovibrionaceae bacterium | reverse complement strand
TGCTCAAGGCCCTGTCCGAGGCCCTGGGCCGAGCCGAGGGCTCCTACGCCATCGCCCTCATCGACCGCGAGGACCCGGACACCCTGTACGCGGCCCGGCTGTCCAGCCCCCTGGTCATGGGCCTGGGCGTGGGCGAGAACTTCGTGGCCTCGGACATCCCGGCCTTCCTGCCCTACACCCGCCAGGTGGTCTTTCCTGGAGAACCGGGAGATGGTTCGGCTGACCGCCTCCACCTGGGAGGTCTTCTCGGTGGACGACGCCGAGCCCCTGGTCAAGCACCCCCAGCGCATCGAGTGGGACGTGCAGGCGGCCCAGAAGGGCGGGCACAAGCACTTCATGATCAAGGAGATCTTCGAGCAGCCCCAGGTCATCGCCGACTGCCTGACCGGCCGGCTGGTCAACGACGCCCAGGGCAACGCCTCCATCCGTCTGCCCGAGCTGGACGGCCATGCACACGCCCTCCAGCGCATCCACATCGTGGCCTGCGGCACCAGCTACCACGCCGGACTGTGGGGCATGTACCTGCTGGAGCGCTGGGCGGGCATCCCGGTGCAGGTGGAGATCGCCTCGGAGTTCCGCTACCGCAAGCCCATCCTGGACAAGCACGGCCTGGTGCTGGCCATTTCCCAGTCCGGCGAGACCGCCGACACCCTGGCCGGCATCCAACTGGCCAAGGAGCACGGCCTGCCCGTCATGGGCATGTGCAACGTGGTGGGCTCGTCCGTGGCCCGCGAGTCCGACCGGGTGCTCTACACCCAGGCCGGGCCCGAAATCTCCGTGGCCTCCACCAAGGCCATGTGCTCCCAGCTCACCGCCCTGCTCCTGCTGGCCCTGTACTGGGGCCAGGCGCAACCGCACCTCTGGACGACGAGACCTTCGACCGCTGCGCCACCGAGCTGGCCGACCTGCCGCAGGTGCTGGAAAAGGCCCTGCCCGACCATGCGCTCCCGGGCCCAGGAGCTGGCCCTGGACCTACTCGAGGCGTGGACAGCTTCCTGTACCTGGGCCGGGGCCCCTACTTCCCCATGGCCCTGGAGGGCGCGCTCAAGCTCAAGGAGATCTCCTACATCCACGCCGAGGGCTACGCGGCCGGGGAGATGAAGCACGGGCCCATCGCGCTCATCGACCCGCGCTTCCCCACCTTCGCCATCGCCCTGGACGACGAGCTGTTCCCCAAGGTCAAGTCCAACCTGGTGGAGGTCCAGGCCCGGGGCGGTGAGATCATCGCCCTGACCAACCCGGGCCAGGACCTGGACGTGACCCATTCCTGGGTCCTGCCCCGGGCATTCGGCCCGTTGGCCGCCTTCCTGGTCCTGCCCGCGTTGCAGCTCTTCGCCTACGAGGTGGCCGACTACCTGGGCAAGGACGTGGACCAGCCGCGCAACCTGGCCAAGTCCGTGACCGTGGAATAGGGGTCGACGCCTTTTCTGTTTTGCCCTGCACGGCGATGCATGCTAGGAAATCCAGTATGCCGATGTCGGCTCCACACACCGACCATGCCCGAGAGGATACGACCATGCGCCGCCCCCTGCTGCCCCGCTCACTGACCCTGACGGTCCTGCTGACCACGCTCCTGCTTTCGGCCCTGACCGCGGCATACGCCCAGGACGCCTGGGACCTGGACTACAAGGCCCCGAGCAGACCGAGGCCGAGGTCTTTGCCGACATGGAAGAGGCCAAGGAGATCACCAAGGAATTCACCCTGCGCAACAAGCCGCTGGTCAACGCCAAGATCGCGCAGCTGAGCGAGCTCAACGACTTCCTCCTGTCCATCGGCGTGGGCTACCATCCCTGGAACTACCAGTCGTGGATCCTGGACATCGAGGAGCGCATCGTGTCCGGCGCGCCCTCCTGCCAGGGCGGCCCGTCCATGCCCGGCCCCTGCGTGGCCCTGCAGCCCGGGTACAACTTCCCGTCCGACGAGAACGGGGTGTACGTGTACGGCCTGGTCAAGGGCTACGTGTCCGTGGCCGGGGGCGGGGTCATGTCCCAGCCCAGCGTCACGGGCAACGCCTTCACGGCCGTGATGTACAAGGACCAGAAACGCTGCCTGGCCTCCACCACCATCGGGCTGTGGTCCGAGGAGCTCAGGGCCAAGGTCATCCTGCCCATCAACGTGCTGGTGGACGGCACCCACACCTTTTTCGTCAAGGGCGAGGACCTGGCCAAGCTGCCCGAGGCCACCCAGAACGCGTTCCACCAGCGCTTCAACGCCCTGGGCTCGCTCTAGCCCCACGCACGACGCGACAAAGCCCCCGTCCCCACATGAACATGGGGACGGGGGCTTTTTGTTTCGAGCCTACTTGGTGATGCCTGCCCAGAACTCTTGGATCAGGCCGTTGGTCTCTTCGGGCCGCTCCATCATCAGGAAGTGGCCGGGCCCGTCCATCAGGACAAAGGTGAAATCCGGGAAGATGCCCTTGATGGTCTGCTCATAGTCCGGAGCCAACCCCTCGGACTGCGCGTAGATGCCCAGCACCGGCATGTTGACCACGGAGCCGTCCCAGGTGTCGGGATCGCACAGGGTCTCGGACATGGCCAGCCGCACGTCCCTGGGCGTGGCCATCATGAGCTCCCTGATCTCGCTCTGAAGTTCGGGAGAGGTTTCCTGGGTGTGCAGGGAATCGATGAATTCCACCGCCCTGGCCTCCCCGTCCGGGGACTTGAGGTTGTCCAGGACGCCGTTCATGCCCTGGACCCAGGCGTCCCGCCCCTCCCCCTCCTCGGGGAGCACGAACACGGCCCCGTCCACGGACACGATCCCGGCCACCCGTTCCGGGGCCATGACGGCCGCGCGCCAGGCCACGGCCGCGCCCATGCTGTGCCCGGCAAGGACCGCCCTCTGGATACCGGCCTGGTCCATGACCGCGAACACCGCTCCGGCCAGGGCGTCCAGGGAATACGGGCCGTCCAGGAAGCCGCTCTGGCCGTGCCCGGGCAGGTCGGGGATGACGAGCCGTCCGTTCTGCGCCAGCGGAACCTGGCCGCGCCAGAACGAGCCTTGGCAGGCCCAGCCGTGGATCAGGACCAGGGGAAGGTCGCCCCGGCCCATGTCCACGTAGTGGACCGGAACCTCCCCGAACGCGGCCGTGCGGACCTCGGCGTCCGCCGGGGGCCAGGTCTCGGCCGCGGCCTGAAAACACAGGGTCAGGACGAGCCACAGGCACAATCCCAGGCAGAGCAAGCCTCTTCGCGCGCGCATAACGAACCTCCAAAAAAAACGATCCCCGCACGCGAGCACGGGGATCGTTGTCATATGTCTTTCGACTGGAACCCGATTCTACCAGTCGCCGCCGAAAGCGTCGCTGCCCAGGCCGAAATCGCCTTCGGGCTCGCCGCCGACCTTGGGACCGTCGGCCATTGCCTCACCACCGGCCGCAGCGCCCTCGCCGCCGCCACCGGCAGCGCCGGCCACGACCACGCCCTGGCTCTTGACCTTCTCCACCTCGGCCTGCAGGGCCTCCAGCTTCTTGACCATGTCGTCGATCTTGCCGGCCGCGAGAGTGATCTTGCTCTCGCCGGAAGCGTTGGCCGCGTCGGCCACCTTGACCTTGGCCTGGAGGGTGGAAATCTCGCCCTCAAGGGCGGACTTCTCTTTCTCCAGTTCGGCGATCTTGGCCTTGAGGCCCTCGGCCTCGGCCTTGAGCTCGGTCAGCACGGCCAGCACGGCCTGCGCCTGGGAAAGCTCGTCACCGGCCAGGGGGGCCAACTTGACCTTGCTTCCCAGGGCGGCGATGTCCTGGCTCTTGTAGCTGGTCAGGCCCGGCTCCTGCTCGTAGATGAAGCCCTTGGACAGACCGGCGGCCACGGGGGCCAGGTCGGTGTCCACGTCGCTCTGGGTGATGTAGGAAAGCATCTCCAGCACTCCGGCGTCGGCGGCCTCGCCCTTGAGGCAGCCCACCAGCGCACTGATGGGGAAGACCCGGTCCTGCACCACTTCTTCCTGGACCTCGGTGGTCTCTTCGGTGGTCTCTTTGATCTCTTCAGACATTGGAATGCCTCCTTATTGGCAAATGCTTTTTGCTGTCTTGTTCACGAACCCGATTACTGACCCCGACTACTGGCGCGGACCCATGGCGATGCGGCCCGCCTTGCGGGCGTAGGTCAGCGCCACCACGCGGTAGACCAGGTGGCCGAGCTTGGACCAGGGCAGATAGGCCAGGAGCATCCAGACCGCCACCAGGTGCACGTAGTAGGTGCAGTAGCCCAGGATGGGCTGACCAACCAGGCGGAAGACCTCGGCGCCCAGGCCCGACAGGGCCACGATCCAGATCACGGTCAGCAGGTACCAGTCGTACCAGGAGGAACCCTGCTTGGCCTTGTCCAGGCCGAGCCGACGGGCGGTCAGCAGGAACAGGCCGATGATCAGGGCGGCCGCGCCGGCGTTGGCCAGCAGCTTGACCGGGTGGATCAGGCTCATGGGCGTGGAGCCGATGATGTGCAGGGCGTTGGCGGCCCAGTCCACTCCGATCCACTCGAAGAAGTAGCTGCCCCAGTGGCCCACGGCCACGGTCCCGGTGACCACCATGAGGGCGATGAACGCGTACATGGTGAACAGGTGGCCCTTGAACCGGGTCTGGGAGGGTCCGTCGGCCCCGCAATCCTGGAACTGGGTGTGCTGCAGCACCTCGTACTTCAAGGTGTTGATCAGGCAGGTGAGCAGGCAGGGTTTCTTTTTCTGGCCCAGAACGTAGACCTGGGGCAGGTTCTTGAATTGTTTGGCCAGCTTGCGCGCGCCGGAGATGAAGGCCAGGAGCATGAGCAGGAAGGTCAGGCCGAAGATGGGGTCGATGGTGTAGTCGCCCGGGAACAGCCCGCCGTAGACGATCTCCCCGCCCGTCTCGGCCAGATGGACGCCGTGGTCCGTCTTCTCGAACAGGGGGAAGTAGTTCATGTCAAAGCCGCGGGCCCGCAAATGCCAGATGAAGCCCCAGAGCAGGGCCGGGATGGCCACCAGCAGGGGCATGAACTTGGCCGAGCTCATCCAGGTGCCGATGATCTTGGGCACGGCCAGGGAGCGGTAGGCCATGTTGCGGAGCGCGCCGAGCAGGTCGCCGGGCTTGGCGCCGCGGGGGCAGAGGTCCGAGCAGGTGCCGCAGTTGTGGCACAGCCAGATGTCGATATCGTTGACCAGGCGGTCCTTCAGGCCCCACTGGGCCCAGACCATCTCCTTTCTCGGATAGGGGTCATCCGACGGAGACAGGGGACAGACCACGGAGCAGGTGGCGCACTGGTAGCACTTCTTGAGCGAGTCGCCGCCGACTGCTTGCAGTTCCTTGACGAATTTCAGGTCCGGTTGAACCTTTACGGGATTCGACATGGTCCATCACCTCCTAGTAGCCCTTGAAGGGGTTGGGGCCAAACTTCGTGATGACCTCGTTCATGAACTTCTCGATGAGGCCGGGAATCTTGTCGTAGTCGTCGATGGCGACTTCGTACTGCTCCACGCGCTCGGGCTCGACGCCCAAACGGTTCAGGCTCTCGGCGATGTTCTCCTTGCGCCGCGAGCAGAGCTCGGAGCCCTTGACGAAGTGGCACTGGTAGTCGTCGCCGAACTTGCAGCCCAGCAGAACGACCCCGTCCACACCCTTGCTCATGGCGTCGGCCACCCAGATGGCGTTGACCGAACCCAGACACCGGACCGGGATGAAGCGCACGTAGGGGCTCCACGTGTGTCCGCGCATGGCGGCCATGTCCAGGGCCGGGTAGGCGTCGTTCTCGCAGGCCAGGACGATGACTCGGGGGCCGCCCTCGTCGATCTTTTCCGGGACCTGGACTTCCTTGATGGTCGAGCCGATCTGGTCGATGTTGTAGTTGGCGAAGCTGATGACGCGCTCGGGGCAGGCGCCCATGCAGGTGCCGCAGCGGCGGCAGCGCGTCGGGTTCGGCTTCGGGGTTCCCTTCTCGTCGTCGTCCAGGGCGCCGAACGGGCACTCCTCGGTGCAGCGTTTGCACTGGGTGCAGCGCACGAAGTTGAACTCGGGGAAGGTGTTGTCGCCCGAGCGGGGGTGCACCGCCACGCCGCGGTTGGAGGACTCGATGCACTGGATGGCCTTCAGGGTGGCGCCGGCGGCGTCGTCCTTGGCCAGGGCCAGGGTCATGGGCTGGCGCACGCAGCCGGCCGCGTACACGCCGGTGCGGCGGGTCTCGTACGGGAAGCAGATGTAGTTGGAGTCCGCGTACCCGTCAAAGAGCTCCAGGTCCGGGAAGGCCGGGCCCTGGCGATAGACCAGGTTGATGGTCGGATCGTGGGCCGTGGTGGGCACGATGGCCGTGGGCAGGACCACCATGTCGGCCAGAACCTCGATGTTCTCGCCCAGCAGGGTGTTCTTGGCCACGACGGCCAGGGAGCCCCCGCCGCCTTCCTTGACCTCGGTGACCGTGGCCTTGGTAAGCATGATGCCCGGATCGTCCTGGGCGACCTTGTAGAACCGCTCGTTGATGCCCGGAACCATCATGTGGTCGTAGAAGATGGTGACCACGGAGTCCGGATAGGCCTGGCGCACGTACTGGGCCTGCTTCAGGGCCACCAGGGAGGAGATCTCCGAGGAGTAGGCCACGTGCTTGGCGGATTCCTTGTCCTCGTAGACAAAGACATCCTCTTCGCCTTCCTCGCCCGCGGGCAGTTCCTCAACGGGCTCGCAGGCCTCGGCCGAGCCGTAGTCCACGCCCTCCATGCACTTGGACACGTCCAGGATGAAGGCCACCGACTCGGGAGCCTTGGAATCCGAAGGACGCTTGATGCCGCCGTTGGAGGCCATGTCCTCCAGGGCGGCGGTGGTGACCACGTTGGCCGAGGAACCCAGGCCCAGGGGAGCCAGGAACTCGTCCTTGCCCGGCACCCAGCCGGTGGCCAGGACAACGGCGCCGATGTCGAAGGTCTCGCCGCCCGCGGTCACGGAGTAGAGGCCAGGAGCGCCTTCGATGCTCTCCACCTCGGTGGAGACCATGACCTTGATCTTGGGATTGGACTCCACCGCCTTGACCAGGGAGGCCACGTCGATGTCCTCCAGGTCGGTGTACGGGGGCTTGGTGGGGAAGGACTTGGCCCATTTGGCCGCCTTGCCGCCGAGCTGGGCCTCCTTTTCCACCAGGACCACGTCCTTGCCCAGGGCCGCGGCGTACAGGGCCGCGTTGAGGCCGGTGTAGCCGCCGCCCATGACCATGATGGTCTTGCTCACGTCGGGAATCTCCACGGTGAGCTCGCGCATCTTGGTCAGGAAGGTGATGCCCATGTTGATGTAGTCTTTGGCCATGACGTCCTGCAAGCCCTCGAACTGGGGGTCGTCCTGGAAGGACCAGACCGCCAGTTCGCGCAGGGAGACGCGCTGGGTCGGAGTCTTGCCGAACTCGAACACGTCCCATTTGGCCCGGGGCGAGCAGGCGCAGATGACCACGCCGTCCAGGCCCTCGGCCTGGATGTCGGCCTCGATCTCGGCCTTGCCCTCGGGGCTGCAGAGCACGGGGTTGGTCTTGACCACCGGACAGACGCCCTTGTGCTTGCCGTTTTGCACGAACTCCGCCAGGGCCTCGGTGTCGAGGCTTTTCGCGATGTCGCAACCGCCGCAGATATATACTCCAAGCTTTTCAGCCATCGCTTACCTCCCAACCACGTTAGTAATGGCCTTGAGCGCCGCGCTCGTCCCGGACTGGGCCGTCTTCATGACGTCCAGAGGCAGCTTGGCGCAACCGGCGGCCACAAGGCCCGCCTCGTCGGCCACGAAGAAGCCGTCCTCGTCCTGAGTGAACTTCACGGGCAGCTTCTCGCCGGCCACGCTGGGCTGCATGCCCGTGGCCAGGACCACCAGATCGAACTTCTCATCGGCCTTGATGCCGGTGACCGCGTTCTCCACGGTGACCACCGGGTTGCCGTCCTTGTCCTCGACGATGCCGGCCACCTTGCCCTTGACCAGGGACAGATTCTTGTTCTCCTCGGTCAGGGTCTTGAACTTGTCGTAGCGGCCCGGAGTGCGCAGGTCGATGTAGTAGATGGTGACCTTGGCCTTGGGATCGCGCGCGGCCACATACCGGACATGCTTCAGGGAAGCCATGCAACAGATGTAGGAGCAGTAGTTCAGGTGGTTCTGGTCGCGGGACCCGGCACACTGGACAAAGGCGATCTTCTTGGCCGGAGCGCCGTCGCTGGGCCGCAGGATCTGGCCGTTGGTCGGTCCGGCCGGAGCGGCCAGCCGCTCGAACTGCATATTGGTGACCACGTTGGCGAGCTTGCCCGCGCCCAGGTTCTCAAGCTTGGACACGTCGTAGGGCTTCCAGCCCGTGGCGAAGACGATGGTGCCCACGTTGAGCTCCACGGTCTTGGCCGCGTCGTCCAGGTCCACGGCGTCGTAGGGGCAGGCGGCCTTGATGGCCCCGGCCTCGGCGTCGCCCACGGACTCCTTGTCGAACACGTAGCGCATGGGGAACATGAACGGGTGGGTCTTGTAGATGGCCCCGCGCTTGCCCATGCCGAAGTCGAACTCGGAGTCGAACTTGGTCTTGCAGGCGGCCTCGCACTCGCCACAGGCGGTGCAGTTGCCGTTCACGTACCGGGGCTTCTGGGTGATGGTGACGGTGTAGTCGCCGGGGCCGCCGGAAACCTTGGTCACCTCGGAAAGGGTGAAGACCCGTTTGAGATTGGCGTTGCTCTTGATGCGCTGAAACTGGATTTCAAGGCCGCAGGAGGGAGGGCACAGCTTGGGGAAATACTGGTTGAGTTGCGCCACCCGACCCCCGAGATAGGGGTTTTTCTCCACGATATAGACCTCGTATCCGACCTCAGCGGCCTCCAAGGCGGCGGTGATCCCGGCGAATCCGCCGCCAACCACGAGAATACTGTTACTCGCCATGTGCATTCCTCCCTGGTTCCTATTTGGGGCCCTTACCGTCAAAATGGCCTAACCCCGGGCAAGGACCTGCGCGTCCCAGGCCGGGCTCAGACCATTTTGCCCGCTTTGAGAAAGGCCGCGAGCCCCGAAGGACCCGCGGCCTTTTGTTTGTTCCCGTTTAGACGGGGATGATCTGCCAGTAGGGCTTCTTGAAGATCTTCGTCTCACCCTTTTCGGGATCGTACTTGGAATTGCAGAAGCACCTCCACTTGGAGTCATCCAGGCCCATGAAGTCGCCGCGATAGTAGAAGCCCGGGTAACGGGATTCCTCACGGAACTCGATGTGCTGCAGGTGCAGGCGCACGGTCCACAGACGGTGGAACTGCTCCCAGCAGCGCATAAGTTCGTGCAGGTCGCGGGCGGCCAGCTTCTTGGAGTCCTCTTCCAGCATGCCCATCAGCCAGAAGCCGGTGTTCAGCAGAGCCTTGGAGGTCATGTACAGGGTGCCAACGCCGCCACCGTACTCATCGGTGCACTTGATGAGGCGCATCATGAAGTTGCGCGGGGTGATGTAGTTGGGGTTGATGTCCGGAGCCGTGGAGGCGTTCTTGAACTCATTGTAGGTGTACATGGGCTGATAGATCTCTTGCTTGAGATCAGCAGCCGACTGCTTCAACGCGGGCTTGAAGTCCTTGTGGTCGACGACCCAGCGGACCATCTGCTTGCCGGCGATGCGACCCTCGGCGTGGGAGCCGGAGGAGAACTTGTGGCCGGAAGCGCCGACGCCGTCAGCGCAGGTCCAGAGACCGTTGACCGTGGTCATGCGGTTGTAGACCTTGCCGTTGTCGGCCTTGACTTTGTAGTCGTCCGGGACCCAGTCCTCGTCCGGACCGGAAACCCAGATGCCGCAGCAGCCGGAGTGGGAACCCAGCAGATAGGGCTCGGTGGGCATGATCTCGGAGCCGCGATCCTCGGGGGCGCAGTTGGTGGCGGCCCAGAGGTTGGCCTGACCGACGCACATGTCGAGGAAGTCTTCCCAGGCCTCGGACTCGAGGTGCTTCCACTCGGGGCTGTTGAAGTCACCGTTGATGGTGGTGACCAGAGCGGTCTTGGTGTCCATGTAGATGGGACCACGACCTTCGCGCATCTCGCGGAGCATCATGTGGTTACGCAGGCAGGTCGGGATGATGTGACCCTTGGCGTAGCCGCGATCCTCGTAGGGCTTCAGCATGGCGCGGTTGGTCTCGCAGTAGTCCTCACCCTTGTAGTTGGTGGCCTTGGCCTTGAAGAGCAGGAACCAGGCGCCGACCGGGCCGTAACCGTCCTTGAAGCGGGCGGGGACGAAGCGGTTTTCCATCATGGTCATCTCAGCGCCGACCTGAGCGCACATGGTGTAGGTGGAACCAGCGTTCCAGACCGGATACCAGGCGCGGCCCATGCCCTCACCGGTGGACCGGGGGCGGAACACGTTGACGGCGCCGCCGCAGGCGACCAGGCAGGCGTTGCAGGTGTAGACATACACCTTGTTCTCACGGGTGGAGAAACCAACGGCGCCGGCGATGCGGTTGGGCTGGTTGGCGTCCAGGAGCAGCTTCACGATGAAAACGCGCTCGATGTAACGCTCTTCGCCCAGGGCGTTCTTCGCGGCCTCGGCCACGATGCACTTGTAGGACTCACCGTTGATCATGATCTGCCAACGGCCGGAGCGCACGGGCGCAGCGCCGTCGCGGATGGCCAGGCCCTGGGACTTGGCTTTGGCGCCGTCCAGGTTCTTGCCGTCCTTCTTGACCCACACGGGCAGGCCCCACTCTTCGAACAGGTGAACGGAATCGTCAACGTGACGGCCCAGGTCGAAGATCAGGTCTTCGCGGACCAGGCCCATCAGGTCGGTGCGGACCATGCGGACGTAGTCGTCCACATCGTTCTCACCGATGTAGGTGTTGATGGCGGACAGACCCTGGGCAACGGCGCCGGAGCGCTCGAGGGCGGCTTTGTCGACCAGCATCATGGAGATGCTGGGATCGACCTTGTCGACCCAGCGGACGACCTCAAAGGCCGCTCCGCAGTTACCCATGCCGCCGCCGACCATGAGAATGTCGACGTGCTGTTCCACAATTTCAGGCTCGGCAAGCGCGATGCCCTTGGAGGCTTCTTTCGAGGGAAGCAGAGGCATAGTCTCCTCCTAAAACCTTTCGGTATTTCTTTGTTGCTTACGAAAAGGACCTTCCATCCATGAACCGGCTTGCCCTAGCGGGAAGCACCGGCTTCGCAGACACCGTCCTGCCAGCACTGGTTCATGTCGCCGTCGGAGACTTCGAATTTCTTCATCTCCGTGGCCTTGGGGACAGCCAGCTCGGTCTCGGTGAAGAGCAGCTCGCTGTCCAGGTCACCGGGTTCGGGCTTGCCTTCGAAGGGCTTCAGGGAGCCTTCAGGCGTGGTGCGGATGGGGAACTTGAAGCGCTTCACGGAACCATTACGGAACTTGATGGTCCACATGATGTCCTCAGCGGAGCGCATCGGGATGGACGTACCGCCGAGAGGGGCGAAGTCGCCGTAGGGCCGGGCCTCGATGGCGCCCTGGGGGCAAATTTTGACGCAGCTGTAGCATTCCCAACACGCATCCGGCTCTTGGTTGTAAGCCTTCATTTCGTCCGGATCCAGGATCATGAGATCGTTGGGGCAGATGTACATGCAAGCGGTCTTTTCGCCACCCTTGCAGCCGTCACATTTCTCCGGGTTGACAAAGGTCGGCATAGCATATCCTCCTACACGGGTTTAATTGTGAACAACTTTACCGACGGAGCCTTAACCATCTGACATATATGGTCGCCTGTGCCAAGGCTTGGAACGCAGGAAATACCAGCCCCGACACTGGGTGTCAAGGTGAAAGTGAATTTTTGAACAAGCGGCGTCGGGACGCGAACCGTCCCGCCGTCCTCACGTAAAACCGTCCCTCACCATTATCCTCTCGGCATGCGGTAAGCCGCGTTATTTGATAGTGTATCCCAGCGACTCAAGGCAAGTCTTTTTTTTATCATGACTTTCATAAAAACGCTTCCTACCAATACACTGAAATTACACCTTTTTTTAGGGGCGTTTTTTTGCAGTTTCTCTAAAGAATCTGTTAACAATGTCTAGCTCTAAAGAAGTCAAAAAGTTTTGGTCTCTCCGGTGGTTGGGTTCTGGAACTTTAGCCTTGACACATCTTTCACAATCTGCTCATAAAGCTGGTCCATATCATGGGCAATTCCCGCGCGGCCCCATGCGTGAGTTGCGGGCCGCCCAAGGCTGAGGTAGATCACGGAATAATTCTTAATAAGTTGGAGGATTTCATGTCCAAGCTTGTTCCCCCTCATGGTGGCAAAGGCCTCGTCATTCGCCTGCTCGATGGCGCTGAGAAGGATGCCGAACTGAAGAAGGCCGCCGGTCTGAAGCAGATCGAGATCACCTCTCAGGAAAAGGGTGACCTGATCATGATCGGCATCGGCGCGTTCTCGCCCCTGGCCGGCTTCATGACCAAGGCCGACTGGAAGGGTGTCTGCGAGAAGTTCACCCTGGCCGACGGCACCTTCTGGCCCGTTCCCGTCATGCTCTCCGTGTCCGACGACGACTTCGCCGGCGTCAAGGTCGGCGACGAGGTCGCCCTGGTCCGCGGCGGCGACACCTACGCGACCATGAAGGTCGAAGAGAAGTTCGCCCTGACCGAGGACGAGAAGAAGTGGGAATCCGAGATGGTTTACAAGGGCAACGGCGAGGACTCCGAGAAGTTCTGGGACGTGGCTCTTGAGGATCACCCGGGCGTGCAGATGGTCATGGCCCGCAAGAACAACTACCTGGCCGGCCCGGTCAAGGTCCTGTCCGAGGGCGACTACCCGACCAATCCCAAGTACCTGGGCGTGTACCTGCGTCCCGGCCGAAACCCGCAAGATCTTCGAGGACCGCGGTTGGAAGAACGTGGCCGCCATGCAGCTGCGCAACCCCATGCACCGCTCCCACGAGCACCTGTGCAAGATCGCCCTCGACGTGTGCGACGGCGTCATCATCCACTCCCTGATCGGCAACCTGAAGCCCGGCGACATCCCGGCTGAAGTCCGCCTGAAGTGCATCGACACCCTGGTGAAAGGCTACTTCGTGCCCGAGCACGTGGTCCAGGGCGGCTACCCGCTGGACATGCGCTACGCCGGTCCCCGCGAGGCCCTGCTGCACGCCACCTTCCGCCAGAACTACGGCGTCAACAACATGATCATCGGCCGCGACCACGCCGGCGTGGGTGACTTCTACACCCTGTTCGAGGCCCAGGAAATCTTCGACAAGATTCCCTACCAGACCGACGACGCCGCCAAGAAGTCCGGCAAGGCCCTGCTCTGCGAGCCGCTGAAGATCGACTGGACCTTCTACTGCTTCAAGTGCGACGGCATGGCCTCCATGCGCACCTGCCCGCACGGCAAGGACGACCGCGTCATCCTGTCCGGCACCAAGCTGCGCAAGGCCCTGTCCGAAGGCGCCGAGGTTCCGGATCACTTCGGCCGCGAAGAGGTCCTCGTGATCCTGCGCGACTACTATGAGAACCTGACCGAGAAGGTCGAAATCAAGATGCAGAAGGCCGCTTCCGGCCAGGAAATGAAGTAAGGCGCGAGCCGAACTTCCCGCATCGCTCTCCACACGGGAGGCGCCCAATGGGGGCGCCTCCCTTTTTTGTCCGGCCCCTCCGCCTCTCCGCGCTTGCGTCCCGGGCCCTTCTGCGCTAGACACGACGGACCGCTAGTTTTTACGGAACGGACGAATGACAACCGAATCTGGAACTCCCCGGGCCCAAGGGTCCATACGCGACGAACGTCTCGGCCGTTTGGCCGAACTGGACGAACGCATTCTGGCCCTCATCGGGGAGCGCTCGTCCATCCTGGCCCGGGAAGCCGCCTGGCGGCGCTCCAAGGGCAAATCCGCCACGGACCCCTCCCTGGAAAAACACCTCTGGAAGGCCTTCGAGGCCCAGGCCAAAAAGGCCGGGCTGGACCGCCGCATGGCGCGCCAGGTCTTCAACCTGCTCAACCTCTGCCCGGCCGAGGAGGCGCGGCCCCAGGCCGCCCGCACCACCCCCTACGTCCTGGCCCCCAGGCGCGTGCCCCTGGACATCGACCTGCCCGGGCCCCGCTCCCTGGCCCTGGTCCGCAACTGGGTGGCCTTGGCCGCGGCCGCCAACCTGCCCCTGCGCCTGGCCCCGGTCATCCTCAACGACCCCTTGGTGGACCTGGTCAAGGCCCTGAACCAGGCCGGGGCGCACCTGTCCTGGGCCCAGAACGAGATCGTCAACCAGCCCGGCCAGGGCGTGCAGGTGGAGGGCAAGGTATTGTTCACCGGGGACGACCCGGCCAACCTCTACCTGCTCATCGCCCTGTGCCTGGCCCAGGCCGGACGGGTGAAGCTCACCGGCGGCGGGGGCCTCAAGCTCATGGACGCCGGGCCCCTGAACCAGATGCTGCCCAATCTGGGCGCGCGCCTGGTGCCGCTCAATCCCCACTCCCACGGCCTGCCCGCCCGGCTGGAATGCGGCGGGGACATGGCCGGAGAGGTGAGCCTGCCCCAGGACGCGCCGCCCGAATTCGCGGCCGCCCTGATCCTGGCCGGATGGTCCTACCCCCAGGGTCTGACCCTGCGCTTTTCCCCGAATACGGAACTGACCCGCCATTTGAGGCGGGCCGTCTGGACCCTCAAGGCGGCCGGCATCCAGGCCGAGCTGGACGAGACCTCCTGCTCCGTGTCTTCGGGCGTGCCCCGCATCCCGGTGGAGCCCGACCCGCCCCTGGACCCGGTGCTCACGGCCTATCTGCTGGCCCTGCCCGCCCTGGCCGACGGCCGGGTGGAGCTGTCCGGCCGGTTCCACCCCGAGGACCCGGTGGCGGCCTTCGTGCTGGAGCGGCTGGACGCCCTGGGCCTGGACCTGGACGTGCGGGAAGATTCCCTGGCCGCCAAGGCCCTGCGCCTGCCGGACCACGACATCCGCATCGGCCAGGTGCCTGAGCTGCTGCCCCTGGCCCTGGTCATGGCCCTGCGCGCCAAGCGTCCGGTCCGAATCCTGCTGCCCGGGGACGAGCCCCTGCCCGCCGCGGCCGAGGAGTTCCTGACCCGGCTGGGCGCCAACTTCGAGGCCGGGGACGGATACGTGGAGACCAGCCCGTCCGAGCTGTCCTGGTCCGGTGTCTGGACCTGCCCGGACCCGTATTTCGCCCTGGGGCTGGCCCTGGCCTCGTTTCTCAAGCCCGGCCTGGCCATGGACAACCCGGGCGTGCTGACCGCGCTCTGGCCCCAGTTCCTGGGCCTGTACAACGCCCTGCCCACGGGACGGTCCGCGCCGCGCCCGGACAAGGAGAAGACCGACGATGACAAGCCCACGCGACGCCGCATCAAGCTCTGATCCGGGCTCCGAGGCCTCGGCCCGGCGCATCGCCGAGCTCGAGGCCGAGATCGTACGCCTGGAGGCCGAGAAGGGCCTGGCATTCGCCAAGGAACAGGACCTGCGCGGCCAGGAGAACCCGGCCGAGCGCATCAGCTTTGCCCAGGAAATTTTCCAGTTGCAGCATGAACAGCGGCGCCTGGAGGTGGAAGTCCTCTTTGCGCAGCAGAAGATACGCCGCCTCCGCCTGGGATACGCCGAGGACGCCGACCTCTCGGTCGATCCCGCGTCCGGCCCGGGCGGCGGATTCGCCCTCTAACCCCTCCCCGCAGACCAAAGGAGCTGTCATGGGCCAGAACCTGACCCGCAAGATCATTGCCGACCACCTCCTGTCCGGTGACATGACCCCGGGCAGTGAAATCTCCCTGCGCATCGACCAGACCCTGACCCAGGACGCCACCGGCACCATGGCCTGCCTCCAGTTCGAAGCCATGGGCGTGGACCGGGTGGCCACGGAGCTGTCCGTGAGCTACGTGGACCACAACACCCTGCAGATGGGCTTCCGCAACCCGGACGACCACCGCTACCTGCGCACCGTGGCCGCGCGCTACGGCATCGTGTTCTCGCCCCCGGGCACGGGCATCTGCCACCAGCTGCACCTGGAGAATTTCGCCCGGCCCGGCCGGACCCTCATCGGCTCGGACTCCCATACCCCCACCGCGGGCGGCGTGGGCTCGCTGGCCATGGGCGCGGGCGGCCTGTCCGTGGCTCTGGCCATGGCCGGACAGCCCTACGTCATCTCCATGCCCAAGGTGGTCAAGGTCAACCTGACCGGCGAGCTCACGGGCTGGGCCGCGGGCAAGGACATCATCCTGGAGCTCCTGCGCCGCCTGACCGTCAAGGGCGGCGTGGGCAAGGTCTTCGAGTTCGGCGGTCCCGGCGTGGCCACCCTGACCGTTCCGGAGCGGGCCACCATCACCAACATGGGCGCGGAGCTGGGCGCCACCGCCAGCATCTTCCCCTCGGACGAGCGCACCCGCTCCTTCTTCTCCAGCATGGACCGCGAGGACGAGTGGGCCGAACTGGTGGCGGACCCGGACGCGGACTACGACGAGCAGATCGACATCGACCTGTCCGCCCTGGAACCCCTGGCCGCGCAGCCGCACATGCCCGACCGGGTGGTGACGGTGCGCGAGCTGGCCGGGCTCAAGGTGGACCAGGCGGCCATCGGCTCCTGCACCAACTCCTCCTACGCCGACCTCAAGACCACGGCCCTGGTGCTCAAGGGGCGCGGCAAAACCCCGGACACGGACCTGCTCATCTCCCCGGGCTCCAAGCAGGTGGTCAAGATGCTGGCCGCCGAAGGGCTCATCGAACCCCTGCTGGACTCGGGCGCGCGCCTGCTGGAATGCACCTGCGGGCCGTGCATCGGCATGGGCGGCTCGCCCACCTCGGCCGGGGTCAGCGTGCGCACCTTCAACCGCAACTTCGAGGGCCGTAGCGGCACCCGGGACGCCCGGGTCTACCTGACCAGCGCCCAGACCGCGGCCAACCTGGCCCTGGCCGGACAGTTCACCGACCCGGCCGGGTGGGGCGAGCCTCCGGCCAAGCCCGAGCTGCCCGCCAAGGCCCCGTCCATCCGGCACCTGTTCCTGTTCCCTCCGGCCGACGGCTCGGACGTTGAGATTCTGCGCGGACCCAACATCGTGCCCTTGTCCAGGTTCGAGCCCCTGCCCGACAGCCTGGAGGCCAAGGTGCTCCTCAAGGTGGGCGACGACATCACCACGGACCACATCCTGCCAGCCGGGGCCGAGATCACGGCCCTGCGGTCCAACGTCCCGGCCATCAGCCAGTACATCTTCTCCCGGGTGGACGAGGCGTTCGTGGGCCGCATGAAGGACGCGGGCCGGGGCTTCATCCTGGGCGGCGAGAACTACGGCCAGGGCTCCAGCCGCGAACACGCCGCCCTGGGCCCCCGCCACCTGGGCGTGCGCGCCGTGATCACCAAGTCCCTGGCCCGCATCCACCGCGCCAACCTGGTCAACTTCGGCATCCTGCCGCTGATCCTGGCCGACGGCGCGGACTACGACCGCATGGCCCAGGGCCAGACCCTGACCATCCCGGCCAAGGACATCCTCCCGGGCCAGGCCGTGGCCGCCACCCTGGAGGACGGTTCCGCCATAAATCTGACCAATGATTTGACGGCGAACGAACTGGAGATTATCAAGGCGGGCGGACTGCTCAACTACGTGGGCGGCAAATAAACCGACAAACGGGGATCCCAATGCTGGACAAGTTGCGCAACAACGCCCAAAGCTGGGCGATCAAAGGCCTTTTCGCCATCATTATCCTGGCCTTCATCATCTCGTTCGCCATGCCCAAGGGCAGCAACAAGAACGCGGTGGTGCACGTCTACGACCAGACCATCACCATCGACCAGTTCCTGCGCAACCTGCCCAACGAGGCGGCCGACGATCCCAGGGCCCGGCAGTATGTGCTCCAGAGCATGGTCAACACCCTGCTCATGGAACACAAGGCCGACCAGCTGGGCTTCGAGCCCGCGGACAAGGAGGTGGCCCGGGCCATCGCCACCATGCCCGAGTTCCAGACCGAAGGACGCTTCGACATGGACCGCTACAAACGGGCCCTGCGCGACCCCAAGGGCTTCGAGGCCAACC
The DNA here is from genome assembly GCA_963666895.2 of Desulfovibrionaceae bacterium. Taxonomy (GTDB): domain Bacteria; phylum Desulfobacterota; class Desulfovibrionia; order Desulfovibrionales; family Desulfovibrionaceae. The sequence goes on along the minus strand of CAXXNS010000011.1, from coordinate 13,709 downwards.
AGAAGTCCAACCTGGCCGTCCAGAACCTCCAGCGGTTGGCCATCGCCACGGCCATCCCCAGCGAGGCCGAGGCCCGGGGCCTGTTCGAATGGCGCAACGAGCAGACCACCATCGACTACCTGGTCATCTCCTCGGCCGACTTCATGTCCATCGTCTCGGTGCCCGAGGAGGAGATCCAGGCCAAGTACGAGGAGAGCAAGGACTCCTACGCCGAGCCGGCCCGCATCGAGATGCTCTACCTGCGCTTCACGCCCAAGGCCCTGGCCGTGACCCAGGAAGTCACCGACGAGGAAGTCGAAAAGTATTACAATGAGATGGCCGCCATCCTGAACACGGGCAAGCAGGTCACCTTCCTGCAGATACTGGTGCCCGTGGCCGAGGACGGCTCCACCTCCGAGGTGGAGGCCGCCCGCGAGGAGGCCGGCCTGCTGGCCGAGCAGATCGCGTCCGGCGCGGACATGGCCGGGCTGGCCCGCAAGTACGCCGACAAGGCCGGCGACCCGGCCCTGGCCGAGGAACGGACCATGAGCCCGGACCTGCTGCCCGACGCCCTGGCCCAGGCCCTGAGCCAGATGAGCCCGGGCCAGGTCTCCGAGCCCGTGCGCACCCACCTGGGCTTCAACCTGGTCCAGCTGGTCGGCGTGGAGGAATCCAGGCCCCTGACCCTGGAGGAAGCCCGTGACGACATTCGCGTCACCCTGGCCCAGGACAAGGCCGCCCTGGCCATCGACGACATGGTGGACCAGACCATCGCCCAACTCGGGCAGGGCAAGTCCCTGGGCGAGATCGCCGAATCCCTGGGCCTGCCCACCGAGGAGTCCGGGCCGGTGACCGCAACCCAGCTCCAGGAGGACTTCGGCCTGTCCGAGGGAGCCTCCGAGACCCTGTTCTCCCTGGTGCCCGGCACCACCACCCGCACTCCCCTGCTCCTGGACGGCGGCGGCTACCTGCTGGCCGAAAAGATCGACGACATCCCGTCCGAGCCCAGGGCCTTGGACGAGGTCCACGACGAGATCCGCGACGAGCTGGCCAAGGGCCGCGCCGAGGACCTGGCCCTCAAGGAGGCCCAGGAGGTTCTGGGAGCCATCCAGAACCCCGAGGTGGACCCGGACCAGGCTTTGAGCCTTTACGCCCACCTGATCCGCACCAGTGAGCCCTTCAGCCGCTCCGGCGGCATCCCGGGCCTGAACGCGGACCCGGCCCTGGTGGCCGAAGCCTTCCGCTCCCAGCCCGGCCGCTGGCTGACCCAGGCCTTCGCCTCGGAACACGGCATCCTGCTGGCCAAGGTCAACGACCGCATTCCGGCCTCGGACGCCTTGTGGGAGGAGCAGAAGGTCGCCTGGATCAACGCCGTGGGCCAGGCCAACGCCCAGGAAGTCCTGCAGGCCATGTCGGCCAGCCTGTTCCAGCAGGCCCAGGACGCCCAGGCCCTGGACCTGGTCCGGCCGGACATTATTGAACAGAACTAGCAAGCCACTCCCTGCGACGCACAAGCCCCCGCGTGTTTCCACGCGGGGGCTTTTTCTTTTCTCCCTACCCTGCGGAGCAATTCCTGCGCAGGGCCTAAAAAACCTGCACGAACCTGACGTCCAACGACTTGTCCTCCCCCACGTCCACCAGGGCCAGCGTGCCGTGCTCGCCCAGACTGCCGGGATTGAGCAGGGTCACGCCCTCCACCCGGCCGAAGTGCGGGTTGTGGGTGTGGCCGTAGCAGACCAGGTGGAAGCCCGTGCCGAATGCCTGGGCCACCTTGACCGGCACCTGGGAACGCGGCCCCCAGCCGTGGGTCAGGCCCACGTGCAGCCCGTCCAGGTCCAGGCGGAGCATGGGCTCCAGTTCGGCGGACAGCTGGGCGTCGTAGTCGCAGTTGCCCTGCACGGCGTGGAACGCGGGATGCCGGCAAAGGTACTGCCAGGTCTCGAACCCGGTCACGTCACCACAGTGCAGGAGCACGTCCGCCGCGGACAGGTATTGGTCCCAGGCCGTTTCCAGCAGGGGGCCGGGCCGGGTCATGTGGGTGTCGGAGATGACGGCGATGAGCATGGGGTCGAAAAAAAGGACCCCGGTCGAAACCGGGGTCCTGGCGGATCATGTTTGTCTAGTCGTTGACTTTCTTTTCCCGCATGCGCAGGTAGGCGGACTTGAGGGCCACGTAGGGGTCGATGGCGCCTTCGCGGATGGTCTCGTACTCGCCCAGGCGGAAGGAAAGGTCGTTGATGCGCTCGTAGGCCGAGGTGGCCACGGACCAGTACCAGGGATGGATGTAGGAGGTGGGCTTGAGGAAATAGTCGCCCACGTAGCCCGCGGTGTCGCGCAGGGTGCTGGGTCCGATGACGGGCCAGACCAGATAGGGCCCGTTGTCGATGCCCCAGGCGCCGAAGGTCTGCCCCAGGTCCTCGTCCGTGGAGGAGATATCCCGGGTGGGCTTGAGGTCGTTGGCGAAGTCGGACAGGCCGCCCAGGCCGAAGGCCGTGTTGCCGATGAAGCGGGAAGCCTCCACGCCGGCCTCGAACATCTTGCCCTGGAGCACGCAGTTGACGAAGCGCACCGGGAACATGAGGTTGTTGAAGAAATTGCGGACCCAGGAGCGCGGCTTCTCGGGGATGAGCCACTTGTAGGCTTCGGTCACGGGCTTGATGACGTAGTAGTAGGCCCGGTCGTTGACCTTGAACCAGAAGCGGTTCCAGCCTTCCAGGGGATCGCCCACGCGGGCGACGATGTCGTCCTCGCCGGCCTCGATGACGTTGCCCTCGGCGTCCCAGACCTCGTCAAAGGCATCGTTGCCGCTCTCGTCCGGAGACATGTAGTCCCATTGGGCCACGGCAGTTCGTTCGATCTGCGACTCGGTGATGGTTTTGTCATCGGCGCAGAACGCGGTGGTCGCCGCAAACACGAGGAGTGTCGCGGCCACGAGCAGGATAAGGCGGCGTACTGTCATATTACTGTCCAGGCTTCAAGTGTCCGGGCATTATTCGGCCTTGGCCTCTGCGGGCTTATCGCCTTCTTTTTCAGCGTTGTCAAGGAATGTCGGGTCGACTTTACCTTCCTCGACATCCTGGGTCTTGCGCTTGAGCTCCTCGATGAATTCCTCGGGGGTCATCTTGGCCAGGGCGGCCTGGAAGTCGTCCTTGTACACCCCGAGCAGGGTCACGCCCTCGCCGATGATGTCGTAGACCATCCAGGCCCCGTCCTTGTCGATGAGCCGGAAGCTGACCTCCAGGCTGGTGTCCTTGAGGTTGAAGGTGGTGAAGACCATGGCCTTGTCCTGCTTGATCTTTTCGTCGTGGTAGACGATGGAGTCGGCATCGAAGGCCTTGAGATCATCCAGGAACTTGGTCTCCAGCTTCTTGAGGTAGGTTTTTTCCAAAAGTCCGCGAAAGGCCGTGGTCAGGTCCTGCTGCTGCTGGGGAGAATAGGAGAGCCAGGCCCGCCCCACGGCCCGCTTGGTCAGCTCGGCGTAGTCGAAGAAGTGGGACACGGCCTCGGACAGGCGCTTGACCTGTTCCTCGGGCAGAATGCCCTCCACGTCGTAGACCGGGTCGTGGACAATGGCCACGAGCTTGTCCATGCCCTCCTGGAGGGTCTGGGTCGGGCTCTTTGCCGGGGCCGCGTAGGCCGTGGCCGCGAGCAGACAGGACAGCAAAATAAGTGCGATGCTCTTTTTCATCATGGTTCCCAGTCTAGGGTTTTTTCCCGGTTATGGTCAATCACCGGCCGCAAATTTATGGATCAGGTCCTCAAGATCGATGGCCGAGTTGGTCTCGTAGATCACGCCCCCGTCCTCCAGGAAATCGGTTCCCGCGCCCAGGGCCAGGTCCACGAACTTGTCGCCGATGAGGCCGCTGGTCTTGACCGAGGCCACGCACTCGTCGTCCAGCTTGTACTGCCTGTGGATCTTCATGGTCACCACGGCCACGGGCACGGAGTTGGTCTCCTTGCCCTCCAGGTCCAGGTCGATCTGGCTGATGTGGCCCACCTCCACCCCGTACATCTGCACCGGGGCGTTGAGCTTGAGGCCGTTGATGTTGGTGAAGTTGGCCTTGAGCTCGTAGAAGTCGTCCGAGAACATGGTCACGTTGCCGAGCTTGATGCTCATGTACACGATGGCCAGGATGCCCAGCAGGACAAAAACGCCGACCGACAGTTCCTTGTTGTACTTCTTCATGAGTTTACTGGTCCCCTTGCAGGCTCTCGAAGAAATCCTTGCAATCGAGTTTGAGCCGGCCCACGTCCAGGGTCGGCATGGTCAGCCGGGTGGTCTTGCGCTCTTCCGCCACCCGATTCAGGAATCTCTTGAGATATTCGTCCTTGGTGTTCTCCAGCTCTTCCAGGGTGCCGTGGAACAGGGCGTCCCCGAAGCCGAGCACCACCACGTAGTCCGCGATGTTGCGCATGCTCTCCAGGTCGTGGGAGACCACCACCATGGTCATGCCGTAGCGTTCCTTCATCTCCAGCAGGAGCTGGTCCAGCTCGGCGGACAGGATGGGGTCCAGGCCCGAGGTGGGCTCGTCGCAGAAGAGCAGGATGGGGTCCATGACCATGGCCCGGGCCAGGCCGGCCCGCTTGCGCATGCCCCCGGAAAGTTCGTTGGGATACAGGTCCAGGTATTTCTCCAGGCCGACCAGGGAGAGCTTGCCCAGGACGATGTCCTGGATTTCCTTTTCCTTGAGGTTGGTGTGCTCGCGCAGGGGCAGGGAGATGTTGTCGCGCAGGTTGAGCGAGCCGAGCAGGGCCCCGTCCTGGAAGAGCACGCCGATCTTGCGGCGCAGGCAGTCGAAGGGACGGCCCTTGAGGGAGACCACGTCCTGGCCGCCGATGTACACCTTGCCGTCCATGGGCGGCAGCAGCCTCAGGATGCCCTTGAGCAGGGTGGACTTGCCCGAGCCGGACCCGCCCACGATCATGGATATCTTGCCCGCGGGCAGGGTGAAGGAGAGGTCCTGGACCACGGGCTCCTCGGTGTAGCCCACGGTCAGTTCCTCGAGGCGGATATCCGGCGCTTTCAGTTTCACGAGCCTGCTCCTACCACAACAGCGAGGTCAGCACGTAGTCGGCCATGAGGATGAGCACGCTGCACATGACCACGGCCTGGGTTGTGGACTGGCTGACCCCCTCGGGGCCGACGGAGTCCTGCCGCAGGTGGGTGTAGTACCCCTGGTAGCAGCAGACCGTGCAGACGATGACCGCGAAGGTCAACGCCTTGATCAGGCCGCCGGTGATGTCGTCGATGTCCAGGGACTGCTGGATCCGGTAGAGGTAGGTGCCCTCGTTGGCCCCCAGGAGCTTGACGCCCGTGACCCAGCCGCCGAACAGGGCGATGAGGTTGAAGAAGGTGGTCAGGATGGGGAACGAGATGATGGACGCGCCCATGCGCGGGCTGACCAGGAAGGCCATGGGGTTGATGCCCATGATCTCCAGGGCGTCGATCTGCTCGGAGATGCGCATGACCCCGATCTCGGCGGTCATGGCCGAACCGGCCCGGCCGGTGATCATGATGGCCGTGAGCACCGGGGCCAGTTCCCTGACCATGGACAGGGCCACGCCCGAGCCCAGGAAGCCGTCCGCGCCGAAGATGGACAGGGCGAAGTAGAGCTGCATGCCCATGACCATGCCGGTGAACAGGCCGATCAGGGCGATGAGGGACACGGACTGGACGCCGATGAAATAGACCTGGCGGATGGTCTTGGGCACCTGGCCCAGGGAGGAAAACAGCAGCCGGAAGGCGTCCAGACAGAACAGAGTCTGCCCGCCCAGGTCGGCCAGCAACTTGATGAAAACACGGCCCAGGCCGCTGACGACTTCCGTCGGCGCGATGATCCGGCTATGCATGTCCATGTCTCCCCGGCCCCTCCGCTGACGCGGATTCAGCCCCCCGGCTACCGGAGCCCTTCGAAAAATCCGGACCTGGGTGAACGCCCCCTGGCGTTCTCGCGGTCCATCCTGAAACCCCTTAACCCATCCAGGCGATAAACCACAACCATTTTATGGTAAAAGATACAGGGTAATACCGAATTATTCAGTACCAACCCCTAGCCGTGATTGCCGTTTTTTCTCCGCCACCAGGAAGGATCGGGCCCCAGATACCACCAGTCCTTGTGGTCCGTGGTCCGGATGGCCTGGGCCAGCTTCCTGCCCGCGTCCGTGCGCAGCCGGGCCACGGAGGAGTCCAGCCAGGCCTCGGCATAGGGATTGCCAAGATCCCAAAGTTCCTTGAGATTTGCGATAAAATCCAGCTGGTCCGCGTCCTGGGCCAGCTGGGCCTCCAGGCTCTCGGTGACCTCCAGCTCCTCCCACAACGGGAGAATCTCCTCCTCCAGCCCGGTGCCGTACAGGGCATGGGACAGGGCCTCGGTGTCGTCCGAGGCGTCGTACATGGAGTTGACGTAGTTGAAGTCCCCGGTGCGGGCCTCGTGCAAATCGTGGAACAGGCACATGAGCACGGTCTTGGCCGCGTCGGCCCCGGCCCGGCGGGCCAGCATGTATCCGATGGCCGCGGTCCGGAAGCTGTGCTCGGCCACGTTCTCGGACCCGGTGCCCAGAAACTGGTAGCCCGTGCGCGGGGTCTTCCTGAGCATGCCCAGCTCGAAGATCAGGTCGGCCAGGCGGGTGTCCTGGTCGCGGTGGCGCAGGTTTTTGATCTTGTCCTTGAATTCGTCCTCTTTCATTCTCACGTCCGGTAGTCGGCGTTGATGGACACGTATTCGTGGCTCAGGTCCGAGGCCAGCAGCTCGTACTCGCCGTGGCCTGCCCCCAGGTCCACGTGGATGAGCACCTCGGGCTCCTTCATCAGCGGGGTGAGCACCGCGTCCAGATCCCCGGGCGCGGGCGTGCCGTTGGAGAACACCAGGTGCTCCCCGAACTTGAGCACCAGGTTCCCGGGCTGGAACGAGGCCCCGGAATAGCCCAGGGCGCACAGGATCCTCCCCCAGTTGGCGTCGGCCCCGAACAGCGCGGTCTTGACCAGGGGCGAGTTGCCCACGGCCCGGGCGGCCCGCTCGGCGTCCTCGTCGTCCTTCGCGCCCGTGACCCGGATGCGGGCCACCTTGGTGCCGCCCTCGGCGTCCATGACGATCATGTAGGCCAGCTCGCGGCAGACGCTGGTCACGGCCCGCTCCAGGGCGGCCCGGTCCTGGTCCGTGTCCGCGCTCAGGCCCGTGGCGTTGTTGGCCAGGGCCAGCAGGGTGTCGTTGGTGCTGGTGTCGCCGTCCACGGTGACCCGGTTGAACGAGGCGTCCGCTGCCCGGGCCACGCAGTCCCGCCACCAGGCCGGGTCCGCCCCGGCGTCGGTGATGACGAAGACCAGCAGGGTGGCCATGTTGGGGCAGATCATGCCCGCGCCCTTGGCCATGCCCAGGACCGAGGCCGTGCCCCCGCCCACCAGGGCGGTTTCCGAGGCCAGCTTGTGAAAGGTGTCCGTGGTCAGCATGGCCCGGGCCACCTGCTCCGGCCCGTCCTCGCCCCCTTCGAGCCGTTCGGCCAGCAGGGGCATGGCCCGCTCCCACTTGTCCATCTTGAGCTGGGCGCCGATGACCCCGGTGGACACGGGCAGCACGTCCTCGGGCGACACCCCGGCCGCCTTCCCGGCCAGCTCCCGGGTGCGGCGGCAGTTGTCCAGGCCCTGCTGCCCGGTGCAGGCGTTGGCCTGGCCCGAGTTGGCCAGCAGGGCGCGGGCATGGGGCCGGGCGGCCAGCATGTCCTTGCCCACCAGCACGGGCGCGGCCTGGAAGCGGTTGGTGGTGAACACGCCCGCGGCCGAGGCCTCGGTGTCGCTGACGATGAGGCCCAGGTCGAGCTTGCCCGCCTTTTTGAACTCCGCGGCCACGGCCGCGAAGCGGTATCCCTTGGGTATGTGCATGCACGTCTCCTGAAGCGATTTTCGGACCCCAGGCTTACCCCAGGCAGGGGCGGCTTGCAACGGCCCGGGGCGGCTCACGCCCGGCTTCCTGTCAATAGGGGAATTCCCTCCCTTTGGGGGGCAAACAAGGGGTCATCACGTCCGGCCGAAAAATCCAATGGTATCCTGCGCCTCGGCAAGCACGGCCGGGACCGGCTCCTGGCCCTGGAATCGAAAACAGGATATCAAGGAGCACCATGATGTATGGACCGGGATTGATGGCCAGGATGGGCGACGGCTCGGTGCGCAGGGTCGCGGACCAATACGAGGCCGACCGGATCAAGCGGGAAACCGGGGACCGGGACATGTTCGTGTTCCAGGAGCCCGAAACCAAGGACCGCGAGGAAGAACAGTCCCCTTGGGGGCCGGTCACGGGCCACAAAAAACCAGCCCGGCGCAAGGGCCTGCTGAGGCCGGACAACGAGGACGACTCGATGGGCGACCCGTTCGGCAATCCGGCCGCGAACAAACAGCAGCGGACCCAGGCCAAATTCCCGACCAATCCCATGGCCCAGCCCTTGTTCAAGTCCCAGGCAAAACCCCGAAGCAAGCCGCAAACCAAGTCCTTATCCGGTCCCGTGACCGGCCATGCCGCCGCGAGCCTGAACCAGGACGGCTCCACCAAGGTCCAAATGCTGGACAAGGGCCTGGACCCGGCCGTGCCGGTGAAGGCCAAGGCCCCGGCCAATCCCTACCAACAGGCGCGGACCATGGAATCCAAGGCCAAAAAGGCCAACGCGCCCAAGCCGCGCAATCCCTACCAGGATGCCAGGAGCATGGAGAAGAAGGCGGAAAAAATGCTGGAGCCGTCCGTGGCGGGCAAGATAATCAACGGCCTGGGGGAATTGTGGACCAAGGCTCCGGCCGGGATCGCCGAGGCCCTGGAAAAGACTCCCGATGCTGTGACCGAAGCCCTGTCCGGCGCCAAGGACGCCCTGACCAGCGAGGAAATGAAGAAGGGTGTGGAGTTCGGGTTCCGGGCCGCATGGGAAGTGATGCAGGAAACCGGAAAAAGAGCCGGAAAAGATGCTTTGTATGCTCTTCTCTTGTCCAAAACTCTCCCTAACGACAATATCGGCTTGAATCTCGCAGCTGGCACTACCCTGCTCACCAAACAGGGTGTTGATGATTACACCAAAGACTTCAAAGAACTGGGCACACGAGTTGGTAAAAACATACAGACCATCAAGCAAGATGTTTGGGGGAAAAAGAAACCATGACATTCCTGAGCTCAAAGGCATGGTACTTTGCGTCCCTTGCCTTGTTTCTTCTAGCCAGCATCGTTGACAACGCGATGATCATTTACCTGAGAAAAAGAAACATCCCTACGGGAAGATGGCTTTCTGAAATCAACAGTCGGTGGAGCCTAAAAAAGAGCATGGTCGTCAAGCTGGTCGTCACTGTGGGCATACTGTTCGTGTTCTACTCTGGAGATATGCTCATGTTTCGAGGAGATGTTGTTGCCGCTGTATATGCTGTATCCGTTTGCATTTCACTCCGTAGGCACTTGAGAATACTGGAAAAACAAAAACCAGAGGAGCCGTAATTCCATCACGTGCCTCCTGGACAAGGGCCTGGACCCGGCCGTGCCGGTGAAGGCCAAGGCCCCGGCCAACCCCTACCAGCAGGCGCGGACTCTGGAATCCAAGGCCAAAAAGGCCAACGTGCCCAAGCCTCGCAATCCCTACCAGGACGCCCGGAACATGGAAAAGAAAGCGGAGAAGATGCTGGAGCCGTCCGTGGCAGGCAAGATATTCAACGGCCTGGGGGAATTGTGGACCAAGGCCCCACTCTGCCTCACTGCGCCCGCAGGTCCTCGATGAAGTTGCGAGCGTAGTTCTCGTTCCGGAAAAAGACCAGCGGTGCTATCACCTTATTGCCGTCCGCTTCCTCGAACAGACCGTACAAGGTGTGCCCTCCCGGACTCATGGTTCCCATCCCAACCACGCTGATCGCCAAAAGATACGCCTCCAGGCATTTGGCCGGATAACCAGGAACCAGGGCCTGGCATTGCTCGGCAGTGATTCCGTCCAGTATCGAGTACCTGAAGTCATGGTCATTCTCTAAATGGTACTCCACCCAACGCCCTCCAATCTCGGGCTCGGGATATCCTCTGGTGCATTCCATCACGGAAGGAATCATGGTCAACGCATCCGATTCGTCACAGTGACCATTCTTTCCTCCGCACCACGAGGGCTCGGTGATGGTCGGCGGAATTTCGCTGAGCCGCAATCCAATGTTTATTCCATATTCCTGGTAGGCTGATTTATGTATATAAAACTCATATTCCTCGAAATTGTCACCGGAAAGCCATGTCCAAAAAAAACAATCCGGGGTTAGCGATTGGCCGTCCACTTTCCATTCAAGGGGCAAACCTTCCGTGGAAAACACCTCTTCCTTGTCCGCACGCATAATGAAAATATAGTATCCCTGCTTATCCATTGATATCCATATGGTTCCGCTCCCCAACATGATTCCTCGCCAGCCGACGCCGTCGCATTGGGGGCCTGTATCGAGAAGATGTTGTCGAAGGTCTTCGCTGAAAAGGTCGGAGAACTCCTTCCCCTCCATATAGCTTTTCCGCGGGCCATCTTTCAGTTCGCCCTCCCGCATGAACCCCCTGAGTTCATCCAGGTCACGGTCCTCAATGGCCTTCAGAACCCTGGAAGTATATGCGTAGATTTCCTCCGGATCGCCCCAGCCGCAGCTGCTCATCCCCTCCGGGCAGTTTCCGGCCTGGACGGTCAGCGGGATGACAAGGAACAACAGGATCAGGGCGAGGGATTTCATGGCCATCCTCCGGGAGTGTTCGCATCCACGAGGCATAGCCCGGCCAATATCATACATTCCACCCCAACAAAAAGCCCCTCTTGCGAGGGGCCTTGTTGTCTTGAGGGGCCACGGCGTCAGCGGCCGCAGCACTTCTTGTACTTCTTGCCGGAGCCGCAGGGGCAGGGGTCGTTGCGGCCCACCTTGTCCCCCTGGCGCTGCACGGTCTGGGGCTTTTTCTTGGGCCCGGACTCGCCGCCCGCGAAATTGAGGTTCTTGTTCTCCTTGTGCTTGAACTCCTTGTCCTCGGCCTCGGCCTCGGCCTTGGTGGTGATCCGAAGCCGGGACAGGGCGCGCAGCACGTTCTCCTCGATGGTGAAGAGCATTTCCTGGAAAAGCTCGAACCCCTCCCGCTTGTACTCCTGCTTGGGGTCCTTCTGGCCGTAGCCCCGCAGCCCGATGCCGTCGCGCAGCTGATCCATGGAGAGCAGATGCTCCTTCCAGTTGCGGTCCAGGGCCTCCAGGCAGAAGAAGCGCAGAATCTCCTGGTAGCGCTTGTCCTCGCCCGAGGACTCCCTGAGCTCGGCCAGGGTCTCGTCGATCCAGGTCCGGACCTGGTCGCGCTCGGGCACGCCCCCGGCGTTGAACTCGTCGTACCGGGCCAGATAGAACAGCTCGTCCAGCCGGGCGCGCACGTCCCCGATGAGTTCCTCGTCCGGTTCCTTGACCCCCTCGAGCATGGCGTAGGTCTCGTCCAGCAGGTCGTCCACGTACTCGTCCACCAGGTCGTCCACGGTCTCGGCGGTCATGAGGTGGCGGCGGCGGTTGTAGATGACCTCGCGCTGCTGGTTCATGACGTTGTCGTAGTCCAGGAGCTGCTTTCTGATCTCGAAGTTGTGGTTCTCCACCCGCTTCTGCGAGTTCTCGATGGCCTTGGACACCATCTTGTTCTCGATGGGGTCGCCCTCCTTCATGCCCAGCTTGCTCATGATGCCGGAGATGCGGTCCGAGCCGAACAAACGCATGAGGTCGTCGTCCAGGGCCAGGTAGAAGCGCGAGGAGCCCGGGTCGCCCTGGCGGCCGGACCGGCCCCGCAGCTGGTTGTCGATGCGCCGGGACTCGTGGCGCTCGGTGCCGATGATGTGCAGCCCGCCCAGCTCGCGCACGCCCTCGCCCAGCTTGATGTCCGTGCCGCGGCCGGCCATGTTGGTGGCGATGGTCACCTTGCCCGCATGCCCGGCCTCGAGCACGATCTCGGCCTCCTTCTCGTGCTGCTTGGCGTTCAGGACGTTGTGGGGCACGTGGTGCTTCTTGAGCAGTTTGGACACCAGCTCGGACTTCTCGATGGACACCGTGCCCACCAGCACGGGCTGGCCCTTGGAGTGGGCGTCGGCGATGTCCGCGGCGATGGCCTGGTACTTGTCGTCCTGGGTCAGGTAGATGAGGTCGGGCCGGTCGTCCCGGACCATGGGCTTGTGGGTGGGGATGACCATGACCTCCAGGTTGTAGATCTCCCCGAACTCCACGGCCTCGGTGTCGGCCGTGCCGGTCATGCCGGCCAGCTTGTCGTACATGCGGAAATAGTTCTGGAAGGTGATGGAGGCCAGGGTCTGGTTCTCGGCCTCCACCTTGACCGTTTCCTTGGCTTCGAGCGCCTGGTGCAGGCCGTCGGAGAAGCGGCGGCCGGGCATGAGGCGCCCGGTGAACTCGTCCACGATGACCACCTGGCCTTCCTTGACGATGTAGTCCACGTCCCGCTTGAACAGGTGGTGGGCCTTGAGCGCCTGGAGCACGTGGTGCTGGAGCGTGATATGGGCCGGGTCGAACAGATTGTCGATGCCCAGCAGGCTCTCCACCTTTTCCACGCCCATGTCGGTCAGGGTCACGGACTTGGCCTTCTCGTCCACCTCGAAGTGGCCCCGGGGCTCGGGCTTCTGCCCGGCCTTTTCCATGGCCAGCTCGTCCTCGGTCTTGTTCCAGCGCTTGAGCTTGGGAACGATGACGTCCACCTGGCGGTACATCTCGGTGGAGGCCTGGATGGGGCCGGAAATGATGAGCGGGGTCCGGGCCTCGTCGATGAGGATGGAGTCCACCTCGTCCACGATGGCGAAGTTCAGGGGCCGCTGCACCAGCTGGTGCCTGTAGAACTTCATGTTGTCGCGCAGGTAGTCGAACCCGAACTCGTTGTTGGTGCCGTAGGTGATGTCGCTGCCGTAGGCCTCCTGGCGCTCCTGGTCCGTGAGCCCGTGTACCACCACGCCCGTGGTCATCCCCAAAAAGGAATAGATCTGGCCCATCCACTCGGCATCGCGCTTGGCCAGGTAGTCGTTGACCGTGACCAGGTGGCAGCCCTTGCCGGACAGGGCGTTGAGCACCATGGGCAGGGTGGCCACCAGCGTCTTGCCCTCACCGGTCTTCATCTCCGCGATGCGGCCCTCGTGCAGGACCATGCCGCCGATGAGCTGGACGTCGAAGTGGCGCATCTGGAGCACGCGCTTGCCCGCCTCGCGCACCAGGGCGAAGCATTCGGGCAGCAGGTCGTCCAGGGCCCGGCCGTTGTCCACTTCGCCGCGCCATTGGGCGATGCGGGCCGGGAAGTCGGCGTCCGCGAGCTTCTCCATCTCCGGCTCCAGCGCGTTGATCTTGGCCACCAGGGGCTGGTGCTGCTTGAGGTAGCGTTCGTTGCGCGAGCCGATGATCTTCTTGATGAGCATGAAATCTATCTCCTGGATATATCAAGCATGTCGAGCCAGTGGCCGGACACGGTTCCTTGCGGAACCAGGGCGGCCAACTGGGTGGCGCAGGCCGTGCAGCCCGTGAGCACCGCGTCCAGATCCTTGAGCCCCTGAGCGCGGTCGCGTCCCACCTGGTCGGCCACCTTGGGCGCGGTCAGCCGCAGCACCCCGCCGAACCCGCAGCAGGCGTCGGCCAGGGGGACCAGCCGGTCGCCCAGGGCGGCCCGCAGCAGGGCCAGGTCCGGGTCCGGGCCTAGTTCACGTCCGTGGCAAGGCCGGTGATACCCGACCTTGTCCGGCACGGTCGGCGC